>JAZLBS010000001.1:0-27920 GCA_045613805.1 Acutalibacteraceae bacterium
TTGTTTATATTACCACCTCTTTCCGTCTTTGTCAACAGTTTTTCGATATTTTTTTTGGATATTTTGCCGACGTTTCTCTCTTTCTGTACTCCTCGCCGGGTGTTTTTGGTGACGAGCTAAAATACACCACTATATCTTGTGCCCTCTTTATCTTTTCTTCCTTTTGCACTATATGGGGTATACTAATATTTGTTGGGAACGGTCTTGATCGTTCCGTCCTTTCTTTCTATATATCCGTAAAAAAAGAACATATCCTGACTACTTCAAAAAAGTCTTTTTGCGTTTTTTGTTAATGGTCATTTATTATGTCACACAGAACGGTCAAGAACGTTCCCTACAGCGTTATCCTACAAATGATAAAGACAGACCCTCTCACCCGAAAGTCTGTCTTTTCTTATACAATAATATATTAACTTATGCCTTTCTGGTTCCTGCCACACCCAAATAAACCAGCTTCACACCAACGAGGATAATCAGCACGGGCAGAATAAGCTTAAGCAGCATAACGAAAGTTATAATCTCACGGATACAAAGGAATGCTGTCGTACCGGCGAATAAAGCAAGACCGTTAAGTATCTTTTCTTTAGTAGTAAAGAGACCGATAAATGAGGGTACTATAATAAGGAATGTCCACCAACCCTCAAAGAAAAAGTCTATGTTTGTTATTTCCAGTACATTAAGAGAGAAGAGTAAACCTCCTACAATGAGAACTGCACCCCACATTATACTGTTAAATCTTTTCATTTTATTTTACCTCCGTTTCCTTTAACCCCCAAAAACATAAGGGACTGTATTTAATGTACAGTCCCTCATTTAATTTTACTTTAATTACTTTTTTAAGATTACTTTTCCTTGATAACCTCTGTAAGTCCTGCGGCTAAGCCTGCAAGTCCCTGAATTTCCGAAGGGATGATAATCTTTGTTGCCTTACCGTCAGCAGCTGCCTGGAAGGCTTCGAGAGCCTTGATTCGGATAACCTGTTCGGAAGCACCGGCTTCATTGATAAGCTTGATACCCTCTGCGGTAGCCTGCTGAACCTTAAGAATAGCCTCAGCCTGACCTTCAGCTTCGAGAATACGAACCTGCTTTTCAGCATCAGCGCGAAGAATGGCAGATTCCTTTTCACCTTCTGCAAGAAGGATAGCAGATTTCTTTTCCCCCTCTGCCTTAAGGATAGATTCACGGCGTTCACGTTCAGCCTTCATCTGCTTTTCCATAGCTTCCTGAATCTCTCTGGGAGGCATAATATTCTTAAGCTCAACACGGTTGATTCTGATGCCCCAGGGGTCTGTAGCTTCGTCGAGAATGCTTCTCATCTTTGTGTTGATAACATCACGGGATGTAAGAGTCTGGTCGAGCTCAAGATCACCGATGATATTACGGAGAGTTGTTGCAGTAAGATTTTCGATAGCTGTGAGAGGATGCTCAACACCATAGGTATAAAGCTTCGGGTCTGTAATTTCAAAGTAAATAACGGTGTCAATCTGCATTGTAACGTTATCCTTTGTGATAACAGGCTGAGGAGGGAAGTCTACAACCTGTTCCTTAAGAGATACAGTCTTTGCAATTCTTTCGATGAAGGGCACCTTGAAATGGAGACCTACCTCCCAGGTTCCCTTGTATGCACCGAGACGTTCAACGACCATTGCCTTTGCCTGAGGTACAACGCGGATGTTTTTGATAAGCACAGCGATGATTAAAACCAAGATAATTAAAATCGGTAATGCGAATTCCATAATACATTCTCCTTTTTATGTTAGATTTTTTGTTTATTCGTCAGCCGTTTTTCGGCGAGACTATAAGTTTTACGCCCTGAATCTTACGTACAGTAACCTCTTCATCCTGAGCGATTTTTTCATCATTTTCACTTCTTGCCGTCCAGATCTTACCCATACAGGAAACTGACCCCTTTGCAGCAATATTGTCGATAGCTTCGGTAACAATTGCAGTTTTACCGATTACCGCATCTGCATTGGTAGCTTCATGCTTTCCGTTGATGTGTTTCTTTGCGATAGGACGTGTGAAAATGAGAGTCAGAACCGTCACGACCAGGCACAGAGTAATCTGTAGCCAAAGCTGCGCTCCGCAGATTGCAGCAATGAACGCCGCAAGTGCACCGAGAGCAAACCAGATGGTTACAAGATTAACCGTAACCGCCTCAGCGATAAAGAGTATCACCGTAGCACCCAGCCAGAGCAGTACATCTTCTTTCATACTCATCAGCTCCTTCTTCATATTTTTCTGTAATTTCATTTTAAATTATTCCCTTTTATTTGTCAAGAGAATTAATTTACGCAGGCGGCATTTTCAAAACCCTTCCTTTATTTTGCTTTTGTTTTATCCTGTGAATATATAATACACCGCAGAAAACAGAAAGTGAATAACAAAGAGTGCAAATTTTCCACACTTAATTTGCAGTTTGTGCAAAAAATTAAAAACCTCCCCTGCTTATGTAGAGGAGGTACCTTTGTATCTGAAAACAGATGAAGCTATTTTCAGCCATTCTTTATCTCGTTATATTTGTCTAAGTTTATCTTATTATCAGCCAGCATCTGTTCCACCCACAGCTGGAGAGTTTCCACGGTAACAGAAATTCTTTCAAGCTCCTTCTGGATAAAAACAAAATCCTTTATTTCATCATCATCTATCTTTCCGTCAGCTGTGATTTCAATAAGTCTTTCCTGGCTGCTTTTCATGGAATTAAGTGAAGCGAGCATTTCAAGAACAATCTGTGCAAGATCCTTTACCTTAACCTCGGGCACATACTTTTCACCGATCGGACATTCCTTGGAGCAGTAATGATTGCACATTGTCGGCTCACCGTAAACCTTGGCAAGAAGAAGAACCTCTTCGGGATTGATGGAATATTTTCCGTTTTCAATTCTTTCAAGTCTTTCAGGCTGAATGGGAAGTCCCATATCAAGTGCCTTATCGCAAACCTCATCACGGGTAAGACTGTGTTTTTTTCTTATTTCTTTATAAATTGTATCTGCCATTATTTTTCCTTTCAGGTCATAAAAGACCGACTATTTTTCCGCTTTCGTAAAATTCTTCTTCATAAAACATTTCACAAAGCATATCTATATTTTCCTGACTGTATTCAAGCTGCTTTGAAAAGAGCTTACATATATTTACCGTCTCAGCGAGACTGCCGTCGGTTTCACATATAAAATGAGAAATAACTGCAGTACTTACACAGGCAAGCTTCACCTTTGAAAGAATCTCTCCGTCAAAAGTACCCTTGAGAAAATATCTGTATATAAAATAGATAAGCAGATTTTTCTGATAATGTGATATATCAGTCTCGGAAGCCGTCTTTTCAAAGCTGTCAATTATACTTTCAAGGTATTCCGTCCATTTTTCATCAATAGGCTCCAGCATACGGATGCTTTTCAACACAGAAAGCATCTCTCCTTCGCACGGAAGGATTACCTCATAGCTTTCGGGAATAACATCTTCGTAGTTATCAATATTAATCTGAAGCTGCTCAGAAAAAGAAAGAAGCTCTGCAACTTTTTCTTTTATACTGTACTTTTCATCGGTGAGAATAGAAAAGATAATATTCCTTGCCTCAAAAAGGACCGCAAAAAGATTTTCATCAAATTCATCGTTTTCCTCAAAGGCAATTTCCGTCTCTTCAAAAGCCGTAGGATTTTCAGCCGTAAGAATAAGCTTAGCAGCCTCCTCACAGCAAAGTCCCACACCGCCTTCCTTAAAAGCTCCGAACCACTCATAATATCTCGGATGGTCGGTGCATATCTGACAAAGGTGCTCCTCACCGAGATTGATTATAATATCACAAAGATTCTTTTCATTAAGAAATGGACAGCGCTCACCCTTAAGGATAAATGAGCTACATTCACCGTGAGCAATATTCTTTTTTAATCTTGCTCCGAAATCGCCCGCAACACGGGAATAAAATTCTGCCGTTTCTTCGTCGATGTCTATTTCCCATCCTATACAGCAGTTATCACTGCATTTGTCAGCAGAGCATTTGAAGCCGGCACAGTAAGAGGGCATATAAAGCCTCATCTGACATCTCCGACAAAAAGCTCTTTATAACGGTCAATAGAATCCTTTACAATTTCTTTTGCCACATCTGCGCCCTTGGCTTCATCAATAACCGTAGTTTTATTTTCAAGCATTTTGTAAACGGAGAAGAAATGTACCATCTCGTCAAAGATATGCTTAGGAAGCTGACTGATGTCAGTATAGCTGTTATATGTGGGGTCACCGCTGTGAATAGCAATAATCTTATCGTCGGCGGCATCGTTATCAAGCATGGTAATAACACCGATAGGATAGCACTCGACAAGTGACATAGGCTCTATTCTCTGAGAACACAGAATAAGAACATCCAAGGGGTCACCGTCAGGTGCGTAAGTACGAGGGATAAAGCCGTAGTTTGCAGGGTAGTGAGTAGAGGTGTGGAGAACTCTGTCAAGGCGGAGCATACCTGTTTCCTTGTCGAGCTCGTATTTCATCTTGCTTCCCTTACTGATTTCTACAACCGCATCAAAGTTTTCCACCTTTATTCTTTCAGAATTAATATCGTGCCATATATTCATTTTCTTATCTCCTTTTTTTGTTTATAAAAAGATAATATCACAAAGAAAAACAAATAGCAATTATAAACAGTGTTAAATTAATAAAAAAATTTCTCAAAATCATTGACAAGTGTCTTCATTTATGATAATATACTTTGGCAAAAGCAAATGCGCTGTTAGCTCAGCTGGATAGAGTGACTGGCTACGAACCAGTAGGTCAGGGGTTCGAGTCCCTTACAGCGCGCCAAAAGTAAGTGATAACTTTGAAAAAGTTGTCACTTACTTTTTTTTATTCAAACTCTCCCGGGACTAAAAGCAGGAGCGGTAGTACATGACCAAAGGAGATAACTTCGTTTTTCGGCCAATTGCAGAAAACTTTATTCCGGATTCCATACAAACATCATTGACGAACATAGCAGTTAAGTATCACAATACGAAACCCCTTGAAGCTTTGAACTTCAAGGGGTCAATCATTGGAGCTGGAAACGTGACTCGAACACGCGACCTGCGCATTACGAATGCGCTGCTCTACCAACTGAGCTATTCCAGCATATTTAATTTGCTTTTAGATTATACTAAAAGTATGCTACATAATCAAGAGTTTTTACTGAAAAAAGAAAATTTTTCTTTCAATTCTCAAAACAGAAAGCCTGTTGTGGCTTTCTGTTTTGAGATATATGCTTATTTCATCTGTCTGATATCCTTACCGCAGAATCTTAAAGGATAGCAACTGCCCATAATCCTCGACGCAATTCTCTGGGTATATTTTTCTTCAAGCTCTGAAAGCTCAAGATTTGTGCTGATAATAGTAGGCAATGAACGGAGCATACGGGTATTGATGATGTTATGAAGCTCACTTACAGTAAACTGTGTGGTAAATTCAACTCCGAGATCATCAATAATAAGAAGATCGCATCCGAGCACATCATCTTTTATGCTTTCTTCAGGAGAAATCCTTCCGAAATGCTCCTTTTCAAGCTTATACATAATCGACTGTATGCTGTCATAATATACATCATACCCTTTTTCAAGAACTCGGTTGGCAATAGCAAGAGAAAGATGCGTTTTGCCGAGTCCTGTTTTGCCTATCATAATAATCCCCTTTGAGCTGAGAGAAAAATCCTCCGCATATGCCTTACAGAAATTAAGAGTGTTAATCATATGCTCTCTCTGATTAACGCACAAAACAGGATCCTTGATATCGGGATAATAATTCGTCAAAAAATTGTCAAAGCTGCATTTTTTTATGGGTGAGTTAGCATCAAGGTCTTCTCTTGCCACATCACGGATGAGCTTCTTGTAGCACGGGCAATAATATCCGTCGTGAGAACCTGTGTCCTTACAGACAATACAGCTATATTTAACATCAAGATAATTTTCGGAAAATCCTGCATTTTTAAGTAAAGCCTTTCTTTTATCCTGAGCAGCAAGATTTTTCATCGCAAGAGTTCTGACATATTCAGCCACATCTCCGCCCATGCCTACAGCCTTAACAACATCGGCACCGCACTGAGCCATCTCCCTTTCAATATCAAGGATTTCAGGACATTTCATTACAACCTCAGAATGTCTCATCTCTGCCTGTGCTTCGGCGGTTCTTTTTCTTTCGTCTAAAATTTCCTTTGCTCTCTGATATACGCTTTTCTTATAAGCCATAATCACACCCCGCTTTTATTGTCCTTTTTAACATATTGCAGATTAAGGGATTTCTTCATATATTCATCAATGTCATAAGAGGCATCGCCTTCAGTTTTTTCTGATTTTTTCTTATCCTTTGAAAAACGCTTCTGCTTTTCTGTTTCCCACTTTGCTCTCTCGTTCTGTATATCAGAAAGAGTCTTTACGCCTTTGTCGTGCCAGGAACGGATTATCTTATCCATATAGGGCATACTCATTTTGCCTGTATTGTCGATACACTCCTCATAGGCACAATAGATAATATCAACATCGTATCCGTATTCCTTAACCCACGCAACCATATATTTTCTTTGCTTTTCTGTCGGATGGTGGTTAGAAATTTCCGTAACCTCACGAAGCTTATTCCAGGTTTCATCAACTACATTATGCTCCTCTATGTACTGCATTGCAGCCTCTAAGGTATCAATTTCAAGCTCACTCCACCGTTTACCTATACGGGCAATATGGGAATAGCTTGTCTTCTTAAGAGAAACTGCATATTCCAATGCCATAAGAATAACCTCAGTAGGAAGACCGTAGCTGTCCATAAGCATTATAAGCACCGATTGACCGTCATATCCAATTGTTTTTCCGAGCACCGCCTGTGCCTCCTGAAGAAGGACAGTCACTTCATCGCTTTCCTTGATTCTTGCAGCCACCTGTTCAAACGAAGGGCGTGAGATTGGTATTTCAGCCACCTTTTTTTCTCGTTTTACAGGTTCTTCTTTTTTTACTTCTGCTTTTTCATTTTTCTTTTCTGTAACGTGTAAAGCAGCAGGCGCCTGTCCGTCTTTTACAAGAACGCCTCTTTCGCTCCAAAAAATCATTGCATCCCTGACATCATCCGTTTCCAGAGAAAGGGCCTGTGCTATTACTTCCGTTTCAGCCATACCGTCATTACTGTGACGGAGCATATACAGAATAACCTTCAGCTGAACTACGCTTGCAAGCCTTATATTTTCGTCAACCAATGAATTAGGAACGGGAAAAATACCCGTAAAAGCCATCGGATTAATTTTGTATTCCATTTATTTAAACACCTTTCAGGGATAAAACAGGGCAAGCAGCTCTGTTTGCTGTTGCCCTGAATACACTCATAAATTAATACTTGCCGAGATATTTGTCAATTTCCCACTGAGAAACTCTTGTGCTGTATTCACGCCATTCCTCTTCCTTGGCCTCTCTGTACTTCTGCCATACATGAGCACCGACTGCTTCCTTGGCAAAATCACTCTTTCTGAATTCTCTTACTGCATCATAAAGAGTTTTAGGAAGAGAATGAATACCTGCTTCTCTTCTTTCATCAACAGTAAGCTTGAAGATGTTTGAATCCTCAGGAGCAGGAGGTGTCATTTTCTTTTCCACACCGTCAAGACCCGCCTGAAGAATTGCAGCCATTACAAGATAGGGATTAGCGGCAGGATCGGGATTACGAAGCTCTATTCTTGTACCTGTTCCTCTTGCTGTGGGAATACGGATAAGAGGACTTCTGTTTTTTGCGCTCCATGCGATATATACAGGAGCTTCGTATCCTGGAACAAGTCTCTTATAGGAGTTTACAATGGGATTTGTAAGAACTGTAATTGCCTTTATGTGGTGCATAACACCTGCAATGAAGTTATAAGCAACCTCACTGAGACCTCTTTCGTCGCTTTCATCACAGAACACATTTTTGTCTCCGTTGAAAAGTGAAAGGTTTATATGCATACCTGAACCGCAGACACCGTAAATCGGCTTAGGCATAAAGGTTGCATAAAGGTTATGCTGATTGGCAAGGTTTTTTACAACATATTTAAAGGTCATAACATTATCAGCAGTTTTTAAAATTTCATCGTATTTAAAATCAATTTCATGCTGTGCAGGTGCATTTTCATGGTGAGAGGCTTCAATCTCAAAGCCCATCTTTTCAAGACAGAGACAAATATCTCTGCGGCAGCCCTCACCTCTGTCTACAGGGCCTAAATCAAAATAGCCGCCCTTATCGTAGCTTCTGGTAGTAGGCTTGTCCTGTTCATCCTTGTGGAAAAGGAAAAATTCACATTCAGGACCAACATTACATGTGTATCCCATGCTTGCTGCTCTCGCAATAGCTCTGCGAAGAACATAACGGGGATCACCTTCGAAAGGTGTTCCGTCAGAGTTATATACGTCACAGATAAGACGTGCAGTTTTTCCTGAGCTTTCATCCCAGGGTAAAATCACAAAAGAGTCGAGATCAGGATAAAGGCACATATCGCTTTCTTCAATTCTTACAAAGCCGTCAATGGATGATCCGTCAAACATACAACGGTTATTCAGAGCCTTTTCGAGCTGGCTTGTGGTTACGGAAACGCTTTTGAGTGTACCTAAAATATCCGTAAACTGCAAATTGATAAAGCTTACCTTTTCATCCTTAGTTATGCGGATTATGTCTTCCTTTGTATAAATGCTCATAACATACCTCTCTTTTCACAAGGTTAGAATTCTGACTACTAATAAATATACCATCTACAGAATTATTTGTCAATGAAAAAACAGACAGAAATATCTTGTAAGAAAAAAAGCTGCCGTACTGATAAGTACGGCAACAGTATAGTTAGTTTTATCTTAGAAATCAATTACGCCTTCAAATACCTTTGCGAAGTATTCAAAAATCATATTGATTCTTTCAAAGATCGACTTTACAAATGCCCAGAAGGACTGGTTTTCAACAACATCTTCTTCAGCGAAAACAGCAAAATAATATACGTCTTCTTCTGCTGCTGGAATATTAGCTGTAAATGTTGTTATACCTGTAGGCTCATAGGTATAGTTACCGTTTTCGTCAACTGTAACATTCTTTGCTACTTCCCAGTGCTTGAAAATAAATTCTTTTCCGTCTGCAGGAGCTTTTGCGGGAACACCGAGTTCTGCATCTCCGCCCTTTGAAACGCGGTCAACAAAAATAAGACCGGGCTTTGTGTTAACAACTCCGTATACCTTGCCATCAACGATAAATGTAACTGTTACAAGATCAGTAGCAGCTTCGTTACCTGTTTCCTCCTCAGCAGCAGCACACATGCCGAGCATTGAAAATACAACAAGCACAGAAAGAATGATTGATAATGCTTTTTTCATAAGGATTCCTCCAATTTACATAATAATCGGTGTATAGTGACACCTATTTATCTTGATTATAGACTAAAAAAATACATTTGTCAATATTTAGAAACATCTTTAATCGTTTTAATTTTTATTGCTTTCCTTTTTTAGTTGTTTTTTGTTAATATATTATTAACATTACTATGCTCCTCCGGTGATATTATATAAGAAAATCTTAAGAAAAATAAAGGTGTATTAAAATGAATAAATGCTGGTATGACAATAAAACAGTTATTCTTACGGGCGCTTCAAGCGGTATCGGCAAGGATATAACCGAAAAACTGATAAAGGAACACGGATGCAAGGTTATAGGCATTGCCCGAAACGAAGAAAGACTTCTTAATCTGAAAAACTCCCTCGGAAGTAAAAGTGAATGCTTCACCTATTATACCTTCGACGTTTCCGTAAAAGAGAATTGGGAAGAATTTGCTGAAACGATAAAAAATGAGAATCTCAGACCTGACATTCTTATTAACAATGCAGGCATCTTACCGAAATTTGACCGATTCCTTAATTATTCTGTCGAAGAGCTCGACAGAGCAATGCACATAAATTTTTATTCCTGTCTTTATTCAATGAACTGCCTTATGCCTCTTATTCTTGAATCGGACAGTGCCGCAATTGTCAACATTGCCTCCTCAGCTGCTCTTTGTTCACTCGCCGGTACGTCCGTTTACTCGGCAAGCAAGGCAGCTTTGAAAAGTCTTACCGACGCAGTAAGAGAGGAATACAGAAAAGAATGCTACATAGGTCTTGTGTGTCCCGGATTTACTAAAACAAACATTTTCCGCAATCAGGGAGCAAAGGTTGAAAGCAAAGCTCAGAAAGTCATGGACTTCATCAGCACGGATTGCGAAAAAATGTGTGACCTTATTCTCAGGGGCATGAAAAACAAAAGGGCAGATATGGTATTCGGTGCAGATGCCCATCTTATGAGTGTAGGTAATAAGCTTCTCGGTACAGTCTGCTCTCACGCCAGCAGCATCGTCATGAAGGCATCCAGGCTTGACCTTTTCAAAAAGGTGTTTGAATAAGATTACTTTACAATAAAAAATTAAAAGAGCAACCGTAGTTGCTCTTTTATTATTTTTGTGTGAATCAATAGGTAAAGGTCCAGTTTTCATCAAGTCCGCCCTTGAAGGAAGCATTACCGTTAAAGAACGAAATCTTTGCAGTAACCTTACCGTCCATAGGCATTTTGTTTACAAGCTTTGTAACCTTTCCGTCAGCACCTACAGTGATTTCGACGGTTGAACCGGGATAATGCATATCAGCCTCTGACATTGTTACACCGGGAAGGTCAAGAGAAGCTATATCAAGATAACCGATTGCTGTTGAGTTGTGAGCGGGTGACGGTACAGAAATTGTTGTGTTTTCTTCCACAAGAACTGCAGTATAAACTGTATCTGCACCTGAAGCCTTGGCTGTAGCTGTAAGAACACCTGCGTCTGTAAGAAGGAAGTCCTTATTTGTAGGAGGAATGATAGCGAACATTGTTTCGCCTGATGCTGTAGCACCGTTTGCAAAAGAGTAGTCAAGCTCTTCAGCACCTGCAATACCTGAAATTACGTTGTTGATAAGGCTTACTGCCGCGGGAACGGAGCATTCTGTAATCTCAACAGTGATATTTTCAGCCTTATGTGCCTTAACATTCTGCTCTGCCTTAAGTGTCTTCATATATCCGTTCATCTTTTCGATAACCTGAGCCTTTGAAAGAGAGGAAGGATCATTTGAAGGAGCCTGTGAAGAAGGCTGCTCTGTGGGAGCAGTTGAACTCTGGTTAGGATCGATTACGGGAGGAAGAGTGGTGGGAGGTGTTGTCGGCTGAGTTGTAGAGGGTAATGTTGTGGGAGGTGTTGTCGGCTGAGCAGTAGGCTGAGTTGTGGGATTAACTGTGTTGACTACCTCATTGTTTTCCTGAATGTGAGCCTTTCTTTCCTTATAAATACCCAGCTCAAAACCCATAACAAAGAACCATATGCTGAGCACAACAGCGATTGCAATTTTAATTTCTTTTTTCATTATTATTTCTCTCCTTTAATCTGAGATTGTATATGTCTCCATATTAATAAGTATTACCTATAATTTACTCGTTTTGCTTGTTTTTGTCAAGGTGTTAAAGTAAATAATTCGTGAATAATAATGCAAAACCGATGTACTCTTCAGCGAAGAATACATCGGTTAAATAGATATTTATTCAATTATGCGGCATTTACATTTACGCTTTCCGGAGCTCCGCCGTTTTTCTTTTCCTCTTTAAGCTTCTGGAAAATAATTACAAAAGCTGTAAGTGCAACACCCGCAAGGTCCGTAACCACACCGGGAATAATGAGAAGAAGACCGCCGCCCAAAAGCATCAATCTCTGCCACCAGGGGCATTTTGTGAACATATGGCCTTCCATACCTGCTGCAACAGCGTAGATACCGATAACAGAAGTAATTATTATAAGAAGCACATCATACCATTCAGCACCGATAAAGAGCATCTGAGGACTGTAAGCAAAGATATAAGGAACAATAAAGGCTGTGATTGCAAGTCTCGTTGCCGTAACACCGGTTTTCATCGGATTCGATTTTGCAATAGCCGAACCCGCATACGCAGCAAGAGCAACGGGAGGTGTAATATCAGCAACAATACCGAAATAGAACACAAACATGTGAGCCGCAAGCACGGGAAGACCCATCTTGATAAGAATAGGTGCGGTGATTGTAGCCATAATAACATAGTTTGCAGTTGTGGGAACACCCATACCGAGAACGATACAGCAAAGCATTGTAAGGAACAATGCAAGGAACATACTGTTTTCAGCAATGGGAACAAGTGTGCTGATGAGAAGCTGACCGAGAGCAGTCATTGTAACAACGCCGGAGATAAGACCCGCCATACCGCAGGCAACAGAAACACCGATTGTATTTTTCGCACCGTTTTCAAGAGATTCAACAACAACCTTAGGAGTAAGAATTGTTGTGTCCTTTGTAAGAAAGGAAAGAGCCACGCTTAAAACTATACCCACAAGAATTGCTGTGCTTACCTGTCCGCCTATGAGCCATATGATAAGGAATGTCACAGCGGGAAGTGCAGGGAAAACAAGTCTCCACACATTGTTCTTGTCAAGCTTTTTAGGAACAAGAGAAACAATAAGAGCACCCATGATAGCAATACATGCTGAAATACCTGCGCTGAACTTATTCATAGCAAGAACAAGCATAAGAATCGGAGTAAGAAGATATCCGTTTTTCAGCATAAGCTTGCCGAATTTAGGAAGTGCATCCTTCGGAAGGCCCTTAAGACCTAACTTCTTTGCTTCAAAGTGAATCATCATAAAGATACCCATGAAATAAAGAACAGCAGGAAGAATTGCAGTTACGGCAATTTTTGAATAGGGCATTTCTGTCATTTCAGCCATAAGGAAGGCAGCTGCACCCATAATGGGAGGCATAATCTGTCCGCCGGTTGAAGCTGCTGCCTCAACTGCTGCCGCAAATTCAGGCTTATATCCTGTCTTTTTCATCATAGGAATTGTAATAGATCCGCTTCCTACTGTATTTGCAACAGATGAGCCTGAATACATGCCCTCAAGAGCACTTGAGATAACGGCAACCTTTGCAGGACCGCCGATGGATGAGCCTGCAATTGAGTTTGCAAGATCAACAAAGAATGTGCCGATGCCCGTTCTTTCAAGAAGAGCACCGAGAATAATAAACAATACAATAAATGTCGTACAGACATATACAGGAGTTGAGAAAAGTCCGTTTGCAACATCATAGAAGAGACTGTACATAAGACTTCTCAGCGCAATATCGGGATTTGCCGTAAAAGCTTTGATTGATGCATAGGCAACAAATGCACCTACAACAAATATAATCGGCAACCCGACCGCCCTTCGGCACAGCTCAACCATAAGAACAATGGCAATGAGTGCAATTACAATCTGTAAAGTCCCTATTCTTCGCGACATCATAATGATGTCTTCCTGGAATATGGTATAATAAAGGAACGAACCCGCACCGACTACAGCTAATATTATGTCGTAGAAGGGAACATAATTGATTTTTTTTGTCTGGCTTTTATATGCCGGGAAAATAATATATCCCATAAACATAATAAAGGCCATAAATGTAGTAAGCTTTGTGTGCTTGGTTGCATTCTGCATAACCAGAGCCATAAGCACCACATAAACGCTGAAGGCAGCCATAAGAGCTGTTATGACTTTCTTTCTCCAGCCTGTGAATACACGGACGTTACTTTCTCGGTCAAATTCCTGCATAATCGCATCGGCATCAACCGCTTCGTCAACTTCAACAATTTTGTTTTTGTCCATGAATCTGCCTCCTTTTAAAATTGATTTTTAATAAAAATTTTTTGATTTATTAAGCCAAATAAATGCTGCAGGTCATGCAGCATTTATTTATTCAGTCAATGATTAAATTGTATTTTACAAAAAACTTATGCGATAACGCCGATTTCCTTATAGTACTTTTCAGCACCGGGATGTACGGGAACCTTACCTACGGCTGCTACTGCATTTTCCTTAACCATTTCGTTACCCTTTGCATGAGCAATAGCTATATCAGCCTGCTTTTCCCAAAGGTTCTTTGTGATTTCGTAAACCTGATCGTCGCTCATCTTGTCGGAAACAACGAATGTAGCCTTGATAGCAACTGTGTTTACTGTATCTGTTACGAAAGCGTACTTAGTGTTTTCAGCTGTTGCTTCAAACTTTTCGTAGAAGGGATACTTTTCGATGAGAGAATCGATAATATCGTTACCGAGGTCAACGAGAACTACTTCTGTAGTAGTAGCAAGGTCTGTGATAGCGGTTGTGGGAGCACCTGCAGTAATGAAGGCTGCATCAATTGAGCCATCCTTAAGCTGAGTAGCTGAATCACCGAAGGAAGCTGTAACCTTCTTGATATCCTTATCAATATCAAGACCTGCTGCTTCAAGAATCTGAACTGCATTGTAGTAAACACCTGAGCCAACGTCACCGACTGCTACTGTCTTACCCTTAAGATCAGCAATAGAAGTGATGCCTGATGCCTTTGTAGCAACGAGCTGGCAAACCTCTGAATAAACGCAAGCTACTGCCTTGAAACCTGTGATAGCTTCTGCGAAGCCGTTTGTTCCTTCGTAAGCGTAGTTCATAACGTCATTCTGAACGATAGCAAACTGAGCTTCACCGTCAGCGATCATTTCAATGTTAGCCTGTGAACCGCCTGTTGAAATTACGTTGAACTTGTAATCGTCTGTGCTGAGCACCTGGCCTACTGCTGTAGTGAAAGCATAGTATGTACCGGTGTTGCCGCCTGTACCTGTGGTAATTGTCTTGATGATTTCACCTGTAGCTGCTGCTGTGGTTTCATCACCTGCTGCTGTGGTTGTTTCTTCTCCGCCGTTGCCGCCGCATGCTGCAAGTGTGAAGAGCATAAGCGCTGCAAGGAGAACTGCGAGTAATTTTTTCATAATTTGTTCCTCCTATGGATAATATTTTCGGGCATCGCCCTTTTAATGGCTGAAAAATGTATAAATATAAGTTTTATGCATTTCTCAGTCATAACTTTGTTTTACATTTTAATATATTTCCACCCCTTTTGTCAAGTACTACACTGAAATCTTAATAAATAATAGATTTTTGCTTAATTCCATAACCGCTCTTGCTTTTACAGGACAGATAATGTTAGAATAGATATACATAAAATTGTAAAAATATTAATCTGCAAATCCTACCGAAAACAACAGGAGAACCTTTATGAATGATTTAAAGCTCAGAGCTTATCTGAACGAAGAGAACCGCAAACTAAAAATAATCACTGCAAAAGAAACTGCCTCCACCAACGATGACGTCAGAAGACTTGCTCTTTGCGGTGAGCCGGGTCCTCTTCTTTATATTGCTGAAAAGCAGACAGCAGGTAAAGGAAGAAAGGGCAGAACCTTTTTCTCACCCGTAAACACAGGAGTATATATGTCGATTCTTATCCGTCCTGAGCTTTCCGCAGAGCTTTGCACACTGATTACTCCTCTCTGTGCCGTCGCAGCGACAGAAGCAATAGAATCGGTAACAGGAGTTAAAACAGACATAAAATGGGTTAACGACATTTTTGTCAGCGGAAAAAAAGTAGGCGGAATTCTTACCGAAGGGTCCTTTTCACAAAAAGGTACTGATTTTCTTATAATAGGAATCGGCATAAACCTTGCGCCTCCCGAAAAAGGCTTTCCACAGGAAATTAAAGATATTGCCGGAAGCATTACGGAAAATTCAGTTGGTCTGCACGAAAGGCTTATAGCTGAAATTTTCAATCGCTTTATGTACCATATGAAAGGGATAAAAGAAAAAAGCTTTCTTCCTTTTTACAAAAGCCGTCTGTTCTTTTTAGGCAAGGAAATAACCGTCATTTCCTCTGAGGGAGATTATAAAGCAACAGCAACGGATATTGATTCTATGTGTCGTCTTATTGTCTGCACATCACAAGGAGAAAGAAAAATTCTTAACAGTGGTGAAATCAGCGTAAGGCTTTTATAAATATTCAGTTTCAATAAACAAAAAATCCTCGGACAAACCGAGGATTTTTTGTTGGGAATTTGATTGAGGTAACTATGAAAATGAAAAACTATCAATCTTTGTACAACAATATTACAACATTCATCTTATTTTTGCAATAGTTAATCGTTTTTGTTTACTTTTGATTAACATTTTATTTAAGGTTTATTTTAAGTTATAATCTCGTTTTTCTACTGCTGCCTTGCATATTTTTCCGTTAGTACATTTTTTTATTTAGTAAGCACTCCGCCGTCACTGTAAAGGAGAAGAAGCACATTTTCTTCCTTTCCGCTTTGTGCATTAATATACACAAGCACCTCTTTGCCGTCCTCACCCTTGCAGTGAAACTCATAACAAAGAGCTTCTTTTCCTGTTTCAAGAGGAATAAACACTGTTCTTGAGGAAATAACCGACAGAGCAGGAGACAGAATTTTTCTGCATTTTTCAACGGAAAGCTCTTTTTTATCTGCTTCTCTTTTTCTGTGATTCATAAGATATCCTCTGCTGTCAAAGGCTACAGCCTTACCGTCACTCAAAGAAACACTCACCTTAACGAGATCAGGATAACATATTATCCCATCCTCTGTATAAGCATAATTTACCGTACATATTCCGTCATATGTGCTGTAATATGTTTCCGTCATTTTTTTCGGAAACCCGGCTTTCTCAAGAAACTCCTTTCCTCTTTTCACAGCCTCCTCAGTGCTTATCGCTGCCTCTCCCGCAAAGGAAGAATCGGTCATATAACAAAGCGTACCGCCTTTTTTTGTAATACCTGTGCTTTTACCGTTATAAGAAAAGCAATAAAGCTCAATTGCTCCCTGATTATCTGCCTCTCTTTTCAACTTGTTTTCGTCGCACTCCAGATATTCTGCCGCCTTTTTTCTTGCCTCTTCAGGAGTAATTTCATTACCCTTGAGTCCGAGAGCCTTTTTGTTTATAACTGTGTCGGCAAAGGGACCGTCATACAAAAGAGTGGGATAATCTCCCATTGTCTGCTGCACATCGCTGAAAGAATCTCTGAAGGAGACCCCTTCGTTTTCCGCATCCGAAAGAAGTCTGTTGACCTTTTTGGTAAAGGCTACTCTCCCCGAATAATAATCACTGCTTATCCGCTCAAATGCTTCAGACAAATACTGCGAATATTCCTGAAGCTCCTTCAGCTTTTTTCTTTCCTCCTGAGACAGTGAAAACCTTTCCTTGCGCGAAAGATAAAGAGCATAGTCTCCTGTCTGCGACAAAAATTTATACATTTCATCAGTTATAATGCTTTCATCTGTTATTCCTGAAAGACTTACCTTAGCAACTGCCGCCTGCTTTGAAAGGTCATTACCGTTCTTATGAAGCATCTGTGCAGTTGAACTGCACAGACTTTTTTCTAAAGACACCGTCATACTGTCCAGACTTTCGCAAAGCTCCGAAAGATATTTCTGCCTTTGGACTTCACTTTCTCTTTCAAGAGCCTTCATTCTTGCAGAATTCATCGCTGTAAGAATGAAAAGTGCCACACACAAAGCAGATAATACCCATATAATTTTTGCCCTCATAGCATTCTTTTTCTTTTCCATTTTTCTCCTCCGAATAATATTTTTTATTTATTATTAGTATTTTATAAATGTATTTTACGAAAATTTTACAAAAATATCCCTTTATTTAGACAATGTACCATTGAATAATTTTTGCCTTTATAGTATAATATAAAGGATTATGATGAGGAGGTATGTCCTATGGGCGCTTATCTGGATAACAGTGCCACCACAAGGGTGTGCGAAAAGGCAAAAAAGAATATGATTGATGCACTGGAAAACTGTTGGGGCAATCCTTCTTCTCTTCACGAAAAGGGCATTGAGGCTGATTCTCTTCTTATCAAAGCAAGAGAGACTGTTGCAAAAAGTCTCTGCTGTGAAAGGGATGAAATTATTTTCACAAGCGGAGGCACCGAAGGAAACAACCTTGCCGTTTTCGGTGCAGCATATGCAAATAAAAGAAAAGGCAACAGAGTCATAACCTCTGCCGTGGAGCATCCGAGCGTGCAGAAGGCCTTTGACCGACTTGAAAAGGAAGGCTTCGAGGTTATCCGTATCGGTACCGATGAGTTCGGCACACTCGATTTTGCTGCTCTTGAAACTGCAGTAAATGAAAAAACAATTCTTGTCAGCATTATGGCTGTCAACAACGAGGTGGGCACAATACAGCCCGTAGATAAAATTGCTTCACTGATAAAGAGAAAAGGATCTCCCGCACTTTTTCACATTGATGCCGTACAGGCATTCGGTAAAACCCCCCTTAATGTGAAAAAACTCGGTGCAGACCTTATGACCGTCAGCTCCCATAAAATTCACGGACCCAAGGGTGCAGGTGCTCTCTTCATAAAAAAAGGCACCAAGCTTACTCCCATAGCCGTAGGCGGCGGTCAGGAAAAGGATATTCGTCCCGGTACGGAACCTATGCCCGCCATAGCAGGCTTTATGGGAGCCGTAGAGGAGCTTGCGGTAATGCCTTCACTCAGTAAAGTCACCGGGCTTCGTAACAGCTTCGTAAATCAGCTTTCTGAAAAAGAAGGTATAGTGATAAACAGTCCTGAAGATGCTCTGCCTTACATTGTTAACATATCCCTTCCCGGT
The DNA here is from genome assembly GCA_045613805.1 of Acutalibacteraceae bacterium. Lineage (GTDB taxonomy): Bacteria > Bacillota > Clostridia > Oscillospirales > Acutalibacteraceae > UBA6857. The sequence continues at coordinate 18,508 of JAZLBS010000001.1, forward strand.
TACAGAAGCGAAACCCTTCTTAACTTCCTTTCCGACAGCGGATTTTACGTTTCATCCGGCTCAGCCTGTGCCAAGGGACACAAAAGCCACGTGCTTACAGCTATGAAGCTTCCCGACAGTCTCATCGACTCGTCTTTAAGAATAAGCCTTTCCCGCTTCACTACAGAAGAAGAGCTCAGCTCCTTTACAGAAGCACTTGACAGGGCTATGAAGGTAATTATGAAAAAATAAGAGGTAAAAAATGAAAGAAGTATTACTTATAAAAAACGGTGAGCTTGCCCTCAAGGGTCTTAACAGAAGCACCTTCGAGGATGTGCTCGTAAAAAATATGAAACGCAGACTTTTAAAATCTGCAGGTAAATTCACCTTTACAAAATCCCAGTCAACCATCGTGGCAGAACCCAACGATGAAGATGTTGATTTTGATGCAGCAGTTGAAACAATAAAGAAGGTTTTCGGTATCGTCGCTTTTTCAAAGGCAGCCGTCACAGAGAAAGACCTTCAGTGCATGAAGGATACAGCACTTTCTTATCTCGGTGATGATTTAAGAAGCGTCAGAACCTTCAAGGTAACTGCAAAAAGAAGTGACAAGAGATTTCCTCTCACCTCTCCCGAAATCTGCCGTGAGGTAGGTGCGCATCTTCTCAGAAGCATACCTTCTCTTAAGGTTGATGTTCACAATCCTGACATTACTGTCACCGTAGAGGTAAGAGACAAAAATGTCTTCATCCACGGCAATCAGATAAAGGGTGCAGGCGGTATGCCCGTCGGTACTGCCGGCAGAGTGGCACTGCTCGTTTCAGGCGGCATAGACAGCCCCGTAGCCGGCTGGATGATGGCAAAAAGAGGACTTCAGCTTTCTGCTATCCATTTTGCCGCTCCTCCCTATACAAGCAAGAGAGCTGAAATGAAGGTCCGTGACCTTGTTTCAATCGTGGCAAAATACAGTGGCAGAGTCAACTTTGCTGTTGTCAACTTCACAGAAATTCAGGAAGCTATCAAAGAACACTGTCCCGAAGAGCTCTTCACTATTATTATGAGACGCATGATGATGAAGATATCAATCCGTCTTGCTGAAAGAGACAACTGCGGTGCTCTTGTAACAGGCGAAAGCCTCGGTCAGGTTGCATCACAGACTCTCGGCGCAATAGCATGTACAGATGCAGCTGTCAATATGCCTGTTTTCCGTCCCCTTATCGGTATGGATAAAAACGAAATCATCGAAATTTCCCGTGCTATCGGTGCATTTGAAACATCTATTCTTCCATACGAGGACTGCTGCACCGACTTCACTCCCAAGCATCCGAGAACAAGACCTACCGTCGAGCTTATTGAAAAAGCCGAAAGTGTATTCGATTTCAGCGAGATGATAGACAGAGCTGTCGAAAGCACAAAATTCGAATTTGTTGACTGATAAAAGCGACAGTAAATATGAAGCAAATAATCTTTTCATTCAGACTGGATTCATATAAAGCGGGAAGCAATCCGGTATTATTATGTTGCGATAAATCTGCAGCTGCCATTATACATTCATAAACGAGGTGATACTTTTGAAATGTGAGCTTATAAGTGTAGGCACTGAAATTCTTTTAGGTGATATTCTTAATACAAATGCCCGTTTTCTTTCACAAAAGCTTGCTGATCTCGGTATCTCTCTCATGTACCAGACAACAGTAGGTGATAATGCAGAAAGACTGACAGAATGTCTTGACAATGCTTTCAGCAGAGCGGATACGGTTATTCTTACCGGCGGCCTCGGACCGACTCCCGACGATCTTACTAAGGAGGTATGTGCTTCATATTTCGGCATGTCTCTTAATCTGAGTACGGATATACTCGAACAAATAAAATCCTACTTTTCATATAAGGGTCTTGAAATGCCCGAAAGCAACAGCAAGCAAGCTCTTGTCCCCGAAGGAAGCACCGTGCTTCCCAACAGAAACGGAACAGCTCCCGGCTTCATAATGGAAAAGGATGAAAGAAAAATCATTATTCTTCCCGGTCCTCCAAGAGAAATGGAGCCTATGTTTACCGAGCAAGTAATACCCTATCTGGAAAACTTTTCCGATTCAGTTATAAAATCACATACAGTACGTACCTTCGGTATCGGAGAAAGTGCTATGAGCGAAAAGGTATCTGATCTGCTCGAAAATGAAAATCCGACAGTAGCACCTTATGCCAAGGACGGTGAAGCCTTTTTGAGAGTCACCGTAAGAGCCGCAGACAGCAAAGAAGCCGAAAAGCTTATTGCTCCCGTTATTGACGACATCAGCAACCGACTCGGCAGCTTCATATACGGCATTGATTCAGGCAGCATTGAAGAAGCAACCGTCTCACTTATGAAAGAAAAAGGAATCACTGCAGCCTTTGCCGAAAGCTGTACAGCAGGTCTTTGTGCAAAAAGAATAACCGACATAAGCGGCTCGTCACAGGTTTTCCACTGCGGTATAGTTTCCTACTCAAATGAAATCAAAGAAAAGGTTTTAGGTGTCAGAGCTGATGATCTTGAGCGCTTCGGTGCTGTCAGCGATATTGTTGCCGCGCAGATGGCTCTCGGTGTAAAAAGGATTTCAGATGCCGACTACGGTGTAGCAGTAACAGGTATGGCAGGCCCCACAAGCGACGATCACCGTAAAGAGGTCGGACTTATATATATTGCCGTCACTGACGGAGAAAAGCTTTATATCAAGGAATTTCACGGCAGACAAACCGGCAATTGCAGAGACTATAACCGCTTTGTCTCCGCTTCAAATGCTATTAACCAATTAAGACTTTGCATTATAAACAGCCCTGAAACACGGTCAGAGGGCATAAATATCAAAGAATTTATAAATTCTTATCCGAGGAATTAACTATGAAAAACATTTATCAGGACAAGGATATGTCTCCGCAGGAAGGTAACCCTTCGCAGGCATATCAGAGAACGGACTCAGAAAAATTAAGTCCGTCCAATGAGCAACAGCCCTTACAGCAACCCATATATATACAGCCCTCACCCTACGGTCAGCCTGTATATTATGTACCCGTTGCACAGCCCCCCTACGGTCAGCCGGGATTTCCCGTTCAGCAGATCCCGCTCACTCAGGAGCAGCTCAATTTACTTTTTCAACAGACAGGTGTGCCTCAGCAATTTGTACAGCCCCAATCTTTCGAAGAACCTCAACAGACTCAATTTGACTCAGGAATGAGAGTTCTTTACCAGAGTGAGGATTTTGATAAGCCCGCTGACGACGGTGAGGATTACGACAGCTATGAGGAGGAAAACATCTCTGAAAAGGAAATACCCGTAAAAAAAGCAGCACCGTCTCACAAAAAGCCGATACCGGTAAAGCCTTCAATGGATGATGACATAGAAATTGAAGAAGAAACCGTAAATCTTCCTTCACAAAGCGTTCAGAAAAAAAACAGCTCATTCAATGTAGAGGAAATGGAAATGAGCACCTATGAGCTCAACTCCATTCTTTTAAGACAGGGAAGAACAAGCTCCTCCTATCAGCGTCCTGCTCCCGACAAAAACAAGGATATCCCTCTTGATTTCAGCGGAAGCTTTGAAATTGAAGATTCTGCCGATGAAACTGTCGAGAATATAAGCTCCGTCACAAATGAGCCTGCAAAAACAAAAAACAGAAAAAAGCTTTCACGCTTTGAAATAATCCGCCGTACAATTCTTGCTGTGGCAATTATCGCAATAGTGATTTCTGCTTCGATGCTCATAAAGGAATTCTACCTTTCAAGCGAAAACAACAAGCTTGAAGAGGGTGTTTCCGACCTTATCGTTACCGAGCCCGTAACAGAAACCACAAAGAAAAATGAAAAGCCCGAAAAAAATAAAACAACTACCGCGGCACCCACTCCCGAGCAGCAGTGGGCACAGCTGCAAAAGGAATATCCCCAGGTGATTTTCCCAATAGGACTTCAGCTCAAGTACGCAAGACTCTACGCCACTAACCCCGATTTTGTCGGCTATCTTGAAGCAAAGGGAGTAAACCTGAGCCTTCCCATAGTGCAGACAGAAAACGATACAGACTATATGCGCAGGAACTTCTACGGTAAAAGCACCAAATATGGCTGCCCCTTCGTTACGCATGTGAACAACATCGTTGACCTTGATACAAACACCATTATCTTCGGCCATCACATGAACAACGGCACCGTTTTCGGAGCTCTCGATGCATACAAGAAAATTGACGGCTTCAAGGCTGCTCCCGTAATCACCTTCAACACCCTTTATAAAGACTATTCCTGGAAGGTTGTTGCAGCGTTCATTACAAATGCCTATGAAAAAGACGATAACGGCTATGTATTCAGATACTACTTTGCATCCCTTAGCACACAGGACAGGTTTGCCGCTTATCTCAACGAAATGAGCCAGCGCTCTCTTTACGACACAGGTGTTGATGTTCTGCCGACCGACAAGCTTCTTACTCTTTCCACCTGCTCTCACGAGTTTGAGGATGCCCGCTTTGTCGTTGTTGCAAGACTTGTAAGACCCGGCGAAAGCACAGATGTTGACGTTTCCAAGGCAACCGTAAACCCGAACCCCCGATATCCTCAGGCATTTTACAGCAAAAAGAAGCTCAGCAACCCCTATAAAGACGCAAGCCGTTGGGAAGTCGGTTAATTACTGATAACGAACCACTTATTTGGAGGTTAAAAAATAATGATACGTTTATACACGCTCAAGGACATTTCTGCCTTTTCTTCCGATTCAGTTTATAAGATATGTCTTTCTCTTGACAAATTCGGTCTTTCCGAAGAAAGCATCGAAAGCTTTGCAAGCTACGACGAAATGTTTGACTCAGCAATGTCTGCCCTTGAAAAAGGCAAGCACATTATAATTGCCGCTGAGAATACAGATTTCATAATGGCAAAAAAGGAGCTTATCACAAAACTTATACTTGAAAACTCCGTTTCACCTGAAGTTGCAGATTTCATAACTCTCAACGCAGGTGACGACATTTCAGAAATTGACATGGACGGACATTGCACCGTTCCCGAAGGAAGTGCTCTCCATCTTACCACAGACGGACTTTACAGCGGATTTACCTGTGACGCACTTTCAGGCAGACTCTCCTTCATTCCTCTCGATTTTATGCGCCTTGACAGTGTTCTTTCAAGTGTTGTAAAAAACGAAGAGAAAACTCTTGCTCTGATGAATCAGCACAGCGAGAATCCCTTTGCTGATTTTGCAAAGGATGACATTGAAATGCCCTTATACGACATCACTCCCGCCGTTTCAAAAATGGTTGCCTCTCTTATGGAGCACGATAAAAAGGTTGCAATTACCACAGGTGAAGCATCAATGTGGATATATAACCTTTACGACAGAATTGAAGGTCTTACTGACACAATCGGTTTTGTAGAAATAACCGACCCGGAGGAAAATGTCAGCGACGAATCCGAACAGGAATCAGCTTTTGAAGAAGCTCTCCGCAACAAGGATGAGGGCGAAGAAATTCCCAAAGAAAGCGAATCAATGAAGGTTATACGCCACGCAAGAGAGGCAATGTATAACACAGACTGTGACTTCGGCGCTTCAATTTCTCCCGTTTATTCCACTGAAAATGAAAACGGACATACATCTTATTATGCATATGTAGCAATTGTTGACAGAAGCACAGCAAAGGCAAAAAAAATCAACACCTCAAAGCCTGAGGATATTCCCCTCATTCTTCCTCACACAATAAATATTCTTTCCGATGTTATTTGTCAGAAGGCAGAGGTACTCAGCACTGCCATTGCAAAAATTGATTACAGCGATGACGAAGAAACTGATGAGACTTCTGCACCTGCTTCGGAAAATTCAAAAGCAGTCTTTACTCTTTCAAAGGGTATGCTTATTTTTGCGGCTGTTGTTTTGGTTTTCGCCATTGTAAGCCCTGTTCTTATGACATATTTTATGCTGAAGCCCCAGACTACAACAGCTCCTACTGACCTTCCGGTAAACAATCCCGGATATTATCAGTCCACTCAGCCTCCGACAACTACAGCAAGTCCCTTCGTAACCACTACAAAGGATCCCGCAATGCTCAACAACGGTATAACCGAGCCTGTTGCTCCCGAAGTTTCTGCAATTTCAACCACAGCAGCAGTCAAATCCGACAAGGGTGTATTTACCTTTTATGTATTCGGTTACGGCCACGGTGTAGGTATGAGCCAGGTCGGCGCAAACTACCTTGCTACTCAGGGTTGGGATGCATGGTCCATTCTCGCTCACTACTATTATGATGCAAGCGAAAACACAAAAATCGTTTCGGGTGATGCCTATCCGGCAAAAATCAAGTATGCAGGTACAGAATATAACACCCGTGACTTCCTTGCCTCTGCCCTTGAATCTGAAATGGGCGGCTCCTATCAGGTAGAAGCACTGAAGGCACAGGCAATTGCAATTTATACATTCGCTAAATATAACGGTTTTAATCTTTATGCCGATGCTACCGCCTTCGGAAAAACTCCATCACAGACGGTTTATTCCGTAGTTGACGATATAATGGCGGGCGGCTACTATATTGCAAGCGGCTCCGATGTTGCCGTAACGCCCTTCCATGCAATGAGCGCAGGTGTAACAACCTCTTACTATAATGTATGGGGCAAAGGAATCGGTGCATCTGTTCCCTATCTCAGCGGCGGCAGAAAAAGCTACGGAGACTATCTTGATGCAAACTTCAAATCAACCTACACCATCACAAGTGATGACCTAAAAAAACTTGTTAAGGAAAATGCAAAAATCGACCTTTCAGGCGACCCCTCCACATGGCTCGGAATCATCACTCACGACAGTGCTGTAAGAGATGATATCGGTTATGTTTCTTCTATCAACGTAGGCGGTAACATAATGACCGGTAACGATTTCCGCATCAAGGTTATGGGCGGCAGAATCCGTTCACACTGCTTTGCATTTACCTACACACCCAACTAAGAATATCTTTTCTTGACAATTATTAAATAACAGAGTATACTTTATCTGTTAATGTATAAACAAAAATCAAATAAAGGAGTAGTTAACTATGCCATTAGTAACAACCAAAAAAATGTTTGAGGATGCATACAAGGGCGGCTACGCTATCGGTGCATTCAACGTAAACAACATGGAAATCATCCAGGGTATCACAAGAGCTGCAAAGAAGCACAATTCACCCGTTATTCTTCAGGTTTCTGCAGGTGCAAGAAAGTACGCTTCTCACGGCTATCTCGTAGCAATGGTTAAGGCTGCAGCAGAAGAAACAGGTCTTCCCATCGCTCTTCATCTCGACCACGGCCCCGATTTTGAAACATGTAAGTCCTGCATCGACGGCGGCTTCACATCAGTTATGATCGACGGCTCACATCTTCCCTACGAAGAAAACGTTGCTCTTACAAAGCAGGTTGTTGACTACGCTCACGCACACGGATGTGTTGTTGAAGGCGAACTCGGTCAGCTTGCAGGTATCGAAGATGACGTTAACGTAAGCGAAGAAGATGCAAACTTCACCGATCCCGCTCAGGTTTACGATTTCGTTACAAGAACAGGTGTTGACTCACTTGCAATTGCTATCGGTACAAGCCACGGTGCTTACAAATTCAAGCCCGGACAGAAGCCTCAGCTCCGCTTCGACATTCTTAAGGAAGTAGAAGAAAAGCTTCCCGGCTTCCCCATCGTTCTCCACGGTGCTTCTTCCGTTAATCAGGAAGACGTTAAGACCATCAACACCTACGGCGGTGAAATGCCCGATGCTATCGGTATCCCCGAAGAAATGCTCCGTGAAGCTGCTTCAATGGCTGTTTGTAAGATCAATGTTGACTCAGACATCCGTATCGCTATGACAGCTGCTATCCGTAAGCACTACACAGAAAATCCCAAGCACTTCGACCCCAGACAGTACCTCACTCCCGCAAGAGATGCAATCGAAGGTGTTGTTTCTCATAAGATTGAAACTGTTCTCGGCTGCGCTGACAAGGCTTAAGCAAGTGCAGACAGAGTGCAAAATTCAAAATTGCGCCCTACAGTGATTAAATAACAAGAAAGTACCTGCCAAGTAAGGCGGGTACTTATTTTATCTAAAAACAAACGATAAAAAAGGGGCTGTAAAAAACTTTCGTTTTTTACAGCTCCTTTTGATTATTCTTGAATCAGTCTGCGTTCTCTTCTTCAATCTTATCAATAACATCCTGTGAAATAGCTTCACCGTGTTTAACGAAGAGGATAAGACCGAGACAAATTAGGAAGGCGATGGGGCTGTAGTAGAACAGGGACATATACGTGCCCGTAACCATAGCCACCGCACCGTAAACGATGGGAGATGCAATCTGTGCTGAGAATGTGGCTGTGTAGTAGTAGCCTGTGAAGGTACCTACCTTATCAACGCCACCGATTTCAAGAACAAGGGGAAGAGTATTAACAGTGATGAACATATTTGCCGCACCTGCAAGAACAAGAACGGGATAAATAAGAACCTGAAGAATTTTTGTAACACTGTCAACAGTTTCTGTTACCACTGTTAAAGCACCTGCAAAATCAGTTTCTCCGTTAACAAGAACTTCTTGTGCAACAGAAATAACTGCATCGTAAATGCCTTCGCCTGCATTTTCAACAAGGTATTTATCGAATTCTGCATAGTGACCGGCAACATCTGTGCCCTCTGTTTTATAAGCAACGTAACCTGCCATATTAAGAACTTCATCGTCTGCAAGCTCTCTGCCTTCTGCTTCTGCAAGGTCACTTACTTTTGCATTATAAGAATTAATATTATCATCAATTGCGATATAAGTATTATTTACTTTAACATAGTTGTTGATTGTAAGGTTTTTGCTTCCGAGCATACCAACAAACACGCCAAAGAACACAATAAATGCTGCAAGGAAAACAGCAAGACCACCCATAATGGTTTTCTTTCTACCGAATTTTTTACCCATTTTACCTGCGGGAAGCGCCGCTGCACCTGAGCAAACTGCAAAGGTGAGCATGATAATTGTTGCTTCTGAGGGAATCATATGAAGGATTTCCTGAGCAAAGAGAGAGAAGAAGGTTGTAATAGCGTTTGCCGCGCAGAAGAGGAAGAAGAGTGTACCAAGCATAAAGATAAGACTCTTTCTTTCGCCCTTTGAAAGCTTGATAGCCTTAAGCTTTGCCTTCTGAGCCTTTGCTTCTTCTTTAGCAGCTTTCTTTCTTGCCTTAGCGTCTGCATACTGATTCTGCTCGCCCTTGAGTCTGATGCTTGTATCCTGCTCCTTTACGAAGAAAAGAAGAACAAGCATACCCAATATCATAATGATAGAGCCGATAAAGAAAACGTAAGGGAATGAAAGTGTTTCATCTGCCTTGATTTCTGCCTTGCTATAACCTGCAAGAAGTGTGCAAAGTGCAATACCTACAGTACCTGCAACCATACCAACTGCAGAACCGATACCGCCCATAAGGTTGATAACGGCATTAC
>JAZLBS010000002.1:0-4751 GCA_045613805.1 Acutalibacteraceae bacterium
AATAATTGCAACAATTGTCAACACCTCCGCAGATGAAGAATCGGAAATCCGCTGTCAGATAGCTGACTTCACCCTCAACGACCTTTCGGCAGAAATTCTCACAGGTGAAATTCACGACTATAACAGCTTTGAGAATAAAAATGTAGTTGGCACAAAGGCTTTCAGCGATTACGAAATTCTTGCAGACGGCTTCAAGACAATAATTCCCCCCTGCTCAGTTGTCAAGTTTGTGATTAAATAATATGGCAGAATGTAAAAGATGTCTGCTTCACGAGGCAGCAGAGGAAGCTACGCTTGAAAGCATAAAAGAGAGAATTGAAAAGCTCTCAGAAAAAGAAAAGGCACCCGATGAGCTTTATGAAAAAAGGCTCAACGAGTGCAAAAGATGTGATAACCTGATTTCAGGTGTATGTATGAAATGTGGCTGCTATGTTGAATTCAGAGCAGCCTTTAAAAAGAATAACTGTCCGAACGTAAAGGACAGAAGATGGTAGAACGAAAAGCAAGCAGAAGTCTCATAAGGATAATTGCTTGCTTTTTAAACAGGTAATAATATCTCTTTTGACATTTTTTGACGAATTTGATATAATTTACTAAATAGAATATAAGGAGGTAGAAACCTATGAAAAACTGTTTTGCAGAATTTTACAAAAAAATTATTGCAATCGTAATTTCGATTCTCACTGCTTTAGGTATTTCCTGCAGCGGTAATCAGACAGACAGTCTTGAAAATATTGTCAGTGCTTATGATGTTGCCGCTTCGGATTATCAGCTGACCGTTGATGCCGATAACAAAATCCACGATATAAGCGATCTGCTTTTCGGTATTTTCTTTGAGGATATCAACTTCGCCGCTGACGGCGGGCTTTATGCTGAAATGGTCATTAACCGTTCTTTTGAGTTTACTGAAGTTGCAGTTGATGATGCTCTTTACCGTTGGAAAAAGGTGGGAGGAGCAAACATTAAGGTTGAAAGTGAAAAGTCACACTCACTCAACGATAACAACCCCTCTTATCTTGTTATCGAGAACTCTGCCGATACTCCTGCAGGCGTAGAAAATATCGGTTTCCTTGAAGGAATGAGCATCACTCAAGGCGAAAACTACAAAATGTCTTTCTATGCAAAATCTGCTGAGTATAATGGTAAATACACAGTTAATCTTGCAGTCGGCGGCAAAGCTGTTGCAACTGCCGAGATTACACCGACCTCAGATGAATGGACAAAATATTCCGTTACCCTCACTCCGACAGCTTCAGCCAATGAAAATGTAACTTTGCAGGTTCTTATGAACAAGGGTACAGCATATTTTGATATGATTTCCCTTTTTCCTGAAAATACATACAAGAGCAGAGAAAACGGTTTGAGAAATGACCTTGCAACAAAGCTTGAAGAATTACAGCCCGCATTTCTGCGTTTCCCCGGCGGATGTGTAATTGAGGGTTACGATAAAAACTCTGCTTACGACTGGAAGGATTCAATCGGTGTGGATGCTGACGGAAACCCATTAGAATTTAATGGTACATACGGCGATGTTGCCGCAAGAAAAATGGGTACAAACGTATGGACAAACATCGGTGCAACAGATGACGAGTATCCCTCCTTTATGACCTACGGCCTCGGCTTTTATGAGTACTTCCAGCTTGCTGAAGATATCGGTGCCGTTGGTGTACCCGTTCTCAACTGCGGGCTTTACTGTCAGGCAAGAGGCTGGAGACCGGTTACAATGTTTGACGGTGAGGGAAAATACACACCTGAATTCAGAAAATATCTTGACGATATGCTTGACCTTGTTGAATTCTGCCGTGGTGATGAAAACACCACATGGGGTAAAGTCCGTACAGCAATGGGACATAAAGAACCTTTTGAGCTTAAATATATCTGTATAGGCAATGAAAACTGGACTGAAATCTACTTCGAGAGATATTCGGAATTCCTGAAGGTATTTAATGAAGCAAAGGCTGAAAACCCTGAGCTTTATGAAGGTCTTGAGCTTATCTATTCTTCGGGTGTTGACGACGGTGACAGCGGCAGAGATTTATATATGCCCTCATATGAATATGCAAAATCTGAGCTTGACAAAATGAATTCTACCGATGCCTCCGATTTTGCAGGTGCTACCGATCACCACTATTACAATACACCCTCCTGGTTCTTGCAGCACAGTGACTATTACGACGAAGAAAACTATTCAAGAACTGTTGAAGATATGACAAGTACCCTTTATGGCGGAGGCCTTAAGGTTTTCCTGGGTGAATATGCGGCACAGAGCAACACACTCAAGGCGGCTCTTGCTGAGGCGGCATATATGACAGGTCTTGAAAGAAACGGTGATATTGTTACTATGGCTGCTTATGCACCACTCTTCGGCAACAACACGGCAAGACACTGGGCACCTGACCTTATCTGGTTTAACAATCACAGCGTTACACCCTCTGTCAACTATTATGCGCAGCAGCTTTTCGCAAAGAATGTCGGTACTGAATTATTGGACTCTGCACTTGCCGGTGCAGAAAACAAAAATACAGACCTCAAGGGTGCTGTGGGTGTAGGTACATGGTACACATCGGCAAAGTTTGATAATGTAAAGGTTGTTGACAACAGTACAGGCAAAGTTCTTGCAAGTGATAAGCTCAACACTGTTTTCTCGAAGAGAAATTGGGATTTCCCCCTTGACGGTAAATGGAAAATTAAAGATAAAGCTCTCGTTTATCCGACAACAGATATGAGATATTCGCAGGTAGGTACTGTTGCTTATTTCGGTGATACCGAGTGGACAAACTACACTTATACCGTTGAAGCAACAAAACTTGACGGCGGTGAAGGCTTCCTTATTCCTTTTGCAGTACAGGGTGTTGACGATAATATCTTCTGGAATATCGGCGGTTGGGAAAACACTGTATCTACACTCCAGCAAGTGGAATGCGGCAGTAAAACAGGACAGCTTCCCGGCACAACAAAGGATTTTGTTGTTGAAACGGGAAGAACCTACGAGCTCAAGGTTGAAGTAAAGGGCGATACTGTCAAGTGTTATATTGACGGCGAGCTCTATGTTGATTATGACTTCAATCTTGATAAAGAGTATGAATGTTATAGCGTTGTCAGCAAAGATGATAACGGTGATATAATCATCAAGCTCGTAAATGTAACCGACAGCTCAAAAACAGTTGCAGTAAATATTGATAATGCTGACATTTCAGGCGCAGCAATTATCAATCAGGTTGCGGGCAATTCACTAACAGACGAAAATGTACTTGACGCTGAAGAAACCTGCACATTGAAAGAATTTACTATGGAAGGCTTTGATAGCAGTTTTAATTACACTGTGCCTGCATATTCGGTTACTTCAATCAGACTTGAAGTAAAGTAATAAATCTATTCTTTATATTTAACAGCAAAAGCAAGCATAAATTCCGAAAAGGAATGCTTGCTTTTTGTTTGTGCTTATTTATAAATCAACTCGTCACATACAATTTCTTTAGCTATTGCTTCAATATTCATCATCCTGCCAACCCACTCAAGCTGATTTTCCTTTTTGAGTTCTTCTGTGACACCTTCTGCCTCTTTCATCTGCTCAATCAGAAGGGCGTACATTTCAGTTGCATATTTTTCAATATCAGCACAGTGCTGATGCAACTTTCCCTTAATAAGCAGTGAGGTGAAGAGAGGAGATTTGTGCTTTTCAATATAGTTTTTATATATCATTCCCCATTTGCCGAGCTTGACCTGTGCTTCTTCAGGCGGTAGTTTGAGGTTCGGGATGAAATAATCGCCGACTCTGCGATATGAAATCTCTGTTTTGTTTGACATACTTTTTCCTCCTTAATAATATTCGTGATAACTTAAAATGTTATATTTTGAGGGTATCACCCTTGTAATTCCCAACGAGCATAGAAGTTTTGTTGTCAAGAGCAGAAGCAAAGCGACTCTTGATAATGAAAACAGGCTATGCTATCTGTTTATGAATGTATCGTATGTAAATCTTGCACCAAGTCTAAAGCCTGTTATAAAGCTGTCGGAATTCCCGATGCTTGAAAACTCGTTGTAAGCAAGTACATAATTAGTAAACAGCTCTTTTTCCTTTTCGGGCAGCATTGCAGTTAATTCTTCTTCCTTTTTAACAAGGGCACTCAGCTTCTTTTTCATTTTAGGAGTGATTTCCGTTGTCAGCTCCTGTGGCTCAACATTGCCGTAATAAAATTCTTCTATAATGTTCGACATAAAATCACCCCCTACCTTCCGCTTTTATCAATTATTTTCAGCAACATCTCATCAACATCCTCAGTGGGTAAATCTTCTGCTAAAAGCATATTGCGAAACTCATTCATACCGTTGATAAGCAAATTACACTCGAAAACCGTAAACTTGACTTTAATTTTTCTTCTCATAATAATACCTCCTTGTATTTGGTAGCATTATTCTACCGCATAAAGAAAAATCAATCCAATGTGCCGATTTTAAGGCATAAAAAAGAGACTGCTTTCAGAATTTTAATCTGATAGCAGTCTTAACTTTTTTGTCTTTGCTTACTACAAAAATTTAAAGAACTATATTCTCTGCACGTTTTTTGCATCGATTGTAGTAAGTTTGTAGTAAGTAGTAAGTTTTCGGGGATTCACACCCCTCAAAAACCCAGTAAAATAGGGCTTATTGAGAGTTTTATTTATCCAAGCTCTTCGTTGTGGGGATTTGTTGTAGGGGTAAAAAGGGGTATTTTTCATAACTTTTTATAAGTTTTCAAAACCCTCTAAAAC
>JAZLBS010000003.1:0-1774 GCA_045613805.1 Acutalibacteraceae bacterium
TTTAGCGGCTATCTGTGCCATTGTGAGTATTTTTGGTATTCACGAATCCAAAAAGGTCGATGCAAAGCAGTTTGCTATGCCCGGCGACGGCTCCTGCTATGCGGGTGACGGCAGAGTGAGTGTACACGACCCGTCAATTGTGCAGGATAAAGACGGCACGTTCTATGTTTTCGGCTCCCATGCCTGTGCGGGAAAAAGCACAGATTTGCGTACATGGGAAAATGTTGCCTGCGGTGTTCACGATAATAACAAAATGTTGGTACCTGAGGGTGAAACTCTTCGCAGTGCATTGGGTGAGGCTCTCGCGTGGACGGATGCTTTTCAGGTGTGGAAAAACTACGACGAAAGCAAGTGGGAAACTGCTGTATGGGCGGCCGATGTAATCTATAACGAAACTATGGGCAAGTACTGTTATTATGCCTGCTCGTCGGTATGGGGTACTGCCAACTCTGTTATATGGATGTGTACAAGTGATAATATTGAAGGCCCCTATAAATTCGAAAACACTATCGTTTATTCCGGTATGAATAATCTTGCTTACGCCGGTGCGGTACGCAAATATCCGACACACTATTCCTTTACAAATATACAAGACCTTATTGATAACGGTACCTACAGTATATTTGATGTAAGAAAAGCCGATTTCTTCAAGGAGAACGGAAATTATAAGTTATCTGATTTCCCCAATGCCATTGACCCGACGGTTTTTCTTGACAAAAATGGTGATATGTGGATGGTTTACGGCTCATATTCGGCGGGCATTTTCATTATGCCGCTCAAGGAAGAAACGGGTATGCCCGACTATGAGTATATGAAGAATACTGACGGCTACGATATGTACTACGGTAAAAGAATCAGCCGTACCAACGAAATGAACGAGGGCTCAGGCGAAGGACCTTACATCGTTTATGACCCCGTAACCGATTACTACTATTTTTATCTTACCTACTGCGGTCTTAACGCTCTCGGCGGTTACAACATCAGAGAATACAGAAGCAAAAATGTTGACGGACCTTATCTCGATGCGGCAGGCAACGATGCTATGGATTATGTAAACAGCGGTGCAAAGCTTTTTGGTAATTACAAATTTGACTGCCTCAATACCGCTTATCTTGCAGGCGGACACTCTTCAAGCATTGTAACTGATGACGGAAAGATGTTCCAGGTTTACCACACTCGTTTTAACTACGGACATGAGGGACACGAGGTAAGAGTGCATCAGATGGCAAGAACCAAGAACGGCTGGGCAGTTGTTCTTCCCTTTGAATATACAGGTGAAACTATTGATTATAACGGATTTAACAAGGATGACCTTGTGGGCGAATATGAATTTATAAACCACGGTACTATCAGCAATGGCTGCACAGATTGGGCAGATGTTAATAACATAATCGCACCTACACAGAATATCACTCTCAATGCCGACGGTACAATTTCAAATCTTAAGGCTTACGAAAGCACAAAGCAGAATACTGCTGTTTCTTCAAGAGATGTCAGCGGTATCTGGACAGTGAAAGACGGCACAGCATATATAACTTTTGTAATTGACGGAGTTACCTATGAGGGTATTTTCTGCAAGCAGATTGATGAAAGCAAAGAAAAAACAGAGAAGATAGTTTTCTCTGCTATGGGTAACAACAATGAATGCATCTGGGGTGTAAAAAAATGACAGTAAAAGAATATTTAAAACAAATTGATGAAGTAAACGAAAAAGGCAGATACAAAGCCGATTGGAACTCTCTTTCTCACCACAAGGTACCTGAGTGGTATACAC
>JAZLBS010000004.1:0-93588 GCA_045613805.1 Acutalibacteraceae bacterium
ATCATTAAACAAAAAAAGAGTCAGGATTTTCCTGACTCTTTTAATATGTAAGCTTATTTCATCATTCTTCTGATTACAGCTTCGCAGTCTGCCTTGTCCATAATCTTGGGAACGGGATAAAGAGGATTGCCCTCCTTGAGAGCTCTTTCAACAATAACGGGGATATCCTTTTCCTGAACCATATCGAATCCGTCGGGGATATTCATATTTTTGTTGAGAGTCTTGATAGCTTCAATGAATGCTTCTGCCTTTTCTTTATCTGAGCCTGTTGTCTTTACGCCTGCGATTTCAGCGAGCTTAGCAAGACGCTTGTGAGCTGTTTCGCCATAGTATTCAAGAACATAGGGAAGAATAATAGCATTTGCAAGGCCGTGAGGCACATTGTAGTGACCGCCGAGGTTATGAGCAATGGCGTGAACGTAACCTACATAAGCTCTTGTGAAAGCCTGACCTGCATAGAAGGATGCCTTAAGCATTGCATTTCTTGCATCAACGTCCTTACCGTTCTGATAAACCTTTTCGATATTTTCGAAAATCATCTTTGTAGCTTTTTCAGCATAATCGATGGTTGACTTAACGTTACTCTTACCGATGTAAGCTTCTACTGCGTGAGTAAGAGCGTCCATACCTGTGGTAGAGGTGATGTGGGGAGGAAGACCTACTGTAAGCTCAGGGTCAAGCACTGCATACTTGGGACGGAGTCTGGGGTCGTTGATAGCATTCTTCTCATGAGTTGCAGTATCTGTAACAACAGCTGCAAGAGTGGTTTCAGAACCGGTACCTGCTGTAGTGGGAACGGCAAAGAGAGGAGGAAGCTTATGTACGAGCTTGAGAACACCGCGCATCTTCTTTACGGGAATCTTCGGGTTTGTTACTCTTGCTGCAGCAGCCTTTGCACAGTCCATGGGAGAACCACCGCCGAAAGCAATAACACCCTGACATCCGTTATCTACATAAAGCTTTCTTGCATCCTCAATATTTTCGATGGAGGGGTTAGGCTGTGTGCCGTCATAAACAACATAATCGACACCCGCTTTTTCCATTTCCTCGAAAAGAGAATTAAGAAGTCCGATACCCATAAGTCCCTTATCTGTTACGATGAGAACCTTTCTCAGACCCTTGCTCTTTATGAATTCGGGAAGGCGACGGATAGCACCGGCTCCTTCAAGCATTTCAGGCTCTTCCCAGTTGAATGCACACATTGCAACTCTGAAGGTCTGCTGATAAACTCTGGAAAATGCTTTGTAAGCACTGTTCACTAAAATCAATCCTTTCAAATGTAATATTTTTTTGTTCCTTTTAATTTTACTATTATTTTCCTTTCTTTGCAAGGGATTAGCAGAAAATTTATTAAATAAATGGGATGTAAAAAATAATTTTTTACATCCCATCAGACTGTCGATAAAATCACAAGAACAATAATTGACATTTTAAATACAAAAGTCGGGCAGTCCGGATTAATTACTTCTTTTAAATAAATACGGTTGAAACATCTGATTTCAACCGTATTTCAATTATTTCGTGCTTTTTTCGCCATCTCGGAGTACCGCTGTACACCTTCGAAGCGAAGAAAAGCACGTCTTGTATCTTTCAATTTTTTATTTTTTACAGCGCCTTTTTTATTCATATAACGCCTATTTTCTTTATTATCTCTTCCTTATAAGAGATAAACTCCCTACTCAAAGGATCTCTGTCAGTTTTCTCACCGGGCAGATCAACAATTATCTCGTCGCTTATTTTTCCCGGTCTTCCTGTAAGCAGATAAATCCGGTCTGAAAGTAAAATTGCCTCGTCAATATCGTGTGTTACAAAAAGCACGGAGAGCTTTATTTCCTTCATTACAGATAAAAACCAACGGTGAAGTGAGCTTTTTGTTATACTGTCCAGAGCACTGAAGGGCTCATCCAAAAGCGCCACCTTTTCTGAGGCAAGATAAGTTCTGAGAAATGCCACTCTCTGTCTCATCCCGCCCGAAAGCTGATGAGGATATTTGTTCTCTGTTCCGTCAAGGCCGAACTCCTTAAGGTGACCTTCCGCTATCCTTCTGGCCTCTTTCTTGTTAATACCCTTTAAAATAAGAGGCAACGCGGCATTGTCTGTAACCTTCTTGTGAGGTAAAAGCAAATCCTTCTGAAGCATATAGCTGACTTTACCCGCCTTACCTGTTATGTCCTCACCGTAAAGATAAACATTTCCGTCATCGGGAGCATAAAGTCCTGACAATACATTGAAAAGAGTAGTCTTTCCGCCACCGCTTACACCTAAAAGTGAAACGGTTTCGCCCTCATTGAGAGTGAGAGAAACATTTTCTATTACATTTGTACCCTCGAAGCTGACGGTTATACTTTCAGCCTTAAGTAAGCTCATAAAAAATCATCCTAAAAAATTATTTGTAAAGCCTTTTCCCCTGATGTCTCTGTCAACAAGACCTTCATCATAAAGCCAGCCGTAAAAAGCATTCCATCTGTCGTCCTCGATATAACCCCACTTTTCGCTGTCGGCAATATACTGAGAAGCCATCCATTTCTGACTTTCGGTAACAAGCGACTCACTGCCGATAAGAGAACCTGTAGTATCACCCTTTATAAGTATTGATGCAGCAGCCTCCGGGTTTTCAACAGCATATCTGTAGCCCTTTTCCGTGGCACGAAGAAAAGCCTTGACCAAATCGGGATTTTCTTCAAGGAATGTATTATTTCCGATTATTACAGGAGTGTAATAATCAAAAGTATCTTCCATGTCATTCATATTGAAATAATCAAAGTCAAGATCTGCGTTTTTACAGGCAATTCCAGCCCAACCGTAATAAATCCATATAGCATCGACATCACCGTTTCTGAGAGCCTCTGCTTCATTGGTAACGGAAGGAACAAGCTGAAGCTTTCCGTAATCTGCACCGCTTTTTTTCATGAGATGCTCAACCATTTTAAGCTCAATAGGGCTGTTCCATGTAGAATACCTCTTGTTTTCAAGACCTGCGGGAGTGTCCATATCCTCACCTTTTCTTGAAATAATGCCTGATGTGTTGTGCTGTAAAATAGTCGCTACGGCAGTTACATCTAATGGCTCATCCAGTGCAAATGCAGCTGCGAGAGAATCCTGGAAGGAAATACCGAAGTGCGCCTGACCCGATGCTGTCATTATTTCTGCACCGTCCTCGGGAGGCTGAACAATTTTGATTTTAATTCCTTCCTCCTCGTAATAGCCGAGTGAGTCAGCCACATAAAAGCCCGTATGATTAGTATTAGGTGTCCAGTCCAAACAAAGAACTATTTCATAAAGACCCGGCTCCCGATTGCCGGCACCGCAGGCCGCAAGAGAAACCAGAAGCATGAGTGTAAGTAATACTGCAAATATTTTTTTCATTATTATCATCTCTTTCTTATTTATTACTCTTCCTTTTATGAGGCATGCTGAGCCATTTCAGCAAAGCAACCGCCCCCATAAGAAGAAGTGAAACAGCAGAGATAAGAATTATAACTGCAAACATTTTGTCAAAGGCATAGGCTTTCTTTACTCTTGTCATATATACACCCAATCCTTCAAAACCGCCAAGCCATTCTGAAATAACTGCACCTACTACAGCATAGGACGCAGAAACCTTAAGTCCTGAAAAGAACTGCTCCAACGCGGCAGGAAATTTGATATGACGGAAAATTTTAAAATTACCTGCTCCCATACTTCTGAGAAGATTTATTTCATCAGATGAAACACTTTTGAAGCCGTCAAGAAGTGAAACAGTTATCGGGAAAAAGGTAGTAATAACTACAAGCGTAATTTTAGGTGCCATTGAAAATCCCATCCATAAAACAAGAACAGGTGCTATTGCTATTGTAGGTATTGTCTGACTTACAACAAGAATCGGATAGAGTGCCTTATAAAGAAAATTAAACCTATCCATCAGAACTGCAAATATAAAGCCGAGTCCCGTTCCGAGTGAAAGACCGTAAAAAGCCTCCTGAAGAGTTACGGCAGAATGTTCTGCAAGAATCGGAAGCTCATTAAAAAAAGCCTTCACTACATCTATCGGTGACGGAAGCATATAAGAGGGTATAATTCCCCCCTCACTTACAGCAAGCCATAAAAAACAGATAAAAGCAATTGAAATAACAGGAGCGCCTTTATTTATGGTGCTTTGAAACTTTTTTGTCAATGGTAAGTACACCGCCTTCCGGTTTCCAGACAGTTTTAATATACGCACTCACCTCAGGTGCACCTGCATTTATCGCTACCTTGCTGCACTCGGAAATGATTTCCATAACCTGTCCGTAATCTTCTCCCTCAATTGTAGTTTCAAAGGGACCTACATAATAATTCAGTCCATTTGAGGCAATATATGCTATTACCTCGTCTACAATTCTGATAAGCTCATCATCATTCTCTGCCTTGGGTAAAATCTGAATTGCCGCGCTTACAGTCATAATAATATCTCCTTAATAAAATATTTGTTTAACAGAAGAATATTCAGGACTGATTTTAAAAGACCTTTTGTTTCTGCCGGCAAGAAACAAAAACACCACCGCAAAAACGGTGGTGATGAAAATTTATCTTTACTCTCCCTACGTCGGTATTATCCGAATCAGGTTATGGGTATAATCTCAGCCGATTTTCCATCAGCACCCCCGGTAATATTCTTTTGTCACGGTGATTATAACACTCTATGAAAGCCTTGTCAAGTATTATTTTAGAGCAGACGGATCTGTTTGGATAATAATTTCAACATGATTTTCAGATGATGCAAGCTTTTTCACAGCCTTACGGTAGTTCGTAAAATCAACCACCGAAATATTCGTACTGAAATGCTTTATCATTTTTCCGAAGCTGTCATCAAGTACACTGTCGTCTGAACTGTCAAACATTTTTTTACCGTAAATAATCATAGCTTCCGCAATTTTTTCGGGAACAAGATTGTAATTTTCGCAAAGATATACGAAATATTTGAGCATTATATCTGCAGAAAGCGCCTGTACACCCTCTTCGATAATTATAGGTATTCCCCTATGGGTATAATTTACCTTTTCACTGATATTAAGCTCAATTTCACCAAGACTCTTCATAAAATCAATGAAGTTCTGTTCATCACCTATGATATATCTTTCAATGCTTATATCCGCAAATTCACCTATACTCCACACAAGCTCATTTATTCCGCCGTTTTCAAGATGCTCCTGCATTGTACCTACAATACCGTTGACGCTTGTTTTTTCTTCAGGGTTAACAAAGGAGATGCTTACCCTGTTATTTTCCGAATCCATTCTCATAAGAGAAAGAAGCTCTATCTTTTCGTTACCGTCCCGGGTAAGAACAAAAAGAAAGTTTCCGCAGATATCCTGCATATCCTTTTCTGATAAAGCTGAAACGAATTCATCTGTAGACTGCATGTCCGTTGTTTCGTTTTCATTTCCGCCCGTTTCACTTATTACCGTAACAGCAGAAAAAACTCCGATAAAAAGCACCACAAGCGTAAAGGCGGTTATTAAAAACCTCTTGCTCGGTGTTCTGTTAAGAAAAGAAACCGAATCTATCTTTTCAAAAAGCTCTTTTATTCTATCTATAATCACATTAATTTTATCCATTTGTCCTCCGAAGCAAACACAATAAAAAGGAGTTGCGAGAGCTCCTTTAAGAAAATTCTTTGCTTTAAATATATATCAAAAATTAGTAAAAGTTATTTTAAGTGTTCATATTCTACCATAATACGGCTCCTAAGTCAATGAACAAAAGTTTACAAAAGAAAAACTCCGCCGAAGCGGAGAAATCAGAATTCCTTGTTTTCGTTTTTGCCCTGAGGCTGAGGAGGATCTGCTGACTTATCAGGTGTCGGCAATGTCCGGTCCTTTAAACGGTATTTCTGACTATTTTTGCTTTTATTCTGAGGTTGGTTGTTTTTGTTCTTTGCCATTTCAGAAAAACTCCTTTTATTTAATAGGCTTATGCCTTAGAAATAGTTTAACCGAAAAAGAGAAAATGATACTTTAAGAAGATTTTTCATCATAACAACACATACTTAAAGGTAAATTTATTAGCAAAACCGATTTATTCATTTATAACTGAAAAGGAAATTGACAGAAAGCCGGCAACTGACGAGTTCTCTTTATCATAAATAATGTATATCAATCGGAAACAAATGAAAAACCTCGTTCAAAGAACGAGGTTTTTGGTGACCCGGACGGGAATCGAACCCGTGTTACCGCCGTGAAAGGGCGGTGTCTTAACCGCTTGACCACCGGGCCATATATGTAAAAGAGGAGGACACGTTATCCTGACTCTTTATTTTAAAAATGGTAGCGGCAGTGGGATTCGAACCTACGACCAATCGGGTATGAACCGAGTACTCTAGCCAACTGAGCTATACCGCCATATTTCGTCGCTGTTTACAAACCACTGTTCACAACGCTTGAATAATATATCATAAGATTATTCTTTTGTCAATACTTTTTTTTGAAAAAATTATATTTTTTTGTTTTTTGCTTTTTTCATCTTTTTTCTGCAAAAAAATCCCTTAAAATTTTTGCACACTCCTCTTCCATAAACCCTCCGATAATATGAGGTTTATGGTTGAATGACCTGAGTGAGAAATTATCTGCCGAACCGAAGCATCCGGCTTTTTCATCATAAGCGCCGAAGACAACTCTTCCGATACGTGAATTTATAACTGCTCCCGCACACATGGGACACGGCTCAAGCGTCACATACATTACTGCATCCGTAAGACGCCAGGAGGAAATGGCTTCACAGGCCTCATTTATAGCACAGATTTCTGCATGCAGAAGAGCGTTTTTCTTTTCCTCTCTTCTATTATAACCCTGTCCTATTATTTTATCCCCCTTAACAATCACGGCTCCAACGGGTACATCACCGTTCTGCCCCGCCTTTTTTGCAAGAGAAATTGCGATATTCATATATTCTCTGTCTTTCATTTTTACCATCCGAACTCAATATAATTTGAAGTAATATACAGCATAAGAAGAAAAGCTGTAATCATCGGTAAATTAAAGAAAAATCTGATCACCTTTTCACCCGGACTGAGAACAGTTTCTCCTTCAGACAATTTACTTTCTCTGTTACCGTAAACAAAAATCAGTGCACAGATAATTCCTGTAAAGCCCAGACCGTATATAGCAGCCCCGTAAATTACCGTGCCTGTCTCCTGCCCCGCAGTATCAATTATATAAGATAAAAGAAGAGAGATAAAATTGTTAATTGCGTGAATAAGAATACCCGTCCATAAGGTTCCGGTTTTAACAGTAAAATATCCGATGGTAAATCCCGCCAAAAGTGCAAAAGGTGCCTGAACAAGATTTCCGTGCATTATGGCGAAAAGTACAGCCGAAGCACCTATTGCAAAGACATCACCGTATTTTTTTATGTTTCCCATAATGTATCCGCGCAAAGCAATTTCCTCAGCCATGGCAGCCACAATAACAACTCTCACAAAACTCAAAAGGAAGCCGGCATAGCCTTCGGGCATAGGAACATCCGGTGAGGTGAGCTTGAATCCGAAAACGGACATAATTGCAATAAACACAGAAGAAACAACATTTGCCGCCATACAAAGTCCTGCTCCGGCAACAACTGCCGTAAAGAAAGAAACGGTGCTTACCTTTCTTTCAAAGGAAAGAGGCTCGCTCACACCTGTATGCTTTTTCAAAAAACGGTTGATAACAGTAAAAGGAAGAAGAACTCCTATGAAGGTCATAAAGATATCTGCACCGCACTGAAAAAAAGTATCGGAAGTGTATTTATCCCATAAGCCTGCTGCCTGGATGAGCAGCGCAATTGCATTCTGCAAGAAAACATAAAGCAGCATACCCGCACCGCACAGAGAGCCGACCCTTCTGAGTGCTTTTCTTTCGTTTTCTTTTCTGTAAAAATATTCGGGAGTAAAATACGCGCCGTTAAAAGAATTCATACAATTCTGCCTTTCATACTAATTCGGGACTGTTGCGTTACCTCAACAGTCCCTTTTTATTAATCAGTTTTTTTCTCATCACTGTCACGCAAAGCTGTCTGCTGATTTTCATCCACACCCTGAGTGCTTGAAGAAATAAAAAGAATCTTGAAGGTCATAAGCATAAGCTTGAGGTCCTCGAGAACAGACTGATTTGCAATATACATCAGATCCATCTGCACCTTATCATAGGGAGGTGTGTTATATTTACCGTAAACCTGAGCATATCCGGTAAGACCCGCCTTAACCTGTAATCTCAAAGCAAATTCAGGCATTTCTTCTTCATACTGAGCAGCTATTTCAGGTCTTTCCGGTCTCGGCCCGACAAAGGACATGTCTCCCTTAAAAATATTGAAAAGCTGCGGCAACTCATCAAGACGGAGCTTTCTGATTATCTTGCCTACAGGAGTTATTCTGTCGTCCTTTTCCCCTGCAAGTCTTGCTACGCCGTCCTTTTCTGCATTCTGAATCATACTTCTGAATTTGTAAATTTCAAATTCTTTTCCGTTTTTTGTAAGTCTTGTCTGCTTATAAATGACATCTCCGCCGTCATAGGCTTTAATAGCAATTGCAGTAACAAGCATAAAAGGAGAAGAAATAACTATCGCTATCAGGGAAAGAACTATGTCTGCAATCCTTTTAAGAAGATGATAAACGAGGTTTGAATCATCTGCTCTCTTGCATCGGTAAACAGGTACATTCATAAGCTGAATTGTTCTTCCGCCGCGGATTATAGTATCAGAAATTTTAGGCTTTATATAAACAACCTTTCCGTTTGCAATGCAATGCTTAACTACCTCGTTTCTGTAATCAGACGGAACACCGCAAAGAAAGACAGCATTAACACTTTTTATACTGTCGTAAAGCTCACTGAGAGATGTCTTTTCACAATTGAAGGTACGGACAACATTAAATCTCTTGTCCATAGTTCTTACGCCCTCAAGTGAAACATAAGCCTGACTGTTTCCGAAAACAACAACGGTCTTTCTCGGCTTGTGCAATTTAAAATAAACAAAATCGGCTACAAAGCACCACATTGCCGCAAACAGCGAGAAGATGACAAACATCACTATAAAGGGAACGGGTGAAAGCAGCTTATAGCTGAGAAGTGAGAAAATAACATAACAGAAGCCCTGTAAAAAGCCGACAGCTATAACCTGAGAAAAAATGAGATCAATAACCGTAGAGGTTCCCACCATAAAGCCTCCGTAAACCTTTACAAAAGCCACATAAAACACAACTAATAATACACACAAGAAATAGTTACCTAAACGGTAAAAGGGTGTAGGTATATATCGGTTATAATATTCAAGCCAGACATGAATCATGCTTCCGCTGAAAGTAAGAGTAATGAATATCTTAAAAAAATAAAGAATAATTTTTTCTTTTATATATCTACTGTTATTCATATTTTAAACCCTCTGTTAAATTTAAATACTCAGACAAATAATGCCTGTCAATTTTTCTTGTTCTTCAAACAATATATAAAATTAACTTAATTTGAACTTAAATATGCATGGAAAGTATTCTTTTACATATATGCATATAATAACATAAACTTTTACTTATGTAAAGTTAAAATTAAATTATGTGTTTTGCAGACATTTTACAGGGCTTATATGTAAAATAAAAGCGTTTTTTTATTCTGTTTCAGAAACAGCAATATTTTTTTCTGTCAAAATAACCATATTTATCTGTTAATTTAATACAGAGTGCCCTAAATTTGCTCTTAGTAGTTGAAACTTTCATTTTTTTGGTGTAAAATAACAATAAAGTTACAAAAAACCACGTTTTCAGATATAACAATTGGAGGTTTTGTATATGAATTACACACTTACAAAGAAGCAAGCAAAGGATTTAATCGCGGGAAAACTTTCCCATTATTTCGGTGTTTCCGTAAATGAAGCCACCGATGATCAGTACTACAAGGCAGTTTCTCTCATAGTAAGAGATCTTATGCACGACGGCGTACGTGAATTCAGAGCTGAAAAAAACGCCGACAAAACTAAGAAGATTTATTATTTAAGCATGGAGTTCCTTATGGGACGTTCGCTTAAAAACAATCTTTACAATCTCAACCTCACCAAGGTTTTTGAGGATGCTCTCAATGATATGGGTATAAAGCTTGATAAGCTTTATGAATGTGAGCCTGATGCAGGTCTCGGCAACGGCGGTCTCGGCAGACTTGCAGCCTGCTATCTTGACGGTCTTGCAACCCAGGGATACTACGGTATGGGATACTGCATTCTTTACGAATGCGGCATCTTAAAGCAGAAGCTCATAGACGGCTGGCAGACTGAGCTTCCCGATTTCTGGCTTCCCGGCGGCGAGGTATGGCTCAGACCGAAAGAAAAAGATACCTTCACCGTTCGCTTCGGCGGTGAGGTAGTTGATATCTGGGATAATCACTATCACAGTGTTGAATACAGAAATACCACCGATATTCTTGCCGTTCCCTACGATATGTATGTAAGCGGTAAAGACGGTAAGGGTATCTCTGTTCTCCGTCTCTGGAAGAGTAAAGCTCCCTCTCTCGATATGAAATACTTTGACCAGGGTAAATATATGCTTGCCATGGAGAATCAGGCTATGGCTGAGGTTATCAGCAAGGTACTTTATCCCGCCGATGACCATTACGAAGGCAAAAGTCTCCGTTTCAAGCAGCAGTATTTCCTTGTTTCCGCTTCAGTACAGGATATTGTAAGCAGACATCTGCGTCATTTCGGTACAATGGAAAACTTTGCAGAATACAATGCAATCCATATAAATGACACTCACCCCACAATGTCAATTCCTGAGCTTATGCGTATTCTCCTTGACGAATGCGGTTACGGTTGGGACGAAGCATGGAACATTGTTATCAAAACAGCCGCTTATACTAACCATACCGTTATGAAAGAGGCTCTTGAATGCTGGCGTGAGGACCTTGTTATAAGCCTTGCTCCCCGTATTTATCAGATTATCAAGGAAATAGACAACAGATACCGCTCATATCTTTGGGAAACAACCCACGATTCAGGTAAGGTAGAAGAAATGGCAATTATTTCCGGCGGTGCTGTCAGAATGGCTAATCTCTGCGTTGCTGCATGTCACAGCGTAAACGGTGTATCTGCTCTTCACAGTCAGATTCTCAAGTATACCGTTTTCAACGATTACTACAATCTTACTCCCGGTAAATTCAAAAATGTTACCAACGGTATTGCACACCGCAGATGGCTCTGTCAGTCTAACCCCGAGCTTACAGCTTATCTCACCGAGCTTATCGGTGACGGCTTCATTTACAACGGCAACGAGCTTGAAAAGCTCAGAAAATTCAAGAACGATAAAAAGGTTCTTGCAAAAATTGAAGCTATCAAGCTTAACAATAAAAAATCCTTCGCTAAGTATGTAAAGAAGCAGACCGGAATTGAGCTTGATCCTAATTCTCTTTTTGACGTACAGGTCAAGCGTCTTCACGAGTACAAGCGTCAGACACTTAATGCCTTCCAGATCATTGCAAGATATCTTGAAATCAAAGATAATCCCAACGGTGATTTTGTTCCCCGTACCTATATTTTCGGTGCAAAGGCAGCTCCGGGCTATTTACTTGCAAAAAAGACTATTTCTCTTATCTGTGCCCTTTCCAATCTTATCAACAACGATCCCGATATGAAGGGCAGACTCAAGGTAGTCTTCCTTGAAAATTATAATGTTTCAATGGCTGAAAAGCTCATGCCCGCTGCAGACATCAGTGAACAGATTTCTCTTGCAGGTACTGAAGCCAGCGGTACAGGTAATATGAAGCTTATGATCAACGGTGCTCTTACGCTCGGTACTCTCGACGGTGCAAACGTTGAAATCAATGAGGCTGTCGGTGATGATAACATGTTCCTCTTCGGCATGAAAACTCCTGAGGTTGTTGAGCTTAAGAGAACAGGCTACAATCCCATTAACTACTTCAATAATAATGCCGAGCTCAGAAGAGTTATCGAATTCATCCAGAACGGCGTATGCGGTAAATACTTCCCTGAATTCGGAAATGACATAATCTACAATGATCCCTATATGGTTCTTGCTGATTTTGCTGACTACAGAGCAAAGCAGAAGGCAATCGACGAGGTTTGGAAGGACAGATCAAAGTGGAACAGCATGTCACTTATGAACATTGCCGGTGCAGGTCGCTTCGCTGCTGACAGAGCAATCAATGAATATGCCCGTGACATCTGGAGTACCAAGCCTGTAAGATGATGTTTAAAGCTGTAATATTTGACCTGGACGGAACTCTTCTTGACACTCTCGACGACCTTATGAATTCGGTAAACTTTGCCTTAAGGAAATTTTCCTTTCCCGAAAGAACAAAAGAAGAAATCCGCTCATTCATAGGCAACGGCGTAATTAAGCTTATGGAGCGCTCCACACCTGAAGATACTGACAGTATAACTCAGGAAAAATGTCTTGAAGTATTCCGTGAGCATTATCTTATGCATATGTATGATAATACTGCTCCTTATAAGGGTATTATTTCGCTTCTTGAAAAGCTTAAAAAGGAAGAAATTTCCACTGCAGTAGTTTCAAATAAGCTGCACACAGCTGTAGAAGGTCTTTGTCAGGATTTTTTTACTTCTCTTATCGACTTACCTCTCGGGGTCGCCGAAGAAGCTGAAAGAAAGCCTTCGCCTGTCAATGTTTACAGAGCGATGGAAAAACTTCATTCCAATAAAGAAAATACAATTTATATAGGCGACAGCGATGTAGATGTACAGACGGCACATAATGCAAACCTTAAGTGCATCGGTGTTACCTGGGGCTTCCGCGACAGAGAAGATCTTATAAAGCACTCCTGTGACTTTATAGCTGACACGGTAGATGAGGTTTTCAAGTTAATAATGCAATAAAAATTCACCTGTCTGATTTTCTCAGACAGGTGATATTTTTTTGATTTATTTAATAATATCAGTTCCCATATAAGGAATAAGTGCCTCAGGAATTGTGATGCTGCCGTCAGCATTCTGATAGTTTTCAAGAATGGCAGCTGTGGTTCTGCCTACTGCAACGCCTGAGCCGTTAAGAGTATGAACAAGCTGTGCCTTATCCTTCGGTCCGTTCTTATATCTGATCGAAGCTCTTCTTGCCTGGAAGTCCTCAAAGTTTGAGCAAGAGCTGATTTCAACATATCTGCCATAGGAGGGCATCCATACCTCGATATCATAGGTCTTAGCTGATGAGAAGCCTATATCGCCTGTGGAAAGGGCAACAACACGGTAAGGAAGACCTAAAAGCTGAAGCACTCTTTCTGCATCAAGTGTAAGCTTTTCAAGCTCTGCATAGCTGTCTTCGGGCTTTGTGAACTTAACAAGCTCAACCTTGTTGAACTGATGCTGTCTGATAAGACCTCTTGTATCACGTCCTGCTGAGCCTGCCTCTGCTCTGAAGCATGCTGAATAAGCACAGTAAGAAATGGGAAGCTGTGCGCCGTCAAGAATCTCATCACGGTGCATATTTGTAACGGGAACCTCTGCTGTGGGAATGAGGAAATAATCGTTTGTTACCTTAAATGCATCCTCTTCAAATTTCGGAAGCTGACCTGTACCTGTCATGGAAGCACGGTTAACCATATAGGGAGGAAATACCTCTGTATATCCGTTGTCGGTGTGTGTGTTAAGGAAGAAAGAAACGATTGATCTTTCAAGTCTTGCACCGAGACCTCTGTAGAAATGGAAACGTGCACCTGTTACCTTTGCGGCTGTTTCAGGATCAAGAATACCTAAATCAGCACCTAAATCCCAATGAGCCTTGGGCTCGAAGTCAAAGCTTCTGGGTTCACCCCAGCGGCGGATTTCAACGTTTTCGCTGTCATCCTTACCTATAGGAGTAGCATCGGAGGGCACGTTGGGGAATTCGTACATCATTGTCTTCTGCTTTGCGGCAAGCTCATTTCTTTCAGCATCAAGAACCTTAACTTCTTCCTTTATAGCGTTCATTCTTGCCATAATTTCGCTGATGTCTCCACCCTGCTTTTTAATAGCGGGAATCTGCTTGCTTGCAGCATTCTGCTCAGCCTTGAGAGCATCAGCCTTCTGGGTGATTTCTCTTACTTTTTTGTCAATGTCAAGAATTTCGTCAACAACGGCGTCCATATCCTTGTTTCTTGTTTTCATTGCATCCTTGACCTTCTGGGGATTTTCTCTGATAAGCTTAATGTCTAACATTTTTATTTCCTTCTTTCAAATATCTGTTTTTATTATTCACCTGCAAGACTTTTTAAAATCTTTTTCAGGTCATCTTTTGAGAAAAACTCAATCTCTATTGTTCCCTTGTCACCCTTTGAAAGGTTGATGTTTGCTTTTCTGCCTAAAGCCTCACGGATGGAAAGCTCACATTCGTCGAAATAAGGATCTCTCTTTTTAGGCTTCTTTTCTTTTTTCTCCTTTTTATCCGAGAGAAGATTTTTGACTATTCTCTCTGTTTCACGGACAGAGAGGTCTTTTTCTTCAATCTCTTTACAAAGAGAAAGCATTGTATTTTCATCTTTAAGGGGCAATAAAGCTCTCGCATGTCCCGATGAGAGTTTACCTTCCTTAAGAAGAACAACCACCTTAGCAGGCAAGGAGAGAAGTCTCAGAGCGTTTGCAACGGCAGGTCGGGATTTACCAACCCTTTCTGCTGCCTGTTCCTGTGTCAAGGAATAGGTATCCATAAGAAGCTTGAAGCCTTCTGCTTCTTCAATGGGATTAAGGTCTTCTCTCTGTAAATTTTCAATGAGCGCAAGCTCCATAGCTTCGCTGTCGCTCATTTCTCTTATTACAACGGGAACCTGTGTAAGACCCGCCATACGGGAAGCACGCCATCTTCTTTCACCGGCGATAAGCTGATATCCACCGTCTGAAATAGGTCTTACAAGAAGAGGCTGAATCACACCGTGCATAGCAATACTTTCGGAAAGCTCGGAAAGTGCTTCTTCGTCGAAATGCTTTCTCGGCTGATCTCTTTTCGGTTCAATTTCGTTAATGCTGAGCTGTGTTACGGCTCCCTGCTGATTTTCCGTTGAATTATCAAGGAAAAGTGCATCGAGACCTTTGCCCAAGCCGCTTTTTTTCTTTGGTGCCATATTATTTCTCCTTAGGTCTTCTATTATTCTTTTTTAGAAATTCTCTTGTAAAATCATCATAGGCAACACTGCCCTTTGAAGACTTATCGTAATAATAAACAGGCTGACCGAAGGAAGGAGCTTCCGAAAGGCGCACATTACGGGGAATAACTGAAGCATAAACCTTCTGCGGGAAGAATTTTTTTACTTCTCCTACTACCTGTTGTGTAAGATTAAGTCTGCCGTCATACATAGTGAGAAGTACACCTTCAAGCTCTATAAGAGGATTATAAAGTCTTTTCACCTGTCTTATTGTGTTCATAAGCTGTGAAAGACCCTCGAGAGCATAATATTCACACTGTATAGGAACAATTACGCTGTCAACAGCACAGAGAATGTTGACTGTAAGAAGTCCCAATGAAGGCGGACAGTCAATGATGATAAAATCATATTTTTCCTTTATAGGTGCAAGAGCATTTTTTATTCTGGCTTCTCTTTTTTCGAGATCAACAAGCTCAAGCTCTGCACCGGCAAGATTCATATTAGACGGTAATACATCAAGATTTGCATAATCTGTCTTTTTGATTATATCTTCAGCTTTCACACCGCTTACTATCATATCATATGTGGATTCACTGACATCTCTCTTGTTGATGCCTAGACCGCTTGTGGCGTTACCCTGAGGATCAGCATCCACTAAAAGGGTTTTATAGCCGTAATGACCGATGGCCGCAGCAAGATTTATTGCCGTGGTAGTCTTTCCGACGCCGCCCTTCTGATTAACAATCGCTATGGCTTTACCCATTTTTCTACCCTTTCTTTTTTAAAATTCGTTGTGGAAATTAATTATAGCATATAAAATCAGGTTTTTAAAGACCTAAACGGCATTTTTTTCAATTTCTGTGTTTCACGTGAAACATTTTCTTTTAATATGCAAAGACACCCGCCAGGACTGTGCCTTAACGGATGTCTTCGCAAAGTGGGGTGTGAAAGAGAAAGATATGATGAAAGCAAATTAGGATGATGGGTATAAGCCTAAGCAGAGGGGATTTTTCTTTCGGGGAGTCTGTACATTTTATTTTTCGGTATATCTATAACATAACGGTAGCTGTCCCCTGTGTCCTCTCTTTTCATATCCGCCTTAATACCAGCCCTGTTCATTGTATCAACGGCATTATTTATGGTATTAAGAAAGATTTTTACATCACTGAACATTATTTTTGTTTGCCTTTTAGGCTTATCCTCTCTTGAAAGAAGTTCATTAATATAGTTTTCAGTCTGACTTACATTGAGCTTTCTTTCAATTACAAATTCAAGACAAGGTATAACATCTTCTTTGTCAAGTCTCAGCAGTGCTCTTGCATGTCTCTCAGAAAGGCCTTTTTCTAAAAGCATTTCCCGTGCTTTTTCTGGTAAAGACAAAAGTCGGAGCTTGTTTGAAACGGTCGACGGTGCCTTTCCTAATCTTCGTGCCGCGTCCTCCTGGGATATATCAAAATCCTTCATAAGCTTATCTATTGCTACTGCTTCTTCGAAGTAATTGAGATTCTGCCTTTGAAGGTTCTCTATAAGTGAGAAAACAGCAGATTTTAAAGCATTTACCTCTATGACTATACATGGAACAGTAACAAGACCTGCAAGTCGGGATGCTCGAAGACGTCTTTCTCCCGCCACAAGCTCATAACCTTTATCAGTTTCTCTTACTGTAAGCGGCTGAAGAATACCGTTCATTCTGATACTTATTGCAAGATTTACAAGCTCTTCCTGATTGAAGGCTTTTCTGGGTTGGTTGGGATTCGGATAAATCATATCACCGGGTATAAGTAACACCTGTCCCGCTGCTCTCGGTTTTTCACTAATCAACATAAAACTGACCTCCCTATGCCAAGATAATAACACGACAAAGGGAGGTTGTCCAGTAAAACCGTTCTTTAAAAAATACGGTTATTCTACATTATATATCATTATTTCAAGGGGAATTTCGCAATTTTTGCCGAAGGACGCGGATATTTAGCGGGAGTTGACGAAGTTTTTTTGATTAAAATAATAGTTCTCTCTCCACTATCCCCTAATTCAAAGGTCTTTTTATCTGCAATCTCTCCGCCTAAAATCTTAATTGCAGCCTTTGCTTCAGCAATTTCCTCATCAGCCTTGGCACTTTTCATAGAAATAAATGTTCCGTCTTTCTTTACAAAAGGCAAACAGTACTCGGATAAATCCCTTAAGTTTGAAACTGCTCTTGCTGTTGAAAAATCAAAATGCTCTCTGAAGTCCTTGTTCTGACCGGCTTCTTCGGCTCTGATATGAATTACATCAGCCGTAAGCTCTGTTTTCTCAAGGATATCTCTGATAACATTGAGCTTCTTATTTGTACTGTCGATAAGGGTTATTTTAAGGTCGGGTCGGGCAATAAGCATAGCAACACCGGGAAAGCCTGCACCTGTACCCACATCAATTACCTTTGCTCCTTTTGGGATATCCACAGCAGAAAACACTGTAAGAGAATCCACAAAATGCTTTATAACTATCTCATCAGGCTCCGTTATTGCCGTCAGATTGATTTTTTCATTCCATTCCACAAGTAAACGTGCATAAATATCAAAGCGTTCAAGAGCTTTTTCATCTAATTCTACGCCGTATTCAGCGGCTTTTTCTTTAAGTAATTCCAAAGAAATAAAACTTTTTTCCATTATTAATCACCTTGTTTCACGTGAAACATTATTTTTTTTCGAAAGATATATAAGAAGAACGGATATATCAGCAGGACTTACACCGCTTATTCTTGATGCCTGACCGAGATTAGCGGGCTTAATCTTATTAAGCTTTTCCTGTGCTTCCATACGAAGACCAACAACCTGAGTATAATCAAGGTTTTCGTCGAGTTTTCTTACCTCAAGACGTCGCATTTCTTCTACCTGTGCTTTTTGTCTCTTTATATATCCCTCATATTTGATACTGATTTCAACCTGTTCAAATACTTCGCGTGGAAGGTCAGGTCTGTTTTTATCAAAAGGCTTCAGACATTCATAGTCAAGCTGAGGACGTTTTATAAGCTCAATCATTCTGCATCCTGTAGTAAGCGGTGTTGTTTCACGTGAAACAAGCACCTTATTAAGCTCTTCTGACGGCGGTACAGACACAAGAGAGATTCTCTCTCTTTCCTCTTCAATAAGACGGAGCTTTTCCGTCAGTCTTGCCATTTTTTCTTCACTGACAAGTCCTACCTTATATCCATACTCTGTAAGACGGATATCTGCATTGTCCTGACGAAGTATAAGTCTGTATTCTGAACGGGATGTCATCATTCTGTAAGGATCAGAGCAGCCTTTTGTTACAAGGTCATCAATAAGTGTTCCTATATAAGATGATGCTCTGTCCAAAATAAGAGGTTCTTTGCCTTTGACTTTCTGTACGGCATTGATACCTGCAATAAGTCCCTGTGCGGCTGCTTCCTCATAACCGCTTGAACCGTTGAACTGCCCGGCACCGAAAAGTCCGTCAAAATCCTTGAATTCAAGACTTGCTTTAAGAGATGTAGGATCAACACAGTCATATTCTATAGCATAAGCCGTTCTCATAACCTGAACATTCTCCAGTCCGGGAATTGTGCGAAGAAATTGAAGCTGAACATCCTCAGGAAGAGAGGATGACATACCCTGTAAATACATTTCTTCTGTATTTTCACCGCAAGGCTCAATGAAAAGCTGATGTCTTTTCTTTTCGGCAAAACGAACTATTTTATCTTCAATAGAAGGACAGTATCTCGGACCTACACCGTCAATTTTTCCGCTATATAAAGGAGAACGGTGAATATTATCCATGATGACCTTTTTAGTCTCTTCGTTGGTATATGTAATATAGCAGGGGAGTTTGTTTTCAGGCGTGTACTCGCCATCAAAAGAGAAAGGAACAACAACATCGTCACCGTTCTGAATTTCGAGATTAGTAAAATCCACACTTCTTCTGTTGACTCTTGACGGTGTTCCGGTCTTGAATCTTCTTGTTTTTACACCTAATTTATTAAGAGAAGCGGCAAGCTCGGTGGAAGCAAACATTCCATCCGGTCCTCCGTCATAAGCAACATCACCAACATAAATTCTACCACCAAGGAAGGTACCGGTAGCCAGAATGACACACTTTGCATTATAAAGTGCTTCAAGCTTTGTCTTTATCTGCCAAAGACCGTCTTTTCTTTCAATGGAAACTATCTCTGCCTGAACAAGCTCAATGTTTTCCTGTCTTTCCATTACATACTTCATATACTCACTGTAACGGCGACGGTCAATCTGTGCACGCAAAGAATGAACAGCGGGACCCTTACCTAAATTAAGTATGCGACTCTGGAGGGTGTTGGCATCAGCAGCCTTTCCCATTTCACCGCCGAGAGCGTCAATCTCACGGACAAGATGTCCCTTTGATGTTCCGCCGATTGAAGGATTACAGGGCATATTACCGACCCAGTCCATATTTATTGTAAAAACACCTACCTGTGTACCGAGACGTGCGGCAGCAAGACCTGCCTCAATACCCGCATGGCCTGCACCGATTACAATTATGTCATATTCTTTTGCAAAATATTCCATAGAATTATCTTCCTTTTACATTTCAAAAGTCATTGAAGTTTTCCACACAACATTCTTTATATGTTGAAAACTTTGTATTTTTTAGCGTAATTCTGTTGGATAGAAATATCTTTAATGATACTTTCATCATTTTAAAAAATTCTATTCAATAAAACCCGTTTTGTGAATATATTTCACTTTTTAAGGGGTTATTTTTCTATATTGTAATTATAATACTAATTTTAACAAATGTTCAGTGTCAGAAACAATATAAGTAGCACTATGCTCCTTAAATTCCTCTTCATCACCGTATCCCCAAAGAACACCGCAGGAATTCACGCCGGCACCGGATGCTCCGTCAATATCATAGCATCGGTCACCTACCATAAGAACCTTTTCCTTATCCCTTGCACCTAACTTTTCCATTGCCTCAAGAATAAGGCCTGTTTTTGAACTGTGATTGCTGTCATCGAGCTGTACTCCGACAATAGCATCAAATTTTTCCGTTATACCCAAAAAATCTGCTACATCATAAATGAGACTTACCGGCTTTGAGGATGCGATACCTACCTTCACACCCTTTTCGTGAAGAAATTCTAAAATTTCCGGAAAGCCGTCATAAAGCACACATTCGTAAATTCCCTTTGCTCTGTATCTTTCACGATATTTTTTTATATACATACCCACCTCTTCTTCACTTACTCCATAATAGGTGGTGTAGCTATAATGAATAGGGGGACCGATAAATTTTTTAAGATCGTCGAGAGAAGGTACCTCTCTGCCCATTTCTTTGAAAGAATACTGCAAGCTTTTCAGTATCCCCTCGCCTGTATCAACAACAGTACCGTCAAAATCAAAAATTACATAATCATACTTTCTCATAGAAAACTCAGCCGATTCATTTTTTAAAAATAAACCGGCTTTCCTTTCAGTATTAAATTATTCGGCTGAAATACTTCTTCTTTCTTCAGCCTTGAGCATAAATTTTTCTGCCTTTATGCTGAATCTTTCATGAGTACCCTTACCGATAAGACCTGCATTATCATATGCCTCTACATCAAAGGTAATCTTTCTTCCGTCACAGGATGTAACAGTTGCAACCGCTTTAATCTCAACGCCTACAGCCGTAGCAGCCAGATGCTGAATATTAAGAGATGTGCCTACTGTTGAAATACCCTTTTCAACATATTTATTGCAAAGTTCACTTGCAGCCTGCTCCATAAGAGCAACCATAAAGGGTGTTGAAAGAACATCAAGAGAACCGCTGCCTACTTTTGCAGCAGTAATCTCATCTGTAACTACCCTTTTAACTTCATGCTTTGTTCCTGCTTCTATAATCATTATGCTATCTCCTCAGGTAAATCTTTTAATAAGTGAAAAGAGCTTAACTCTGTCGTCGGGAAGCTCAATGTTACTTTCTCCGTAAATAGATGTCTGTACTCTGTTTGCCGCAAGCGGGAAATCCATAAACACAACCGAGTTACTTCCTACATAACCTGTGGTAAATACATCAGCATCATTCAAGGTAAACTGCTCTATATCATAAGTCAGCCACCCGTTTGTGATAGCCTGTGTACCGTATGATAAAAGCTGCATTTTAGTCATATCTGTTTTGATATATTTAAAGAGCATATCAAGAGCATTATTAAGCTGAGAAAGAGAGGCCTTGGTAGCACTTTTTATGAAAGACTCTATTACCTGTCTTTGTCTTCTTGTTCTGCTGACGTCACTGTCGGAGTCACTCTTTCTTATACGGGCGAACACAAGAGCTTCCTTACCGTTAAGAGTTACGGCCGGACCGCTTTCAATTGTATGCTTTGTAGTACGGTTAATATAATTTGCCTCATATTCCTGAACTTCAACAGTAATACCGCCGAGAGCGTCAATAATATCCACAAATGAAGAGAAATCAACAGCAACATAATGATCAATGTCTATCTTGAAGTTTCTTTCAAGAGTGTCAATAAGAGCAACGGAGCCACCGTAAAAATACGAGGAATTAAGCTTTGCATATCTATCCTCACCGCCGATATTCATATAACACC
The DNA here is from genome assembly GCA_045613805.1 of Acutalibacteraceae bacterium. Taxonomy (GTDB): domain Bacteria; phylum Bacillota; class Clostridia; order Oscillospirales; family Acutalibacteraceae; genus UBA6857. The sequence continues at coordinate 21,625 of JAZLBS010000004.1, forward strand.
ATGTATCACGGAAAAAGGAAGTCATGCTTATCTTTTGTGTCTTCTTGTTTAAAGATACAAGAATAAGAGAATCCGAACGTCCTCCGTTTTCGAGAGCATCACCGGAATCAAGACCAACCAGAAGTACATTAAGCACATTTTTGCTCGAATAAAGAGTACCTTCATTGTTTGCCCACTGATAAAGATAATCGTTAAGAGAACCTGCACTGTCAATCGCAGTCATAATTTCCTTTTCTTCTTCATCATAAATGGGCTGTGTAGTCTGAACCTCTGTTTTTTCACCTGTATCAATAAGGTCAAGCTTTTCATTGATAAAAGCCATACCAACAGCAAAAACAACTGCAATAAGAGTCAGCATAAAATAAAAGTTTTTTGCTCTTCTTCTTTTATTTTTCCAAAGAAATGCAGCAATCGGATTGGATTTGTTTTCTTTTTTCTTCTTTTCCATTGTCTCACTTCTTTCTTTTTGTCTTCAGTCAGTTTTAAACTCAAAGGGGAGATATACTCCCCTTTTAATTATTCCTCTGTCTGCTGAACGGATTCTTCTGAATCAGGATTTTCAGTTGCGGCTTCACCGTCATTTTCCTTAGCTTCCACCTCACGTACGGCAATTGCGGAAACAACCTTTTCATTTTCAGAAAGTCTCATTACACGCACACCCTTTGAGGTACGGGAAACTGTATTAATCTGTGAAGCAGACATTCTGATAATAATACCGTCAGAGGAAATAAGGATAACATCATCACCCTCATAAACATTTGCAACAGCGGCAACCTTACCGTATTTTTCTATATGATAGTTAAGAACACCCTTACCGGCTCTTGACTGAATACGGTATTCATCAAATTCACTGAGTCTTCCGAGACCTGATTCGGCAATAGTAAGAATCTTCATAGAATCATCCTGGTTTTCACCGATGATACACATACCGACTACTTCATCCTCTTCTTTGAGCTCGATAGCCTTAACACCACGTGCAGTTCTGCCTATTGGACGGCAATCATTTTCATTGAAGCGGATAGACATACCGTTTCTTGTGGCAATAAGAATATCGTCATTACCGTCGGTAAGTCTTACCCAGGCAAGCTCATCGTCTTCATCAAGATTGATTGCAATAATACCGTTTTTACGGATATTCTTATACTGTTCAAGGTCAGTTCTTTTGATAATACCTTTTCTTGTAACCATGCAAAGATATTTTACCTCTTCGCCGCCAAAATCAGGAACTCTTATCATAGAGCTTACCTTTTCATCACCCTCTAAGGGAAGAAGGTTAACTATATTCATACCCTTGCTCTGCTTACTGCCTTCTGGAATTTCATAACCCTTAAGGCGGTAGGTTTTACCGTAGGTGGTAAAGAACATAATATAATCATGGCTTGAGCATGTAAACATAGTTTCTGCAATATCCTCTTCTCTTCTTGTCATTCCCTTAACGCCACGTCCGCCTCTGTTCTGAATAGAATAAGACTCAACAGGCTGGCGCTTGATATAACCGAGAGTAGTAAGAGTATATACGCACTGTTCCTCAGGAATGAGAGATTCAATATCAACCTCACCGCTGATTGTGGTGATCTCTGTTCTTCTTTCGTCAGCAAAGCGGTCTCTGATTGCCATTGATTCGGTTTTGATAATTTCGAGAACCTTACCTTCGGATGCAAGAATTTCCTTGAATTCCGCAATTTTTTCTTTAAGAGCAGCAAGTTCTTCCTCGATCTTTGTTCTTTCAAGACCTGTAAGCTGTCCGAGACGCATTTTAACAATAGCATCAGCCTGAATTTCAGTAAGACCGAAACGCTCAATAAGAGCAAGCTTACCGGAAGCCTGATCCTTCGATGCACGAAGAATTTTGATAACCTCGTCAATAAAATCAAGTGCAATCATAAGACCGTCAAGAATATGCTTTCTTTCTTCAGCCTTACGAAGATCATATCTTGTTCTTCTTACTATAACCTCTTCCTGATGCTTGATATAATAATCAAGAATCTGCTTAAGGGTAAGAATTTTAGGCTCACCGCCTACAAGAGCAAGAAGAATTATACCGTAGGAAATCTGAAGCTGTGTAAATGAATAAAGCTGATTAAGAACTACCTGGGGATTAGCGTCTCTCTTAAGATCAACCACAAGACGCATACCCTCTCTGTTAGAATAGTCGTTAATATCAGAAATTCCTTCGATTTTCTTATCCTTTACAAGGTCAGCCATTGACTCAATAAGTCTGCGTTTATTGACCTGATAGGGAAGCTCAGTAACAACAATCTGGAATCTGCCGTTTTTAGCTTCGACAATTTCAGCTCTTGCTCTTACGATAATTTTACCGCGGCCTGTTCCGTAAGCAGCTCTGATACCGCTTCTTCCCATAACAATACCTGCTGTGGGGAAGTCAGGACCCTTAATGAACTGCATAAGCTCATCAAGCTCTGCCTCAGGATGGTCAATATAATAACACATACCGTCAATAATCTCACCGAGATTATGAGGAGGAATATTTGTAGCCATACCGACAGCAATACCCGTTGAACCGTTTACAAGAAGATTCGGGAAACGTGAGGGTAAAACTGTGGGCTCCTTAAGACGATCGTCATAGTTCGGAGCAAAATCAACAGTTTCCTTATCAATATCAGTAAGCATTTCCATTGAAAGCTTACTCATTTTACTTTCAGTATAACGGTAAGCAGCAGGGGGATCACCGTCAATTGAACCGAAGTTACCGTGACCGTCTACAAGAATATATCTTGTAGAGAATTTCTGTGCAAGTCTTACCATAGCATCATAAACAGATGCGTCACCGTGGGGATGGTAAGAACCGAGAACGGAACCAACGGTGTCGGCGCACTTACGGTAAGCCTTTTCAGGATAAAGTCCGTTTTCATGCATTGTATAAAGTATACGGCGGTGAACGGGCTTAAGACCGTCCCTTACGTCGGGAAGTGCTCTGGAGGTAATAACTGACATTGAATAATCAAGAAATGATTTTCTCATTTCCTTGTTAAGGTCAACATCAATTATAGTTTGATTTTCATAATTCAGATTTTCCATATTATCACCATTTTAAATATTTTTTGGTTTTAAATGTCAACTTTTATATATTTATTTTTAAACAGATTATCTATCAGATTGCCTATCATCTGGCTGTTTTCATAGCTAAGCGCTCTTTTCGGTATAACCACTGATTCGTTTTCACCGAAGGAAAAAGCAATAGAGCTTATACTGTCTATAACACCGGTAACTTTTGAAAAAGCATAATGCTTTTCAAAGGTGCCTTTGAATTTTTCATTTCTGCAAAAAATATAAACAATATGATCATCGTAAAAATCAATTTTTACCGGACGTCGTGCAAGCTGAGATTTATTGTTTGCTTTTATCTGAGAAAAAACTGTTATTACTGCTGCAATTCTCGGAATAGCTATAAATGATAAAAATGCATAATAGATAATTTCGTATTGTTTCAGAAAAAAACCGATACATATGAATGCACATATAAACAGAAGATTAAAAAGCATTTTTCGTTTTTCGTTACCGAAAATTATACTTAACAGAATAGCCTTTTTATTTACATCTTTATTTTCAGGGTTAAAGCTTATTGAAAAAAATTTCATATATCTTTACCCCCTGTTATGTTTTCATAAAAATATTTTCCTTGCATTTTTTCTTTTAAAATAAGAATAAACTTTTCTGTTTCACCCTTTATTACACCGCTTTTAGAAATGCAGATGGGGAGATTTCCTTTTTCAACAATGATATTAATAGAATTTACTCCTTCAATAACACCTTCTATTTCTTCATAAAAATAATTAGATTTACTGTAAGGAGTGGAAAACTCCACATCATTTTCCCGAAGAACGGCCTGCTTAAGAACTTTTGAAAAAGATGAGCCGAACACATTTTTTATATTTTTCTTAAGATTTGATTTTAAAAGAAAGTAAACAGAAACAATTTCCATTACTGTTACAAAAAATGTAACTGTAGTATATATTTCCTTATCTGTGCGAAAATAAAAGATAATACCGTTTACAGCAATAACTGAAAGAAATATAAAAATCAATGCTACAATAAAATGTTTTTTATTTACAAAGCCTGATTTTTTATTCCATATTTCTGCACCTTCGTTAAAGGCGGCAGTTGTATCTTTATAAACAATACCGTAAGGTGTCATTTAATCATTCCCTTAAATATCGAGATTTTGAACATATTTAGCGTTCTTTTCGATGAAATCACGTCGGGGCTCTACCTTATCACCCATAAGAATTGAGAAGGTTTCATCTGCTGCGATGGCATCCTCTAAGGTTACACGAAGCATAATTCTGTTTTCGGGATTCATCGTAGTTTCCCAAAGCTGTTCAGGGTCCATTTCACCAAGACCTTTATAGCGCTGAATATCTGCACCGGGCATTTCCTTCATCTTTTCGTCTCTTTCTTCGTCAGAGTAAGCATATTCATGCTTTTTACCCTTTGAAAGCTTGTAAAGGGGAGGCTGTGCAATATAAACGAAGCCACCGTCAATAAGAGGTCTCATATATCTGAAGAAGAAGGTAAGAAGAAGAGTTCTGATGTGAGCACCGTCGACGTCGGCATCGGCCATAATAACAACTTTATGATAACGGAGCTTTTCTACATCGAAATCCTCGTTGAAGCCTGCACCGAGAGCGGTAACAACAGGAAGAAGCTTTTCATTTGAAATAACCTTGTCAGGTCTGCTCTTTTCTACGTTGAGCATTTTACCCCAAAGAGGAAGAATAGCCTGAATTGTTCTGTCTCTGCCTTCCTTTGCAGAACCGCCCGCAGAGTCACCCTCTACGATGTAAATTTCTGTCTTAGTAGGATCTTTTTCCGTACAGTCAGCAAGCTTACCGGGAAGAGAGTTACTTTCAAGAGGAGATTTTCTTCTTGCGGCTTCTCTTGCCCTTCTTGCAGCTTCTCTTGCACGGGAAGCATCAAGAGATTTTGAAATAATTGCCTTTGCAATTGCGGGATTTTCCTCAAAGAAGTCAGAAAGCTTATTATAAACAGTGTTACTTACAAGCTTTGTCATTTCGGTATTTCCAAGCTTACCCTTGGTCTGTCCTTCAAACTGTGCTTCTGTAAGCTTTACGGAAATAACTGCAACAAGACCCTCACGGCAGTCTTCACCGGCAAGCTTTGTATCTGCATCCTTGATATATCCGTATTTTTTTCCGTATTCGTTGAATACTTTGGTAAGTGCTGTTTTAAAACCTGTTTCGTGAGTACCGCCGTCAACAGTATTTACGTTGTTGGCGTATGAAAAAATTCTTTCTTTATATCCGTCATTATACATAAGTGCAACTTCGGCACTCTTATCTCCGTCAACAGAAGAAAAATGAATAACCTTTTCATGAATAGGAGTAAGTCCGTAGGTTTCACCTATATGCTCAACAAAAGAACCAAGACCGCCTTCATAACAGAAATAGTCCTCTATAACATTTTCTTCATCTCTTTTGTCAGTAAGAGTAATTGCAAGACCTGCATTAAGGAAAGCTGATTCACGAAGATGATTTTTAAGAATATCATAATCGTACTCTGTTGTTTCCTGGAAAATAAGAGCATCAGGCTTGAACTTAATGAAAGTACCTGTAATATCTGTATCACCGATAACAGTAAGATCAGTAGCAATATTACCTCTTTCAAATCTCTGATGATGAACATGTCCGTTCTGTGAAACCTCTACCTCCATCCATTCTGAAAGAGCATTAACAACAGAAGAACCAACACCGTGAAGACCGCCGGAAACCTTATAACCGCTTCCGCCGAACTTACCACCGGCATGAAGAACGGTAAGAACCACAGTAACAGCGGGAAGACCTTGCTGCTCATTGATGCCTACGGGAATACCACGTCCGTTATCTCTTACGGTAATTACGTTACCGGGTAAAATTTCTACCTCGATATGTGTACAATAGCCTGCAAGTGCCTCGTCTATTGAGTTATCGACAATTTCATAAACAAGGTGATGAAGTCCTCTGGGACCTGTTGAACCGATATACATACCGGGACGCTTTCTTACTGCCTCAAGTCCTTCAAGAACCTGAATGGCATCAGCATTATATTCCTCAGTAACAACAGTATTCATTGTTTCGATTATTTCTTCAACCTTTACCTCTGTTGTTTCGTTATTTTCAGCAGTAGCCTTGATTTCATCCATGGCTATTACCTCCGTTTCATTTTTTTACAATAAATTTTATATATAAACCGGTTAATACCGCTAATTTTAATATTTAAAATCCTGAGTTCTTTTTAAAAGAGTAGTGGTAGAAATCTGTGACAGATAAACCTTATTTTTTTCTTCGTCTGAGGAGCACACAATAAATGACTTAGGAAGTTCCATTGAAACAACCTTAACATCTCCGTTCTTTTCCGCAGAAGAAAGATAATCTCTTGTCTTTTTTGAAACTGTAGTATTGTCAAGATCAAAAATACCTACAATTTCATTAAGTGTTATAACAGTGTTCTGTCCTAAATGAAGATACATAAAATAACCTCTTATTTTTTCTTACAGATTCCGTTTTTCATTTCAAGTCTCATACCGTATTTAAGATTCTTAACAGCCGACGGATCACAACAGGTTATAAAAACCTGCCAGTCTTTTATATGATTAAGAATGTAATTCTGTCTTCCTGTGTCAAGCTCACTCATTACATCGTCAAGAAGAGCAACAGGCTGAACATCGGAAAAGTTTTTTATAACTGCCGCTTCACCCAATTTAAGAGCAAGAGCAGCTGACCTTTGCTGACCCTGGGATCCGTAGTTTCTTGCAGAAAGACGGTCAATTTTTATTGACAAATCATCTCTGTGAGGTCCTACTGAAGTAAATCCCGTAACAAGATCGGTCTTTCTTGACTGATAAAGCTGATTTTTCATATTTTCATACAATTCCTGCTTTGTATCACCAACTACAAGAGTCTGCTGATTATATGAAATTTCAAGCTTTTCCTTTCCCGAGGAAAGACCGCTGTAAATTTCATCCGTATAAACGGAAAGCTTATTAATATATCCTAATCTCTGTCTTATAATTTCAGAAGCAAAAAATGCAATTCTTTCTTCCCATATATCAAGAGTATTATAAAGCTCCGAATGAAGCTGAATATCCTTTAAAAGAGTATTTCTCTGTGCAATTGCTTTATTGTATTGAGAAAGAGTAACTGCATATTTAGGTTTAAGCTGGCTTATTGCAATATCAAGGAACTTTCTTCTTTCAAAGGGACCTTCCTTAACAAGAGAAAGATGAACAGGAGAAAAGATAACCGCTAAAAACTCACCCATTATCTGGTTTGAGCTTTTCATTTTCACTCCGTTAAGAATAAATTTTCTTCCTTCGCCTATTTCAAGATAAGCATTCTGATCTCTGTCACGGGCAAAAAAATCCATTGAAAGATTTGCAGTTTTACTGTTAAAATTTATAAGCTCACTGTCTTTTGAGCTTCTGAAGGAACGGCAACCGGTAAAAAGCCAGATGCTTTCAAGAAGATTTGTCTTTCCCTGAGCATTTTGTCCGTAAATAATATTTACACCGTCACAGGGATCAATGGTAGTTCTTTCAATATTTCTGAAGTTTTTTACTTCAAGATGATTTACATTCATTTTAAGTTACCAAAATTATTTAACGATTTTATATATTTTCTTTTCAAATTCAAAGGAATCACCGGGTAAAAGCTTTTTTCCTCTTGAAACGCATATTTCACCGTTTACCTTAACCAGACTGTCCTGAATAATCATCTTTGCCTGACCGCCCGTTGAAATAGCATTTGAAAGCTTTAAAGCAGCATCAAGTCTGATATTTTCAGTAGTAATTTTAACTTCTTTTGTTTCTCTTTCAGCTAATTTAACTTTGATTTTCATAATATCAACTCTTAATTCATTTTAGATTCTTACAGGAAGAATGAGGAAGAAGAATTTTTCTCCTTCTAACGGCTTGATAATGATAGGCTGATTAGCGCTGCCCATTTCTATTCTGATTTCTTCTTCATCACATACCTTAAGTGCATCAAGAATAAATCTGTTGTTAAAACCGATTTCTATAGTATTTCCTTCAATATCAGCGGCAATTTTATCTGATGCCGTACCGATAGCAGTAACAGAAGAAAATCTCATTATACCGTTTTCTACGCTGCATCTTACGGGACTGGATTTATCAGTAATGATAAGTGAAGTTCTTTCAATGCATTCGATAAGATTTCTTGTATTTACCTTTATCTGTGTTGAGCTTGTAAGAGGAATTGCAGCCTTATAATTGATGAAATTACCCTCTAAAAGTCTTGAAATGATTTCACAGTTTTCAAACTTGAAAATAATGTGTCTTTCACCGACAAGGATTTCTATTTCTGATTCATCGTCACCGCCGAGCTTAAGTATTTCACTGAGAGTTTTTGCAGGTACAACAAACTCGAGAACGGTTTCATCAAAAGTATAATTAATGTTTTCTCTTCTTATTGCAAGTCTTGCACCGTCAACAGCAACAAGTACAATAAGACCTTCACCTATTTCAAACTTAACACCTGTGTGTACAGGATTTCTTTCACCTGTAGATACAGAAAAAATTGTTTTTCTTATCATATCCTTGAGTATGGAAAGATTAAGAGAAATAGGAGAAAATTTTGTAAGCGTGGGAAGCTCAGGATAATCGTCTGCAGAAGTACCGATAAGTGAATATTCGGCTTCACCGCTTTTTATCTTACATATATTTCTGTCGTCACAGTCAACAGAAACAGTATCAGCAGGAACCATTCTTAAAATATCACAAAGATTTTTTGCTGCAAGAACAATCTTACCCTCACCTATCACTTCGGCATCAATTTTAATTTTTGAGCCTACCTCAAGGTCATATCCGGTAAGAGTAACTGTTCCTTCGTTAGCTTCAATTAAAATACCTTCAAGTGAAGGAATTGTAGATTTGTTTGATACTGTTCGCTGAACATTAAGACATGCTTTTGAAAATTCAGCACTATCGCAGATTATTTTCATATCGGGACTCCTTTTCAGAAAAATCGTAAAAATATAATAATTAGAATAGTAGTATTAGTAGTGTCTGCGGAAAATGTGGAAAATAGAGGAAAATATAGATTTCAAGCATTTTCCGGGGATTTTTTTCCTGTTAAATGAGCTGTTGAATTTTTTCAGTTATTAACATCGGTTTCGTTAAGTATGTTAATAAAGTTAAAAACCTGATGTTAAATGTGTAAAAATAAGTGGAAAACTTCAGCTCTCATTTATGTTCTTAATTATGTCATCTACTGTAGATTTAAGAGAAACATCCTTCTCCATTTTGTTCTTGATTTCTTTAAGAGCATAAATTATTGAAGAATGGTGCTTATTTCCGAATTCGTTTCCTATTGCCTTAAGTGAAAGAGAAGTAACCTGTTCAACCACATAAATTGCAACCTGTCTTGCCTGTGATATATTTGCACTTCTTTTATCAGAACGGATATCAGCAGCTGTTACATCAAAGGTTCTTGCTACTTCGTTGATAATATTTTCTACTGTTACGGGTAAGGGCTGATCGTCATTGATAAGATCGCTGATTGCTCTTTTTGCAACAGCAATGGAAGGTCTTGCACCTTCGACATCCTGGAATGCTTTAATTTTTTTAACAGCACCTTCAAGCTGACGGATATTTCTTTTTATGTTTTCACCGATAAACTGAACCACCTCATCATTAAGCTCAAGATTGAGAGCCTCAGCTTTATTTTTTACAATTGCCATTCTTGTTTCAAGTGTAGGAGGCTGAACATCGGCAATAAGACCCATTTCAAATCTTGTGCGGAGTCTTTCTTCCAAAGTCATCATTTCCTTCGGAGGACGGTCAGATGTAAGAACTATCTGACTTCCGTTATTGTTGAGGGCGTTGAAGGTATGGAAAAATTCTTCCTGTATTGTTTCACCTTTAGCAATAAAGTGTATATCGTCAACGAGAAGAACGTCGCAGTTTCTGTATTTTTCATGGAAATGGTAGGTATTGTGATTTCCGATGTAGTAGATAAGCTCATTTGTGAAATGCTCACCGCTTGTGTAAATAATATTGGCATCAGGATTGTTTGCTTTGATTTCATTCATTATTGCCAGAAGAAGGTGAGTTTTTCCTAAACCTGAATGACCGTAAATAAAAAACGGATTATAGGTTTTTCCGGGATTAGCGGCAACATTTAAGGCTGCTGCATGAGCGAAACGGTTTGAGGGGCCTGTTATGAAATTTGAAAAAGTGTAATCATATTCGTTTATTTCCGGATTGTTTGAATCATTTACATCGGAGCTTTTTGCCTGTTCGTTAGGAATAACATATTCAATTGTAATTGGGAAGCCTAAAACAGATTCAAAGGCGGAGTTTATGATTTCAGAAAATTTATCAACAATAATTCTCTTTTTAAATTCGGATATTGAAAGATAAACGGTATCATTCTGAAATTTTACAAAGCTCAGAGGACTGAGCCATACGTTGTAGGCAACCTCAGTAACAGAAAGCTTAAGCTGTTCTTTTACCAATTCCCATATGTCGTCAAAAGAATTCATAATTTTACCTCCTTGATTTTTTTATTTTAAGTTTTGTTTATATCAAAAGTATTATATATATAAATATAAATATATAGAGTACAAGAATATACAATTATACACAGTACAACACCTTATAAGTTTATCATAAAAATTTGTTTCTTTCAAGTGTTTTATTAAAATTATTGATTTTAAGGGGGTAAAAAGGTATAATTGAAGTCAGAAGAGGTGAAACACATTGAAAGTAGTAAAACGGGAAAATAACATAATTTTGGAAAATATAGAGTGTTTTAATGTTGAACTCTCCATATTTTGCGGTCAGGCTTTCCGATGGATAAAAAAAGATGACGGTTCCTTCACGGGAATTGTAAAAGGTAAAAAAGTAAATATATTTCAGAGCGAAAAAAATATAATATTCAGAGAAACAACTCAGGAAGAATTTGAAAGCATATGGGCAGATTACTTCGACCTTGATACAGATTACAAAAGTATATGTGATACCTTCGGGAAGGATAATTATCTTAAAAAAGCAAGAGATGAATATTACGGAATAAGAATACTTAAACAAGAGCCCTGGGAAGCGCTTTGTTCTTTTATAATTTCGCAGAACAACAATATTCCGCGTATATCTGGTATAATTGGCAGACTCTGTGAAAATTTCGGTGAAAAAATTGACGCAGAAAGCTATTCTTTTCCTTCGTATGAAAAATTAAAAGATGTTACAGTAGAAGAACTGAGTATTTTACGTGCAGGCTTCAGAGCAAAATATATTGTAGATGCCGTTGAAAAACTTAATAATAAAGAAATATCATTGGAAGAAATAAAAAAAATGCCTATTGAACAGGCAAGACAGGAGCTTATGAAAATAAAAGGAGTCGGAGCAAAGGTTGCGGAATGTACTCTTCTTTACGGCTTCGGAAGAAAGGAAGCATTTCCTGTTGATGTATGGGTAAAAAGAATAATGGAGGAGCTTTATCCGGACGGTTTGCCTGAATGTACAAAAGGTGTTGAAGGTATAGCACAACAATATCTTTTCCATTGGAGAAGAAATCTTAAGGAGAATAAAAATGACTAAAAAACAAAGGATGAAGTTATGTGTTGAAGCGCTTGAAAGGGAATATCCCGATGCTTTGTGCTCTCTTATTGCAGAAAATCCCCTTCAGCTTATTATTGCAACAAGACTTTCCGCACAGTGTACGGACGAAAGAGTAAATAAAATTACTCCTGCACTTTTTGAAAAATATCCGGATTTAGAAGCTTTTTGCAATGCAGAGGTTGAAGATATAGAAAGATTGATTTATTCCTGTGGCTTTTATAAGAGTAAAGCGAAGGATATAAAGGAAATGTGCATTAAAATAAGAGATGCTTTCGGAGGTCAGGTGCCTGATACGATAGAAAAGCTTACATCTCTTCCGGGAGTCGGAAGAAAAACAGCAAATCTTATTATGGGTGATGTATATAAGAAGCCAGCTGTTGTGGCAGATACTCACCTTATAAGAATTACAAATCTGCTCGGATTTGTTGATACAAAGGACCCAAAAAAGGTTGAACTCGAATTAAAGAAAATAATTGAACCTGAAAAAAGTAATGATTTCTGTCACCGCTGTGTTTTACACGGTAGAGCAGTTTGTGTTGCAAGAAGACCGAATTGCAGTATATGCTGTATGAGAGATTATTGTAAAAACGCAAAAAAATAACATTTTAAATGTGAAAAATACTCACTTAATAATTAAAAAAAATCAGGTACGGAAAACGTACCTGATTTTTTATTACATAAGGAATCCTTGTCCGCCATTAATCATAAGGAACATAGGAGCAAAAACCAGAGCAACAATAGTCATAAGCTTGATAAGAATATTGATAGAGGGTCCGGCTGTATCCTTGAACGGGTCGCCGACTGTATCACCTACAACAGAAGCCTTATGTGCTTCGCTGCCTTTACCACCGCTTGCTCCGCTTTCAATATATTTTTTTGCGTTATCCCATGCACCGCCTGAATTAGACATAAATATTGCAAGAAGAACACCTGTAACAAGTGAGCCTGCAAGAAGACCGCCTAAAGCACTTACGCCTAATATACATCCGACTACAAGGGGAGAAATAACGGCAAGAACGCCCGGAACAACCATTTCTTTAAGGGCAGCTGTAGTAGAAATAGCTACACAGGAATTATAATCAGGTTTTCCTGTACCTTCAAGTAATCCGGGAATAGCCTTGAACTGACGGCGTACCTCGGCAATCATTTCGTGAGCAGCTTTACTTACAGAATCCATGGTAAAGGCTGAAAATACAAAAGGAAGAACACCGCCTATAAGAAGACCGATAACAACCTGATAATTAAGAAGGTCAATACCGATATCCTCGAGTTTTACAGCCTGAGCATAAGAGAAGAATAATGCAAGAGCCGTGAGTGCAGCTGAGCCGATGGCAAAGCCTTTGCCTATAGCAGCTGTTGTATTACCTACGGAATCAAGCTTATCTGTGATTTCTCTTACGGATTCATCAAGATTAGACATCTGGGCAATACCGCCGGCATTATCTGCAATCGGTCCGTATGCATCAACTGCAACAGTGATACCTGTTGTTGAAAGCATACCTACAGCAGCAAGAGCAACACCGTAAATACCTGTTCCGCTTATATCACTCTTACAGCAGAAATATGAAACAAAAATACCTACGCAGATAAGAAGAATAGGAAGAGAAGTGGATTTAAGGCCTACTGCAATACCTGAAATAATATTAGTAGCAGAGCCTGTTTGAGACTGCTCGGCAATTTTTCTTACGGCACGGAAATTATCAGATGTGTACATTTCGGTAAGAGTACCGATAAGCGTACCTACCGATATACCGGCAACGATGGCAAATCCGTACTGAAGCGTTCCGAACATAAAATAGCTGAGAATAAGTGCAGTAGCAACTACTAATAAAGAAGCAACATAGGTTGCAGTCTTAAGTGATTTATGAGGATCGCTTTTATTACCTCTTACAAAGAAGGTGGATATAACAGACGCCAGAATTCCTATTGCTGAAATATAAAGAGGATACAAAGGACCTGCTGAAGGATTTTTTGCATTTGCAAAAGCAGCGATACCGAGAGAGATTGCAGAAATAATTGCACCGGCATAGCTTTCAAAAAGGTCAGCACCCATACCGGCTACGTCACCGACATTATCACCAACATTATCGGCAATAACAGCGGGATTTCTCGGGTCGTCTTCGGGAATGCCGGCTTCAACCTTACCTACAAGGTCAGCACCTACGTCTGCAGCCTTTGTATAGATACCGCCGCCAACTCTTGCAAAAAGAGCGATGGATGAAGCGCCTAAGCTGAAGCCGAAAAGAATGTCTGCGTTTTTGGTAATTGAATAAATTCCGGCAATACCTAAAAGGCCAAGTCCGACAACACACATACCCATAACGGCACCGCCGGAAAAAGCAACGGAAAGAGCAGCCTTCATGCCGCCTTTCGCTGCAGCCTGAGCAGTTCGTACATTAGCCTTGGTGGCAACATTCATACCAAAATATCCGGCAACAATAGAAAAGGCAGCGCCTATAATAAAGCTTGCGGCGGTAGGCCATGAAATGAAGCAGCCGATTGCAACAAAAAGAGCAAGAACAAAGAAAATAAGAATTTTGTATTCTGCAAAAAGAAAAGCTTTTGCACCTCCGTGAATTGCGGCAGATATTTCCTGCATTCTTTCATTGCCGGGATCTTTTTTATTTATTCGCATTGCAAGGAAAAGTGCAAATAAAATTGCAAATCCGCCGACAAGGGGTGTAAAGTACAATAATTTTTCCATAAATTTTCTCCTTTCGGAATTTTTATTATCATATTATAAAAAACATAATATACTATTCTTGTTTTATTGTCAACATTTCATACTAAATTTAAATTAAAATTAAGAAAAATTGTATGAAATATACTAAAATATAAATGTTTAATAATGTAAAGAAAAAAACTGTCGGGCAGTTTCATGCCCGACAATCAGATTTTTATCAGTATTTTCTTGAAAGCATTTTTTCAGCTTCATCTCTTGAAATTTTACCTACATTATGGTCAGCCATAATCTGTACATCCTTATCGTTCAGCTTGTAGAAGCTCCATATTACCATAGCAATTACAAGACCGATAATAGGAATAACATTATAGGTAAACCATAAACCGTCAATAGCCTGTGCTGTCTGCTGAGCTCTTGCATTTATTGCTTCAAGTGCTTCAAAGCTGTCAACACCCTCAAAGGTTTTGAATCCGAAAAGACCGAGAAGTGCAAGGCCAAGTGAGCCTGAAATTGCAGCTGCAAGCTTAACGGCAAAGGTCTGAATTGCAAAGGTAATACCTTTTGCTTCTGTGCCTGTTGTATACTGTCCGTATTCTGCACAGTCCGGTGTAAAGGTGAATGCAAGAACACCGATAATACCTAAAGGAATTGAACGGAGCATAAAAGCTATTGTGAAAAGAATGAAGCTGTTTTTTGTGGGAATGATTGCAAATGAAAGAATGATAGAAGCGATAACAGATATTCTGAAAAGCTTTGTTTTGTCCATCTTTCTGATAATCTTAGGTACAAGAAGTGCCATAAAGAGCTGCGGAAGGGCTGCAACCGTACCCGTAATAAGAGAGGTAAGTGTATTATTGAAGATATAGTATGCTGTGATAAGATGAAGAGCAGTGTAGGTCTGAGCACCTGAATAGAAAATATATCCTAAATAATAGATGAGCAGGTACTTGTTGCTTACAACATATTTGAGCATTCTTTTTACGGTGAACTGTTCTTCGTCTATGCTCTTATTTCTTTCTGCACATTTGTAGCAGACAGGGAACATTGTAACAGTGGCAACAACTGCAACAATAATGGAAATCCATCCGTAGTTAAGACCGATAAATTCACTTATAAGAAGAGTTACAAGAACTGTAGTAAGTGCTGAACCGATACCACCAGTTATACCTTTAAGAGAAAGAATAGTGTTTCTTTCTTCAATGTTACTTGTCATTGATGTAATAATACCGAAGGCAGGAACATCACAGATGGTATATGCTGTATCCCAGAGAATGTATGCAATGGCAAACCATGCAAGCTTGAAGGTTTCGGTTGTTGATTCTGTATTTGGAATAATGAAAAGAAGAATGGTAGAAATAGGTGTAAGTACGCAAGCTATTTTAAGCCACGGAATAAATTTTTTACCGCTTTTAAATTTAATCTTATCAAATATAACTCCGAAAAGAGCGTCATTGACAGCATCCCATACCTTTACAACAAGCATAACCATGGCTGATTTTGCCGGGTTTACGCCAAGAAGGAGTAGGAAGGTGGTGAGATATGCGGCAATCATATTATAAATCATATTCTGACCGAAGAAATAAAAATAATAACTCTTTCTTTCGGCAGGATTTGTCTGCCACAACGGATTCTGAATTTTTTTAGTTTTCATACTGTTTTCTCCTTAGTTTTATGTAATATCATTCTATCACTCAGAAAATAATAAGTCAATAGAAAACACATATAAGAAATATTTGCAATAAACACTTGCACTATTTTTGAAAATATAATATAATGTATTCCGTGAAACCCAAAATGTTGAAAGGAGAATTTATATTATGAATAAATTCAAAGCGTTTTTAGACAGTATAGACAAGGAATGGAAAACCGGTATTTCTATAGCCCTTACAATTATTTTGCTTTTCTCTTTAGGTAATATTGCCGGTTCTCTCACAAACATAAATGCAACACCTGTTGATGAGGCAGGTACTGCTGTCGAAAATACTGTTGCAACTGATGCTCCTACTGAAGCTCCTACAGCTGCACCTGTAACCCAGGCTCCTACAGCTGCTCCGACTACTCAGGCTCCCGTAGCAGATTCACAGCCCGCTGATACTGCAACATCAGCTCCCGCTGCACAGGCTCCTTCTTCCGGAACACCTGCCACAACAGAAGAAATTGTTGCACTTTTCAATGAGAGCGCAAACAAGATTAAAACTACTGCTGTAAGAGCAACAAGAAACTATCAGGATATGAGAATCAATAAGATGGAGCTTCCTTCTGCTCTTCAGAGTCTTGCTGATACCGCAATTGCAAAATTTGTTAAGCCTAATATGACTCCTGAGGTTTATGAAGGTCCCTTAGTAGCTGAAAAGTATCCTGTAAGCGGTACTGATTTTGCAAGTAAGCTCAAGCCCGAATATCTTGAAACAATTACCTGTACAGATACAGGAACAGAATATGTTATCGACATTAAAATGAAGGATCAGAAAAACCCTGTTTACCGTTCAGGTGAAGGCGTAGGTTCTATTTTCTGGACCATGAACATTGATGATATAGCAAACAATGCTCCCGGATTTGAAAGCGGTGAATTATCATATTATAACTGTACTGCTACTGCAAAAATCGATAAGGCAACAGGAAATATGACATACTCAAAGTTCATATATAATTTTGATATGGATATTAAAATTAAAATGGTTGTTTCTCTTCAGGCTCTTGCTTCAATGACAGTTGAAGAAGAATATGTGATTGAGTATTAATTTACATAAAAAAACAGAAATGAGGTTCCTAGGAGCCTCATTTTTTTATGTCTTATAAGTTGTCGGAGAGTACGGGGGGCGAAGCCGCCGTTTACGGCGCCCCGACAATATTTTGTCGGGTACGGCATATATGCCGTGCTTCGCCCCCCCTTGACCGGTTGCAGAAAGTAAAAATAAAGCTCTTTGCAGACTTCACAATCTACAAAGAGCTTTAATTTAGATAATGATAATTGCAACAGTAAAAGCAATGCCTAAAACGAAGCTTATACAGTATCTTTCAACAAATGCACCGATAAAAAGGAAGAGTGCTGCAGGGGTGTATAATATTTTCTGAATGATGTTTCCTTTTTTGTAAACCTTTTCAATCATATTGTATGCATCTTCGATAAGAGGATAAGAATTTACCATAAGTGAAAATGCAAACCAATAAGCAAGAGCATTTACTATTGTAAGAACGGCATCGTCAAATCTTAAGTAAAGAGTGAACATTGTCGGAGCAAGAAAGAGAAGCAAAGCACCGATAAAATTCATAAAAGCGGGAACGAAGCATAAAGCAAAAGAACTTTGTGCTGTAGAAGCAAGTTCATGCTCTGTATGGCTTATCATTTCGTCTTTTCTTAAATAGCGGTTATCTTCAACAGGGATCTTACAAATGCGGCAGACAATCTGCTCCCACATACCTCTTATAAGAGCGCCGGGGAAGGTAAAATATTTTGTTAAAATATAAAGAGATGTCATCAGATATCGCCTCCCTGGTCCTTGATAATTTCTTCGATGGTCATTTTGCCGTTTTTGTACTGTGTAACAAGCTCACTTATTTCATAACCGTAATTTTTAAGGAGAGTTTTCATTTCACCGTAAATATCTTTGTTACCGTTATAGAGTGCACAGAGTGCATAAAGGTTGCAGTTCTGAACAGTGTATCTTCCTGAATCGAAGAGAGCTTTAATTTCTTCAAGAGCAAGACTTCCCTCACCTTTAATAAGATAGGCAATGGCAAGTGAGTGCTTGTATGAAAGATCGGTTGTTCCTAAAATTGCCTCAGCTTCTTTGCATGCTTCAATCATCTTATCAGCATCGGGAGTTTCGGTGAAACGGTAAAGATTAGCCTTTGAAAGAAATGCAGATGAGTCTTCCTTGTTAATTTTAAGAAGCTTTTCAAAGCTGTAGTTTACTGCTTCCTCGTCTCCGAGTTTTGCTGCAATTGCACAGTAGTTTGAAAGATATACCCATTCCTGGTCTTTACCGATTGAGTCGATATATTTAAGCTGTTCGAACTGTTCGGTAAGAGGAAACTTTTTTATGCTCATAAGCACATACTTGTAAAATTCAATGAAGACCTCATTATATTTTTCAGTTACCTGACTTTTTCCTTCTTCAATCGGATTAACAGTTTTGAGTGCCTCGAGCTCAGCAACCATCTTATCATAATCGAAATCCTTACCTGCAAAAGCATCCTCTGTAATTTTTGAAACAGTTTCAAATGTTTCTGTAACAACAAGAGCATTCTTAGCGGCATCACCGTATTTTTTGTTCCAGGGTCTTTTAAGCTCATCTTCACTGAAATAGGTATTTATAAGATTTGTAGAATCAGCCTGATAGCCAAGATTGTTATAACCTTCTATGATTTCATCAAGAGCTCTTTTTGAAATAGCTTTTCCGGTTTTACCTCCGTTAAAATATGAGTAGTAGCTCTGAAGTGCACTCATAACATAACCTGACTGGAAATTTGATGATGCATCAGAAATAACAAAAGCATCATCCATATAGGGTAAAGATACATAAAGACTTACTACCAGAATAACAACAGAAGCAATAAAGGCAAAAACGCCGCTTTTACGCAGAGGGTATTTTTTCATTGCATTACGGCAATCCTCACAGTAAGGATAATCCTCATCAAATTCCTTGAAGCGGATTTTTTCTTCACAGCACTGACAAAGATCTTCGGGAGCAATTTCTTCATCCTCTTCTTTTTCTTCGTCGCTGTCGAGCTCCTGAATCAGCATACCTTCTTCGTCTTCATTGTCTGCAGCCTTGTCAAGTTCTTTCTGGAACATATCTCTGATTTCTTCAAGCTCTTCAATAAGTCCGTTTTCTTTTTCGGCTTCTTCCGGTAAAGCTTCTTCTTCCGTTACCTCTTCAGATACTGTATTTTCTTCTTCGTCAGAGGGTAAGCCGTCTTTTTTAAGTTCGTCCAAATTAAACGCCTCCTTTGGGTTAATGTGCTTATTTTAACACTTTTTAGTATAAAATGCAACATATATTATGGCATATTTACTTTAGTTTTCCTTAAAGAATAAGAATTATATAAACACATTAATACATCATATTGTATACAGTGTAATATGATACCACAATCTTAATGGTGACAATGAGTAAAATACCTTTTAAAAGAAACAAAAAAGAGCAAAATCATTGACAAAAGGTATGATTTTGATATATAATGTTTCTCTGCAAGTTATGTCTTGCAGCATTATTACAGATAAAGCATTAAATTAAAAAGCGTCGGACACCATATTGCTTCACTTCTATACTCCTTGCAATATGTCCCGTTTTATAAAATTATTAAAGGAGGTTTAATGCAATGAAAAGAACTTATCAACCCAAAAAGCGCCACAGAAAAATGGAACACGGCTTCCGTAAAAGAATGGCAACAAAGAACGGCCGCAAGGTTCTTGCCCGCCGTCGTGCAAAGGGCAGAAAGCAGCTCACATACTAATTAACTGAGCTACTGTTTTGTCGGTTTTCCGGCAAAGTAAACACACACACTCGTTCAAAATAGTGTTAGGGTTTGATTTTTTTGCTAAAGTACCTTACTTTAAAAGAGAATACAGACTTCAACCGTGTTTATTACCGCGGTAAGTCATCGGCTAAACCTGCACTGGTTGTTTATGCATTAAAAAACCGTGTGGGTATTTGTCGTGTCGGTATTACTACCAGCAAAAAAACCGGTAACGCTGTTGAACGGAATCGCTCCCGTAGAATTATCAGAGCGGCATATCAGTCGGTATTCAGGAATTATGAGATAGTGGGAAATTATGATTTTGTTTTTGTTTCCCGCAGTAAAACCAAATATCTTAAATCCACTCAGGTGGAAAAAAGTATGGTCGAATGTATGAAAGTGCTCGGTGTTATAAAATGAAAAAAGTTTTTTTAGCTTTAATCAGATTTTACCGCCGTCATATTTCTCCTCATCTGCCCCCTATGTGCAGATATTATCCGACCTGTTCCTGTTATGCCATTGAAGCGATTGAAACTCACGGTGCATTAAAGGGCAGTTTACTTGCTCTGTGGAGATTACTTCGCTGTAATCCCTTTTCAGCAGGCGGTTATGATCCCGTTCCGCCTAAAAAAGAAGACCACCGTCTGAAATGATCTGCCCTCTTTTATTTTTAAGGAGAAATTTTACGGAGGTATTTAAGAATGGATTTCTTATACGGCATTTTTGGATATCTTTTCAGAATTCTTTACAGCTTTGTTGCTAATTACGGTATTGCACTCGTAATTTTCTCCGTCTTTTTCCGTGTTATTCTTCTGCCCTCAAATATCAAGCAGCAGAAGTCCTCGGCTAAAATGATGCGTCTTCAGCCCAAGCTTAAAAGAATCAGAGAAAAGTATCAGGACTACAATCCCCAGGAAAGACAGCAGAAAATCCAGATGGAAACCAGCGAGCTCTACCAAAAGGAAGGCTATTCCTCTATGGGTGCCAGCTGCTTACCCCTGCTTCTGCAGTTCCCCGTTCTCATCGGTCTTTACGGCGTAATTCAGAAGCCTCTTACCTATGTTCTGAATATTTCCGCAGAGGTTATTACTGCATTTAGCGAAGCTGCTACGGCTCTCGGTCTTCAGTCTTCAGGTAACAGAGGTGCTTACTACATCGAGCCTATCGTTATTACAAATATCGAAAAGATTCTCGAAGCAAAGCCTGAATTCCTTACAACTTACGCCAATGAAATTGCGGCAATCCGCAACTTTGATTTCCGAATTTTCGGTATTGATCTCGGTATGATTCCCAGCAATATCTATAAAGAAATGGGTATTACAAAGGAATCACTCTTAATTCTCGCAATTCCCGTTCTTTCAGGTATTGCATCTATGCTCACAAGTGTACTTACCCAGGTAAGACAGAAGAAAACTAATCCGGATATGCAGAATCAGCAGATGATGGGCTGTATGATGCTCTTTATGCCTTTATGGTCAGTATATCTTTGCTGGAGCTTCCCTGTAGGTATGGGTATGTACTGGATTCTTTCTTCTCTTATCGCTTTCTTCCAGACTCTTATCATCGGTCATTTCTATGCACCGAGAAAGGTTCTTGCAAAGGTTATGGTTGAAGAAACCATAAACCGCAGAGCATATGAAAAGATGAAGCTTACTGCAAAAGAAAAAGCTGATATCGAAGAATAATCAGCCTGTCATTAACATTATTTCATAAAATTGGTGGTGAAAACAGATAATGAAATTTGAAGCTATCGGAACAGGTGCAACTATTGATGAAGCAAGAGAAAATGCACTCAAAGAGCTTAATGCTCCCGAGGGTGCTGATGTACGCACAGAAATTCTTGCTTATCCCCAGAAAAAGATTTTAGGTCTTTTCGGCGGTTCACCTGCTAAAGCAAAAGCATTTTACGAAGCTCCCGACGAGCCCAAAAAAGAAGAGTCGGTCGAAAAGACTGCTCCCAAGGCAGAAAAGAAACAGCCTGCTGTTCAGAAGGCTGCTCCTGTTAAAAAGGAAGAAGAAAAGCCTGTTGAAGAAAAGAAGGCCGTCGAGGTTGTTAAAACAGCTATAAATATTGAGGAAAGCGAAAGCCTTAAAAATGCAGCAGCATATCTTAAAGAAATTCTTTCAGGTATGGGCGTAGGTGAGGTTAATATCGAAGCTTTCCGCACACAGGATAACGAGGTTATCTTCGAGCTCGACTGCGGTGATGATTACGGTATTGTAATCGGCAGAAGAGGTGAAACTCTTGATTCTATCCAGTATCTTACAAGACTTGTTGCCAACAAGACAAAGAAGGACAGCGAATATTCAAGAATTTCCATTAACGTAGGTAACTACCGCGAAAAGAGAAATAATGCTCTTCGTGAGCTTGCTAAGAAAAATTCAGAAAAGGTACTCAAATACGGCAGAAATGTTACTTTCGAGCCCATGAATCCTTATGAAAGAAGAATTATTCACACAGCAGTTCAGGAAATCGAAGGCGTATCTTCTCATTCTGTAGGCTCCGATTCAGGCAGAAGAGTTGTTATCACTCTTGCTGAAGGCGTGAAACCTACACATCCCTCAAAGGGCGGCTACAACAGAGGTCGTGGCGGCAGAGGCGGATATAACCGTGGAGGTAAGGGCAGAAGCAGCGCTCCCCGTCAGGATGCTCCGACAAGAGCACCCAGAACAGACGCAGGTGCTGAAAAGGTTTCTCTTTACGGAAAAATTAACTGATAAAAAAGGAGACTGTCCAACAGTCTTCTTTGTTTTTTATTTAAAGATAATTTTTCAATTCTTCAATGAGGTGTTCCTCTTCTTTTATGATTTTTTTCGCAAGACGTTGTGATTTTTCGTCCGCACCCTTATATTCATTGACATAGCCACAGAGCTGCTTGATTCCCATGTTACATCCGTCGAGCATCAGATCAGCAATAGTCTTATCTTCATTATGCTCAAGCATTTTGATGTTAGTCTTCATCCAGGACATAGCCTTTGCCATGAGAGGCGGATCTTTGGTCTCAGCTCCGATTTCCTTGATGTACTCCCCTATTTCTACCTGAAGCTCCTGATGAGTTTTGAGGCTTTTTGTGAGAATTGAAAGAAGATCCGGATTTTTTACCTTGTCCAGCATCTCAGTTATAGAGTTTACGGCTGTCTTTGCCCCCGAATCACACTCTCTTAAAAGCTTTACGGTATCTGTTTGCATAAAATTATCCCCTTTGTTACTTTTTGTTTAGTGTGTAACAAAAGGGGATAAATTATTCACTTCTTAAAGAATAAACACATCCGCAGTAATTCTGTCTGTAAAGGTTATGCTCTTTTGAAAGCTCAATCGAACGCTTGTAACCGTTTTTCTTTTTAAAATCCGAGGGCAGATGCTTTACTCCCAACTCTTTTTCTATATCCTGACCGATTTTGTTTATCTTCTCTGCATTTTTGAGTGGACTTATGGAAAGGGTAGTAGTAAAGTAATCGTATTTCATTTCCCTTGCTTTAAGTGCTGTTTCATAAAGACGCTGCCTGTAGCAGATAAAGCATCTTTCTCCTGCCTCTTTGTCCTTCTCGTGGCCCTTGACCGCAGAATAAAACACCGATGGCTCATTCTCTCCTTCAATAAAATCTACAGGATGCTTAAAGTTCATTTCGCTGATTAATCTTTTAACCTCATTTACTCTTTGAGTATATTCTTCAGCGGGATGTATATTAGGATTGTAATAAAAGACAGTTATTTTAAAGTACTGCGAAAGATATTCAAGACAATAACTGCTGCAGGGTGCACAGCATACATGAAGCATAAGAGTCGGAACAAAGCCATTTTTTTCATTTTCTTCTATTATTTTTTCAAGTTCTTTCTGATAATTCGGCATAGTTTCACCTCGACCATAGAATATCATTTTTTGTAATTAAATTCAAGGCATAAAAGATAATAATATTACAAAACTAAAAATGTAAATATTTTTAGAGTGAGGTAATCTTATGATAAAAGGTGTCAACAGACAGGTAGTTGAAGTAAGCGAGACTGACTGTGATTATTTTGAAAGAATTCTCTTTTTTGTAAAGCCTGAGTATGCGAGCTTGAGTGAAGGAAAGATAAGAGAACGGGCCGGAATTATTGCCGGAAGAACTGACAAGGCTCCACCGACAAAAATAAAAGGAGAAAAAACAACGGCTGTTCTGAAAATAGTTCTGTCTGTTCTGGGCGGTCTTGTAGCGGGACTTGTAATTTCACGGATAATATAAAGAATCTAAAAGGTAACTGTCTGCAGGGCGGTTGCCGTATGTTTTGTTGTTTATAAAAAATGAAAACTGTTGTTAAAGCTTGCGCCTTTGCAACAGTTTTCTTTTACTTTAAAAATGTAATATGCTATCAGTCAGTTGTATGCTGGACCATACAGTTTGCACAATCCCCTGAAGAGCAGCTTCCGCCGTTGGGGCAGCCGATACATTTTTTACCTTTTTTCTTTTCTTTGTAAACATATGTACCGGCAAGAGTAATAATAAGAAGCACAAGGGCGACAATTACGATATTTTCCATAGTAGTTCCTTTTTATTTTACGGTTTGTTTTTTCTTTGCCTTGAGAGTCTGTTCGGCTTTAATTTTTTTAGAGGTATTAACAGAAAGTGATACCAATACAGCAACGAATACTGAAACGACGGCAAGACCGGGAATAAAACCTTCGCCGACAGTGCCTGTGGTAATAAGAGTTCCTATCTGATATACGGCATATCCGACTGTAAACCCTGTACCTAACTGGAAGCCGATGGCACCCCAGAGCCATTTTGCACTTTTCATTTCACTGTTCATGGCACCTATTGCTGCAAAACAGGGAGGAGTGTAAAGATTAAACATAAGATACGCAAGAGCGGCAATTCTTGTAATCGCAAAAGCGGAAGCTACCTCAGCACCCGCACCCTCCAAGAGTGCAAGCTCTTCAGTATCAATAAGATTTTCAAGACCTACAAAGCATACAGCAAGTGTGCCTACAACATTTTCTTTTGCTATAAAGCCTGTAACCGCTGCCGCTGCAAGCTGCCAGGAAAGAACACCTACAACAGGGAAAAGCACATAAGCAAACGGTCCTGCTATTGAGGCAAGAATTGAGGTATCTGCGGTTTCTGCTTCAGTAAAGCTCCAGGTAAAGGACTGCATGACCTGAACGGCTGTATTGCAGAGCAGGATAATTGTTGCTGCTTTTACTATGTAAGCCCAACCGCGGCTGCACATTGATTTAAAGGCACGCATAAAGGAGGGAAGCTTATATTCGGGAAGCTCAATGATAAAGAAAGTTTTTTTCTTTGAGTTACCTGTAATATTGTTGATTATAAGGGCAGCAAAGAAAATGATTATGATACCTACGAAATACATTATAGGACCTACCCAAGTAGCATCCTCAAAGAAAGCCCCGGCAAAAAGAGAAATTACTGGAAGCTTTGCTCCGCAGGGCATAAAGGGAGCAAGCATAGCCGTGGCTCTTCTCTCACGCTCATTACGGATAGTGCGACAAGCCATAACGCCGGGAATTGCACATCCTGTGCCGATTACAAAGGGAATAACAGATTTACCTGAAAGACCGACCTTTTTGAAAATCGGGTCAAGGATAACTGAAACTCTTGCCATGTATCCGCAATCCTCAAGTAAGGCAATAAGGAAATACATTACCATAACAAGGGGGAGGAAGCCGACTACGGCGATAAGTCCGCCGATAACGCCATCAATAAGAAGGGCATAAAGTAATGGATTTGCATTTTCGAGGAAGCTTCCCACCC
The DNA here is from genome assembly GCA_045613805.1 of Acutalibacteraceae bacterium. Lineage (GTDB taxonomy): Bacteria > Bacillota > Clostridia > Oscillospirales > Acutalibacteraceae > UBA6857. The sequence goes on from JAZLBS010000004.1 coordinate 47,115, forward strand.
AGCCCTGGAAGCCTTCCAGAAGTGTCACAAGACCGGGGATGACTGTTCCGTTTTCAAATTCATAGCCTTCTGCTATCCACACACCGGGACCTGCCTGGGAAATCCAGAAAACGGCAAACATTATAATGGCAAAAATGGGAATACCGAACCATCTGTTAGTAAGAACAGCGTCGATTTTATCCTGGACATTTTTTACGTTGGTGAAAACCTTTCTTTTTTGTGTAGCTGAGACAATTTCATTAACAAAAGCAAATCTCTTTTTATCAGCTTCCATAACAGCACTTTTGTCAGTCATATCTACCTCACCCTGTTTATATGGAGAGGATTGATTTTTTCCTGTCTGAGCAATGGCGGTTTTCATAAGGGCAGAAAGGCCTTCTGATGATGTGGAAACAGTTTCTACTACAGGACAGCCTAAAAATTCAGAAAGTGCCTTTATGTTAATTTTTGTCTCTTTTTTCTTATTGATGTCAGTTTTATTAAGGGCGACTACCATCGGAATACCAAGCTCAAGAAGCTGAGTGGTAAAGAAGAGACTTCTGCTAAGGTTAGTGGCATCCACAATATTAATGATAACATCGGGGTTTTCGGTTTTAACATAGTCACTCGTTACACTTTCTTCAGATGTAAAAGGTGACATAGAATAAGCACCGGGAAGGTCAACGGCAACAATGCTGTCTTTTCCGTCACAGTAAGCTTTTTTAACGCTATGTTCCTTCTTTTCTACGGTAACACCTGCCCAGTTTCCTACCTTTTCATTGGCACCTGTAAGTGCATTGTACATAGTAGTTTTACCGCTGTTCGGGTTGCCTGTCAGCGCAATTCTCATAAATAAATTCCTCTTCTTTCTATTCTTTGCTCAAATTGAGTTATATAAGACTAACTTCAAGCCTTTAATTAACCGGCAGAATGAAGTCTGCCGTAATTTTTATATTTCAATTGCTTCAGCAAGCTGACGGTCAATGCTGTATCTTCCGTCTTTGATGGAAACCACGCAGCTTCCTTTAAGGTGAGATATTACAGTAATAGGCTCACCGATGTAGCAGCCGAGAGAAAAAAGAAAAGCGTCGAGATCCTCGTCGTCAGTGACAATTTCTTTGATAATATATTCTTTACCTTCGGTAGCCTGTGATAAATTCATAAATTATACCTCGCTATATTTGAATTAGGTCAGACTAACTGTATAATCAAAAAATATAATTAGTCATAACTAACTTGAATAATGATATCATTAATATATTTTTTTGTCAAGAGTTGGAAGTAAAATTTTTCCTTTTTTTCCCTATAAAAATCTTATGATATTACGACTGCAAAGTATTGTTATCTTTCTTTGTCGAATTTTTAGTCAGGGACAAAGAGACTGAGAGGTTTATGTAGGGACACGTCTTGTCGTGTTCGTAAAGCCTCTCCTGAAAGGGGATTCCCTTTTTAGGGGAAATGTCCCGAAGGTAGCAGATGGACGGGTATTGTAGGAGCGAGCATTGCTCGTCCGCTCATAGAGAGTATTTTTGCTTTGCACAAGCGAGCGCAAAGTAAACAAAACACCCTTTTTCATCGGGAAACTTTGTTCCTCTCGGTGACCGCCTTCGTAAACTCGGCAGAGATAAGAATTTTCCGTAGATATTTAATATCTATATAGGTTTTAACCCCGTTCAAAATTAGTAGTACACATATATAATCTTTCAGTAGCGCTTTACGGCTGATTTTCATGTGGAGGGCGACCCATGGCAGGGTCGCAGATAGGTAGTCAGATTTTATCTTTACTGAAAGAAAGATGTAGCTCATATTACTTTTATGTTGTTGGAAACTTATATCGGGCGACCGTAGAACTCATCAGAAATCTATGCGGTATGTCAAGTAAAAGCCGTAAGGCTTGCTTGCAGTGTATAGTAGATAAGTAGCCCAACAGAAATATTTGTTTGAAAAAAGACGGCTGCGTTTTCCACACAGCCGTCATCAATTGTTAAAAACTTATACTTTCTTAATCTTATTGAGCTTTGCGTTGATTGCTAAAAGCTCTTCCTTGGTGAATTTGACTTCCATCGCACCGATAAGGTTTGCAATTCTTAAGATAGAGAATGCACCTGCCATCTGAAGAAGCTCTTTTGAAGGCTTCATTCCGCCGGGAAGACCTCCGCCACCCTTCTTCTTATCTTTTCCGTCACCTTTTTTGGTGGACTTGAATTTTTTAAGAAGCAGAAGAACAAAAGAAACAGTTACCATCTTACCCTTGAAGGATTTGCAGATTTCAGAGAACTTGTCGTTGATGTTGTAATATCCTTCGGGAGTTGTGATGTCGAACCAGTTGAGGATTGCACCCTTCTCCTTGAAGATGTATTCCTGATTGAGCTCTTCAACCTTTCTGATTGTACCTTCATCCTTGTAATCACCTGCTACAGCTGTGAGAACTGTTTCGCCTGTGTTAGGTACATCAAAACGGAAGAAGTGGTCATCAGCAGTCTTTTTGCCGAGGCTTTCACCGTTTGCAAAAAGCTCAACCTCGGGAAGGTTTGAGTACACTGTAACCTTGGTTACAGCTTCAACTCTGTCAATATATCTCTTACCGCAGAGATGAACGAAGGGCTCATCTGAAAGCCATGCCTTGTAAGCATAGAAGGAATCTTTTTTGTACTTTCTGTCCATTGTTACAAGACCCTTGTGGTTCTGACCGTTTTCGCCGCCTTCCTGACGTGCGTCAGCACCAAAGTCAAACATATTCCATACATGTGTTGACCAGATAAACTTACGGGTGAAGAGCTGCTTGATAAGCTCCTCGTGGTAGTAAGCCTGATATTCTTCTGTGTAGTCACCCTGAGTGGGATTTGAGGTGTGCCAATTGAGAGCCTCACATCCGTATTCACTGCAGCCGATGGGAATGTTGGGATGATTCTTGTGGAACTTGTCGAACCAGGGACCGTTCATTGATGTTTCACCGCCATACCAACCGAAATAGTGGTTATAGGAAACAACATCAGGAATCTTCACATATTCGCTGTCCGGGTCACACATTGTAAGACAGGCAATTGTTGTAAGTCTTGTCTTGTCCATTTCGTGAGCCAGATCATTAAGGATTTTATGGTTTTCGATGAGATCGGGATCCGCTGCACCGTGCATGGTGATTTCGTTTGAAAGTCCCCATACTACAATTGAAGCATGGTTGTAGTTTTGTGTGATGAGCTCCTTCATCTGTGAAATTGTATTTTCACGGCCTGTAGCCATATGCTGAGAGATATAGGGAATTTCTGCCCAGATAACCATACCTCTTTCATCACAAAGGTCATAGAAATACTGGTCGTGCTGATAATGAGCAAGACGGATGGTGTTTGCACCGACTTCACAGATAAGATCCATATCTTCCTTGTGATGCTCGGGAAGAAGAGCATTACCGATGCCGAGTCTGTCCTGATGGCGTGAAACACCGCGAAGAGGATATTCCTGTCCGTTAAGGAAGAAGCCTTTTTCGGGATCAATTTTAAATGTACGGCAGCCGAAACGGGCAGAAACTGTGTCAAGAATCTCGTCGCCTTCTAAAAGCTCTGCCTTTGCAGAATAGAGATAGGGGTCCTTTCTTCCGTGCCAGAGATGAACATTTTTGATTTCGAAATCTTCATCATCGTCATCAGTTGTCTTTGAAGCAATTTCATTTCCTTCTGCATCAAAGATTGTATAGCGGATTTTCTGACCGTCTTTTTTATTGGTAAGATAAACCTCTACTTCGATTTCAGCATCTGCACCCTTAATTTCCGGGGTAATCTTGATGCCGGGTGTACCGTAGTAGTCAAGGTCGAAGTGTGATTCGGACACACAGATGAGATTAACGTCACGGTAAATACCGCCGTAGAAGGTAAAGTCAGCCATCTGAGGATAAACTTTGTCATTTGGAGAGTTGTCTACATCAATTTCGATAAGAGTTTCATCCTTGATTTCTTCTGTAAGATTTACTCTCCAGGTTGAATAACCGCCATGATGCTCTGCCATCTTTTTGCCGCCGACATAAACCGTAGCGGAGGAGTTTGCACCTCTGATTTCAAGATAGTAGCATGCTGCCTCGGGAAGGTCACTCTTTTTAAGAGTCTTTGTGTAACGGCAGGTGCCTCTGTAGTAATCTGCTCCCCCGTCCTGTCCGTCGATTGAATTCCAGGAATGGGGAAGGTTTACCTGTTCTGTCACGCCTTCTTTTGTGAAAGACCAGGCACTGTTAAGATTAAGAATTTCACGCATAGTTTTACTCCTTGTATTCTTTGTTTAATTATTAACAGTTTTATGTGCTTATAAACGAAGACATAATTTATTTATTATTTACGAAGTTGATAAAGCGCTCAAAGGCAGCCATACCCTTTTCGTCTCTCTTGTAAACACCTGCGTGCTCAAGACATTTTACGAATACCTTGCCAACCTCTTTTTTGACAATAGCATCAATATTTTCTGAGGTAAACTCATAATTATCTTTAAAGGAATTTACCCACTCGGCATGCTTGCTGATTTCCTTATCGGCTGAAAGGTCTTTTTTCTCGAGAATAAATTCTTCCACCTTTGCAAGCTCTGCCTTGAGTCTTGAGGGAAGAACAGCAAGACCCATAACCTCAATAAGTCCGATATTTTCCTTTTTAATATTATGTAATTCTGCGTGGGGATGGTAAAGACCGTCAGGATGCTCCTGAGTTTTGATATTGTTACGAAGAACAAGGTCAAGCTCGTATATGTCCCCTCTTTTTCTTGCGATTGGAGTGATAGTGTTGTGAGGTGTACCGTTTGTTTCGGCAAAGATGAAGGCATCTTCGTCGGTGTAGCTTCTCCAAGCATCGAGAATTTTTGCAGAAAGGTCAACGATTTTATCTGTATCCTCGCCGCTTATTCTTATTACGGACATAGGCCACTTTACGATGCCGACGGTAAGCTCCTCATAGCCCTTGAAGGTGAAGGTTTTTTCTGTTTCTGCCTTTGCCATAGCAAATTCATAGTTACCGCCCTGGAAATGCTCGTGAGCAAGAATTGAGCCGCCTACGACGGGAAGGTCAGCATTCGAGCCCACGAAATAATGGGGGAAGAGCTTTACAAAATCAAAGAGCTTTTTAAATGCTGCTTTGTCAATTTTCATTGGTGTATGCTCGCTGTTGAAAACAATACAATGCTCGTTATAGTAAACATAGGGAGAATACTGGAAGCCCCACTGATTTCCGTCGATTTCTACAGGGATAATTCTGTGGTTTTGTCTCGCCGGGTGGTTGAGTCTGCCTGCATAACCTTCATTTTCAACGCAGAGAAGACATTTTGGGTAAGAACTCTGCTTAGCGTTTCTTGCTTTTTCAATTTCCTTAGGGTCTTTTTCGGGCTTTGAAAGGTTGACTGTGATGTCGATTTCACCGTAGTCGCTTTCGGTTTTCCATTTAAGGTCCTTGCAGACTCTGTATCTTCTGATATAGTCTGTGTCTCTGCTGAGCTTATAGTAGTAATCTGTAGCCATTTCAGGGGAAACGGCATAAAGCGCATCGAAGTTTGAGATTACCTCGCTGGGTCTGGGAACAAGAGCACTCATTACCTTGGTATCGAAAAGATCTCTGCAGGTAATGGAGTTTTCAATGATGCCGTTTTCACAGGCGTAGTCAAGAATATCCTTGAGAATTTCTTCAAGATTATCCCACTCACATTCTGTCGGCTCCTCGTATTCGTCAAGACCAAGGATTTCAAGAATACGGTTAGTTGTGTAAATTTTGTCTTCCTGTTCGATAAGACCGCAATCAAGACCGTATTTTACAAGCTTGGCAATTGATTCGTAGATCATATTCAACATCTCCTATCATATTTCTTCATATAACATAATACACCAAAAGCAGTATAAAAATCAATACAAAGAGCAAAAAGCAGGTACATTTTTTAGCTTCAGGAATAAAATAGTAATGAAAAATTTAAAGGAGGCTTTTTTATGTCCCGTATAACCGGTTCATTTATGGGAGCAAATTCTCCTATCGGATTCTGTTCCTTCTTCGAGGAAATATATGACCCATATAAAAATCATCATCCCTACATTATCAAAGGGGGACCCGGAACGGGAAAATCTACTCTTATGAAAAAGGTTGCACGTAAGGCAGAGGAAAAGGGCTATGAAACGGAGCTGATTTACTGCTCTTCAGATCCGAAAAGCCTGGACGGAATAATAGTAAAGGATATAGGTATATCTGTAATTGACGGAACATCCCCTCATGTCATAGAGCCTAAATTTCCCGGTGCAGTGGAAAACATAATTAATATGGGTGATTTCTGGGACAAGAAAAGGCTTGCAGAAAAGAGCGATGTTATCCGTTCTCTCACTCTTGAAAATTCGATGCATCACTTCCGTTCGGCAAGATATTTAAGTGCGGCGGGAGCAATTAACAGTGAAAATGTCCGGCTTGCTTCCTCTTTTGTAAAGGAAGATAAAATAAACAGCTTTGCAATACGCTTTGTTTCAAGGGAAATGCCCGCAAAAAGAAAAAAGGGTATCGGAAAAAGAATGCGGAGATTCATAAGCGGTATAACACCGGAGGGAGTAGTTTTTCTTGATGACAGTGTCAAAGCTCAGGCTGTCAGAATTATCGGTATAAAGGATAGCTATTCGGCTGTCTCTCCTCTTATACTTCAGAGAATCGGTGACCTTGCCGTAAAGAACGGCTATGATGTCATTTTCTGTCAGTGCCCACTGAAGCCCAAGGGTGACTGTGAGCATATTATAATTCCCGAGGTAAGTCTTGCACTTGTTACTGTCAGAAAGGAGCATAACATATCTCTTGAATGTGACAGGCTGATTCACTGCAAAAGATTTATGTATCCGGAAGCCGAAAATTACAGTCAGCGTCTGCGTAGCGGAAAAAAACTATGCTCCCACCTGATAGGCGAGAGCATAAATTCTCTTAAATCGGCAAAGGAAACCCACGACAGACTTGAAAAAGAATATATTGAGGTTATGGATTTCCATGCTCTTAACGATTATACGGATATAATCACAGAAGAGATGTTTGATATTTTCGGGGATTAACTTATTCTGAGTTGTGTCTGAGGTAAAATTTCTCTTGTCTTTTCAAGAAGCATTTCCATTTCCTCGTTTGTGTAAGCGGAAAGACCGTCTTCAATCAGATTTCCGCTGTCCTTGAACTGTTGGAGGTAAAAGGCAATATCACTCTTTAAAAGTCGTGCAATTTCCTTTATGTCATCTTCGGTATGGAATTCCTTTACGACGGTGGTGCGGAATTCACAGGGAATTTTTCCTTCTTTAAGTATAGAAATACTTTCAAGTATTTTTTCTGTGTCAACTGTCTTTCCGACGGTGAGAGCATATTTGTCGGGTGTGTTTTTTATGTCCATGGCAACATAGTCGCAAAGACCCTCGCTGATAATTTCTCTTAAAAGGCCAGGCTTGTATCCGTTAGTGTCAAGCTTTATTTCAAAGCCCATATCCTTAATTTTCTTAAGAAAGCTCTTGAGGTCTTTTTGCAATGTAGGTTCTCCGCCTGTCACGCACACACCGTCAAGAATACCCTGTCTTTTTTTGAGAAAGGAGAAAATTTCCTCTTCAGTCAAAAATTCTTCCGCCTTTTCTGTTACTAAAAGTGCGTTGTGACAGAAGGGGCAGAGAAAATTACAGCCGTAGCAGAATATGGTACAGGCGGTTTTGCCCGGAAAGTCAAGCAGAGTTAATTTCTGTATTCCTGATATAAGCATAGTTGTCTCCTTCAGAGAAAGGGAAGTGATTGTCACTCCCCTTTTTCTTTATCTTCTCAATAATTTAACTGCCTTGATTTTTGCTTTTTTAGCTGAAGGCATAAGCTTTGCATAGGAGTAGTATTTCATCTTGTTTCCTATGAGAACATATTCACCGATAAATTCGTGATAATCGGCAGAAAAGCTCTTTTTGAAATCGTAAATGCCCTTGAAATTATCCTGCGGCTCCAGGGCACCGAGGGTACCGTCTTCCTGAAGAACGGGAGTTTTTACTATGACATAGCCAAGATCGTGAATGTCACATCCGCGGTTGATGCTTTCGCAAAGACGGAGATAGTTGAGGTAGTGGCTTGAACGGGTATTGTTTCTTATGACGTTTCTTGTACCGCCGAAAAGACAGCTTCCCATTCCCGCATAGTATATGGAAAGACCGCCTGCCACACAGATTCTGCTGTCGGAGGTGAATTCCTCTGCCTCGGCAATTCTCTTTTCAAAGTGCTCCGTTTGCTTGTCAACGCTTTGTATGGTCTCATTCAGCTGACGCGCTTTCTTTTCGTGAGCAGTTTCAAGCTCCTTAAGAGCCTGTTCTTTTTTTGCAAGACGCTCTGCCTGTAATTTTCTGTCAAGCTCTTTGTCATAATAAACAAGCTTAAGGTCACTGTTATCCTTGAACTCTCTTAAAAGCTTGGTGCAGTAGTCGCCGTTTCTTTCAACGAAGTTGTCTCTTTCACCTGTATCACGCATAACATCCATAAAGTCATCCATAATTGACGGGTCTTTTTCCACATCCTCATAGGTGTAGGTTTTTGCTACAAGTCCTCTCTGCTCACCGATTCTGATGCTGTAGCGTACGCCCTTGTCACATTTTTTAAGGATTTTGTCGGCGGAAAGAGCTTCACCCTCAGCTGTTTTGAGAGGAACGAAAAGCTGTACGGGCTGTTTATAGGTGTAATTTTCAATAGAAGGATTAAGCTCATAACCGAGGTCGAGAAGAGCCTTGTGCATTTCGTGAGCCTCGGGCTGATCTTCTCCGTTTATACGAAGAGAAACGGGCGGGTCCATAATAAAGCAGGTGATACCGTTCTTCTTCACTTCTTGCCTGATAAATTCAGTAAAGGCAGATAAAAGCTCTTTGTTTTTGTAGTCACACACTGCACCGCCGGGAGCGTACCAGATTTTACCTGCAACAGGTAACGCTCTTTCCATTACGAGAATTCCGAAAACAATTTTTTCGCCCTCATAGCCGCAGTAATATGTGCTTTTCCAGGTAGTCTTTACATTCTGCCAGTTGGAGCACTGGATATACTGACCGCCGTTTGCACAGATGAATTCGTCATAATTTTTCAGGTCTGTTTCAATTTTGAATGTATACATATTCAAGCCTCTTTCCTTTCTTTCAAAGCCTTTAAAACTTCTGATTTTTCACTGAACGGGATTTTCTTACCCTCTATCTTCATATATTCTTCGTGTCCCTTACCCGCAAGAATGATTATATCACCTGGAAGAGCATTTTTTACTGCATAGCGGACTGCTTCTGTTCTGTCGGGAATTATAATGTATTCTCCCCCTGCTTTTTTGCAGTATGATGCAATTTCTTCGCATATTTTTTCCGGGCTTTCAAAATCCGGGTCATCGCTTGTTATAATTGTGAAATCGCTGAGTGCACCGGAAACAGTGCCTAATTCCTCTCTGCGGCATTCGGTTCTTCCGCCCACAGAGCCGAAAAGGGTTATTATGCGGTTGTGCTCATAATCTCTTGCTGTATCAATAATGCTTTTGAGACTTATGCCGTTGTGGGCATAGTCGATGATTACGGTTATATCTTCACATTCGCGGACAATTTCTCCGCGTCCTTTTACGGAAACGCAGGCAAGACCTTCGGCGGCAGCTTCATCGGATACACCGTAAATATCGGCAACGGCAAGGGCAATAAGTGAATTATGGCAGTTTATTTCAGCGGGAAGTCCTACGGTGAAATGCTTTTCTTTGCCTTTGGCAGAAGCATCAAATGCCATAGAAAGGATATTGCCGTTTTTAAGCTTTTCGCATTTACCTAAAATATAATCTGCCTTTTCGTCATATCCGTAGGTTATTATTTCACCTGCTGAGCTTTCTTTGATTTTATCGTTGAAGGGGTCGTCAATGTTGACGATTGTTTTTTTACACAAGGGGAAAAGCTGTGTCTTCCAGTAAGCATATTCCTCAAAGCTTTCGTGCTCATTGGTGCCGATGTGGTCGGGATAAAGATTTGTAAAGACGCCTATGGCAAATTCCGTGCCGTCTGTACGGTGAGACTTAAGACCCAGAGAGGAAACCTCAATAGCAGCCGCCTTGCAGCCACCGTCAGCCATCATACGCAGCATTTTCTGTAGCTCATAGCTTTCGGGAGTTGTGTTTACTGTAGGAAGAACAGTATCACCGTAGCTTGCGCCGACAGTGCCGATGATTCCTGTCATAATACCCGCATTGTCAAGAACGGATTTTACAAGATGGGCAACGGTGGTTTTGCCCTTTGTACCTGTTATTCCTATAACATCAATTTCTCTTGACGGATAACGGAAAAAGCTGCAGCTGATTTTTGCAAGTGCCGCACGGGTGTTTTCTGTTTTTATGATAACGGCATCATCCGGAAGTGTAATTTCCTTTTCACAAAGGAAAACTCTGCTCCCCTTTTCATAGGCACTTTCTGCATATTTGTGACCGTCAGCAAAGGCACCTGTAAGGCAGACAAAGATTATATCCTCACCGGCCTTTCGGGAATCATAGGCAATGTCTTTTATCTCTCTGTCAGAAAAATCTGTATCAGAGGTAAAGTCGAGTCCTTTTATAATTTCACTAAGCTTCATTACTGTAACCCCAATTCTTTGAGTCTTTTTACTTCTGCTCTTTCGGCAAGATATTTTTCTCGTCTTTCGTGGCGACCCTTTCCACCTATTATACCTACACGGCGGAAGGCTTCAATAAACATTGCGGCAAGAGCACCGCCGGAGCCGAGCATAAGGTCAATCATAGTATCTGTAAGTCCGTAAGCGCCGTCGATATGTCCGTGCTGCATAACAAATCCGTAAAGCCTGTCCATTGTAAACTCATAAAATTCCCAACCGACTATCACAAAAAGTGCACCGCCGAGAGCAAAGATGGCTTTGACAGAGATTTTTGCGGGAGTTTTTTCACCTTGCATAATTTCAATGAGAGCAAACGCGCCTGTACAGGCAAGATAACCTGCAAATATATGCTCAGGGACATCTATGCCGGTGAAGCTCGTTCTTGTGTTAAGGGTTGTACCTACAACACATCCGAAGCAGGTGAACACATTCAGCATTGTCTGAAGATAAGCAGGATATTTTGTTATAAAGGATTTTCCGCCGAAAAGCTGGAACATATCCCAGAGATGAGTGAAGATAATGGCAAAGGTTGCCTGTATGAATTCGGAGGTATAGCCGTTGAGCATACCCCAGACACCCCAGATAAAGAGCAGGCCTCTGCATACCCACCAGGTTATCTGATGTCCCTTTGAAAGTTTCGGAATAGCACGAAGTTTTTTCATTATGTGAATCCTTTCGGTATGTTTAATCATAATCAATTCAATATTATAACACAGATAAAAAGTTTTTGCTATATATTTGATTTCTTTTACACAATGTAAATGTAAACTTTTTTTGTAATCATATTATAATTAGAAAAATTCGTTGACAACGCAATTTTTTTATTTTATTATCATTAAAAAGGAAATTATTGCATAACGGAGGAGAAAAATGAATCAGGCAGTAACAATTATAAAAGAGATACCGGTTATTTTCAATCAGGTGCTTGCTGTGGTAAGTGCTTTTATGGAAATAATAGTTACCGTGTTTATGGCTTTCGGTGTTATGACCGGACCGGCTACGGATGAACCTATCACTCTCAAGGATGCGGAAAATGTAAATCTTTCAGTGGTAGCTTTTGCTGATACACATATAAGACCTACAGGCATCAGTCCTTACCGTTTCGATTGCGGTCTTGAGGATATTGAAAACTCAGGCATTGATTTTGATGCTCTTCTTGTTGCGGGTGACCTTTCTGAGCTCGGTGATGATATTTCATATGACCTTTTATGGAAGGCTCTTGACGAAGCCGATTTTGAAAATATTCTCCTTGCCACAGGAAATCACGACATCCGTGTTCTTTATGAGATGAGAACGGAGCAGATAATGAATAAGACAGGTGAATATCTTGAAAAAGAAATAGATAAGCCCTATTATTCTTATGATATTAACGGATATACTTTCATTGTTCTGAATTCTGACGGCCGACTTTTTGAAAAGGAATATATTTCACTTGAACAGCTTGCATTCCTTGATGCTGAGCTCGAAAGGGCAACAAAGGACGGTAAGCCCGCTTTCGTATTATGTCATGAGCCTCTTGAAAATACTCACGGCCTTCCTGATGTATGGAAGAACGGAGGAATAGGCGAACAGTCAGAGCAGGTAAGAGAAATACTTGTCAGATACAAGAATGTTTTCTATCTTAACGGACATCTTCACGACGGTGTATACGAAAAGAGTCTTGAGGTTCTTGACGAAGAAAACGGAGTATATTCAATAAATCTCCCTGCGTACGGCAAAGAAAATGATTACGGCGAATTCCTTCAGCCGGGTCTTGGTACATATTTTGAGGTTTATGATAATGAGGTAATTTTCACCGCAAGAGATTTCCTTGCAGGCAAAGCTCTTGAAGGTTATTCAAAAGCCTTTACTATTAAATAAAAGGAGATTGTTATGGGTTTTTCATTAGGTATATTTAAAATAATCAACAGCTTACTTTTTGTGATATATTCACTTTTTACACCGTCACCTTCTGTGGCAGAGCCTATAACCTTCAAGGATACCGAAAATGTAAATATGTCTTTTGTGGTATATGCTGATCCTCAGATTGTACCTCTCGGTTATCATCAGGTTTATCTTGAAAACGGTTTTGAAGATATTTCAAATTCCGGAATGGATTTTGATGCATTTGTTGTTGCCGGAGATCTTACAGAATTAGGTGATAAAAATTCTTATGATATTTATTGGGAATGTATGGAAAACTCCGGTATGAAAAATATGATTATTGCTACCGGAAACCATGATCTTAAAGTAAATTATAAGTATAATCTCAATATGATTATGGGCAAGGTTGAGGAATATATTGGTGTTTCAACAGAAAAGCCCTATTATTCCTATGATGTAGACGGATATACGTTCATTGTGCTCGGCTCTGAAAAAATGCTTTTTGACGAAGCATATATTTCCGACGAGCAGCTTTCTTTCCTTGACAGTGAGCTTGCAAGAGCCACAGCAGACGGAAGACCTGCGTTTGTGGTCTGTCATCAGCCTCTTACTTATACTCACGGTACGCCGACAACATCTTTCGGAAACGGTGACCTTGGTGAGCAAACTCCTTTAGTAAGAGAAATATTAGAAAAGTATAAAAATGTTTTCTTCCTCTCAGGGCATCTTCACGACGGTGTCAGCGAAAAAAGTCTGGAGATTCTTAACGGTGAAAACGGAGTTTATTCTCTCAATCTCCCCTCTTACGGCAGACCTAACGAGGTTGGTGAATTCAGACAGATGGGTCTTGGCACTTATGTAGAGGTTTACGATAACGAGGTTGTTTTCACTGCAAGAGATTTCAACGCTGGCGATGCTCTTGAGGGATACACAAAAACATTCGAGCTTGTAAAATAAACTGTACTCCCTCATTGTACTTCAGTGAGGGAGATTTTTTAAAGGGTGATATAATGACAGAAAATTTACATAAGGCTCTTGAGCATCTTGAAGCAAACGGAAGAAAGCTTGTGATGACTGACGGAAAGATTGTTTTTTCTTCCGATGTAAAAGGTGTCTTTTCCCTACTTGACCTTATTGAGAAAAAAGAATATAATTTCACTGAGTTCTCTGCTGCTGACAAGGTGATAGGCAGAGGTGCAGCGCTTCTTTATGCGAAAATGAAAATAAAGGAAGTTCACGGTATTGTAATGAGTGAAAAAGCAAAAGAGATTTTTGATCTTTATGCTATTTCTTATTCTTTCGGTACTCTCGTCCCTTTTATAATAAACAGAAAGGGAGACGGAGTGTGTCCTGTTGAAAAGGCTACAGAAAATATAAGCGACTGCGAAAAGGCTTATACCGTTATAAAGGATACCGTAAATTATAAAAGCGGACACGGTGCAAGCATAAATATTTCTATACAAAAAAAAGACAAAAGGAGAAACTGAGATGAAAAAATTAGGCTTCGGATGTATGAGATTGCCTCTTGCGGACAAAAAAGACGATTCCTCGGTAGACATTGAACAGGTTAAAGAAATGGTTGATACCTATCTTGGGGAAGGCTTTAATTATTTTGACACGGCATATATGTATCACAAGGGAAAAAGTGAATGCTTCGTAAAGGAAGCTCTTGTAAAAAGGCATCCGAGAGAAAGCTTTTATCTCGCTGACAAGCTTCCCGTAGGTATGATGAAATGTGCAGAGGACAAAGAGAAAATCTTCCTTGATCAGAAGGGAAAATGCGGTGTAGAGTATTTTGACTATTATCTTCTTCACTGCCTTGACAAGAAAAATTTCAAGGCTGCTGAAGAGTACGGAGTTTTCGAATATCTTTCAGAGAGAAAAAAGAACGGTGAAATAAAGATTTTAGGTTTTTCTTTTCACGACACAGCCGATGTGCTTGATGAAATACTCACAAAGCATCCGGAAATGGAGTTTGTTCAGCTTCAGATAAACTATCTTGATTGGGAGAGTGACAAGGTACAGTCCCGTCTCTGCTATGAGGTAGCAAGAAAGCACGGAACACCTGTTATTGTTATGGAGCCTGTCCGTGGCGGAGCTCTGGCAAATGTACCCGGAGTGGTAAAAAACATGTTCAGAGAGAAGAATGAAGCTCTTTCCGTTGCTTCCTGGGCTATCCGCTTTACAGCAAGTCTTGAGGGCGTATTTATGGTTTTAAGCGGTATGTCAGATATGGCACAGCTCAAGGATAATATGAGCTATATGAAGGATTTTGCACCTCTCACCGAGGAGGAAAAGGAATTGTGCCTGAAGGCCGGTGCAATTATTGCAAACAAGGATACGGTACCCTGTACAGCTTGTCGCTACTGTGCCGAGGAATGTCCCAAAAAAATTGCTGTTCCTGAGCTTCTGGCTCTTTATAACAAAAAAATAAACGGTGATGAGGTTACCGCTGAGGAATACTCTTCTATTACAAGGGCAGGCAGTCCGTCTGATTGTATCGGATGTAAAAAATGTGAAAAAATGTGTCCTCAGAAGATAGAAATAGCAAGTATGATGAATAAAATTTCTGAGGTTTTCTGATATTCTTATCAGAGATAAATATTGACACTTTTTATTTGTTAGAGTATAATTAAAGAAAAAAAGAAAGGAAATTATTATGAAGGAAACAAATAATTTTTTTGAAAAGCTTTTCAATATACTTTCAGATATTGAGATCGGCGGTTTTGACAGTGAGCAAATAAAAAACATAATTGCAGATATCTTACAGGGATTTTTTGATTGGATTTACGATTTATTTGTTAAAGACTGACAGAACAAATAATAAAAACGAGCCCCATTGTGTATCGGTTCATACACAATGGGGTGATTTTTTTATTTTCAGCAGTAATAAACCTTTAGCTTTTCCAGGCATACTGCTGCAAGTCTTCCGCCGTATGCGGCACCGCAGTCTATTGCAAGATGTCTTTTCTTTGCATATACCTTTCCCGTACACTGACGGTCGATAACTGCTGTGGGCGTGTGTCCTGTTACAAGGTAGCTTTCGGGGAAGTATGACTTCTGATAGTCTGTTTCAGCAAATACAAAGGCTTCTTCGGGATATTCTTCAAGTGGCTTATCCTCCTCAAAGCCGTCAATACCGGCGTGAACAAGAATGAAGTTTTTTCCGTTTGCTTCTATTTCTTCGTAAGGAGCAAATTCTTCTAAATAATCTATGATGCTTTCCTTGTTTTCTTCGTCAAGAGAAAGAAAATCAGAAATTGTCTTTTCACTTTTCATTGTAAGCCATTTTTTGAAAAGCTCAGCGTCATTTCCGGAAAGAAGCGACTTTGCTTCTTCAATGTTTTTAGCGGAAGAAATCAACGGTAAAAGTTTTTTCGCCATATATTCCTGCTCTCCGAGAACAGGAAAAATATTACTTCTGTACATCATATCTCTGAGAATTTCTATTCCGTCATCACCTACACCGATTACATCACCGAGAACAAAAACGGCATCAGTATCGGAAGGATTAAGCTTTTCGAGCATTTCAAGATATTTGTCTTTTTTTCCGTGAATGTCTCCGATTACAAAGGTCATGCTGCATCTCTCCTTATTTAGTTATAAGTAATTCGTTGTTTTCAAGGAATTCGTCGTAGGTTTCTTTTTTGTCATATAAGCCGTCAGGTCTGAATTCAATAATACGGTCGGCAATCGACTGAACAAACTGATGGTCGTGAGAGGTGAAGAGAAGAGAGCCCTTGAATCTTATTAAAGCATTATTGAGGGAAGTGATGGATTCAAGGTCAAGATGGTTGGTGGGTTCGTCAAGAATGAGGACGTTTGCACCGCTGAGCATCATTTTACAAAGCATACATCTTACCCTTTCACCGCCGGAAAGAACCATTGCTTTTTTTGTGGCTTCCTCGCCTGAGAACATGAGTCTTCCAAGCCAGCCTCTTACATCGGTTTCGAACTGAAGGTCGGAATATCTTCTTACCCAGTCAATAAGGCTTTCTTCCACACCGTCAAAGAAGGCGGAGTTGTCTGCGGGAAAATATGCCTGAGAGGTGGTGATGCCCCATTTGAAGGAGCCTTCGTCGGGTTCAAGCTCACCTGTTATGATTTTGAAGAAGGTGGTTTTTGCTACAGCGTCAGTACCCACAAAAGCAACCTTTTCATTGGGTCTTATGGTAAAGCTGACGTTGTCAAGGACCTTTCTGTCACCGATAGTTTTTGAAAGACCTTCTACAACAAGCATATCGTTTCCGATTTCTCTGTCGGGTTTGAACTCAACAAAGGGGAATCGACGGGAGGAAACAGGCATATCCTCTAAAACAAGATTGTCCAGAAGCTTTTTACGGCTTGTTGCCTGCTTGGACTTAGAAGCATTGGCGCTGAAGCGGGCAATAAATTCCTGGAGCTCTTTCATTTTTGCTTCAGTCTTTTTGTTCTGTTCGCGGAGCTGTCTCTGTGCCATCTGAGTATATTCGTACCAGAAATCATAGTTACCTACATACATGGTTATCTTGCCGAAGTCACAGTCAGCAATATGGGTGCAGACCTTGTTGAGGAAGTGTCTGTCATGGCTGACAACGATAACAGTGTTTTCAAAGTTGAGCAGGAACTCTTCGAGCCAGTTAATAGCGGCAACGTCAAGATGGTTTGTAGGTTCGTCGAGAAGAAGAATGTCGGGATTTCCGAAGAGAGCCTGTGCAAGAAGAACCTTAACCTTCTGCTCACCTGTAAGCTCTTTCATTAAAGTGTAGTGGAATTCATTGTGAATACCCAAAGCGTTAAGGAGAATTTCCGCGTCGCTTTCAGCGCTCCATCCGTCCATTTCGGCAAATTCCTCTTCAAGCTCACTGATACGGATTCCGTCTTCTTCGGTGAATTCTTCCTTTGCGTAAAGCGATTCCTTGGCATCCATTATTTCAACCAGCTTCTGATTGCCCATAAGAACGGTTCTTATGACATCATATTCATCATAGGCATAATGATCCTGCTTTAATACAGAAAGTCTTTCGCCGGGAGTAATTGTTACATAACCCTTGTTGGGCTCGATTTCGCCGGAGAGAATTTTGAGGAAGGTAGATTTACCTGCTCCGTTTGCGCCGATAAGGCCGTAGCAGTTACCTTTGGTAAAGTTGATGGAAACGCTTTTGAAAAGCTCTCTGCCGCCATATTGCAGAGTTACATTATTGGTACTTATCATAATAATAAATCGGGGATACGGAGATTTTTCCGTATATTTTCCTTTCTTTTTCGCTAACCCATATATTATACCATATTTTTGAAATAATATCAAATATTTTTCCGGAATAAATGAAAAAGTCGGCTGAATAGAAAAATGTAGAATTATGCTTTAAAATTTTGTATCATATTAACAGAATTGAATTTTACACATTTTCCACAGCTTTTTCCACCAAGACATGTTGAAAACTCTGTGGAAAACGTTAAAAACTCCCCAGTTTAGGAGCTTTGTGAATGTAAAAAATTTCCTGATTTTATTTAACACCCTGTTGAAAAGTGAAAAAACTCCCCACAAACAAATTTTCGGTGCAAGAAAAAAACTTTACAACTGTTATTTTTTTACACGGATTTTTGCAGATATGATTTTTTTGGAAAAAAATTCTTTGTTTTATATCTTGATTAGCCGAAAACATTGTGATATAATTACTTAATATTATTTGAGGACGGTTTTTTATTGTCCGAAAATATAAATGTAAAAGCTTAATAAACAAAGAAAGGACGATAATTATGGATTTTAATCAGAAATTTGTAAAAGAAGGTCTTACCTTTGACGATGTACTTCTCATTCCTGCAGAGTCAAATGTTCTTCCCGCAGATGTTTCTCTTGAAACACAGCTCACCAAAAATATCAGACTTAACATTCCTGTTATGACTGCGGCTATGGATACCGTAACCGAATCAAGAATGGCAATTGCCATTGCCCGTGAAGGCGGTCTTGGTGTTATTCATAAAAACATGTCAATCGAAAAGCAGGTAAAGGAAGTTGTCCGTGTTAAGAGAAGTGAAAACGGCATTATTTCAAATCCCTTTTTCCTCGCTCCCGACAACTATGTTTATGAAGCTGAAAATTTAATGCATACCTACCGTTTTTCAGGTGTTCCCGTTTGTGAAAACGGAAAGCTTGTAGGTATTCTTACAAACCGTGACCTTCGTTTCCTTACTGACTATAACATCAGAATCAGCGAGGTTATGACCAAAGAAGGTCTTGTAACCGCTCCTGTAGGTACCACACTTGAGGAAGCAAAGCTTATCCTTATGAAGCACAGAATCGAAAAGCTTCCCCTTGTTGACGGTGAAGGCAACCTTAAGGGTCTTATCACTATCAAGGATATCGAAAAGGCTGTTCAGTACCCCAACTCTGCACGTGACAGCGAAGGCAGACTTCTCTGTGCTGCAGCTCTCGGTGCTACTGCTGACGTTTTAGACAGAGCAAGACCTCTTGCAGCAGCAGGTGTTGATGCTTTCGTTCTCGACTCAGCTCATGGTCACAGCCAGAATATTCTTAAGGCTGTTTCAAAGGTTAAGGCTGAATTCCCGAACATTTCTCTTATCGCAGGTAATGTTGCTACTGCTGAAGCTACAAAGGCTCTCATCGATGCAGGTGCTGACTGCGTTAAGGTTGGTATCGGCCCCGGATCTATCTGTACTACACGTATTGTTGCCGGTATCGGTGTTCCACAGATTACAGCTATCTTCGACTGTGCTAATGAAGCCGCTAAATACGGTAAGAACGTTATCGGTGACGGCGGTATCAAATATTCAGGTGAAATTGTTAAGGCTATTGCCGCAGGTGCTTCCACTATTATGGTTGGTTCACTTGTTGCAGGCTGTGAAGAATCTCCCAGTGATACAGAAATCTATCAGGGCAGAAAGTACAAGGTTTACAGAGGTATGGGCTCTATTGCTGCAATGAATCAGGGCAGTAAGGACAGATACTTCCAGGCTAACAATAAAAAGCTTGTTCCCGAAGGCGTTGAAGGCCGTGTACCTTACAAGGGAACTCTCAGCGAAACCATCTATCAGATGATGGGCGGTCTCCGTGCAGGTATGGGCTACTGCGGATGCGCTACCATCGACGAGCTCAAGGAAAAGACTCAGTTCGTTCGTATCACCAACGCAGGTCTTATCGAAAGCCATCCTCACGACATTTCAATCACCAAGGAAGCTCCCAACTACTCAATGGGCTCCAACGGCTAATAACAAAAGCAGTTCCGAAAGGGACTGCTTTTTTAATGCAGAATTCAGAATGCAAAATGCAGAATGGTGTCGCGGGGAAAGCATTAAGACGCTTTTACTTTTATTATGCGAAGGAAATGAAGCGGATACAGTAAGTGAGTAGATTATAAATGTAGGGAGAGATGACCATACCTCCGCTTATATTGATTTTAGTTACTATAAGTGTTATAATTCAGAAAAGGAGTGGTGGTATGAAATTTAAAGAGCATTTAACCTGGATACTTGATAAGAGAGTACACAGATTCAATGATGAGGATAAATATCAGCAAAATATAAATTTCGTTCATTCCCTCGGTAAAAAATGTGACTGTGTCGGCTGGAGTGAGCTTGATATTGATGAGCCTGATGCAGATGAAGTGCTTGATAAAATAGAAACTTTCTGCAAAGAACAGGGTTGGCGTGCCCGTGGTTGGTATGAGAGAAGATATACTGATGTTGAAAGCGATTGGTATGAGTTGAAGCCTGAAAACTTTAAGGAAAACACTATGCTCGATGTTTTCCCTGTAGAAACAGAAACAGGAAAAAAGATGTATCTTGATGTTATTAGTGCTTTTCACGAAATTAATATTGCACCGAAGGAATATCGCTATATATGTGTACCCGACCGATTCAGAAAAGCTTGCATTGAAAACGGAATTACTGATGTTGATTTCTGCTGGGTTCAGGATAAGGGCAGATATGAAGCTGAGCAGTATTTTTACCTCTTTCCCCATAAAAGAATTCCCCGTATTGCCTATGATAGATATATAGATATAAAACAGAAGGCAAGAATGCAGACTCTCGGCGGATATCTTCCTAAGATTGCATCGATTTTTTATGATTTACAACGAATCGAACTTCAGGATTGCTATCTTAAAGAGGATATGCCCTCAGGTGGTATAGCTTATGTTTACTGCTCTTCTGACGATGATTTCTGCGGAAGATATACGGTTTTAATACATAAAGACACTGCAGAAATGTTTATAAATGTAAAAGCACTTTCCTGGTCAAACCTTACGCCTGCCTGTGTTGTGGATAAATGTCCCGAAGGTTATGATCTCGATAAAACAGAAGAGGCTCCGAGACCCTTAAAAGAGTATATGGAAAAGGTTTATAAGGAATATGAAGGGCTTAAGGCAAAGGGCAGACCTGAATATGTGGTAAAAGAAAAGGATGCTCTTAAATTTTTAAGAAAAACAAAAGCCGAACGTAAAGAAGATTTTAATAAAAGGCTGACTAAAAAAATTGCTGAATCAATAACAGCTCCGTTATACAGCAGTGTATTGCCTTATTATCTGGTCAGTGACGGCTGTCTGCTTTCCGATGAATATACATTTTTGTCTTATGCAGAGTCATTAAAAGAAACAGAAGAGTTTTTCGAAAATTTAGAAAAAGAAGAACTGCTCGAAACAAAGCCTGACGGAATAGTTATAGCCACCTGTGCCGACGGCGATTATGTGCTGCTTACGGAAACTGAAAAGGTAATCAGATTCAGCCACGAAGCCCCCGACATTATAAGTGAATGGCAGAATCTCGCCAAATTCTTTGTCGAGGCGATAAATGAAGCTGAATAAAAATGCGGCGGAATGAGTCATTCCGCCCTACTATTTTGTGGGCAAAAAAATAAACCGCGAAAACCTCTCCGTCAGCCTTTCGGCTGACACCTCTCCTTTCAGGCGAGGCAAGTCCCGCGACCACACTTTTTCACTATTACAAGCCTGCGAGTAACAAGGTTCTGCCGCAGGCAGGTTTATTACTTATTACGTCTTCCCTTAAATTGAAATAACCCCCGGGACCGATGTTTCTTTACACATCTTTTTTGGTCCGGGGGGTTATTTCTGTTCGTTCTTGTTATCTAACATCTTTTGTTATCCTCTCTTTCTACAGAATGGATTTTCTTCATTTTTCGATTTATCGGGCATCTTCTTTTTTTCATTCTTTCTTTTTTAATCTATATCTTCAATGCCTGATGTATCTTTATGAAGATTTTTTTGGACTCTTTAATTTCGGAGAAGATTTGTTTTGACTTTTTTAATTTTATTTTTGTTTTTCTTTTTTAATCTTCTGCCTTAAAGAGTTCTTTCGGATTACCTGTACATTGGTATCACCTTTCCCTTTCTGTGACTATAATATAACATATATTTTCAGCTTTTGCAATATCAAAATTGTACAAAGTTAACTTTAGTTTTTAGTATATTACGCAGAAACTGTGAAAAGTGCATAAAAAATATTGACTTTGCTTTTCGGATTTGATATGATGGATATGTTAGGGCGATTATGCCCTGTTTTTTCTTGACAAAAAACTCCCTTTCTAATATAATTATAACACTTATAAAAGCTTAATCCGAAAGGACGATATAAAATGGAAGAAAAAATTATAGTTCCCGGTGCAGAGGCACCCGAAAAGAGAAAGAAGATTCTTTCCTGTATTCAGCCCTCAGGTATTCCCACTCTCGGTAATTACCTTGGCGCACTTAAAAACTGGAAGCTTCTCTCCGATGAATTTGACAGTGCATTTGCCGTTGCGGACTTACACGCTATCACCGTAAGACAGGACCCTGCAAAGCTCCGCAAGCAGATTATGGAGGTGTTTGCACTTCTCCTTGCTATCGGTCTTGATCCGGAAAAGAATATCATCTTTATTCAGAGCCACGTTCCCGCACACTCACAGCTTGCCTGGATTCTCAACTGCTATACTCAGTTCGGCGAGATGTCAAGAATGACACAATTCAAGGATAAATCCCTTTCGCATGCTGACAATGTCAATGTAGGTCTTTTCTCCTATCCTGTGCTTATGGCAGCTGATATTCTTCTTTATCAGGCTGACCTTGTTCCCGTAGGTGCAGACCAGAAGCAGCATCTTGAAATTGCAAGAGATATTGCTTCCCGTTTCAACGGTATTTACGGTAATACCTTCACCATCCCCGATCCCTATATCTCTAAGACAGGCTCTGCCCGTGTTATGTCTTTACAGGACCCAACCAAGAAAATGAGCAAATCAGATCCCAACCCCAAATCCTACGTTTCTGTTTTCGATACACCTGAAACCATTATGAAGAAAATCAGAAGTGCTGTTACAGACTCCGAGGGCGGTGTTTACTACGGTGAAGGCAAGGACGGTGTAAACAATCTTATGAGCATCTATTCTGCCTGTACAGACCTGAGCTATGATCAGATTCAGAAGGAATTCGAGGGTAAGGGCTACGGTGACTTCAAAAAGGCTGTCGGAGAGGCAGTAGTCGAAGAGCTTCGTCCCGTAAGAGAAAGATACGAAATGCTTATGAAGGATCAGGCGTATCTTAAGGAGCTTGCCGCTAAGGGCGCGGAAAGTGCAAACAGAGTGGCAAACAGAACTCTCAACAAGGCAATGAAAAAGTGCGGATTTATTCTGCCGTAAAATGAATTGAAGAATATCAATAGTACATAAGGACATGGCATTACGCTATGTCCTTTCTATATACAAAGAAAAGATAAACTGACAGGTGTGAAAAAACTGTCTGAATTTTCTTACTTATTCTCCCTTTTTCGCACTTTACCTATGCTACAATTATCCTCCTGCTGTAAAAAATCTCTCTTCCCTTTTATTTATCAAAAACAGAATCGTTTCTTTTGACAAACTCCACAAAATATGTAAATTGTTTTTTATCATCTTGTAACAAAATAACAAAAACTATTGAATTTTATTTTCAGGAGTGTTATTATGGTATTTGTAGAATTATAAAGGTGGGGGTGTATACCCTTTTGCCTTTGAAAATTACGAATAAGAATAAAAAAGAGGGTGAAAAAATGGCAGAAAAAATAAAGCGCGGCGATGATGTTGCTCTTTATCTTTTCCATCAGGGCAATAATATGAAGGCCTATGAATATATGGGAGCTCATAAGGTACCTGGTGAAAAGAACCTCTGGTCATTCCGTGTATGGGCACCCCACGCAAAGGCTGTGAGTGTAGTCGGTGATTTCAACTCCTGGGATGAATGTAAAAATCCGATGAAAAAAATCAATGATGCCGGTATGTGGGAATGTTATATTTCGGATGTAAAGGAATTCGACAATTACAAATTTATGGTCACTGCACAGGACGGCAAAAAGACAGGGAAAAGTGACCCTTATGCCTTCCACAGTGAGACAAGACCCGGAACAGCCTCCAAAATTTATGAGCTTGACGGCTATAAATGGGGAGACAGTAAGTGGATTAAGACAAAGGAACAGATCAATGTCTATGAATCTCCCATGAATATTTATGAGGTTCACGCAGGCTCCTGGAAAATTTACGGTGAGGAGGCCCCCTATTCCTACAGGGATTTAGCTGATGAGCTTATTCCTTATGTAAAGGATATGGGATATACCCATATCGAGCTTATGCCTCTTTCAGAGTATCCCTTCGACGGCTCCTGGGGCTATCAGGTAACAGGCTATTTTGCTGCTACATCAAGATACGGTACACCTAAGGACTTTATGTATTTTGTTGATAAGTGCCATCAAAGCGGAATCAGTGTTATACTTGACTGGGTTCCTGCTCACTTTCCTAAGGATGAGCACGGTCTTGCAAACTTCGACGGTGAAGCCTGTTATGAATATAAGGACGACAGAAAGGGCGAGCATAAGCAGTGGGGCACAAAGGTATTTGATTTCGGAAGAAATGAGGTTATTTCTTTCCTTACCTCTTCGGCTAATTTCTGGCTCGACAAGTTCCATATTGACGGACTGCGTGTAGATGCCGTTGCATCAATGCTTTATCTTGACTACGGCAGAGATGACGGTCAGTGGATAGCCAATAAAAACGGCGGAAACGAAAATCTTGAAGCAGTTGACTTTTTAAGAAAGCTCAATCAGGGTATTTTCAGAGAGAATAAAAATCCTCTTATGATTGCCGAAGAAAGCACAGCATGGCCCCTTGTTTCCAAGCCTACGGATATAGGCGGTCTCGGCTTCAACTTCAAATGGAATATGGGCTGGATGAACGACGCGCTCAGATATTTTTCAATGGACGGTCTTTCAAGAAAGTATAATCATAATCTTCTTACCTTCTCTTTCTTCTATGCCTTTTCGGAAAACTTTGTTCTTCCTATTTCCCACGATGAGGTGGTTCACGGAAAATGCTCCCTTATCGGCAAGATGCCCGGCGAGTACGACGATAAGTTCAAGGGTATCCGCTCCTTTATGGGCTATATGATGGCGCATCCCGGTAAAAAGCTTACCTTTATGGGTCAGGAATTCGGTCAGTTTATCGAATGGAAATATGACAGCGGTCTTGATTGGCTGCTCCTGGAATATGAAAAGCACAGACAGCTTAAGGAGTATGTAAAGAAGCTTAACCATATTTATCTTAAGTATCCTGCTCTTTGGGAAATTGATTACAGCTGGGAAGGCTTTAAATGGAACGTAAGTGACGATAAGGATAACAGTGTGATTGCTTTCTCAAGAAAAGATAAAAAAGGTGATGAAATAGTTATTGCCTGTAACTTCACTCCCGTCAACAGAGAAAAATATTCCTTCGGTGTTGAAAGAGAAGGCGTCTATGAGGTCATTCTCAACTCCGACAGTGAAGAATTCGGCGGAAACGGCTTCGGAACAAAAACAAGAGTATCTTCGAAGAAGGTTCCGATGCATAGCTTTGAAAACAGCATAACAGTTGATCTTCCCGGTCTTTCATGTATTATTTTCAGAGTAAAGCCTAAAAGAACAAAGGCAAAGACCGCAGAGAAGGACACTAAAAAAACTAATAAATAAATCTATATAGGAGGAAACAATTATGGTCAAGAAAACAGAATGTCTTGCAATGCTCCTTGCCGGTGGTCAGGGCAGCAGACTCGGCATACTTACCAAAAACATCGCAAAGCCCGCTGTTCCCTACGGCGGAAAATATCGCATCATCGACTTCCCTCTTTCCAACTGCATCAACTCAGGTATTGAAACAGTCGGTGTTCTTACTCAGTATCAGCCTCTTGAGCTGAATGATTATATCGGCAACGGTCGTCCGTGGGACCTTGACAGATCCTATGGCGGTGTGCACGTTCTTTCTCCCTATCAGCAGATCAAGGGTACAGAATGGTATAAGGGCACAGCCAATGCTATTTATCAGAACATAAACTTCATCGACCGTTATAATCCCGAATATGTGGCCGTTCTTTCAGGTGACCATATTTATAAGATGGATTATAACAAGATGCTCAAATTCCATAAGGAAAATGATGCTGCATGTACAATTGCTATGCTTGAGGTGCCTTGGGATGAGGCATCACGTTTCGGCCTTATGTTCGTAAATGATGACGGTTCTATCAGTGAATTTGAAGAAAAGCCGAAGAATCCCAGAAGCAACAAGGCTTCAATGGGTGTTTATATCTTCACCTGGAGTAAGCTTCGACAGTATCTTATCGATGACGAAAATAATCCCGATTCAGGTAACGACTTCGGTCACGACGTTATTCCCGCTATGCACGAAAACGGTGAGAGAATGTTTGCATACAAGTTTGACGGCTACTGGAAGGACGTAGGTACAATTGACAGCCTTTGGGAAGCAAATCTTGACCTTCTCAATCCGAAGGTTGATCTTGACCTTTCCGACGACAGCTGGAAAATTTATTCAAGAAATCCCATCGCACCTCCCCACTTTGTTTCTTCAGATGCAAAGCTTGAAAACTCAATGGTAGGCGAAGGCTGTTATATCGGCGGTGAGGTTGACTATTCCGTTCTCTTCTCCAACGTAACAATTGAAGAGGGTGCAAAGGTAAGATATTCAATCATTATGCCCGGCACCACTATCAAGGCAGGTGCTACAGTAGAATATTCAATTATAGCTGAAAATGCTGTTATTGAAGAAGATGCCAAGGTGGGTCTCAGCCCCGAAGACAGCGAAAACCGTGATGATTGGGGTGTTACCGTTATCGGAGAAAAGGTAACAATCGGTAAGGGCGCCAAAGTAGCAGCAAAAGAAATGATAGATACAGATGTAAAGGGGGTTAAATAATATGTACGCTTCAAATGTTTTAGGTATTATCTATTCAAACGTATATGACGATCACCTTAATGAGCTTACCACTGTGCGTACAATGGGCTCCGTTCCCTTTGCAGGCAGATACAGACTTATTGACTTTGTTCTTTCCGGTATGGTCAATAGCGGTATCACTAAGGTAGGCATCAGCACAAAGGCTAATTATCAGTCTCTTATGGACCATCTTGGTTCAGGTCAGGCATGGGATCTTTCAAGAAAAAGAGACGGTATGACAATCCTTCCTCCCTTTAATCTTTCTTACAGCGGTGTTTACGAAAGCCGCCTTGAGGCATTACAGGGTATGATGGGTTATATTTCAAAGTCAGGCAAGGATTATGTTGTGCTCGCTGACTGTAATGCAGTATGCAATATCAACTATGCCGATCTTCTTGACTTCCATCAGGAAAGCGGTGCAGATATTACTGTTGCCTATAAGAGAGGCATTGCTCCTAAGCTTAAGAACATTATGACCTTTGATATTGACGGTAATGACATCAGAAAGGTTACTGTTGACCAGCACGGAGCTGAGGCATGTGATTATGCTCTCAACATCATCGTAATGAGCCGTGTTCTTCTTCAGAGAATTATCAGTGCCGCTGCCGGTTCAAGCTCTATCCGTGAAAGCTTTGAAAAGGAAGCAATTGCAAAGAATGTTGATAAGCTTAAAATCAAGGGCTATAAGGTTGACACCTATGCTAAGACTATTGATTCACTTCAGAGCTATTACGATATCAGCATGCAGCTTCTTTCAGGTGAATTCAAAGATCTCTTTACAAGAGAAAATCCCGTTTATACAAAGGTTCGTGATGATATGCCCGCAATTTACGGTGTATGCTCAAAGGCTTCAAATTCTCTTGTGGCTGACGGCTGTATTATCAAGGGAGCGGTTGAAAATTCAGTGCTTTCCAGAGGTGTTCAGATTGCAGAGGGTGCAGTTGTCAAAAACTCCATCATCATGCAGGACTGCTTTATCGGTGCAGGCGCTGTAATCAACTGTGCAATTCTTGATAAGAATGTTGTAATCAAGCCTAACCGTGAATTAAGCGGTGCAGAAACCTATCCTCTTTATATTGGTAAAGACACAACTGTATAATCAGGACATAATGCAAAATACCCCTTTGAAAGGAAATTAAAAATGAAAGTATTATATGTAGCAAGTGAAGCTCTCCCCTTTATGGCCAGCGGTGGCCTCGGTGATGTGGCAGGCTCACTCCCCCAGGCTCTGCGCAAAAGACTTATCGGCTGCCGTGTGGTAATGCCTCTGCATGACACCATAAAGCAGGAGCTTAAGGATAAAATGACATTTGTCACAAACATCTCTGTTCCCGTTGCCTGGAGAAGACAGTACTGCGGTATTTTTCAGGCAAAGCACGAGGGTGTTATCTATTATCTTATCGACAATCAGTATTATTTCAAGCGTGACACTATTTACGGTCACTACGACGATGCAGAAAGATTCACTTTCTTTGCCCGTGCTGCCCTTGAAATTCTTCCTGTAGTTGACTTCAAGCCTGACATTATCCACTGTAATGATTGGCAGTCAGCTCTTACTCCCGTATTTTATTCTGCATTTTACAGCAAGGATCCCTGGTATCAGGGAATTAAAACCGTTTTCACAATTCACAACATTCAGTATCAGGGCACTTACGGTCTTGAGCTTGTAAACGATGTAATCGGTCTTGATGCAGAAAACACCTCTATTGTAGAGTACGACGGTGATGTTAACTTTATGA
The DNA here is from genome assembly GCA_045613805.1 of Acutalibacteraceae bacterium. Lineage (GTDB taxonomy): Bacteria > Bacillota > Clostridia > Oscillospirales > Acutalibacteraceae > UBA6857. The sequence goes on from JAZLBS010000004.1 coordinate 75,509, forward strand.
AGGGTGCCATTGAGTGTGCTAATAAGGTTACTACAGTTTCTCCATCTTATGCAAATGAAATTCTTGATCCGTGGTACAGTCACGGCCTTGATACAATTCTCCGTGACCGTCAGTGGAAGCTTCAGGGTATTCTCAACGGTATTGATGTGGATAACTACAATCCTGAAACAGACAAGAATATCGTTAAAAATTACACAGTCAAGACAGTTAAGAAGGGTAAAGCAGAAAATAAAAAAGACCTTCAGGCAGCTTTAAATCTTCCTCAGAAGGCAGATACACCTATCATAGGTATAGTTACACGTCTTGTTTCTCACAAGGGACTTGACCTTATCAAGGGTATACTTGATGAGCTTCTTTACACAACTGATGTGCAGATTGCACTTTTAGGCTCAGGTGATTGGCAGTACGAAAACTTCTTTAAGGAAATGGCTGCCAAATATCCCGATAAGGTTGGTATTGAAATCGGCTTCAAGCCTGCTTTGGCAAGAAAAATTTATGCCGGTGCTGACATTTTCCTTATGCCCTCAAAGAGTGAGCCCTGCGGTCTTTCTCAGATGGTTGCTCTTCGCTACGGTACAGTACCCATCGTAAGAGAAACCGGTGGTCTTCGTGACTCCATCACTGACAGCGGTGACGGTCAGGGCAATGGCTTCACCTTCAAAACTTACAACGCACATGATATGCTCGGCGCTATCAGAAGAAGCCTGGGTGCTTACGATAACAAAGAGTATTGGGATAGCCTTGTAGTCAGAGCTATGGAATGTGATTACAGCTGGGGCAAGAGCGCAAATGAGTACATCAAGATGTACAAGGAGATACTTAAATAAATGCGGAATGCAGAGTGCAGAACGCAGAATGGCGTGGGAATAATCGGCAGGAGATAATTTCTGTCCGCCCTGTAAGAAAGATAATTGTAGGGCGGGATGACCCCCCATCCCGCCACGAAATAAGTACACATAACAGTAAGGACACGGCAACGCCGTGTCCTTTGTTGAAATATTAAAAAGCTTATGATATAATCTTTTTAATTAAATGATAATACGGAGGATAAAACATTGAAAGAACATTTAATGGGTTTAGCTCCTTCACCGATGAAAAGTATACGTGAAGGCAACAAAACAATAGAACTGCGCTTATATGACGAAAAAAGGCAGAAGATAGCAGTCGGCGATATGATAAAATTCACTAATATGCAGGACCCGACAGATGTATTATATGTAGTTGTTGAGGATCTGTTTATTTTTGATTCCTTTTCTGAGTTATATAAAAACCTCTCCTTATCAGAGTGTGGATATACAAAAGACGATATAGAAAAAGCTTCGCCTGATGATATGAATTTATATTACTCCAAGGAAAAACAAAGCAAGTATAAGGCATTAGGAATTAAGATTTCTGTAAAATGAAATTTGATAAAAAATGCAGGGACTGTTTCAGCCTCTGCATTAATTCTTTTTTCGCGGATGATCGTTACGAATCAAAAATAATAATCAGGGCACACAATGGAATTTGTGTGCCCTTGAATAATATGTAATTTTTATTTAGCAAGTGCGCCGATTTCAAGCATAAATCCGCCGATCTGTGCACCGAATTCGGGACCGCCGTCCATTACAAGACGGCCTGCCTTTGTAGCCTCAAGCATATCGTCGATGCTCATAAGGATACCGAGTGCACTGTCGAGATTGTTGAAGCGGAGAGTAAAGAAGGGCATTGCTCTCTTATATTCGCCGCGGCCTGCACGGGATTTACCTGCTTTGATTCTGATGAAAGCAGAAACCTGAGGATAATTATCAACAGCAAAAGCATAAACTCGGTCGGGACTCTTTGTGGTCCAGTCTCTGATTTCTGGGTGGCCCATTTTATTGAGCTGGCTGATACCGCTGGAAAGGAGATAGAAATAGCACTTTACGAGTAATTCCTTTGTCTCTTCATCCTTGGGAGGCTCGGTTGCACCGAGAAGGTCAGCCATCTTAAGAAGCACCATTACGAATGAAATAAGTACGGGAGCTTTCTTGAGACCTTTGATTTTCGGAATACCTGCCGGAGTAATGTTGCCCTTGAAAAAGTCGTTGAGTGCTTCCATGCTCTTGAAGGTGAGTTCGATGTCGGGATTTTCCGTAAGACAGGTGTGAACAAGCCATTCACCCTTGTTTACGATGGAATGCATACCCTGCTTGCCGTCTTCACATTCGTGGTCAAGACAGCTTACCTGGATAACTGCTTCCACATTTTCAAACTTTTTCTTGAGAGAGGGAACATCGTTAGCAATAACCTTTACAAGCGGCAAAGCTGCATTAAGGAAAATTTTATTTGAGTATAAGGCTTCTTTTGTATGAGCCATAGTCTTTGCCTCCTTGTATTAATTAGAATTCGTCATCCCAGTTGTCGTCTTCTTCGAAGTCTGCGTTCATTGTTTCACGAACTGCAGCGATGATGCCGTTGGCGTCGATGCCTGCATCTGACATAATGTCTTCGTGAAGACCGATCATTGCAAAGCCCTTATGACCGAGCATCTTGAATGCACAGCCCTTACCGTACTGAGCCATAACTTCAGCAACTGCTGAACCTAAGCCGCCGGTAACAAGGTGGTCTTCAACTGTAACAATTCTTCTTGTTTCAGAAATTGCCTTCTGAATAGCCTCAACGTCGATGGGGCTGATTGTGTGCATGTTAAGAACACGAACGCTGAGTCCGTCTGAATTCTTGAGGAACTTAGCTGCTTCACGAGCCTGGAATACACAGGAGCCGCAAGCGATAACAGTGATATCTGTACCTTCGTGTACTTCAACTGCCTTACCTACTTCAAAGCCGTAGTCCTGATTCTCATAAAGAACACGGTCAAAGCCACGGTTGATACGGATGTAGTAGGGGCCGAAGTTGTCGTATGCTGCGTTAACAGCGTTAGCTGTTTCAAAGCCGTCAGCGGGAACGATAACTGTAAGGTTGGGCATTGCTCTGGTGATAGCAAGGTCAGTGATAGCGTGGTGGGTAGAACCTGCCTGACCGAAGGATGTACCTGAATGTGTAGCAATAATCTTTGCGTTTACATTCTGATAGCAGATGTCTGTGTGAAGCTGGTCACAAGCTCTCATTGATGTGAAAGCTGAGAAGCCTGAAAGGAAAGGAACCATACCGGCTCTTGCCATACCTGCTGCAACACCGAACATATCCTGTTCTGCTATACCTACGTTGATAACTCTTTCGGGGCAAACCTTAAGAACATCACCGAGCTTTGTTGATTTTGCAAGGTCAGCTGTGATAGCAACAACCTTGGGGTCCTTTAAAATAATGTCAGCCAGAGCCTTACCGTAAATTTCAGCTGTGGAAAGAGAGGTCTGGTCAACTGCTGTATAAACAAATCCGCCTGCCATAATTATTTGCCCTCCTTTTCTGCGCGAGCGCAACGTGCCTTGTAGTCTTCTTCAAGCTCTTTATTGAACTTTTCGAACATTGCGTCGTCGATTGCACCGTAGTGCCATGTGTAATCGCCTTCAATTGATTTGATACCTGCGCCTTTTTTGGTATCCATAAGAATACAGGTGGGTGCACAGGGCTCCTTGGATCTTTCGATAGCCTGGTCGATAGCATTGCAAAGCTCACCGATATTGTTACCGTCAACAACGATTGTGTTGAAGCCGAAGGCTGTCATCTTGTCAGCGAGGGGCTCAAGCTTTTTGATGTCTTCGGTGTTACCGTCGATCATATTGTGGTTTCTGTCGAGGAATACGATACAGTTGGAAAGGTTGTAGTGGTTCATTGTCATAAAGCCTTCCCAGCATGAGCCTTCACCGAGCTCACCGTCACCGGTAACTACGTATGTAAGGAAATCCTTACCGAGAAGTCTGGCTGCAAGAGCTGTACCTGCTGCGATTGAGGGGCCATGGCCGAGGGAGCCTGTGGATGCGTCAACACCGACAACCTTGTTTGAGTCGAGGTGCATACCCATCTTTGAGCCTGAGAGGTTAAAGGACTTGAGCATTTCAACATCGTTGAAGCCCTTGTCACAAAGTACGGGAGCATAAGCAATAGCTGCGTGGCCCTTTGAAAGGATGAAGCGGTCTCTGTCTTCCCACTGGGGCTCTTCAACCTTGATGTTGAGATACTTGTGATAGAGAACGGTAAGAAGATCCATAACGCTCATACCGCCGCCGAAATGTCCGCTGCCTGCCCATACAGTTGTCTGAACTGTAAGCTTACGAAGATCATAAGCCTTTTTTTCGAGAGCAAGCCATTCGTTTTTTGAAAGTGGCATAATGTTTTCCTCCATTAAAAATAATTTTATTTTATTCTCCTCTCAAGGGGAGAAAATTTACGTGATTATCTGAAAAGCTCAGGATGGTTCTTTGCTACGATACCGAAGCATTCTTCAGCAACCTCAATTGAGTGCTTGATGTCCTTTGTGGAAAGAGCAGCATTGATGAAGTGGTTGTGGTGAGATGAAAGGAAGATACCTCTGGAAACCATTTCAGCGATCCATTCCTGATGAAGAAGCATACTGTCATCGTTGCCTATTCTTAAGTAGAAGAGTGCGGGAGCACCGGAAACAACAAGATCAAAGCCGTGTTCGGCGCCTGCTTTTTTAAGACCGTCGCAAAGCATTTCGCCCTTCTGCTTGAACATTGTGGGAATGTCGAGAGCCTTCATCTTATTGATGTTAGCGATACATGCTGCAAAGGGAACAGCTGAAAGCCAGTAAGAGCCTGTGTATGCAAGAGAGCTCATCGCGCCCTTAAGGAATTCCTTACCGCAGATAGCTGACATATTGTAGCCGTTAGCAAGAGCCTTACAGAAGCAGATAAGGTCAGCCTCAAAGCCGAAGAAATGGTCAGAGCCGGCAAGGTCGAGACGGAAGCCTGCACGGACGTCGTCGATGATGAGAACGATGTCGTTCTTTGTGCAGATTTCTCTTACCTTGGGCCAGAAGCCGTCCTCGGGGAAGGCGTTATCGTGGAAGTTACCGTGGTCATAGGGCTGAGCTATGATGCAGGCAATCTGGTTTTTGTTTTCCTCGATGGTTCTCTCAAGAAGAGGGATATCATTCCAGGGAAGCATTATGTTGTTTGCAACATCCTCGGGAAGAACGCCCGGATAGTCGATTTTCTGGCACCAGGGTGAAACACCGTGATAGTAGCCGGAGAACATAATAACTTTCTTTCTGTGGGTATATGCTCTTGCGCACATAATTGCGCCCTGAGTAGCATCGTTACCGTTCTTTGCAAAGAAAGCCCAGACAGCGGAAGCAACTGTGTCAACAAGAAGCTCTGCACATTCAACCATAACCTTGCCGGGCTGTGTGGTGCAGTTACCGAGAGCTGTCTGCTTTGCTGCAGCGGCGTCAACATCGGGGTCGCAGTAGCCTAAAACGTTAGGGCCGTATGCACACATATAGTCGATATATTTGTTGCCGTCAATGTCCCATACATATGTGCCCTTTGCCTTTTCAGCGAACATGGGCCATTTGTTAACGGGAATGAACTGACCTTCAGCGGGGCCGAGATGACCGTAGATACCTGAAGGGATTACTTTTGTTGCGCGAGAGAACATTTCTCTGCTTTTTTCGGTGTTAAATACGGGAAAGCTCATATCTGTACCTCCTTATGCAAGATAGAGTGCAACTCTGTCAAGAATTCTGTTAACGTTGTCGATCATATTGATAAGACCGTGCATTTCAATCTTGCCCTCACCGATTGAAGCGATAGCGTTGATTTTGCCGTCAAAGAGAGCTCTTGCAGTACGGATGTCACAGAACTGCATCTGTGAACGGAAGGCTGCGGGCTTTTCCTTGATGGTGATCATATGGCTGTCCTTGACCTGAATGGTGGCAGCAACACAGTCCTTGATGGAAACGTCGATGATACCGTCGGGAATGAGGCTTGCACTGAACTTGCCGATTTCGTCGTTGTTACCGATCTGAGAAAGAGCAACGGTGATAACGTAGAACATCAGCTTTGTGCTGATTTCAAAGAATCTGTCATCCTTGAGATCCTCCTCAGTAGCCTGAAGATACTTCGAAAGAATATCAGTAAGGGGAGTGAACTTTTTAAGAAGGAAGCCTATCTTTGAAAAGCCCTTTGAGGGAATGGGTGTAACGGTGCCGTCGATAAGACCGTTGAATTTCTCGCAGGAAGAGAAGGGAAGAAGAACGTCACAGTTTTCTGTGCCCTGTTCCATTCTGCATCTGCCGTTTGCGAAGGTGAGGGTAGCACTGGGGCCGCCTTTTACTTCAAGACCTACGGAAACAGGCTTTTTTGTTTTAATAAGCTCGCTTGCTTCCTTGTCGAGTTCGCAAAGGTTTTCCAGAGTACCTAAGATAGCATACATATTGATATATGCTAAGGTTTTTGCATCTGTCATCATGATATAATCCTCCTTCGGTGAGCTGTCACTCACCCGAAAATTCTTTTGCAACCAATTGCAGTTGTAAATATTTTACCAAAATATAGACTTAGTGTCAATAGTTATGTTGATTTGTAACAGAATAATAATATTTATTATAATGTAATATAATATGTTGTGTGGGAGAAAAAACAGGCAACAAGATATAATGTTGACAGGATAAGAACAAAGTGTTATACTTTTAAAATGAAAAATGAAGGGCAGGCGGACAAAATGATGTGGCGATTGATGAACAGCAGAATCAATATTACTTTGTCCGTGTGCAGATAACAGTATAGCTTTTTAATTGGTTTGCGTTTCTGATTTTACGGTCAGAAACGCATTTTTATTTCAGGAGGTATGAATATGATATTTGAATCCAGGGAGTTTACACTTAAAAACGGCGTGACTGCTGTCCTGAAAACACCTGGGACAGCAGATGCAGAAATGCTTCTCAACAGCATAAAAACATCAAGCGGTGAAACAAATTTTCTCTCACGCTGTGTTGACGATTGGGAAGGATTTACTGTGGCAGACGAAGAGAAATGGATTAGTAATGCCAGAGAATCCGACAGTACTTTAATTATAGCTTGTTATGTTGACGGAAAAATAGTTGGTAATGGCAATATTAATTTTTTCAGCGACCTTAAAACTTTACACAGAGCAGTTATTGGAATTGCTGTTATGAAAGATTTTTGGAACTTGGGTATTGGATCAGCTATGTTCGGTAAGCTTATAGAGGCGGCAAAGAAACATAAGGGTACTGAAATTCTTGAGCTTGAATATCTTGGTGGAAATGAAAGAGGAAAGGCTCTTTACGAGAAATTCGGATTCAAAACCGTAGCTGTTAAGCCAAAAATCTGCAAGCTGAAGGATGGCACTTATCAGGATTTATTTTATATGCAGAAAGAGATAAAATAACTATGAAAAAAGTAATAATAATAGGTTGTCCCGGCTCAGGAAAGACAACCTTCGCAGAAAAGCTGAATAAGATTACGGGGCTTCCCTTGTATTATCTTGATACTATATGGCATAAGCCGGACAAAACGCATATTCCGAGAGAAGAGTTTGACGAAAGAATAGCCGATATTTTTTCAAAGTCTGAGTGGATAATCGACGGCAACTATAAAAGAACGATAGAAGCGAGGCTGAAGGAGTGTGACACGGTTTTTCTTTTTGATTTGCCGACAGAGGTTTGTTTGCAGGGCATTATAAACCGTATAGGTAAGGAAAGATACGATTTGCCGTGGCTTGAAAAAGAATTGGACCCTGAGTTTAAAAAATTTGTAGAGGACTTTCCGGAGGATACACTTCCGTATATATATGAATTGCTTGAAAAATATAATGACAGAAATATTTTTGTGTTTAAAAGCAGAGAAGAGGCAGAAAGTTATCTGAAAAGCTTTATAAGCTTTGAGTTTATTGATAAAGCTCAATTTATCAATAATGCAGAGGTTTTTTACAGTATCTTTGATAATAATATGCAAAGTCTTGAGCCTTCCGTAAGCTTTGAGGGGGAATACAAAGCATGGTTCAGAAATGTGAGTGAGGGGCTGGAAAGTGCGCAAAGAAAGCTGATCAGAATTAAATGCGGAGAAGATACAGTGGGATTTTTTCAGTATTATATAAACAATGATTTGTTTATGATGGAGGAAATACAGCTTAAGCCCGAATATCAGGGCAACGGTATTTTCAGAGCACTTTACGGTTATGTTTTACCTCTTGAATGCAATGGCGTAAAATACGTAGAAGCCTATACCCATTACGATAATTACAAATCAATGGCAATATTGGGAAAAATGGGTCTTCGTGAAATTGACAGTAATGCGTTTAAATTAAGGCATTTCAGGGGCAGTTATTCTGATTTGCAGAAATGGCTTGAGAAAGGATAAAAATGAATAAGTACATTAAAAATCTTAATCGAATAGAATTCGTGGTTACTACGGCTTGTACGGGAAAATGCAAGCACTGCTCCCAGGGTGATCATACAAGCTGCACAGACAGCATCAATAAAGATGTAGCTGCCGATGCTGTAAGAAAGATAGCGACGGAATATAACATAACATCTGTTATGACCTTCGGCGGTGAGCCGCTGCTTTATCCTGATACTGTATGTGAGATACATAAAGCCGCAAGGGAGATGAACATTCCTAAAAGACAGCTTATAACCAACGGTTATTTCAGTAAGGATACGGAAAAGATAAATCTTGTCGCCAAAAAGCTGAGAGAAAGCGGAGTGAATGAAATTCTCCTTTCCGTGGATGCTTTTCATCAGGAAACTATCCCGGTTGAATATGTGGAGACTTTTGCCAAAGCAGTTCTGAAAGAGGGTATACCTATAAAGACACAGCCCGCCTGGTTGGTAAGTCCTCTTGAAGATAATGTGTATAACATCAGGACAAGGATATATCTGATTTTTTTCAAAGAATTAGGAATAGAAGAAAATGAGGGTAACATCATTTTCCCAAGCGGAAATGCTGTCAAATATCTGAGTGAATATTTTGATCTTACCAAAGAGTACAAAAGTCCTTATTCGGAAGATCCTGAGGATATCCGGGCCATATGCTTCAGCTCAAACGGGGATATTCTTGGAAAAAACATTTATGAACGGGATATAAAAGGGATTCTTTCAGAGTATAAACCTTGTATAAACAAATAATGCATATGTTTATCTTGACAACTCAGGTATATTTGTATTATTATAGTATGTAATATTTGGAACTTTTATAAATGAAAGGAGTTTTAAATCTATGCTTTCAAACAAAGAAAAATCAATGGAAAAGCTCGTTGCTCTTTGTAAGGGCAGAGGTTTCGTATACGCAGGCAGCGAAATTTACGGCGGTCTTGCTAATACATGGGATTACGGCCCTCTCGGTGTAGAGCTCAAAAACAACATCAAAAAGGCATGGCTCAAGAAATTTGTTCAGGAAAACCCCTATAATGTAGGTCTTGACTCAGCCATCCTTATGAATCCTCAGACTTGGGTTGCTTCAGGTCACCTTGGCGGCTTTTCCGATCCTCTTATGGACTGTAAGGAATGTAAGACAAGACACAGAGCTGACAATCTTATCGAGGATTTCGACGGCACAAATGTTGCAGGCTGGTCAAATGAGGAAATGATGAACTACATCAAGGAAAAGGAAATCCCCTGTCCTGATTGCGGTAAGCATAACTTCACCGATATCCGTCAGTTCAACCTTATGTTCAAAACCTTCCAGGGCGTTACCGAGGATAGCAAAAATGAGCTTTATCTCCGCCCCGAAACCGCTCAGGGTATTTTTGTAAACTTTGCAAACATCCAGAGAACTACAAGAAGAAAGATTCCCTTCGGTGTTGCACAGATAGGTAAATCCTTCCGTAACGAAATCACACCGGGCAACTTCATTTTCCGTGTCCGTGAATTCGAACAGATGGAACTCGAATTCTTCTGTAAGCCCGGCACAGACCTCGAATGGTATGATTATTGGAGAAGCTACTGCCGTGATTGGCTCTATTCTCTCGGCATGAAGGAAGAAAACCTCCGTCTCCGTGATCACAGTGCTGATGGGCTCTGCTTCTACTCAAAGGCAACAACAGACTTTGAATATCTCTTCCCCTTCGGTTGGGGTGAACTCTGGGGTGTGGCAGACAGAACTGACTACGACCTTACACAGCACACCAACACATCGGGTAAGACTCTCGACTACTTTGATCCTACCACAAACGAAAGATACATCCCCTATGTTATCGAGCCCTCTCTCGGTGTGGAAAGACTTTTCCTTGCTGTTATGACAGAGGCTTATGACGAGGAGGTTGTTGACGCAGAAAAGAACGACTCCCGTGTTGTTCTTCATTTCCATCCTGCTCTTGCTCCTTATAAGGCTGCAGTTCTTCCTCTTTCAAAGAAGCTCAGCGAGGAAGCAACCGAAGTGTTCCACACTCTTCAGAAGAAGTTTATGTGTGAATTTGACGATGCAGGCTCTATCGGTAAGAGATATCGCCGTCAGGACGAAATCGGAACTCCCTTCTGTATTACCTATGACTTCGAGTCAGCTGAAGACGGCTGTGTAACAGTCCGTGACAGAGATACTATGCAGCAGGAAAGAGTTGCTATCAGTGATCTTGTAGCTTATATCGAAAAGAAGCTTGAATTTTAATTTTCAGACAATATTAACCGTTGTACGGCAGTGCTGTACAGCGGTTTTTTGTTTCAATAAAGATTTTTGCATTCATTGTCCGAACTGCATTTATTTGTATGATATTTTATTGATTTTTTTGAATAACAGGTAATATAACGTCAATAATAAGCATAAGGTTATACCGAGAGAAGATAGTAAGCTTCTCTCAGTTAAATATAACAATGAAAAAGGAGAATTCTCTATGAAAAAAATTTTAATCCTTGCAGTTGTTTCTGTGTTTATTCTTTCCGTTTTTGTTGCTTGCGGATCCGGTGAAGAAATGAAGGACGATATGACTACCGTAATGGATGAGATGACCTCTATGCTTGACGATATGACAAGTGAGGGAAGAGGCGAGGTAACCGAGGACAGAACCACCGAGGAAATTATCACAGAAGAGCTTACAGATGAAATTACAACGGACGAAACAACAAACGAGCTTGAAGAAGATATCACAGAAGCAGAGAGCAAGGCAAGAAATATTCTGGATGATATAACCGAATAATTAAAAAGAAAAGAGGCTGTTGCAATTTTGCAACAGCCTCTTGTTATTTAAATCAGGCGTCTTTCTTTTTGAACTTTGCAAAAACCTTATCCATAAGTCTGTCAACAACAGGGAAAAGAAGCTTTGCAATAAGTACTCCGATAAAGGCGTATACTACACCTACAAGGGCTGCAGCAATAACGTCGGAACAATAATGCACTTCAACGTAAATTCTGGTAAAGCCCATGATTGCTGCGAAAACAGTTACGGGAATACCGATTTTTCTGTTGTACCATAAAACAGCAATAGCAGCTGCAAATGCAGATGAGGTATGACCGGAGGGGAAGGAGAAGCTTGTAAGCTTTTCAACAAAGCCGGGATAAGAATAGGTTGAGGTCCATCTTGCTGCCATTTCGGGATTCTGCTCAGTCATAGCTTTGATTTTTTCTACCATAACATCAAACTTGCCGAGTCTGCCTGCGTCAATGAATGACTGCTTGTCAGCAAGAAGAGCTTCAAGGTTGAAAGCGTAGAAGGGTCTTACTCTTTCAAGAATTTCCTTGAGCACCAGGTTATTTACTATAACCATTACTACAAGTGCTGCAAGAACAGTGAAGCCTACTTTACGGTATTTTTTTGTAAGCAGAAGCACGAGTCCCATAGCAATAAAGATGATACCTTCGTCGCCGAGGGTTGTGATAATGACCATAACGGTTGTAAGGAAGGAGTTATGTATACTCTGTACCCATTCAAACACACCAAGGTCAAAACCTAAAAATGAATTGAAAATTGCGTCCATTTCATTTCCTTCTTTCTTTTGGATTTTTTATATTAAGCCACAGGCTGAATATATTAGTTGAAAATTGTTTTATTTTCCACGTCGAATTTACCTTTTTCTACTGTGGTTATGACACTGTACCGACCACCTGAAATTGTTCCGGGGTTGAGAAGAAAAATACCGCTTGCAGCATCATTATATGTTTTCTGAATATGAGTGTGACCGTAAAGAGCGATGTTTCCTCTGACTCCCTTTGTGTGTTCAATAAGCTCAGAAAGCCATCTCTTCACATCAAATTCGTGGCCGTGACAGGCAACAAAGGTAAGGCCGTTTATATATTTATATGCAATGGTATTCTGTATACCGTAACAATCGCAGTTTCCGGTTACAAGTATATGCTTGATTCCGGGATACATTGCCGCACATTCTCTTGCTTCATTTATTCCGTCGCCTAAAAAGAAGCAGAAATCAGCATCGCTTTCCTTTTTTAGCATCGCCAGGATGTTTTGTTTATTTCCGTGAGAATCGGAATATACGATTATTTTCATTCATAAACCTCCTTTGCTACGCATAAATTTTACTGACATACATTTTAACATAAGTCAGGTGGTTTTTCAATGGAAAATGAAACAAAACTTTCTCAGGGACAGATTAATTCAATAAAAGAAGCTCTTGCGGATAAAAAAGACCCTAAAGAAATTGAAAGTGTGATAGAAAAGCACCTTAATGAAAAACAGATGCAGACAGTGAAAAGCTTTCTTTCCGACGAAAAGAAGCTTCAGTCACTTCTGAATTCACCTTTTGCAAAGGCTTTTATGGAAAAATACGGCGGTCAGAATAAGGAGTAAGATATGGATTTCAGCTCATTGGATATGGAAAATATAGAAAATATTTTATCCTCAATGAGCAGTGAGGATATGGAAAAGCTCACGGGTATGGCACAGAGCTTGTTTTCCTCTGCAGCACAAGGCGGCGGACAGAGCTGCCGTCAGAATGAAAATAACCCTCAGTCTCAATCGGAAGCAACCCCTTTTTCGTCATTTAATATTGAACCTGAAGCTATATTCAGAATAATGTCTTTCATGGAAAAGCTTAACAGACGCTCCGATGATCCCGGACAAAAATTGCTTATGTCACTTAAGCCTATGCTCAGCAGTGAAAGGCAGAGTAAGGTGGACGAGGCATTAAGGCTGATGTCACTTCTGTCTCTTATTCCGCTGATAAATGAGCTCGGAGGAAGTACAGATGGATAAAAGCTATGGTATGGGTGGGATAATTCAGAGTTTAATCCGTAATATGGACGAGGATACAGTCCTTATACTTATGCTTGTGCTTGTTATACTGAAAGAAAAGGGAAATAATATTATTGTGCTTGCCTTACTTTATATTCTCACTTGACAAAACCGTGTTAATTTAATATTATTGTCTTAAGAAAATTCAGGAGGCATAAAAATGGACTATACTTTTATCCCAAAAGGGGTATGTGCAAGAAAAATAACCTTTGATATAGAGGGAAACACAGTGAAAAACATCCGTTTTGCAGGCGGATGCTCAGGTAATACACAGGGCCTTGCCGCTCTTGCTGAGGGCATGGATGCTGATGAGCTTGTAAAGAGACTTTCGGGTATCCGTTGCGGTTTCAAGGGAACATCCTGTCCCGATCAGCTTGCAAAGGCTGTGGCAGAAGCAAAGAAATAAAAGTAAAACCCGTTGTACGGCAGTATCAGCCATACAGCGGGTTTCTTTGCAGTGTTGAATTTTATTTGACCGCTGCATTGGTTTCGCAGGGCAGTATGTTATATGCTGTTCCGTCTTTATCAATCATGCTTATGGGCAGATCGGGCAGAAGCAGGTGTATTGAGCCGATAAAATCGTTGCTGTTTTCACCCGGAAAGCCGGTTACGAGAGTCAGGGGCTTTCTTTTTGCTATATGTGCACAGACGGTTATAATGGGATCATCACTGAAATATACAGCCATTTCTCCGCCTTCTTTTTTTGCAGCCTGATAAAGATTTTCAATAATTCCGGGTATTACCGGAGAGTCTCCCTTACTGAGAGGAAGAACAGATACAACCTCGAGTTCTGCTCCGTGCCTGTCGGACAGTGCTTTTCCTGCTTTTACAAGAACTTCTGAGGACTGCTGTGCGGTAACACAGACAAGTACGGTTCTTCGGTTATTCATTGAGAATTACCTCCTTTGGTATTACGGCGGGCTTGTTTTTCCGTCAATATAAGTTTATAACTGTCAGTTTAATAAAACTTAAAAGCTCTGATAATGCATCAGGTATAAAAATAATTCTATTAATTGTTGTAAAAAAGAAAGACTTATGATATACTGAATTGATAATAAATTCAAGGAGGTTTTTCGGTGGCAGGTAAATCAGCCTTAAAGGCTCAGGTAGAAAATTTTTATAAATACCGTTATCTGATTAGTGAGTTAGTCAGTAAAAATATAAAATTACAGTACAGAAACTCGGTTTTAGGAATGTTCTGGACCTTCCTTCAGCCTTTGCTTACCATGATAGTCCTTTCCGTGGTTTTCAATAACATTTTCGGAAAAGACTCAGCAGATGTGGTGAACTACCCCGTCTTTCTTCTTTGCGGACGTCTTCTGCATGAGTTTTTCACATCCTCAACAAAAATGGCTATGAAATCAATAAGAACAAGAGCTTCCATTATCAAAAAGGTTTATGTGCCCAAGTATATCTATCCCCTTTCAGCTGTTATCTCAAAATTTGTAACCTTCCTGATTTCTCTTTCTGTTCTTGTTGTTGTTATTCTTTATTTCAACATTGCAGGAAAAAATCCCGTTACACTTACAGCAAATATTTTGTGGGCTATACCCCCTGTTATTGTTTTGTTTTTCTTTAGTCTCGGGGTTGGTATGCTTTTAGCTACTATGAACGTATTTTTCAAGGATATAGAAAACATATACGATGTTTTCACTCTTCTTCTTTTTTATGTGACACCTATCGTTTACACCGCTGACCATCTTCAGTATGCCAGAGATTCCTTTGTAGGAATTATTATCAGACTTAATCCCATGTTCGGCTTTATTGAAATGTTCAGAGCTGCCGTAATTCACGGAGCAGAGTTTTACACCTATTTCGATATGAATTACTTTTATTACTGTTGCGGCGTTACAGTTTTTGTGATGCTTGTCGGTTTTGCTCTGTTTTATAAAAAGCAGGACAAGTTTATTTTACACATTTAAGTTGGTGATCAGAATGAGTAAATATGCAGTTGAGGTTGACCATGTAAGCATGCTGTTTAATATGAGCAGTGAAAAGGTTGATAATATAAAAGAATATTTTGTAAGACTTCTGACCCGTAAGCTCAATTACGATGAATTCTGGGCACTCAGGGATATAAGCTTTAAAATTGAAAAAGGTGACAGACTCGGTGTTATGGGCTTCAACGGTGCGGGAAAAAGTACTCTTCTTAAGGTTGTTGCCGGAGTGCTTAAGCCTACTATGGGTACGGTAAAGGTAAAGGGTGTTGTTGCACCTATGCTTGAACTTGGTGCAGGCTTTGACATGAATTATACGGGTAAAGAAAACATTTTTCTTTACGGTGCTACTATGGGGTATTCCAGAAAGTTTCTTGAAAAGAAGTATGATGAAATTGTTGAATTTTCAGAGCTCGGCAAGTTTATTAATACACCTATGAAAAATTATTCCTCGGGTATGAGGGCACGTCTCGGTTTTGCAATTGCTACTGCAGTGAAGCCTGATGTACTTATTCTTGATGAGGTTCTGAGTGTAGGCGATGCGGCATTCAAGGAAAAGAGCGAGCAAAGAATACTCGATCTTATGGAAGACGGTGTTACTGTGCTTTATGTTTCACACAGTACGGACAGAGTAAGAAAATTATGCAATAAAGCGATTATTCTTACCAAGGGTCAGCTTGTAGCGTCAGGTGATGCGGATACTATATGTAATATCTATACTGAAATGGTAAACAGTAAATAAAAATGATGTCTCCCTTTTAGGGAGGCATTTTTTAAATAGTCTTTTTGCATAATTATCTATGTGTGAAATGACGATTTTTCTTGTTATAGTTGCTTTTTCTGTGCTAAAAATATATAATGGTATTTGTCGGGAAATCGGCATATTATAAAAAAGAAAGGGGTTATGACATGGCTGAGCAAAAGCAAAAGTTAAATGTCAAACTGACCATACTTACCGGCTTCGGTTTTATGGCATCATCAATAGCATGGGCAATTTATGACCCGTACATCACAAAAATTCTCAACAAGCTTCTTACAGAATCTGCTTTCGTTTCCAATTTAAGTGCAAAGCTTAACGAAGCAATTCCCTTCCTCGCAGAGTTTGCCCGTTCTCAGGGTGAGGATGTAGGCTTCGGTTCAAGTATTTCTCTTGTACCGCTTTTCATCGGTATTATAATGACATTCGATAATATTTTCGGTGTTATTTTCCAGCCTACCTTTGGTAAGCTTTCCGACAACTGTCATTCAAAGCTTGGAAAAAGACGTCCCTTCATTGTTTTCGGTGCTCCTGTATCAGCATTGCTGTTTGCGATAATTCCCTTTGTCGCTCTTAAGACAGGCAGCCTTCCCGCAACAATGGTATGCATTATCCTCTTTGTTTTCACCATGTCACTCTGGAGAGCACCTGTTGTTGCTCTTATGCCTGACCTTACTCCCCCCGAGCTTCGCAGTGAGGGTAACGCCATCATTAACCTTATGGGCGGTATAGGCGGTGCGGTCGGTATGATTGCAGGTACTCTTGCCGCAGCTATCTATGCTCTTCTTTTCGGCAAGGCAACAGAAGAAAGTCAGACCTTCCCCATTGTATTCATCATCGGTTCAGTTGTTATGATTGCCGGTGCTTTGGTTCTTCTCTTCTTTGTTAAGGAACAAGATAGCAGAATTCAGGTCAAGGCAGATAAAAATATGGCACAGGATGCCGCTGCACAGAAAAAGGCTGAAAAAGAAGCAAAAAAAGCCGAAAAGGCAGCAAGAAAAGCAAACAAGCTTTCAAAAGGCGAAAGAAAGAGCCTTCTGTTTATGCTTGCATCACTCTTCTTCCTTTTCTGCGGCTCAAACGCCATCACTACATTCTTCTCACTTTTTGCACAGGAAATCCTTCACATGGCTACTGCGCAGGCTACAATTATTATGGCAATCTTTGCTGTTTGCTCAGCCGCAGCTGCGATTCCTGCAGGTAAGATGGGCAGAAAGATCGGCCGAAAGAAGACAATTATGGCAGGTCTTTCCGTGTTTATTTCTGCTTTCCTTGTATTCTTCCTTGTATTTACCGTAATGGTTACAAGCCAGGGACTTTCAGTTAATAAATATGTTCAGTCAAATAAGGTTTATGCCAACATTGACACAGCAGTAAATGAAGTAAATACTACTCTTAAAGAAGAGTTCAACGATGCAGTAGAAGCAGGTACAGCTTCAGGTGAATATAAAGCTCTTACCATAGACGGTTATATCGCTTATCTTAATGCTCCCGATGAAGCAAGTGATTACAGCAAAATTACTGCTGCTCTTGAAGAAAAATCCGGTGGCGAGTTCAAGCTCGATAATCTTGTGGCTACAAGCAATAATATTATCGGCAAAGAGGTTGCCGAGGGTGCTTACGGCGAAGCACTGAGCAACATCAAGGAGTCTGTTGACGGTATAGTAAAGATTCTTAAGGTTCTCATTTATCCCGTTCTTGTTCTTGCAGGCTTTGCAAATATGTTCATTACCGTTAATACCCTTCCCCTTGTTCTTGAGATCGGCGGTATTGATAAAGTCGGTACCTTCACAGGCTACTACTACACCGCCACTTTCTCGGCTCAGATTGCTTCCCCCATCGTTTACGGTATCGTTCGTATGCTTTCAGGCACATATATGTCCCTGTTTGTTTACAGCCCGATTATGTTTGCTCTCAGCCTTCTCTGCATCCTTGTTGTCAAGCACGGCGAGGCTGTCTCCGATGAGGTTATCAAGGCTGCAAAGGAAGCTAACGAAGACTAATTAATCAGCTCTCTTCCGCCGAATCCGTTTGTGGCGATTCCGCAGTCCCGCGGACGGTTTTGGCACAATCATACATCCTTCTATAAAAGCTAAGGGCATCGGGTAACCGGTGTCTTTAGCTTTTTGTTGAATATCGGAGAATTATGGTGTATAATGTCGTCAGAAATCCTTAAGGAGAATTCAGATGAAAATACTTTTTCTCGGGACAGGCGCATCAGATTGGCCGATGGAGAAGCCCCGAATCGGAGACCACCGCCGCTATTCTTCGGCGCTGATAAACGGCGAGCTTCTCATCGACCC
>JAZLBS010000005.1:0-14861 GCA_045613805.1 Acutalibacteraceae bacterium
TGGCCTCCGACTTGCCAGTTTTGCGATGAAGTGTATCATTTCGACAGGGAAGAGTTGGAGCAAATCTACGTCGAAATGCAGGAAAAATAAATTTCAAAAAACCCGGAAAATATGCTTGACATTTCCAAGCGGCGTTGGTATAATAACCATCGTCGCTTGGAGATAGAGAGCAACGGGAGCATAGCTCAGCTGGCTAGAGCACATGCCTTACAAGCATGGGGTCACAGGTTCGAGCCCTGTTGTTCCCACCAATCTGGCCCTGTGGTGCAGTCGGTTAGCACGCCAGCCTGTCACGCTGGAGGTCGACGGTTCGAGTCCGTTCGGGGTCGCCAAGATTTGAGCAGAGCTTCGGCTCTGCTCAAAATATGCCTCTGTAGCTCAGTTGGTAGAGCAGTGGACTGAAAATCCACGTGTCGTTGGTTCGATTCCGACCGGAGGCACCAACATGCGGATGTAGCTCATCTGGTAGAGCGCCACCTTGCCAAGGTGGAGGTAGCGAGTTCGAGCCTCGTCATCCGCTCCAAAAAAACCAAGTCGAAAGACTTGGTTTTTTCGTTTATATGCGACGAACACAGGTGTCAGTTGCCTGTGTTCGTCGCTTTGTATCACGAATAATAATTCCTGAGTGTATTTGCCTTTTCTTCAAGCTCACTCTTTTCGTCATACAGAACTCTGAGCAGAGAGGATAGGCGTCTCATTTCGCCGAAGTCTCCTTTTTTGCGTGCCAGAAAAAGCTTTTTTCTGTTTGTTTCAATCGCTTGCTTCTGTATTTCGACCGAGCGGTCGTATTCCTTTGCTAAATCATTTAAGCTTGTGTTCAATTGCAGCATCCTTTCCTTACGGAAGAGTTCTTACTGCCGAAAAGAATGTAATCTGCCGTTTTGCCGTACAGAATAGAAAGCTTTCTTATTTCGGTAGCTGTCATTTCTCTTCCTTTTTCTTCAATTTCTTTGAGTTTTTTTTCTGTTATGCCGGTCATTTCGCTGACCTCTTTGACGGTTAGACATTGATATAATCTCAACTGCTTCACTCTTGAGGCTAAAACTTCAGGCTCTGTATAACTGAAAAAAGCATCCTTGTTTTTGATTAAAAGTCTTGCACTGTGCAAAAATGACGAGCCGTAACGGTATTCCAAGGCGTATTTGAGCTTGTCATAGATAATGTCTGTTATTTTTTCAAGTCTGCGGCTGACCGTTGACGGTTCGATTCCTAATCTGCGCGCAATCTCGCTTTTGGTGCATCTCTGAAACCAATGAAGCTCAACTATAAGCCTGTCTGTATGGCTCAGCTCTTCTTTTATCACCTTGTTTACCAGTGCGTTAAGCTCGCTTTTTCTCTGCCTTAAAATATATTCGTCAATGTTTTCCTGTGCCTTGCTCTGCCAGGCGGAAAAAGCCTGTTCAGCAAGCAGATATTCTTCGCTTGTAAAACTGTTGGGTTGCATATTCTGACTCCTTTTTGATTTTTTTCAACCGTAACGGGGGACGGGAGAATGTTTTATAACGAACATTTGTTCGTCTTATACTTTTAATTTTAGAGATAAAAAACACTTCTGTCAATATCTTTTAATTGAAAATTTTTTTAAGTACATTTTTTTGTATTTTACCCGGAAACATAGAAAAATTTTTGTTACTTTTTAAGTTTGAGGTGTTTAATGAAAAAAGCAACATACATTGTTTTTGCGTGCTGAAAGAATGAGTTGCATTGTCACCGAAGAGATATTTTTATCCATCCGTATATTAAACTTTCAGATTTAACATGCTCGAGCCACTGGAGCTTTTACTTTTGCACAAGCGAGCGCAAAATTAAACAAAACGCCCTTTTTTCTCAGGAAACTGTATTCCCCTCGGTGACCGCCTTCGCATGCTCGGCGGAGATAAGTAACTGCTGTTTTACAGTAAAATTTTTATTTGCTTTACCCCGTTCAAAGTCACAGTTTCGCATATACATTTTTCAGTAGTTCAAAGAAACTGAAGTTGAAAGTTTGTAACGGAGTTATAACGGTGCTTTGTACTCAGCGTTTATCAAGGCAATTGATATATAAATAAGAAAATGACTTGCTTTTTTTGAATAAATGGTATACAATAATACCTAATATGCTTCAGGTGTGTAACTGCCTGCGGCAAGTCAAATAATTAGTAAAGGATGAAAATCTATGGCAAAAAAAGAAATGTCTTCTGCAGAAGCTTACCGCCAGGAACGTAAAGAGCGTCTTGCAAAGGCAGCAAAACAGAATCAGAAAAAATCTCACAACATTGTTCTTTCAAAGAGCACAAAGACTGCTATCGCAGTTTTAGTTGTAGTTGCTCTTGTTGCAGGTATTGCAGGCTTTGCAGTAAGCAATTCCGGTATGCTTGAAAGAGGAAAGGTTGCTTTCAATGTCGGTGAGGAAGAGGTAACAATGGCTGAATACAGCTACTATTACAACTCTGCCTTCAACAATTACTTCCAGTATTCTTATCAGTATGACACCTACTACGGACAGGGTATGGGTAAAATGTACACAGGCTACGATTACAGTGTAGCTCCCGACCAGCAGGCATACACCGGCGAAATCGAAGGTGTTGAAAACCCCATGTTCACAGACTTCTTTGACTTCAGTGCAAAGGAAAGCCTTAAGCTTGTAAAGGGCGCAAAGGCTTATGCTGCTGAAAACAATATCACCCTTGACGATGATGACTATAAAAAGGTTGAAGATGCTCTTAATACCTATAAGGAAACTGCTAAGTCAGCAAATTATTCTCTTCCCGCATATCTTCGTGCCTTCTTCGGCAAGGCTATGACTCCCTCTCTTCTTGAAAAGATCTGTGAGGAGCAGGTTCTCAACGAAAAGGTACAGGAAGTAAAGCTTGCTGAATATACAGACAGCTATTCCGATGAGAAAATCGAAAAGGAATTCAAGGATAACCTTAACACCTACGGTGCAGTTACTCTCAGAAATTATGTTATCAAGGCTGAAACCGTTACCGTAAAGGCTGAAAATGAAGGCGAAGAGGACAAGCAGGAAACTACAAAAGAGACAATGGCCGATGCAAAGAAAAAGGCTGAAAGCTTTGTAGTAAGACTCAACTCAGGTGAAGATTTCAAGGCTGTTGCATCCGCTTTTGAAAAGCTTGCAGGCAGTGAAAAGTATGCTGAGCTTAAAAATGACGATACACTTACTCTTCTTGAGGATACAAACTATTCCGACCTTTCCTACAGCTCATCTGATGAAAAATTCCTCAAATGGGCTATGGATGAAAAAACAGAAAAGGGTGACAGCTTCATCGTTGAAAATGAAGGAACAGGCTACACTGTTTATATGATGGTTGAACCCGTTCATCACACTCCTGATTCAAAGACCTATGACGTAAGACACATCCTTCTCCAGTTCCCCGAAGAAGAGGAAGCTGCTGAAGAAAAGACAGAAGAAAAGGCAGAGGAAAAAGAGGACGTTAAGGTTGAGCTTCTCAATCCCGCTGATTACGATGTAACCGTTGCAATTGATGTTGACCTTGAAACCACAAAGGACAAGGCTCTTTACAAGCAGGCTCAGGATATTCTTGCAGGTTATCTTGCAGGCGACAAGACAGAGGAAGCCTTTGCAGAGCTTGCAAAGAAGCATTCTGCTGACGGTAACGCAGAAGAGGGCGGCATCTATGAGGATGTTCCCCAGGGTCAGATGGTATCCGAATTTGAAAACTGGTCACTTGCAGAGGGAAGAAAAGCAGGCGATGTAGGTATCGTTGAAACCTCATACGGCTATCATATTATGTATGCTGTAAGCGAGGCAGAGGTAACAACATGGTCCGATGTAATCAAGAATGACCTTGCTTCTGTTGAGTACAACACCTTCGCTGAAGAAATTGCAGCGGGAGAAAATGTTGCAATCACTCAAGAGGTTGCCGAAAGCCTTGCAGCAGTAAAGGATTTCACAGTTTCTCTTGCAAAAACTCAGATCAGAAATATTCAGGCTAACGCATCAGCAAACGCTGCAGCTTATTAATCTGAGCTGTAAATTATAAGAAATACAGAGCCGGTAGCTGCCGGCTCTTATTTTTTTTCAAAAGGTTGACAATGAAGATTAATATATGTAAAATGTTATTTGTAAAACTATGAAAAGGAGTATGTTCTTATGATGCCAAAATCTATGATAAGAGGAATTTGTATTTTTCTTGCTGCTCTGATGGTTCTGTCTGTAGGTGCAGTCATTTTTCAGGTTGTTGCTGCAGGTCCTGATGCAGTAAATTACATTGCACCGGTAACAGGTGATAATGATGCAGATTATATAATTCCCGTCGGACTTGCAATTCTTGCAGTTCTTGCAATTGTTATCTGTGTTTTGTTACCGAAAATGAGAAAAAAAGATGAAGAAAGCGAGTAAGAAAATTATTTGAGAGGGAGATAAAATATGAAAAAGCTTATTTCTGTTATATTGAGCGTGCTGCTGATTTTCGGTGCTTTTTCCGTGCCGTCTTACGCAGCTGAGGAGTCTGAATACACGGATTATCCTGTTATTCTTGTACCCGGCTATATTTCCGGAGTCCTTTACCGTCTTGACGAAGAAACAGGGGAGAAAATCACGGTATGGGATGACCCTGTTGCACAGATAGGTGAGGGCGGTGACCTTGGCAGCACACTTCCCGATCTTAAAGAATATCTTTTTGAGGGTAATCTTGCTCCTCTTGCAAAGAGACTCGGTGAGGGCTTCAACCGTATTTTTGAGGGTGCAAAATGCAATCCTGACGGAACAAGCCTTTATGATGTAAAGACCTGGCTTGACACTGCAGAGGACGGAAATTATGCTGCTCTTAAGGAAAAATATCCTGACGGCAAGCATCAGTATGAAAAGAATATAATGGACAGCTTCGGTGAAAAAATAGGCGATGAAAATCTTTATATTTTTACCGGTGACTTCCGTATGGGCGCCATTGAAATTGCCGAAGATCTCCGTCTTTTTATTGATGATGTAATTGCTCACAACAACAAGCTCAGAGCCGAAAAAAACAAGGCTCCTATTGACAGGGTAAATCTTTTTGCGGTTTCCCACGGCGGTCAGGTTTCGGGTACCTATCTTGCTCTTTACGGTCATGAGGGAAAGGTTAACAATGCAGTTCTTACCTGTCCCGCTCTCGGAGGTGCGGGTATAGCCTATGATGTTTTCAATGAGGATGTAAGCTTTGACGAAATCGGTCTTCTTACCTTTATTCAGCACGGCTTTATGCTCGATGAGAATTATGAAATTTTTGTTCTTGCACAGCAGCTCGGCTTCATTGATGAGCTTATAGAGGCATTATTCCCTTATGTCGAAGAAACCATCGGATGTTGGGGAAGTCTTTGGGATTTTATGCCTCTTGATGTTTATGAGGATATCAAGGTGAAGCGCCTTGATGAAACAAAGCATGCGGGACTTATTGCAAAGAGCGACAGAATGCACTATGAAATTATGTCCCGTGACGGTGTGAATAATTATGAAAAGGGCTTTGAAAAAGCAAGAGCTACAGGTACAAGCATTTATATCATTTCAGGTTATGACAATAAGATAATCACAGGTATGAATGTCAGCTCCGATGCAATTCTTCCTACTGCCGACTCCACGGGTGCAACGGTTGCTCCCTTCGGT
The DNA here is from genome assembly GCA_045613805.1 of Acutalibacteraceae bacterium. Taxonomy (GTDB): domain Bacteria; phylum Bacillota; class Clostridia; order Oscillospirales; family Acutalibacteraceae; genus UBA6857. The sequence continues at coordinate 5,603 of JAZLBS010000005.1, forward strand.
AAGCGTTTTGCTGACGGCTACAGACAAAAGGTTGACACAGGCTTTTATCAGGTGTCTCCTTCTATGACTGTTGATGCTTCAACCGCTTATCTTCCTCACCACACCTGGTTTGTTGAAAATTATTATCACGGTATGACTGCCACTGACAGCTTTACCAATTCTCTTATGACAAAGCTTCTTCTTATGGATAAGGCCTTTGATGTCAATTCCATGGCTGAATACCCTCAATTCCACGCAACAACAAATCCTTCACACTCTGTGTGGGCAGCCTTTGATAACAGTAAGGAGGGTTATGCTGATTCGGCAGATACTGCTCTTGTTATAAAGAATCTTTCTGAAGAAAAGAAAATGTATGTCACTTCATTGTCTGTAAAAGGTGCTGATATTTCCTTTGACTTCAGACCGTTTACTCTCAGTGCCGGTGAAAGCAGAGAAATTCCTGTTGAAGGCAGAATCCCTGAGGGCAGCCTTAAAAATTTTGAGATAAATGTTTCCTATGTGCTTGAAAGTACAACACCTGTAGGCGGAAGAACCTTCGAGTTTACCCTTATGAACGGTGAGCCTGAAGTATACGACGAAAATGAGCCATACACACAGGCTGATGAATCCTTCAGATTCGACATTGTTTTTGATGAGGATGTAAAAGGACTTCTTATTATAAATATGGTTGAAAAGCTTCTCGCCTTCGTTTACGAGGTTGCAACAGAGCTTATCGGTTATGTAATTGCAATAAATAACTTTTTCGGATAAATAACAGCTGAATAAAACACCTCCCTTTGTCAATACTAATCACAGTAAGAAAAGGGAGGTGAATTTTTATGGCAAACGAAGGCGTAAAGTGTACGGTTACAGAATGCCAGTGGCACGAAGGATGCGATAAGTGTAATCTTGAAAGAATCGAGGTAACACACGAAAAGACAAGTGCTGATTCTATGGCGGTTCCTCATTTCTGTAAAAGCTATCAGAAGAGAAAGTAATTGAAAATTACAGCAAGCACACCTGTCAGGGTGTGCTTTGGCTTTTTTATCGGTCCGTCGTTATCTTTGTTAGTCTGTCGGCAAAAAAATAAACACTTGCAATCGGTGTGAGGAGAATGTAATCCTCATACCTTTTTATTTTTTCTCTGAGCTTCAGCTCGATTTTGTAGCTTTCATCGCCTGTGATAATTTCGAGTCGGTTTCCTGTCTGTCTGATGCTCATTACGGCATATGCTTTGTCAAAGGCATTTTTTGCACTTTTCTGTGATGCGGTTATTCCTCCCGACACAAGAAGTCCCATACAGCATATAAGAACGCTTGTAAAAAGAAATCTTGAAAGAAGCTTTTTCATTTCGTCGTTCATAATTATTCCTCATATTTCTCTAAAATTTTACTTACTGCTTTTCCGAGACATCTGCCTGTGTATACTGCCTCGTCAAGAGTGTTTGCATCGGAGCCGATTTCCACTAAAAGCGAACAGTCCGTAAGGTCCATATTGTATTTTCTCGGACTGAAATAAAGGGGGCGGGTTATCCCGTTGAAGAGCTCCTCAAGAGTATTCTGAAGCTCCACAGCAAAAACAAGATTCTTTTTCCAGTCGGGGAAGCCCTCAATCGGTCCACCTTCCTCCTGACAGCCTGATATAATCATAATCTGTGCTGCCTTTTTTCCCTCAACGGTTACTGTAGGCTTTATTTTTGTTCCGTCCGAGCGCTGAATGGCATCGCGGTGGAGGTCAAGAACTATTTTTATTGAGGGGTATTTTTTCAGGTAGTCCTCCACGGATTTTCTTGAATGAGCATAAGCTCCGTTGTAGCTACTGTCGTGTATTACCTTGTCGTGAATAACCTTGTATCCTGCATTTTCAATTTCTTCAACAGCCTCTTCTCCGACTCTTACCATATTGATTGAATTGTTGTGGCTTCTCGTTGGATGTCCTACAGCGTAAAAATCTCTGTCGAGAATCTGGTAGGTTTCTGTTGTGTGGGTATGAAAGATAAGAACACAGGGCTCGTCTTTATTTACAGTAAGCTCCGATTTTGTAGCAAGGAGCTTTTTGATGTCGATGCCTGTTTTGCTGTTGACATTTTTGACTCTTACAAGACCGTATTTATCTGTGACACCGTCGCTTTTATAGGTGTACTCGGAAATCTTACCGTCTTTTTTGTCCTTAGCTGCTTTTTTTTCGGCACTTTCAATAAGAGTAAGAATATCCTTGTCTGTCCGGTTGAATTTAAGATTTGCCGATACCTGAGTCGCTTTTTTTGTTGTTGTTTCTTTTTCGGTTGTTGTTTCCTTTTTCGTTGTTACAGGGGCAGAAGTGCTCTGTTCGGTCGTTGTCGGAGCTGTTGTTTCGGTCTGCGTCTTTGCGGCTTTGTTCGGCACCAGTCCCTTTTCGGGGAGATAGGTTTTTGCACTTTCAAGAATAATTTCTGCCGCAAGACTCATCACGTTATCACTGAAAAAGAAAAAAACAGGAACCGTAAGGCAGACGGCGGCAATACTCATAAGGACTTTAATAGCTTTATTTTTGTTTATCTTTTTATTCATGCTTTTCCTCCGTGGATATTATCTTATATAATTTATATTCGGAGGACAGTTTTTTTAAGACACAACGGCAAGAATATCTTCTGCATCAATGTCGGGATGCAGAGCCGTGTTTATTGCCATAGCAATGAGACGTGATGCTCTTTCAATGAGGGCGTCAATTTCCTTCGGAGTTACCATCATGGTTTCTTTTATGTCTGCTTTTCCGATGATTTCCTTGCTCACACCGGCACTCTCAAGAGTATCAAGCACCATTGTCGCACCGTCAACCACCGTTGGAACACCGATGGCAATTACGGGGACACCGAGGGTTTCTTTGTCGATTTTCAGCCTGTGGTTTCCTACACCTGAACCGGGAGAGATGCCGGAATTGCTTATCTGAACGGTTCTGCCGAGCCTTTCGGTGCTGCGTGAGGCAAGAGCGTCAATCACAATAACGGCAGAGGGCTTTATCTGCTTTACGACTCCGTTTATTATTTCGGCACTTTCCATTCCTGTTCTCCCCGAAACTCCGGGAACAATTCCTGCCACAGAGCGAAGCTTGTCAAATCCGATATCCCTCGCAACTCCTTCGGGAATGTGCCTTGTGGCAAAAAGAAGAGAAATGCATCTCGGCCCTAAAGCGTCGGGAGTTATCTCTTCGTTACCGAGACCTGCCACAAGTACACAGTCACTGTCTTTGGGAAGAAGTGCCTTAAGCTCATCCCTGAGAACATAAAGGGAGGGGGAAAAAAGATCGGAGCTTTTTGAAAAGGGGACTGTTTCCACTGTCACATAGGTGCCGACAGGCTTGCCCAGAGCCTTTTCGCCTCTTTCATCTGTGACGGTGACGGTGTTGACGGTAATACCGTTTACTGTTTTTTGATGGCTCAATATGCCGTCCGGCTTATGCTTGTCAATGTATTCTTTTCTTTCAAGAGCAAGATCAGTGCGAAAGTTCATAATATTTTTTCTCCCAAACTATTGCTTTTTTTATAATAATGTAGTATTATTATTGGCGCTTAGAAAAAAGTATATCCGAATTTGCAAAAATGTCTTGAAATTTTTTTGGAAAGATGATATGATATACGATGCATATTGATGTAAATTAAGAGGAGGTGTAATGTTATGCCAAACATTAAATCAGCAAAGAAGCGTGTTCTTGTTAATGCAACAAAGCAGGCTCGTAACAAGTCAGCAAACTCAGCACTTAAAACAGCTCTCAAGAAGGCTAATGCAGCTATTGAAGCAAACGCTGAAGATAAGGACGTTGCAGTTAAGCTCGCAGTTAAGAAAATTGACCAGGCTGTTGCCAAGGGTCTTCTTCACAAAAACAATGCTGCAAGAAAGAAGTCAGCTCTTGTAAGCAAGCTCAACGCAAGCAAATAATTTCCTAAGAAGATTTATGAGATGGGTTATGCCTACACCTCATAAGGGAGTATTTCTTTAAAATGTGAAATAACTTCATAATAATGCGTTAAAAATCACCGATATGCGTCAGCATTATCGGTGATTTTCGCCTTTTCTTACAAAGCTATTTCGCATTTTAAAGTGCTTCGCAGTTTCGTAAGAAGTGAAAATTTCTTGTATTGAAGCCACAAAACGCAACAAGGCTGTCGCCTTGTGAGGCTTTTGGCAATAATACGAGGAATTTTCTTCGAGAAACAAATACTGCCTTATGGGGTGTAGGCGTACGCCCGTCTCTTTTTCTTTTTTGTCTGATTGTAAGTTTACGAAGATGTAGCCTTTCTGAAAGTGAAAAAAACAGGATTGAAAATCACAACTTTTGGTTTACTTGTGTTGTCATTTTGCATTAAAGGGCTTTTTGATTATTGTTTAAATCGCCAAAAAATCGTTATGTGTCTATAAACTGTGGAAATGAAGAGAACTATGTGATATAATTAAAAAGTTAATAAGGTGGAGCAATCTGCCTGTAAAAGAAAGAGGAGGAGTTAAATTTGATTACAAAAGTCAAATCAATGCTTTCAGACGTCAGAACCTATTGGAAAATTCCGCTTCCCGGTCGCTACATGACCTTTAAGGAAATAGTAGCTTATGCAGGCGGCGGTATCGGTGCCTATTTTGTTATTACCATGGCATCAAGACTTATCGTCAGCACCACCAATCTTTTGGTCAGCGGTGCGGTCGGTATTTCACTTACGGATATGTATGTGCTTTATCTTATATCCACCTTTGCCAACATTCCTCTTACCGCTATAAGAGCAAATATGGTTGACAATTCCCGTAACAGAGCAGGTAAGTACAGACCTTACCTTATTTCTATGGGTATTCCCACAGCCCTTATCAGCTTAGCTTATGTGTGGTTCCCTTATGAGTCTCTTTATAATTGGTTCCCGAATCCGATTTTCGGTATGGAGGGCGGCTATTTTGTAAAGCTTGTGCTGGTGCTTATCTTCAATCTTCTGCTCCAGTTCTTCTTTAACTTCTTTAACGACGCATATACCAACCTTATCCATGTTCTTTCTCCCAATACACAGGAAAGAACAGACGTGCTTGCAGTCAAGGCTGTTGTTTATTCACTCGCACCCTCTATTATGAATATCATTACTCCCATTGTTGCAAAGCGTATTGCAAACAATAACGTTTATGATATTTCTGTTTTACGCTTCACCTATCCGTTCTTCGCAATCTTCGGTATTGCTCTTACTATCTTCATTTTCGCAAATACAAGCGAAAAGATTATCCAGGCAAGAAGCCGTGTTGTTCAGGTTCGCTTTGTTGATGCCTTCAAGGAGGTTGCAAAGAATAAGTATTTCTGGATTATCGCACTTGCAGGATGGCTCGGCTTCCTTGAGGGTGCATATTCCAGCATTCTTGAATGGTCAGTTACCTTCGGTCATGCCGGTGACGGTGATCAGCTTGCTATCATTTATACCATCACGGGTAATGCTTCTCTCTGGGGTATGCTTCTTGCTCCCATTGCTGTAAGAAAGTTCGGTAAAAAGAAGGTTCTTGTAGGCATTAACCTTATGAATGTTATCTGCATTCTTGCTATGGGTATAAGAAAAGAAAGCCTTATCTGGCTTACTGTATGTATTTACATAAACTACCTCTTTGGTGCCTTTGAGCAGATTCTTTCTCCCGCTATCCAGGCCGACATCCGTGACTACCACCAGTATAAAACAGGTGTCCGTGTTGACGGTATGTTTGCTACCGTTGCCACCATCGGCGGTATGGTAACTCTTATTACATCATCTGTTCTTCCCTTCGTTTATGAAAGCTACGGCATCTTCGAGGGTAACGGCTACGGAACAGGCGGTCTTGAAATTCTTGACGTATACACCGGTCAGCCCGGTCTTCTCCATAAGGTTATGAATGCTCTTATCCTTATGGCTGCAGTGGGTGCATTCCTCAATGTTGTTCCTTACTTCTTCTACGACCTTCATGAAAAGCAGCAGAAGGGTATTGTACGCGCTCTTAAAATCCGTGCGATGTTTGAGGACTACGGTAACGGCGTAACCAATAACAAGACAATTATTGAGGCTATTGATATTATCAGAGATGCCCGTGAAAAGGTAAACAGCGAGCTTTCTGCTGTTAATAAGTCAATGAGCAAAAAGGAACGCAGAGCAATCAGGGAAGAAAACGAAGAAATCGAAATTTCCCGCTTTGTATGTGCTGAGCTTGAAAAATTCGAAAATGGTATTGACAAGCTTAAGTATGAGGAAAGCCTCAGCTTCTTCAAGGGCGGTCTCAACGGTCTTTACGTTCTTAAAAAGGAAGATGTTCTTAAGGAGCTTGCCGCTGCAAGAGAATTACCCAAAACAGGAGCAGAGGAAAAAGAGTATCGCAAGTACAGACTTGATAACGCCAAGAGCAAGCTTTCCGCGCTCAAGGCTATTGAAAAGTATTACAAGACTCCCGAAAGCTTTGTTCAGCCCGGATATGAAGAGCTTGACAGACTTTTCGACAGAGAAGACGATATCAACACTGAGCTCAAGTCTCTTTATGAATCAAAGGCAGCAGCCAAAAAGGCAAAGGATTCCTATGCACTTAAGGAAATCGGCGAAAAAATCAAGTCTCTTGAAAATGAAAAGAAGGACATCCAGAAGGCTTCTAAGGCAGAAATGGATAAGCATGCCTTCTTCGCACGTGCTGCAAAGCCCTATCTTGATGCAGAGCGTATCGTAAAGGAAAGAGAAAACACTCTTCACTTTGACGAAATCGCTGCCAAGTATGACGAGGCAAAGGCTGCAGAGGAAGCAACACTTCAGGCACAGATTGACGAACAGAAGCGTCTTGAAGCTGAAAAAGCAGAAAAGACAGCTGCTCTCAAGGCTGAAAAGGCTGCAGCAAAGGCAGAAAAGAAAAACAAATAATCAATTAAAGCTGTGACGGTAACCAATGTCGGTTACCGTCACATTGGCAGTATGCTTATTATTTTTGATAATCAGAAAAAAGGAAGGTTAAAAATGAAGGTTTTAGTTATTAACGGAAGTCCAAAGGGCAAATACAGTGTAACGCTTCAGTCAACTGAATATCTTAAAATCAAATTTCCCTGGATTGATTTTGATGTCATTCACGCAGGTCAGCAGATTAAAAAGATAGAAAAGGATTTTTCCGAATCAAAGGAAAAGCTTGAGCAGGCGGATTTTATTATTTTCTCTTATCCTGTTTACACCTTTATTGCACCCTGTCAGCTTCACCGCTTTATTGAGTTGATGAAGGAGCATAATGCAGATGTAAAGGACAAGTTCGTTTCGCAGATAAGCACCTCAAAGCATTTTTACGACATCACTGCCCACAACTATATCAGAGATAACTGCTTTGATATGGAAATGAAGTATGTCAAGGGTCTTTCAGCAGATATGGACGACCTGACCACAGACAAGGGACAGAAGGAGCTTGTAGCCTTTTTCAGATATCTTATGAGCTGTTATGACAGTGACCGTTATGAGCTTGCGGTGAAGAAAGAAAAGACAAAGAGGCCCGTTAAGGTTACTCCCGGTGAAAACAGAGATAAGACTGAGATTGGTGAGATTGCCATTGTTGCCGATTTTGAGGATGACGACAAGCAGCTTATTTCTATGATTGAGCGATTCCGTAACTCTCTTACCATGAACAGCAAGGTTATAAATATTGCCGAATATCCCTTTAAGGGCGGATGTCTCGGCTGCTTTAACTGTGCAGTCAGCGGCAAGTGTGTCTATAAGGACGGCTTTGACGATTATCTGAGAAACGAAATCCAGTCCTCAACAGCAATTGTATATGCCTTTAAAATAAAGGACCATTCTATGGGCGCACGCTTCAAAATGTATGACGACAGACAGTTCTGCAACGGTCACCGTACCGTAACAATGGGTATGCCCATCGGCTATCTTGTCAGCGGTGAGTACAGCAAGGAAGCCAATCTTCAGATGATAATCGAGGGCAGAAGCGAGGTAGGCGGCAATTTCCTTGCCGGCGTAGCTACGGACGAGGTAAATCCTGACAAGGCAATTGATCAGATGGCAGATACTCTTATTTATGCTCTTTCGAATAAGCATACACAGCCTGCAAATTTCTACGGTGTGGGCGGTATGAAGATTTTCCGCGATCTTATTTTCCAGATGCAGGGTCTTATGAAGGCTGACCACAAGTTTTACAAGGCCCACGGTCAGTATGATTTCCCTCAGAAGAAAATGGGCAGAGTTATTGCTATGTATCTCGTGGGCGGACTTATGGCTTCTCCGAAGATGAAAAACAAAATGGGCAATATGATGAACGAGGGTATGCTTATGCCTTACAAGGGTGCTCTTGACAAGGCAAGAGCCGAAAAGGGCGAAAAAGTGGAGAAGATTGACTTTAAAGCCTTAGTAAACAAGAAATAATCAACACCATTTCAGCCTTCACTCTGAAAGATTTTGTTAAGAATGGCAAAACTTTTCCCCGCGGAAAAAATCTTTTGAAAAAAGGTTGAAAAATATTGATAAATCGGTTAATATAATAAAGGTAAAATTATATTATTCAATGAAACATTGGAGGTATTTATTATGTCAGTAAAAGTTGCTATTAACGGTTTCGGTCGTATCGGTCGTCTTGCATTCCGTCAGATGTTCGGTGCAGAAGGTTATGAAGTTGTTGCAATCAACGACCTCACAAGCCCCAAGATGCTTGCTCACCTTCTCAAGTACGACACTGCTCAGGGCAGATATGACGGTCACACTGTAGAAGCTTCAGAAGATTCTATCACAGTTGACGGCAAGGAAATCAAAATCTATGCTTGCAAGGATGCAAACGATTGCCCCTGGGGCGCTCTTGGTGTAGACGTTGTTCTCGAATGCACAGGCTTCTATTGCTCAAAGGACAAGTCAATGGCTCACATCAATGCAGGTGCAAAGAAGGTAGTTATCTCTGCTCCCGCAGGTAATGACCTCAAGACTATCGTTTACTCTGTTAACGAAAAGACTCTTACAGCTGATGATGTTATCATCTCTGCTGCTTCCTGCACAACAAACTGCCTTGCTCCCATGGCTAAGGCTCTTAACGATTACGCTGCTATCCAGAGCGGTATCATGACAACTGTTCACGCTTACACAGGTGATCAGATGGTTCGCACCATCAAGTACTTCGCTGAGCTGTAATTCAGGAATTACAAGGCTTTGCGAGGGCTGAGGCGTTTGGCTGAGGTTCTCCCAGGTACGTAAAATGTTGAAATAGTACAGTAGGCTGTTTGAAAAAGCACCCTGCTGGGTATGATAGGCATTTTCCCCTCTTTCCTGACTGTTTATGTCAAGGAAAGAGGGGTTTTTGTT
>JAZLBS010000006.1:0-18236 GCA_045613805.1 Acutalibacteraceae bacterium
CATCTCGCTTTGTTCGGTGACCTCTCAGGTGAAGCTTATGATACTGAGATTATGGTTGACAAAGATGAAGATGCAAACCAGAAGATCCTCGAGATGACTATTGAGGAACTTGACTTGTCAGTACGCTCATTCAACTGCTTGAAGCGTGCAGGCATCAACACAGTTGAAGATTTAACAAACAAGACAGAGGAAGATATGATGAAGGTTCGTAACCTCGGTAAGAAGTCTCTTGACGAAGTTATCAAAAAGCTTCATTCCTTCGGTCTTGACCTTCGCAGTGAAGACGACTAAGAAACAATTATTCTACACAACGGTAAAGGAGTGATTTACAATGGCAGGTTCCAGAAAACTTGGTAGACCTACTGATCACAGAAACGCTATGCTCAGAGGTATGGTAACATATCTTTTAGAAAAAGGTAGCATTGAAACCACCGTTACAAGGGCAAAGGAAGTACGCGCTATGGCTGAGAAGATGATTACTCTCGGTAAGGACGCAACACTTCACAACAAGCGTCAGGCTCTTGCATACATCACAAAGGAAGATGTTGTTAAGAAGCTCTTCGACGAAATCAGCCCCAAGTACAAGGAAGTAAACGGCGGTTATTGCCGTATTATTAAGACAGGTCCCCGTCGCGGTGATGCTGCAGAAATGTGCATTATTGAGCTTGTTTAATAGTACAAAATATTAAAGGAAAGGTTGTCCGTAAGGGCAACCTTTTTTATTATGCCGTGACAAAAGAGCGGTTGACTAAAAGCGTCAGACTGTGCTACAATAATTACAGTATATCGAAGGAGGAAAACTTATTATGTTGTTTTTAAAATCGCTTATACCTGCATTATTAGCTTTCATTATGGCTGTTCTGCCGTTAGGAGGTGCAGTGGCACCGGAAGGCAAGACAGAGCCTTATTTCAACGGTACCTTCCTTCAGTCCTGGCTCAGCAGCAGTTGGGATGAGGAGAGATGGGCTGACGAAGTTGAAGCTATGGAGAGAGACGGAGTCAGATATCTTGTTTTACAGGACCTTGCCACTAAAGACGCAGAAGGCAACTGGGATATCTATTATAAAAGTGAACTTGAAGCTTTTGCAGATGCAGATTTCGGCGGAGATGTTCTTGCAGCTGCCATTGAAGCAGTAAAGGGTACGGATATTCAGCTTTTTGTCGGTCTTACGGCTTTTGACAATCTTTGGTCAACAGGTACACTTACCAAAGAATACGGTGAGGTGTGTGCCGTTACGGCAGATATGATGGAAGAAATCTACAATACATATTATGAAGAGGGCAAGAATAATTTTTATGCTTGGTACTTTACTATGGAATACAGCAACAACATCATTATGAATCTTGCTATGCCTAATATAATAAAAGGACTCAATGTTGTTCTTGACAAAGCAACTGAAATTGACAGCAGTATTCCTCTTATGATGAGCCCCTTTACTTCAAATTATCTTTCATTAGGCAAAGGTGCTGCTTTTGTTCAGTGGTTACAGCTATTTACCCAAGCACATTGGCGCGACGGAGATATCGTAGCACCTCAGGATGCCGTTGGTGCGGGTTGGATAAAGATGGAAGACCTTGAAACAGTGTGGAAGATGTATTCAATTGCTGTGAAGTATGCATCGGCTGATATCAAGCTCTGGGCAAACTGCGAAAACTTTACAAGTGCAATTGCTCCTTCTATGGGTGAGGGTATTCTCAATCCGCCTGCTACGGAAAACATAGTTCACGTTCCCGCGACCTTGGACAGATTTACAAAGCAGATGGACATAGCCTCTAAGTACTGCGATAATATTATAACCTTTTCCTACAGTCATTATTACTGTCCTGAACAGGTATCCTCTGTTTATATAGATACATATAATGATTATATTGCCAATGGTTACGGTCTTGAAAAAGTGGCGCCGGTAATGGAGGACAGTTTTACAAAAACAGAAACAGAAGAAGGCATAGAGCTTAGCTGGAAAGAGGCAGAGGATAACATCGGAATTTCTCATTATCGCATACTGAAAAACGGTGAATTCCTTTGCAGAGCAGAAACCTTTGACGGATATCACCGAACGGAAGTTGCTGATGCCGAAGGTAAAATAAGTGATACTTATGTAATAATTGCTTATGACGGTGCAGGTAATGCTTCATCGGAAATCACAGCAAAATAAGAAATAAAAATACAGAGAGATTGCTTTCAAGGTCTCTCTGATATTTTTTAGCATAATAAACAAATAAGAATCTGATTTTTTATAAAAATCATTTGCAAGCAAATGCTATGAAAACAGAAGAAAAACAGAGAAAAAACGAGCAATTAAAATGTAAATTAAAAAATTACAAAAAAGGTGTTGACAAAAGTGATGCACCTGTGGTAATATATCGGAGCATTAAAAATAATCTAATGGAGGAAAAAGTTATGTCAACTTATATGCCCAAAGCAGGCGACATCACCCGTCAGTGGTATATTATCGACGCTGAAGGTAAAACCCTCGGTCATGTAGCTGCTAAAGCTGCTGATCTTCTCAGAGGTAAGCACAAGCCCACCTTCGCACCCCACGCAGACTGCGGTGATCACGTTATCATCATCAACGCTGATAAGGTTGTTCTTACTGGTAAGAAGCTTGATCAGAAAATGTACTACCATCACACAGGTTACATCGGTAACATGAAGAAGGTTAAGTACTCCACCCTTATGAAAACAAAGCCCGAATTCGCTATGACAAAGGCTATCAAGGGTATGGTTCCCGACACAGTAATCGGCCGTCAGGCTCTCACAAGACTTCGCGTTTATGCAGGTGCTGAACACGCACATGCAGCTCAGAAGCCCGAAGTAGTAGAACTTTAATAGAAAGGGAGGACAAACAGAATGTACGAAACAACTCCGTTCTTCTACGGCACAGGCCGCAGAAAGAAGTCAATCGCAAGAGTACGTGTTTATGCAGGTACAGGTAAAATCACAATCAACGACAGAGGTATCGACGATTATTTCGGTCTTGAAACACTTAAGCTCATCGTTCGTCAGCCTCTCAATCTTACAGAAACAACTGAGAAGTTTGACATCGTTTGCCGCGTAACAGGCGGTGGCGTTACAGGCCAGGCCGGTGCTATCCGTCACGGTCTTTCAAGAGCTCTTCTTCAGTATGACGAAGAACTTCGTCCCGCTCTCAAGAAGGCTGGCTTCCTTACTCGTGACCCCAGAATGAAGGAAAGAAAGAAGTACGGTCTCAAGGGCGCTCGTCGTGCACCTCAGTTCTCAAAGAGATAATCACTTTATCGCTTATGGTACACTTCCGATTTTCGGGAGTGTACTTTTTTGTTGATTTATGGTAGAATATTGGTGTCCTATGAAAACATCGGTGAGTTTTTTTGATACAAAGGAAAAAGCAATTAAGGAAATAATGTCTGTTATAGAATCAGAAGAATAAGTAGAGTTCTTTTCTAAATATATTTCAATTTTTAGAAGCCTTTGATACTAAAATTTAAAGATATATCTACAGTGCACTCTCGTTTGCTCGGGAGTGTGTTTTTAATTATATCGGAAAGAAGCTGAGAGAATATCCCGGAAACAGAGAATGTATTTCTATTTACTTTTCATAAGTTGTACTATATAATTAAACTGTAAAATGGATTCAAGGAGGAAATAATATGAAAAAAGTTTTTGCCGTAGCTCTCGTTTTTGTTCTCGTTTTATTCTTTTTTACTTTCCGCAAGGCTGGTCAGTCCGATAAATCTCCTCCGGAAACGGCAGTACATACAGAACGTATTTCTGAAACAAAGGTTTATTCCTTCAGCGGTTCGGATGATGTTCTGACCGTTATGAACGGTACGATTATTCTTGACGAAGATGAGGATATCTTCAGCGGAGGAATATTAAAAATAAACTCAGAGGAGTTCTTTGAAGGTATCACATCTTATACCGCTATATTTTATACACTTGAGAACGATCAGAGGAATACTGTTATGACAAACAGTGTAACAGATCAGACGGGCGGAATGGTTGTTTTTGACGGTGATGATCTGGGTAAAATCAGTGGACCGGATATAATGGAAAAAGTTAACCCTGATAATTTTATTAAGAATCTTTATCTCGAGATAAAGATAGCAGATGCTGATGGTAAGAATAAAACCCATCAGTTGCATCTGGATGTTACTGAAGTAAAATAAGTGTTTTATGACAGAAAACGCCCTATGGCTTTCAGCGAGCCATAGGGCATTTATATAATCGGAAGGATTATTCTTTATCGTTATCGTCATCTTTTTTAGAAATGCTGTCGATCTTCTTGATAATTATATACATACAGGAAATAACGAGGGAAATGAGAATGGTTACACCTACATAAAGTGGATAAAAGTAGGAGTTCTGGAAATCGTTACCACCGGGTATTATTAAGCCGACGATGTCACCGAGAATAAAGTTACCTATAAGGAATCCGAAAAAGCTTACTATACCGATTATAAATGCTGTGTTCATACGATTCTCCTTTATTTTGTTGCTATTACTACAGGCTGATAAAAGCCTGTTTCTTCGGGCATTTTCCATTGGACCTTACTGCAACCGTGAGAAAGAAGCAGCTCAGTTAGCTCCTTTCTCAGAGTCGCCCTGTATTCGCAGTAAAATTTACTTATCTGCAGTTTTTCTTCATCGTCGATGATGTACTGGGTTAGCTTGTATATGTCACCTTTCCATTCCCAGGTCTGAAAGGATATTCTTTTGCCGATTTCGGTTTGGTGGATATAGGGCGGTGAATAGGGCGGCTTTTTCATAAGAAGCTCATCATAGTCTCTGATGCTCGCTACGAAGATACCGCCGGCGTTTATTCTGTTTACGATGCTTTTTACCGCAAAGTTTAAATCTTCCTTTGTAAGCATATGGGGAAGAGCATTATCCATAGCAATTACGATGTCGAAGCTTTCCGTGAAGGTTTTATCTAAAGCACGGAAATCTGCTTTTTTGAAATGGATATCAACACCGTTTTTTTCGGTTCTTTCTTTTGCTTCTGAAAGTTCTCTTTCGCTTATATCCGAGGCAGTTATTTTGTAGTCCATTCGTGCAAGACCGATGGCCTGTGTTCCTATTCCGCAGGCGCAGTCGAGAACAGAGGCAGAGGTGTCAAAGCCATTTTCACGGAAAAGAGCGTCAAGAAAAGTTGCCTGCTCTTCAGTAGTTTTATTCCAGTCGAGGAAAAGCTTATCATACTGTGATGCCATATCATCGTAGAATTTCTGTATAATGCTCATTTTAACCGCCCGCCTTTCTTTTTATGAATTATATCATAATTCTGATAAAAAATCAACTTCTGTCTTGACTCTTACCCAACGTCATAGTATATAATACTTACTGTGAGGTGATAAGAATGAAAATGCTCATTAAGGAATTTGCAGAGCTTTGCTCGGTAAGTGTGCGCACACTGCATTATTATGATGAGATAGATTTACTAAAGCCGTCCTTTACTGACGAGTGGACAGGTTATAGGTATTACAATGAGGATTCTCTTATGCGTATGCAGGAAATAATGTTTTACCGCGAGCTTGATTTTTCTCTTAAGAGCATAAGAGAAATTCTTTCATCTCCCGATTATGATAAAAGAGAGGCGCTAAAGGAGCAGAAAAAACTTCTGATTGTGAAAAAGGAGAGACTTGAGAGGCTTATTTCTTCTATTGACAGCGCCGAGAAAGGAAAGATTATTATGAAAGCTTTTGATAATAGTGAATTCGAAAAATACAAGGATGAAGCTAAAGAAAGATGGGGCAGTACAGATGCCTATAAGGAGCACAAAGAAAAAACCAAAGGATATTCAAAAGGTGACTTCGATACTCTCGGAAAGGGAATGAATATGATTATGGGCGAGTTTTCTCTCTGTGTGAAAAATGACATGTCACCCGGCAGTGATGATGCACAGGCTCTTGTAAAAAAACTGCAGGACTATATTACTGAGAATTTTTATACCTGTACAAAGGAAATACTTTCAGGCCTTGGTCAGATGTATGTGGCGGACGAAAGGTTCAGAAACAACATCGACAGACACGCAGACGGAACAGCTCAGTTTATAAGCGAAGCTATAGCTTTATATTGCTGTTAAGATTTTTCTTGAACAGAACGGCAACAAGTGATATAATGAGAGCAGAGAAAAGATACAGGAGGAAAATCCGTGAAAAAACTCTATCAGAAAAGTGAGATTAGCTTTTCGGTGGTATGGATAGCTGTTTATTGTGTTTTAATGAGTCTGGCGGACGGTATCTCTGCTGAAATCGGTATCGGAAAGCTTGTAAGTCTGCCTGTGGCAATTGCTATGTCCGCTATTCTTTTTTTCTTTATAAAAAAGAACGGGCTGTGCAGAAAATACGGTATATGCAAGCCTGATGTAAAAGCAGGAAAAATGCTTTACTATATACCACTGGCGCTTTTGCTTTTTGTAAATATAATGTGCGGTATTACTGACAAGCTTTCTGCAGCTGAAACATCTTTGAGTGTGCTTACAATGCTTTTTGTAGGCTTTCTTGAGGAGATTATATTCCGTGGACTGCTCTTTAAGGCAATGGCGAAGGAAAGCCTTAAGGCAGCAGTGATTGTTTCGAGTGTAACCTTTGGAATGGGTCATATAATCAATCTTTTTAACGGCTCGGGTGCAGAGCTTGTGCCTAATTTATTACAGGTTATATATGCTGTTGCGGCAGGATTTATGTTTGTAACTGTTTTCCTTAAAAGCGGAAGCCTTATTCCTTGCATTATTACTCACGGTCTTTTCAATGCAGTTGGTGTTTTTTCAAATGAAGGCTCACTGACTCATAAGGAAAGAATAGTATCCTGTATTTTTCTTGTCGCGGTCAGCGGATTTTACAGTGCTTATCTTGTGTTTACCGACAGGAACAAAGAAAAATAAAATGATAAAACAGGCTGTAAAAACAGCCTGTTTTTTGATTGATTATGAATTATTTAGAGGGAAAAATTTTTCCGAACAAATCTCTGATACGTTCAAAGAGAGCAAGAAGGAAGTTGATAAGACGTCTGAAGGGAGAAATTTTTTCTGCCTTCTCAGGTTCGGAAGTATCTTGTACGAGCTCGAGAGTTTTCTTGTCGAAGGTACAGAATCTACCGAAATCAGTCTTATCACAGGTAAGCTCTTCCTCTGCGAAAAGGAAGTAATCGTAATAGGGCTCGGTAAGCTCTGTTTCAAAATGTCCTGAATTATTGATGAACCATGTCTTTTCGGGGAACATACAGGTCGATGCATTTACTGTTCTGTCGGGAGAAATATATTTTATATCTATTCCCTCAAGCTCACTGTCACTGAAGTAATCTCCGACGGGGGCTGTTGTTGCACCGAGAGAGCTTGACTTTGTCTCTATAACATTATCACCGAGAAGGTCAGCTGCATCCGTGAGAGGGAAGGCAGGAGCGCCGTACCTTGAGAGGATGGTGAGATTAGCAGCGTTGTCCAGCTCTTTGAGAATGGAAGTTTTGTTCTTTCTCACACAAGAGGTGTAGCTGTCGATTTTTGCTTCGAGCTCAGTTGTGTCTTCATCTTTTAAAATGCCGTCTAAAATGTAAGCCTTGGCTTCGTCAAGCTGAGAATCGGGAACCATAGCCCATAATGCGGGCCAGCAGCCGAAGAGGGGAGCAAAGGTTTCTTTATACACTCCGGGAGAGAGAGCCTCAATTATTTCATCGAGGAAAAGAGTGGTAAGCTCGGGAACACCTGCCATATCGAAAATGTCGATAATGCTTGAAAGAAGATTTTGATATTCATTTTCTCCGAGAGCTGTCTTGAGAAAATATGCAATAGCTTCGGAATCCAGGGTAACTTTTCCTGAAAGAAGATTACCTGCAACTGTAACGCCGTCACAGGCGGGAGAGTCAAAAATTACGGAAGAAATTTTGCTGTTGCCGTATTTCTGAAGGTAGGCAAGAATGATGTTGCTGCCGAAGGAGTGAGCGGAAAGAGCCACTTTTTCACATCCGCTTACAGCTATAGCGTTGTCGATATAAGTTTTGAGGCTTTCTGCGATTTCTACAGGATCGCATCTCCAGTCATAACGGAAGATGAGCTTTGATTTTTCGGTTACATTGTCGGGAGTTTCGTTAAAGATAACGCCTGATTTTTCAGGCGCATCACCTGTAAGCTCATTGAACCAATCAGCGAAGAGAACATTGATATCAGATGAAACGGTGGTAGAAAGCTTATCAATGTCACGTTCGGCACAGAAAGCAATGAGGGCAGGCAAAAGCTTTGTGCTTACAAAAGCGGTGATTACGTCTGCGTTGGGAAAAGACAGAAGCGAATCGGGGTCATCAACGTCGGCATATACATCACTTGAGTTGAATCCCGGGACGTGGATGACGGGACAGTCTCTTTCAGCTTCTTCAGCGGCAAAGGCAAAGCCCGATACTGAAAGGAGCATAAGCAGTGCAAGGAAAATGCTTAAGATTTTTTTCGAGGTTTTCATAATAAAATCTCCTTTTTATTTTATGTAGTATTAATATACTATAATAATTGCAAAGTGTCAATTAGAAAAAGAGAAATGAGGCTGAAAAAGTAATCAGCCCCATAAATGATTTATTTTTTACCTTCGACTGTGAATATTATACCGGTGTCCGTATTTTTACAGCTGTAGTTGTAGCCGTGGCAGTCAAAAATCCTTTTACAGATGGGCAGCCCCATTCCTGTTGAGGAGCCGTTTCTGTTTCTGGACGCATCCTGTCTTTCAAAAGGATCCCAGATATTTTCCGCTGTTTCCCTGCTCAAAGGCTCGCAGGTGTTAAAAACCTTAAGGCTGAAGCTGTCCTTTTCCGACGAAAGAGTGACGGTGATTATTTTTTCGCCCGTGGTGTATTTGACGGCGTTTGAAAGATAGTTATCTACAGCCAGTGCCATAAGCTTAGGATTGCAGGTAACGGTAATATCATCGTCAGCAGAGACGGATATTTCAGCTCCCGACGACCGGGCAAAGGGAAGATATTTACGGACCTCTTCTTTTACAAGCGCCGACAGGTCACAGCTTTCCTTTTCGATTCTGTCTGCTGAGGAAAGGCGGTTGAAGGTCAGCAGAGAGGTGACTATGTCATTCATTCTCAGCGCTTCCTCATAAACAGAGCGGATATAGTCATCCTTTTTGTCATCCACTGCACCCTCCAAGATACACTCGCACTGATTCTGAATAACCGCAAGAGGTGTTTTCAGCTCGTGGGCGGCGGCAGAGATAAAGGCACGCTTGGATTTTTCGAATTCTTCCTTTTTCTTTAAGTATTTCATAGAGAAAAACAGAAGAAAAGCCGTAGGTAAAGCGAAGGCAAAAAACAGAAGTATTTCGGTAAGCAGGAAATATGGCGAGGTAAAAGTCCGTACATAGGGGTTTTTCTTTACGGCTACATAAAGCTGATAATTGCTTTCTTCACCGATTTCTACAGGGAAAAGCATACTGCCTGTAGTGGTGGTGTATTGGGTGCCGCGGTACATTTCATCGTCGAGCTTTTCACGGAGCATTTTAGTATAATTTCTTTCGAAAAGCTTTTCGCCCTCTCCCCACAGATTAAAGCAAATATTATAAAGGTTATCCTTAAAAACTAAGGTAGGTTTATTTTCTGTAAAACAGAAGACCTGGGATTTTTTTGAATCTGAGCTTTCCAGGCAGATTTCTACGGGAATATATGCTTCTCCTTCCTGATAAAAGGAGATATATTTAACAGATGAATTTGAGTTGAAATATCTGAATCGGAGCATTCCCTTGCGTAGGGAGGTGGTCATATATTCTTCTAATTTGAAAAAGTAGCATTTTTGGATATCTGCATCGGTCGAGTCTATAAATACGGCAGTTTCACCCAGGGAAATAATGCTTTTATCTTCATCGAGAACCGCTGTCTGATGAGGGCTTGCTGAAATCCAACGGTCAGCAGTAAAAGCTATGTAATCGGCTGCGGAAATACCGGAAGTCTCCAACCGTTCCGGCAAAGTCTTGTCTCTGCGCAGATAATTCTGTACTCCGGAAATAATTTCATTGGGGGCGATATGAATATCTGAGCGTATATTTTTATATGAGGCAGTATAATTGGCACAGCTTGAAATAGAAAAAAATAAAAGTGATAACGCGATTATTATTAAACGCAGCTTTTTTCTGTTCATTTTTCATCCTCCTTTTTAAAAGCATAGCCTGCACCGATAACGGTCTTTATGCAGTCGGCGTGTTCTCTTAAAGCTTTTCTGATTCTTTTAATGTGTGTATCAACCACTCTTTCGTCACCGTCAAAGGTGTAGCCCCATATTTTTCTGAGTATTACCTCGCGGGAAAGAACATTGCCCTTGTTTTCCATTAAAAGTGCAAGCAAATCAAAATCTTTGGCGGCGAAAATAATTTCTCTTTTACCGCAGAAGACCCTTCGTGTACCGTAATCGAGGGTAATATCGTTCAGGATGAGACGGTTTCGGGGATTGATTCCCTTGTGTCTGTTTACGGTGGCGATTATCTTTTCTGTCAGCACCGACAGAGGAAAAGGCTTGATTATATAATCGTCACCGCCGAGTCTGTAACCTTTCAGAAGGTCTTCCTCCTCCCCTAAAGCCGAAAGAAAGATTACGGGCGTGTCGGAAAAGTTCCGTATTTCCCTGCAGGCGGTAAGCCCGTCCGTGACCGGCATAAGCACATCCAGAATAATCAGGTCAAATTCTTTTTCTGCGGCTTTTTCTATAGCTTCTCTTCCGTTTGATGCCACGGTAACGGAAAAGCCTTTGGCGGTGAAATAGTCTTTGAGTGCGGTGCGGATTTTGATTTCATCGTCGCAAACAAGAATTTTCAGCATAGCTATCATCTCCTTTCGCTATTATAATACAGCCAGGGTATGTACTCCAAGTGTCACGTGAAAAATTTTTTGAAATTTTTCGTTATAAATAAAATCTCCTCCGCATAAAACGGAGGAGACAATCTTTTTAAAGTTGAATTATTTTGTTAATTCATAAGTGTCCTGTGCGATGAGAAGCTCTTCATCAGTGGGGATAACAAGAAGCTTGAGAGCAGAATCGTCGGTGGAAATCTCGATTTCCTTACCTCTTACGCTGTTTGCTTCTTCGCAGATTGTTGTGCCCATAAAGCCGAGCTTTTCAGCAACTCTTGTACGGTAGTGGGGGTTGTTTTCACCGATACCGCCGGTGAATACAACTGCATCAACACCACCCATAGCAGCTGCGAAGCCGCCGATGTACTTAAGGAGCTGATGGCAGAGCATTGATTCTACAAGCTGAGCTCTCTTATCACCGCTCTTTGAACGGCCTTCGATTGTTCTGTTGTCGCTTGTTGCTGTGCCGGGAATTTCATTGAAGTTTTCGTCGTATTCTGCGGTAAGACCGAGCATACCTGACTTCTTATTGAGAATGTTGTCAACTTCCTTTGCTGTGAGGTTTTCTCTTTCGCAAAGAACAGCAATGATAGCGGGATCAATGGAGCCTGAGCGTGTACCCATCATGATACCTTCAAGGGGAGTAAGACCCATTGTGGTGTCGAAGCATTTTCCACCCTTGATAGCGGAGATGGAAGAACCGTTGCCGAGGTGGCAGGTGATAACCTTAAGCTCGTCAGCGTTGTATTTGCCGGGATACTTTTTCATAAGGAAATCAGTTGTGCGGGCAGAAACATATCTGTGGCTTGTACCGTGGAAGCCGTAGCGTCTGATTCCGTGCTTGAGATAGTACTTGTAGGGAAGAGCATACATATATGCATAATCGGGGATAGTCTGATGGAAGGCTGTGTCGAAAACTGCTACCTGAGGAATACCCTTCATAATTTCTTCGCATACTTCAATACCCATAAGGTTTGCAGGGTTGTGAAGTGGGCCGAGGGGGATGCACTTTCTGATTGCTTCCTTGACATCTTCGGTTACAACAACGCTTCCGCTGAATTCCTCGCCGCCGTGAAGAACACGGTGACCTACTGCAGAAATGTCGTTCATTGAAGAAAGAACGCCGATTTTGCTGTCTGTAAGTGTTTCAAGAAGAATAGTGATGGCATCGTGATGATCTTTTGCGTCTACAGGCTGTTCGTTGAGAACTTTGATTTCTTCACCGTCTTTGTCGATTTTGTGAGTAAAGGTACAGTCTGAACCGATCTGCTGGAAGATACCCTTGGCAAGAACCTTTGCTTCGGGCATTTCAAAAACCTGATACTTTAATGAAGAAGAACCTGCATTGATGATTAACTCTTTAAAACTCATTTTTTGCACCTCTTTAAATAAATTGCTTTCTTGCGGTAATTTTTCTGTATAGACCGCTGTAACTATAACATTATATCACAATGTTTTTTATTTTTCCACTGTTTTGCGTTTTTATTTGTTAATATTCGGTATTTTCTTTCGTTGTATATCGGTAAAACAAAAAAATTGTATGCTTTGTATAAAACGGATGCAAGAATATATACAAAATGCCTTTTCGAGAGTTAAATAGTACAAAAACACCTCCTTTTATTTGGTAAGTTTGGATATTGAAAAACAGAGAACGGAATGGTAGAATATAACACGTTGACTAAGAGAACTTACAGCACATTGGTTGCTTTTAAAATGAGAAAATATATTATGAAGAGCAAGGATGTCCGACGGGGCATCCTTGTTGCTTTTTATTTATTTAACCTATTGATTTTTTTGAAAAAGAGAAGTATAATAATACACAATAAGATAGAGGTGCATAAAACATCAGTAATTACCCACAGGTTCTCAAAGACCGCTGACGGTGTAATGAAAGGGTTTTGTGCCGAAGCGGAAAATCTGTTTGAGCAGATGTCTGCTGGGGGGCAGGATAAAATTCTGTCAACTGTCGCACATTGCGGGGAGCTATCGGACAAAGCTTGTTTTTGTTTTGAAGAGGCTTCCGCTTGTGAGGCCTCTTTTTTAATTTTAAAACAAAGGAGATAAAAAAAATGCAAAACTCAAAGAAAAGCATAGCAAAAATTCTTCTTGCCGTTATGGTGATTTTTGCTCTTGTAATGCCCGTGTCAGCTGTTGCTTTTGCTACCGAAGACGCCGCAGTTCTTATGGCTACCGATGCAGCAGATGTTTCAGGTGAAGAAGCACCTGAAACAGAAGAAATTGAAAAAGGTGAGGACGTTGTTCTCGATGCCGAGGTTCTCACTGTCGGCGCTGCCGAAACAGCTTTTTCCGTTGATATTGATGGTGAAGTAACGGATTATGACCTTGCAGACGGCGAATCTGCTGCAGCATATGTTGATGCTTATGCAGACAATCTTACAAATGACCCCGGCTTCAAGGCTCACATTGAAACGGCTCTTGCCAAGGTCAGAGAAAGCATCGGTTCTTATGCAACCTTTGCGGCTCTTCTTGCTCCCGTAATTGCTATTGTGCTTGCTCTTATCACAAAGGAAGTTTATTCTTCTCTTATTATCGGTATCGTAGTAGGTGGCTTCATTTATGCGGGCGGAAATTTTGAAACAGCTATAAACCACGTTCTTTTTGACGGCTTTGTTGCTTCTCTTTCCGATTCCTACAATATGGGTATTATCATCTTCCTTGTTCTTCTCGGCGCTCTCGTTTCTATGATGAACAAGGCTGGCGGTTCAGCAGCTTTCGGCCGTTGGGCTTCAAAGCACATCAAGTCAAGAGTCGGTGCTCAGCTTGCTACCATTCTTCTCGGCTGCCTCATTTTCATTGACGACTATTTTAACTGTCTTACAGTCGGTTCAGTTATGAGACCTGTTGCTGATGAACAGAAGATTTCCCGTGCTAAGCTTTCTTATATTATTGATGCTACGGCTGCTCCTATCTGTATCATTGCTCCCATTTCTTCCTGGGCAGCGGCAGTTGCAGGCTTTGCAAGAGGTGCAGGCGCAGACAGCGGTATGAGCCTTTTTGTTCAGGCTATTCCTTATAACTTCTACGCTCTCTTTACTATCCTTATGATGGTGGTTATTGCAGTTGCAAAGTTTGACTTCGGTCCTATGAAGCTTCATGAGAAAAATGCTATTGAAAAGGGTGACCTTTTCACAAGCGGTGAAAAAGTTGAGAATGACGAAACAACAGCTAACCCAAAAGGAAAGGTTATTGACCTTATTCTTCCCGTTGTTGTACTTATCATTTGCTGCGTTATCGGTATGATTTACTCCGGCGGCTTCTTTGAGGGAACCGGCTTCATTGAGGCTTTCTCAAATTCTGATGCTTCCGTTGGCCTTGTTATCGGCTCAGCTGTTGCAATTGTATTTGCAATTGCTTATCTTCTTATCAGAAGAGTTATTTCCTTCAAGGATGCTATGTCTTCTCTTCCCGAAGGCTTTAAGGCAATGGTTCCTGCTATCCTTATCCTTACCTGTGCATGGACTCTTAAGGCTATGACAGATTCTCTCGGTGCAAAGATTTACATTTCTCAGCTTGTTGAAGGCAGTGCAGGTGCACTTCAGGCTCTTCTTCCCGCTATCATCTTCGTAATCGCTGTAGGTCTTTCTTTTGCTACAGGTACATCATGGGGTACATTCGGTATTCTTATCCCCATCGTTCTCAGCGTGTTCGATACAGGCAATCCTCTTATGATCGTTTCCATTTCCGCTTGTATGGCAGGTGCTGTTTGCGGTGACCATTGCTCACCCATTTCAGATACAACAATCATGGCTTCTGCCGGCGGTCAGTGTGACCACCTCAACCACGTTTCAACACAGCTTCCCTATGCACTTACTGTTGCAGGTGTTTCCTTCGTAACCTATGTTATCGCAGGCTTCGCTCCTCAGTGGTACATTGCTCTTCCCATCGGTGCTGTTATTATGGTTGCAACACTCTTCGTTATCAAAAAGATTACAGCTAAAAAGGCATAAAGAATAAAAAAGGAATCAGCTGCAGGACAGAGGTCTTGCAGCTGATTTTTCTTCACTGGATATTTTTGTCAGTAAAAAAACAGGACTGCCCGAAGGCAATCCTGTCAGTTAAATAAACTTATGCATTTGCGTCTGCGTTTTCGCCTTCTTCTTTGGGCTGGAACATAACAAAAATTTCCTCAAAGAATTTTTTGAAAGCTGCGATGACATTTTTGATTATTTCGAGTACGTTTTCAACTGCGGGCATTTATTACACCTCCTTATCAAATTCATCTAAATAAATGATAACAAAAATAGAAGGCTTTGTCAATAAAATAAAAGCAAAGTTTATGAAAGTTAATATTTTTCGGAAAATTTGTTTTAAAAATGAAGATAGTTTTAAATAATTAACAAAGCATTAATTTGAATTTTTCAATTTGTACAAAATTACAGTGCGGATTTGGTTATATAATACAGTTGACAGTTTCTTTTAAATATTGTATAATATTAGGGAAACAAAGTGAGTGGCGACTCACCTAAAACAATTTTACATAGGAGATGTTAAGATGGACACAAGATTTGCAATTTCCAACTACCCCGACGCAAAAGCTGTTTGCGACAAGCTTGACAAGCTTATTTCACTGCCTATCCACTCAATCAAACCAGACGTGCTTAAGGCTTATGAAGAAAATTACTTCGAAGCAAAATGCCAGAAGTCAAAGGAAATGATCTCAGAAGCAAAGCAGATCATCCCCGGCGGCGTTCAGCATAACCTCGCTTTCAACTATCCGTTCCCCCTTGTTTTCACAAAGGCTGACGGTGCAAAGCTTTATGATATCGACGGCAACGAATACTATGACTTCCTTCAGGCAGGCGGTCCTACAGTTTTAGGTTCCAATCCCAAGGTTGTCCGTGATCAGGTTATCGACCTTCTTAATACCTGCGGTCCTTCCACAGGTCTTTTCCACGAATTTGAATACAAGCTTGCAAAGAAAATTGCAGATTCAATGCCCACAGTAGATATGTTCCGTATGCTCGGTTCAGGTACTGAAGCTTGTATGGTTGCTTGCCGTGTTGCAAGACTTGCTACAAAGAAAAAGTACATCCTTAAAATGGGTGGCGCATACCACGGTTGGTCAGATCAGCTCGGCTACGGTATCCGTGTTCCCGGCTCAAAGTTCACTCAGGCAAGCGGTGTTCCCATCCGTCTTATGAGAGATACACAGGAATTCTTCCCCGGTGACCTCAATGACCTTGAAAGAAAGCTTCGCAGAAATCAGCTTTGCGGCGGTACTGCAGCTGTATTTATTGAACCCATCGGTCCCGAAAGCGGTACACGTCCTCTTGATAAGGACTTCAACAAGGGTGTTGAAAGACTTTGCCGTAAGTATGGCGCTCTTCTTATCTTTGATGAAGTTGTTACAGGCTTCCGTATCGGTATGTCAGGTGCTCAGGGCTACTACGGCGTTGAACCCGACCTCACAATCTTTGGTAAGGTTATCGCTGGTGGATATCCCGGTGCAGGCGGTATCGGCGGTAAGAAGGAATATATGCAGTACATGGGTGCAGGTCTTGATGCAAGCGGCATGAAGATCAAGAAGGCATTCTGCGGCGGTACAATGGCTGCTACTCCTCTTTCATGCGTTGCAGGTTACTATACACTTGAAGAAATCGACAAGCAGAATGCTTGCCAGAAGGCCGGTATTATGGGTGACAGAATCACCGCAGGTCTCAACCAGATTATCGACAAGTACAACCTTCCCTTCGTAGCATTCAACCAGGGCTCAGTATGCCATCTCGAAACTGTTGGTACAATGCACTTCTCAATTGACTGGGCTAAGCCCTGGGGCATTCCCACAGTTCTTAAGGAGACAAGTGCACGTAAGGCTGCAATGACTCACATGGGTGCTGCTTACATGGCTGAAGGTCTTGTAACTCTTGCAGGCTCAAGACTTTACACATCAGCTGCATACACAGAAGAAATGATTGACGATGCTCTTGTTCGTTTCGACAAGGTGCTTTCAAACATCGCTTGTGTAGGTGAATAATTGAAACTGATTTAAAGGGGCAGGCTTTTGCCTGCCCTTATCTTACTAAATATAAAGAGGTGCTAATATGGACATCTTAAAAGCAAAAGAAATCGTTGTTGAAGCAGGTAAGCAGCTTGTTTCAACAGGTCTTATTGCCCGTACATGGGGTAATGTAAGCTGCCGTATCGACGACAAGCAGTTTGTTATCACTCCCAGCGGTAAGGCTTATGAAACCCTTACTCCTGATGATATCGTTCTTGTACAGATGGAAGATCTTTCCTATGAAGGCGACATCAAACCCTCAAGTGAAAAGGGTATACATGCTCAGTGCTACCTTCACCGCCCTGACATTAACTTTGTAATTCACACCCATCAGGCAAACGCTTCCGTAGTGTCTGCTCTCGGTTGTGACATCAACAACATCGAAGGCTACAGTAAGGAGCTTATCGGTGATAATATCCCCGTAGCATCCTACGGTCTTCCCGGTACAGGCAAGCTTCGTAAGGGTGTTGTCGGCGCTCTTGAACGTTCTTCTTCAAAGGCAGTTATCATGAAGCATCACGGTGCAGTATGTCTCGGTACAGATTACGACGATGCATTCAAGGTAGCAAATGAGGTAGAAAAGGTTTGCGCTGACTTCGTTGCAAAGAAATATAACGACGTTACAAGCAAGGTAACTGAGGGCTTCAGTGACGTTTATAATTATATTGTTGAAACTAAGGCAAAGGCAGAGCTTCCCAAAGCTCCTCTTACTGCTTATGACAGTATCAGAGTGGATGATGCTCTTATCCTTTCCGATAAGGAAGGTAACACTGTTTCTGTTGTAGGTCTTTGCAGCAAATGTGACGAGCTTATCAAGGGTGACAAGTATCCTTCAGAGGCAGATCTCCACAAGGCTATCTACAACAGCCGCGAGGATATCGGCGCCATCATTCATTCTCAGAAGGAAGCAATTACTGCAGCATCAAAAATCGGTGCAACAGTAAAGCCCTTCCTTGATGACTTTGCACAGATTGTCGGTGTAACTGTTAAGTGTGCAGATTTTGATCCTAATGACACAATGAAGTCATCAAAGAAGGCTGCAAAGAAAATGTCAGGCAAGTTCAGAAATGCTATGTTCCTGAGAGAAAACGGTGCGGTTTGCTGCGGTCCTAACACAGAGGAAGCTCAGGCAACTGAGATGGTTATGGAAAAGAACTGTAAGACAATGCTTGCTGGTGAAGTATTTGGCGGTTCAAAGAGCCTTGGCGCATTTGACAGTGTGCTTATGAATGTAGTTTACAGACTCAAGTACTCAAAGCAGAAATAATCAAAGCGCGTTTTGATTACTTTTCCGCGCCAGGAAAAGTAATGCCCCGCGGCGAGCGAGGAAAAAAGACGAAAATATTAAGGAGACTCGATGTGAGTCTCCTTTTTTGTTTTGGTACGGACTCCTTCAGTCTTTTGCTT
>JAZLBS010000007.1:0-22986 GCA_045613805.1 Acutalibacteraceae bacterium
CTTTTCACCTGTGTTCATAAGAAGGAAGCAGCCTGTACCGTAAGTATTCTTTGACATACCGCTTTCAAAACAAGCCTGTCCGAAAAGTGCTGAGGGCTGGTCACCGATAGCACCACAGATGGGTACACCTTCAAGCTCTTCAAGACCGAGAATACCGCTTGCAACCCAACCGTAAACCTTGCTTGAGGGTACCGGTGTGGGCAGGATTCCCATGGGTACGCCCAATCTTTCGCAAAGATATTCGTCCCACTGTAATTTATCAACATCAAACAGCATTGTTCTTGATGCATTTGAATAATCGGTTACATGAGTCTTTCCGCCGGAAAGATTCCATATAAGCCATGTTTCTACTGTACCGAAAAGAAGCTGTCCTGCTTCAGCAAGAGCTTTGACTCCCGGTACATTGTCTATAATCCACTTGATTTTTGTAGCAGAGAAGTAAGCATCAACAATAAGACCCGTATGCTCTGTAATATAGTCACAAAGTTCCTTATCTTCCTTGATTTTTTCGCACATATCAGCTGTTCTTCTGCACTGCCACACAATTGCATTGTAAACAGGCTTACCTGTGCTTCTGTCCCAAAGGATAGTTGTCTCACGCTGGTTTGTAATACCGATACCAGCAATATCTGAAGCAGAGAAATTACCTGAACGAAGAACAGTGGTTATTGAATTGAACTGACTGTAAAGAATGTTAAGCGGATCATGCTCAACCCAACCTGCCTTGGGATAAATCTGTTCAAATTCGTTCTGCGCTTTTGCAATGATGTTTCCCTTCTTGTCAAAAACAATTGCTCTTGAGCTTGTTGTACCCTGATCAAGGGACAGAATCAATTTTTCACTCATATTTTTTCCTCCTATGCTGTGAATACAAAAAGAAAAAATGAAAAAATAGACATACTTCCCCACGGATGGGATATCTTATCTATTCTCTCATCTCCATAGAATTATATCTCACAGCAATTAATATTTCGAAAACACAAATAGATTCTTTCTAACCTGTGTCTTCAATTTTCATAATCACATTGTACTTGAAAACAGCAATTTTGTCAACATTAAACAAGAGTTTTTTATGCACTGTAATAAATATTTTACTTTAAACAAAACTTTATTGGATCAAATTGTAAATATTGTTATTTTTCGCACTTGACCAAACACAAAATATATTGTATTATATTTTACAGATTATATTGGGGTAAAATGTCTTACCTTCAATCGAAGAAAGGAAATTGAAAATGGAAATAGTATTTTCAGGTGAAATTTTAAATATTACTCCTTTTAAAAACGGTTTTGTTTTTGCAACAAGGAGCTATACAGATGACGGTAAACTCAAAGCCAACTTTTACGGTTACGACGCAATAAACGATAAATTCACGCACATTAAAAAATCTGTCTATCTCAAGGTAAAATTCGGATATGAATACGAAGAAATTGCTCAACAGCTCGGTGACTACGTTTCATGTGATGTAGGAGTTCTCGGTGACGGCAGAATAATGGCAATCTTTCCCAACGGTGAATACAATATTTTTAACACAGACGGTTCACTTAATGTATCCTCTCTTCTTACGTACCATGGCTCACCGGTTTGTGACATCGCCGTTGACGGCGCTTATGTATGGTGTGCCGTTCCGTCAGAAAATGCAATTATCAAGTATTCCCCGCGCGAAGGCAGAATTCTTCTGCGTGTCGGTGGCGGCAACGCAACAGCCTTTGAAAGCCCTTGTGCAGTATCCCTTCATGGAAACACCCTCTATATATGCAATCAGGCTTCAAAGAAAATACGCACGCTCAACATTCAGACGAATTCCGTAAGAGATTACAGAGTTTTCAATGAAAAAGTTTACAAATACATTAACGTTATGGGAAGAGAATTTGTGTGGCTGAAATCCGGTCTTTACATTCTTGACTAAAAAAAACAAGCAGTTAAGCTTTAAGGCTTAACTGCTTTTCTTTATTTTACTGAATTAAAGCTGATGTAGTTTCCACTACATCAGTAACTGCATCGAGAACAGGAGCTACACTATTCTTTTCAAGAACAAATTCTACTACAAGTGTTGTAGCAACAATTACTACAACAGAAACAATAATTGCTATTATGAATTTTTTCTTTGTATTTTTACCTTCATTGTTATTCTTAGCCATAAGAATGTAAAGAGGTACAAAGATAAGAAGTGCTACAATAGCAGCAAAGAAGAACATACTTGTTGAGGGTACAAGCTTTTCTTCACCGTATTCAATTATTGTAAAGTTTGATGTACGGCAAGCAAAGTCACCGAGCCAAGGACCAACAACCATAGGAATAAGAACGAAGAAAATCATTCTGATGCCCTGGAAAAGGCCAACTTTATCTTCAGGAATATAGTCACGCACTGATGCATTAAGCTGAATCTGAAGAACAACATAACCGATAAGAGTGGGAGCGATACCAACAAGAACGATAGCAATATTAGTTGAGGTAGAAAGAGTTGCAAGTCCTGCTATAAAGAGAACAATCGTAATAATATAAGCATTTACCTTGTTCTTTCCTGAGGCCCTGAGAAGCAAAATTACACCAGCAGCAAGACCGGCAACCGCAAGAACAGCAACTATGATAGTCTTGATATCAAAAACTGCACCCGGAAGAATAACGCTTCCAAGATAAACAAAGAGATACGGGAAGAAAACCTGAATTGCAATATTGTAAATACAGATTGCAGCAAGAGCAAGATAAAGCATTGAATTCTCTTTGATAACAGAAGGTCTGAAGCCATAGAAAAGGTCACTCCAATAATTAGAGTTTGTTTTTTCACCTTTGATTTCAGGATCCTTAAGTGCAAACAAACCGAATACACCGCTTAAGCTTACTATAATACCAAGACCGAGGAAGAATACCTGGTATGATACAACATCAGCCTGACAAAGACTTCCTACGCCCATAACAGCAAGCATAGCAAACAAGCCGACAAAAAGAAGCACTGTTTCAACCTTAGGTCTTACCACAGGATTGGTAACATCTGTTGTCCAGGCATTAAAAGCGGAATCGTTACTTGTTGAACCCATAAAGGTCATAACCATATCCATAATAATTACAGCCCAGATTGTAAATAAAAGAATTTTTGCTTCATCGGAAATACCGAAAAGTAAAGAAATATTTTCTTTGGATATAAAACCGAATGAAGCGGTAATAACACCCCATATAATATATCCGACAGAAATAAACACCTTACGTTTCTTCATCTTTTCACTAAGAGTACCCATTATAAATGTTGTTACAACGGCTGTGATGGCAGAAAGAGCAACCATACGGCTGATAGCAGTTGTCGGAGCCATTATACCCCATTCTTCAAGCTTTGCCTTTGAAACCCCGTCATAAACTGAATCGAACAGGAAGGTATTGAAATACATGTTCTCAAGATTCCACGCAATACCACCCATAAAGCTGAAAACAATAATATTCAGCCATGTTCTTTTGGTGAGTTTGTTTTCCATTGTTTTATCCTCCTTATTTTGTATATTTAAATAAATTAAATACCACTGAGATATTTGCCGAGACGTTTATCCTGTATTACCTTTACAAGTGCCGCTCCAAGTGTATACAGAACGCCGAGCTCGCCAAGTGCGACAAGTCCTGCCTGAATCAGAAAACTAAAAAAATTGAACGGTCCTTCTATAAAAAACACTTCAATCTCAGCACCTATAATAATTCCATTGAAAATCGCAGGCATAAGCAATGAAATCACAGGAAAGCCTTTGACTCTGATATTCCTCAGTCTGTGAATAAAATAACAGGCAAGAAACGAAGCAAGTGTCCCTAAAGCTATATCTGTAGGTAAAGCACCTAATACAGAAAAATTTGCAATGAAACAGCCCACAGTCAGCCCCGGTATTGCTGCCGGAGTAAAAAGAGACAGAACCGTCAGTGCTTCCGAAACACGGAACTGCACAGCCATAGTTGCACTTGTAGGTAAAATCATTTCCTGTGCATAGGTAATTGCAACATACAAAGCGGCAATCACCGCAGACAGAACAAGTCTGTGAATTTTATTTGACATATTCATTTTTTTGCTCCTTTAGTTTTGATTTTAAACCGAAATACGGTTTAGGTCAGGAAGGTTTCGAACTGACCGCATAAAAGCAATTTGTATTATACATCAACACAAAATTTATTTCAAGTGTAAGCAGACAAATTTATTCTTTAGTTTCAACTTTTATAATCAAGAAAATCTCCGACAAGGTATTCCCTGTCGGAGATTGGATTTTATATTTAAATATTAAATTTTAATTCTCCCGGTATCTTTAATTCATCATTAATGTCTCTTATAAATTACTTTCAGATAAGCCGTATTTTTTATTTCTTATCTCTTTTTCACTATTAAACAATGAATTCTAATCTGAATTTAAGAAGTTATAAAATACTCAGATACCTTGTTTTTCTTCATTTGCCGATGTTTCTTCACACAAAGGCAATTCCTTCTCCACTCTTAAAGGTTATATTCCTCTGCACATTACCTTTAAGAAAAATTATTTACCGGACAATCTGATATTTATCTTTACGCTTTCTACTTACTTCTCCTGCGGAAAGCAAATTATTTAAAATTTACAGGACATCTGACCTCTTAGTAAAATTATATCAGAAGAGATATTTATTTCTCATTAATCATTCAGTCAGTATTCCATTCGCTTTTTATTGATTATAAGATCTTATCAAATTGTACAGTTTACATTAAACAGTACATCGGTAACACCTCTTTCTCTAACTTGATTCAATCTTTCTTTGATTGTGTCTTAATTATACTAATTTTAAACTGTCTCGTCAATAGTTTTTAACATATTTATAATATTTTGTATAATTTATACAAAATTCAATATCTTTTACATTTCAAATCCTTCTGTTTTTGGTATTTATTGGTTCTTTTTTTCCACTAATTTTTGTATAGTTTTAATAAGAAGAAACATTTTTAATTTACATTTTGTTTATAATATAAATAAACAGATAAGTATAATTAAAGAAAGAGATGATACTATGCTAAAAACAGAAGAGCTTTTTTCTTTTGAACACAGCTTAAGCGGAGAATTTCTCGCTGATTGCGAGTTTCCTTGGTTTGCCCTTGGCGGAATCAAAGATTTTATTGTAAAGCTTGGGCAAAAGCTTGATAAAACAGAGTTTTACGAGATTTCAACTGAAATATGGATTCACAGACAAGCTAAAATTGCGCCTACCGCATTTATAGGTGCGCCATGTATTATCGGAAAAAATACAGAGGTAAGACACTGCGCCTTTATAAGAGGCACAGCTCTCATAGGCGAAAACTGCGTCGTCGGTAATTCTACAGAGATCAAAAATGCTATTATTTTTGATTCTGTTCAGATTCCGCACTACAACTATATCGGTGACAGTATTTTAGGCTACAAATCACATCTTGGTGCAGGAGCTGTGACTTCAAACGTGAAATCAGATAAAAGTCAGATATGCATTAAGTCAGATAATACCGTTATAGAAACAGGATTGAAAAAATTTGGTGCTATAATCGGTGACGAAGTGGAAATAGGCTGTAACAGTGTTCTTAATCCGGGCACAGTTATCGGTAAAAATACTACCATATACCCTCTCTCACGGGTAAGAGGTGTTATCAAAGCAAACAGAATTTACAAAAATGATGATAACATTGTTGAAAAGAGGTAAGATATGGGAAAGTATTTCGGAACAGACGGATTCAGAGGTGAAGCCAATGTGGAGCTTACCGCTGACCACGCATATAAAACAGGAAGATTTTTGGGTTGGTATTACAGTAAAAAAAATTCTCACAACAATAAAAGCCACGCAAAGATTATCATAGGAAAAGACACAAGACGCTCTAGCTATATGCTTGAATACGCATTGGTAGGAGGTCTTGTGGCATCAGGCGCTGACGCATATCTGCTTCACGTTACAACAACACCTTGTGTTTCATATATAACCAGAGTGGATAATTTTGATTGCGGCATTATGATCTCGGCAAGCCATAACCCTTTTTATGACAACGGTATTAAGCTTATTAATTCGAAAGGCGAAAAAATGGATGAAGGTATCACCGACATTATTGAAAAATATCTTGACGGAGAATATGATATTCCTGAACTCCCCTTTGCTCTAAGAGAAAAAATCGGCAGAACCGTTGATTATATTTCCGGAAGAAACAGATATATAGGTTATCTCATTTCTCTCGGTCTTTATTCCTTCAGAGGAGTTAAAGTCGGTCTTGACTGCGCAAATGGAAGCTCCTGGAGCATTGCCAAGGCGGTTTTTGATGCTTTAGGTGCTACAACTTACGTTATAAACGCTGAACCGGACGGAACAAATATAAATAAAAATGCCGGTTCAACTCACATTGAAGGATTACGAAAACTCGTCACAGAAAACGGACTTGATGTCGGCTTTGCGTTTGACGGAGATGCAGACAGATGTCTTTGCGTCGATGAAAAAGGTAATATTGTAGACGGAGACGGTATATTGTACATTTTCGGCAAATACATGAAAGAAAAAGGCTTTTTCACAAACAGCACTGTAGTTACAACGGTAATGTCAAACTTCGGTCTTTACAAAGCCTTTGAAAATCTCGGTATTGACTACGCAAGAACTGATGTAGGTGACAGATTTGTTTATGAATATATGTCGAAACACGGCTGTAAGCTCGGTGGTGAACAATCTGGGCACATTATTTTTTCGAAATATGCTACCACGGGTGACGGTATTCTTACGAGTATAAAAATGATGGAAGTAATGCTCTCAGAAAAGAAAAAGTTCAGTGAGCTTTGCGATGGGTTTATCCCCTATCCTCAACTTCTTACAAATGTGCGCGTTTCAGATAAAAAGGCCATTTTGTATGACGAAGAGGTTATTTCAACAATCAAGAAGGCTGAAGATATTCTTGGCTCTGACGGACGGATTCTTGTAAGAGAATCAGGAACTGAGCCAGTAATCAGAGTAATGGCAGAAGCAAAAAACAAAGAGCTATGTGAAAACTGTGTCTGTATAATTGTCGAAGCAATAAAAAATAAAGAATATTAAGTAAAGGACTGATAAAATGGTTAAGATCGGTAATGATTGGGACGAAATTTTAAAGGATGAATGGGAAAAGCCTTATTATAAACAGCTAAGAAAGTTTCTTAAGGAGGAATATTCCTCCTATGAAATCTATCCTAATATGTATGATATATTTAACGCTCTGAGATACACCTCATTCAACGACTGCAAGGCGGTTATAATCGGACAGGATCCTTACCACGAGCCGGGTCAGGCTCACGGTCTTTGCTTTTCAGTAAAGCCCGGGGTGCCCCTTCCCCCGTCGCTTAAAAACATTTATAAGGAGCTTGAAAGCGATCTGGGTGTGAAGCCTTCTGAAAACGGATATCTTGAAAAGTGGGCTAAAAGCGGTGTATTGATGCTCAACAATGTTCTCACGGTAAGACGTGGCAACGCAAACAGTCATAAAGACAAAGGCTGGGAGCATTTCACAGACAGAGTAATATCGGAGCTAAACAAAAAAGATACACCTGTTATTTTTATATTATGGGGAGCAAACGCACGTAAAAAATGCGATATAATTACTAACCCCATACATAAAAAGCTTATCTCTGTTCACCCAAGTCCCCTTTCGGCATACGGCGGTTTTTTCGGCTGCAAGCATTTTTCAAAATGTAACGAACTGCTTATTGAGTCCGGACTTGAGCCTATTGATTGGTCTTTGGAATAAAAATTTAATATTTTGATATAAAATTCTCCTTTGAAGATAATACTATAGATATTCAAAGGAGGATTTTTTATGAAAAAAATTATAGCAATTATAACAGCAGCAATAATCTTATTTTCTTTTGCTGCATGCGCAGGAAAAGAAAAACCGGAAATAACAGAACCCCTTACATCAACACCACCTTCTTCAACAGAAAAAGAAACAACAGAAGTACAAAACGAAAAATACGACTACGATGCTATTGCCGACAATATGAGCTCGCCTGACGGAAAATATGAAATTGCCTTCGTTACAGATGTCGGACAGCTGAAAGACAAATCTTTCAATCAAGGCACCTGGGAAGGCATAAAAAGATACGCATATGACAATGACAAATCATACAAATATTATCAGCCCGCCGGTGGTGACAGTGCAACAGATGAAGACAGATATGATGCAATGAAGGCGGCAGCTGATGCTGGAGCAAAAGTAGTTGTTTGTGCGGGATTTTTACAAGGAACAGCCCTTTCTAGAGCAGCGCAGGAACTTAAGGATACAAGATTCATTTTTATTGACGGCTGGGTTCTAAAAGATAAGAATGGTGAACCACTTAAAAATGTTGCAGCAATAGACTACAATGAGGAGCAATCAGGTTTTCTTGCAGGTTACGCAGCAGTTAAGGAAGGATATACCAAATTAGGCTTCAGCGGTGGCGGTGGCGGAACTAATGCTGCTTGTTGCCGTTTCGGTTACGGATATATTCAAGGAGCACAGGCTGCAGCAGAAGAAAAAGATATTACAGTGGATATGAATTACAGTTGGGAATACGGATCTTCCTTCGGTGCATCTGCCGAGCTTCAGACAATGATAAACGGATGGTATTCTAAAGGAACAGAAATTGTATTTGTGTGCGGTGGTGCAATGTGTCAATCTGTTTTTGCAGCTGCCTCTGCAAACGAAGGTGCAGTTATCGGTGTTGACATTGACCAGTCAGATGAATCAGATACAGTTATTACCTCTGCAACTAAAGGTATAAGAGAATCCGTAGAATATGTTCTTGAAAAAATCTACTCTGACTCCTGGGATGATATCGGCGGTGTTCAGACAACTCTTGGCGCAAAGGATGATGCCGTTGCTCTTCCTACTGACACCTGGAAGATGGAAAATTTTACTGTTGATGAATATGAAGATCTTTACGAAGAACTTAAAGACGGAACAATTAAGGTTGACAGAGATTATGAAAAAGGTTTAAAAAAGGAAAACTTCCCAAATGTAAATCTGAATATTATATAAGATAAACGGAGACCTTGCAAAGGTCTCCGTTTATTTTACAGCAAAAAAATCCCGATGCCGAAGCATCGGGACCGAAATTAATTCCGCTTTACTATTATTTAATTGTTGTGTACATGAAGTACTTATAACCGAGGGGGTTAGCGAAGAAGCCTTCAACGCTGTCATCGATCATGTAGATATCTGTGTAATAGTAGATGGGAGTGATGCAACCTGTTGACATAAGAAGGTCTTCAGCTGCGTGCATAAGAGCGTAACGCTTTTCAATATCTGTGCAAGCCTTGATTTCAGCGATAAGAGCATCATAGGTTTCTGCCCATGTGCCGTTTTCAACCTTAAGGTCAACACCGAGATCTGTTACGTCTACACTGTACATAGCAAGGTCTTTGTGTTCGCCCTTACCGAACTGTACATCGTTGTTACCGGAAACTGTTGTCCACATATCAAGGAATGAAATGGGATCGTTGTAGTCAGCAAGCCAGCCGTTACGAGCAACAGTGTAATCGCCGTTCTTACGTGTGTTAAGGAATGTGTTCCATTCCTGATTTTCAAGGTTAACTGTTACGCCGATAGCAGCGAAAGCAATCTGGATGTATTCACCGATAGCCTGATGGCCGTCATTTGTGTTGTAGATGTAAGTAAGAGCAGGTACATCTGTGAACTTAGCAGAAGCTTCGTCATAGTTGTAGTACTTCTTAAGTGTTTCTACTGCAGAATTGAAGTTTGCTTCGAAAGCATCAGCAGATGCATTGAAGTAACCGTCAAATTCTTCACTTGAGCCTGCATTCTTATAGAATTCAGAACCGTCAGCATCTGTCATACCCATAGCAACAAATGAAGCTGCGGGAACTTCACCGGCCTGAGAAATGTTGTTAACAATATTGTTACGGTCAAGAACAAGTGCAAGTGCTTTTCTGATTTCAGCTTCTGCTGCTTCTGCTTCTTTACCTGTAAGGGTTGAAGAAGCGGGAAGAATGGATTCATTTATGTTCCAGGATACATAATATGTACCGATCTGACCTGCAACTACGAATTCTTCAGGATATTCTGTCTTAAGAGTTGCGATTTCATTTGTGGGAACGTCATCGATAAGAAGCCAGTCACCGTTCTTATAGTTGGTGAGCATGTTATCAGATTTATCTGAAAGATAGAATTTGATTTCAGGCATTGTAACCTTAGCAGCATCGTGATAATTTTCATTCTTTGTAAGAGTGATAACGCTGTTGTGCTCCCAGCCTGTGATTGTGTAAGCACCGTTACATACATATGTAGCGGGGTCAGTTGCCCAATTTTCAGAAGCAACTACATCTTCACGTACGGGATAGTATGTGGGGAATGCAAGAAGCTCGTTCCAGTATGCAACTGCATTGTTGATAGTAACAACGAGAGTTCTGTCGTCTGTTGCTTCTACAGCAAGCTTAGCATCGGGATTAACGAAGTTTTCACCGGATTCGTCTGTTTCCCACATTTCAGCATAACCCTTAACAACATCTAACATATAGTTATAGTCAGCTGCAAGAGCGGGAGATGCTGCACGGTTCCATGAGAATACGAAGTCAGAAGCCTTGAGAGGCTGACCGTCAGACCATGTGAGACCTTCCTTAAGTGTGTATGTGTAGGTAACTGTACCGTCTTCGTTTTCAACACCTTCAACGAGTTCTTCAGCAGCGTCAGCGACAATAATGAGCTTGCCGTTTTCATCCTGAGCCCACTTAGCAAGACCTGAGAAGAGATGTGCAACGAGTGTAGCACCGTCAACAGCAGAGTTAAGAGCAGGGTCTATTGTGTCAGGCTCGGAAGCAAGACACACAGCAAGAGACTGTGCTTTTTCGTCATCTGTGTTACCACCACATGCGGCTAATGTAAATAACATTACAACAGCCATGAGTAAAGCGAGAATTTTTTTCATTTTCTTTTCTTCCTTTCTGAAAAGTATTTTTATTTTAAATGCTTCTCCTACATTTAAAACCGTATGTATGGCTACGGTTAAACCGTAACCGCCTAAGAAAAATCATCATCCGATTTCGTCAACTCTGTGACAAGCAACGAAATGACCTGATGAAACCTCTTTAAATTCAGGCATTGAAAGTGCACACATTTCAGTAGCATACTGACAGCGTGTTCTGAACGGACAGCCTGAAGGTGCATTAAGAGGACTGGGAATATCACCGCTTAAAACAATTCTCTTGTTTGCTCTGGCAATTTTCGGATCAGGAACAGGAACCGCAGAGAGAAGAGATTTTGAATAAGGGTGAAGAGGATGGTCATAAATTTCAGCTGCATCAGCAAGCTCAACCATTCTTCCGAGATACATAACTGCAATTCTGTCACTGATGTGACGTACAACAAGAAGGTCGTGAGCTATAAACAGATAGGTAAGACCAAGCTGCTGCTGAAGCTCACCGAACATATTGATAACCTGCGCCTGTATAGAAACGTCCAAAGCTGAAACAGGCTCGTCACACACGATAAATTCGGGATTGACGGCGAGAGCACGGGCAATACCGATTCTCTGTCTCTGACCGCCTGAAAATTCGTGAGCATATCTCGAAGCATGCTCACTGTTAAGACCTACATACCCCATAAGCTCAAGAATTCTGTCTTCACGTTCTTTTTTGTTTGCACAAAGCTTATGAACATCAAGAGGCTCACCGATAATATCAGATACTGTCATACGTGGATTGAGTGAAGAATAAGGATCCTGGAAAACCATGGTTGCCTTTTTTCTGAACTCATTAAGGTCTGATTTTGATTTAATAACCTTACCGTCAAATTTGATTTCACCTGCGGTAGGCTTGTAAAGATTAAGAATAGTTCTGCCGACAGTAGTTTTACCGCAGCCCGATTCACCTACAAGACCGAGGGTTTCCCCTCTTTTGATAGCGAAGGAAACATCGTCTACTGCTTTAAGAGGCTTTGATTTAAACATTCCGACATTGATGTTGAAATACTTTTTAAGACCCGTAACCTCCAGAAGGTTCTGATTATTATTTTCATTCATCGGGCGTCACCGCCTTTACTATTATTATCCACAATTACACTACCGTTGTCAAGTGCATTTTTTATACACATCCAACAAGCAGCTGCATGGTCATCATTTACAAGAATTCTTTCAGGCTTTGTATCAATGCATATTTTCATTGCTGCATCACATCTGGGAGCAAATGCACAGCCCTTAGGCATATTGAGAAGGTCGATAGGAGTACCCGTAATAGGCTTAAGCTTCTGCCCTGCTGTATTGGCAGAGGGAAGAGAGCGAATCAGACCTTTGGTGTATTCATGCTGAGGATTATAGAAGATTTCGTCAGCTGTACCCTGCTCACATATAGAGCCCGCATACATAACAACTACCTCATCGCACATCTGTGCCACAACGCCGAGGTCATGGGTAATCATAATTATAGCCATACCGAGCTCTTCCTGTAAGTCCTTCATAAGCTCGAGAATCTGTGCCTGAATTGTAACGTCGAGAGCTGTGGTGGGCTCGTCAGCGATGAGAATGTCAGGCTCGCAGGCAAGAGCCATAGCAATCATTACTCTCTGTCTCATACCGCCGGAAAGCTCATGAGGATACTGCTTCATTCTCTTTTCCGGTTCATTAACATTAACGAGACGAAGCATTTCAACTGCACGGTCATATGCCTGCTTCTTGTCTCTGTCTGTGTGAAGAAGAATTGCTTCCTTCAGCTGTGAACCGATTGTATATGTGGGATTAAGAGAGGTCATAGGATCCTGGAAAATAATAGAAACCTTATTGCCTCTGACATCCTTCATTACTTTTTCGCCTGCATTTACAAGCTCCTGTCCGTCAAGCTTTATGGAACCGCCGACAATTTTACCTGTACCTGCAAGAATTTGCATAATTGAATAGGCAGTTACGGATTTACCTGAACCCGACTCACCTACTATACCCAAAACCTTACCTCTTTCAAGATTGAAGGAGACACCGTTTACTGCCTTGACTTCACCTGCATCTGTAAAAAAGGAGGTCTGTAAATCTTTTACTTCTAATAAAGCCATTGTAATCTCCTTTCTTAACTGTTGAGTTTGGGGTCAAATGCATCACGGAGTCCGTCACCGAAGAGATTAAGCGACAGAACCACAAGTGAAATAACAATCGCCGGGAATAGAAGACGGAAAGGATAGGAATTAATGCCGTTAAGCGCCTCAGAGGCAAGAGAGCCGAGTGAAGGCATAGGTGCATTAACACCAAGTCCGAGGAAGGAAAGATAGCTTTCGGTAAAGATGGCGTTAGGAATCTGAAGAGCTGTGGAAATAATGATAACGCTGATACAGTTAGGGATAAGGTGCTTTCTGATAATCCAACCACCCTTGGCACCCGTAGCCTGTGAAGCTAAAACATATTCCTGCTCTCTGAGAGAAAGAATCTGACCTCTGATAAGTCTCGCCATAGATACCCAGTAAAGAACAGCGAAAACGATAAAGAGACTTATCATATTGGTACCAAGCTTGGCCAAAACTGTTCCCTCAATAACAGCCTCAAGAGCCGTCCTTAACACAGATGCAAGAAGAATTACCATAAGTGTATCGGGAAGAGAATAGATAACATCAATAATTCTCATTATGATAAGATCAATCTTACCGCCTAAATAACCGGCTAATGAACCGATAGTAAGACCGATAACGAGAACGATAAGGCTGGCAAAGAAGCCGACAGAAAGAGAAATTCTAGTACCGTAAACAACACGGATAAAATAGTCTCTTCCGTG
The DNA here is from genome assembly GCA_045613805.1 of Acutalibacteraceae bacterium. GTDB lineage: Bacteria > Bacillota > Clostridia > Oscillospirales > Acutalibacteraceae > UBA6857. The sequence goes on from JAZLBS010000007.1 coordinate 13,709, forward strand.
GGAGTCAGTACCGAAAACATGAGGGAAAACATTCTCCCCTGCATCGATTTTAGCCTGTTCTGTGGCTCCGTATTCAAAGGGAGCAAGGTTATTGTAAGTCGAGTCAACAGGCTTTCCGGGTACGACACCAAGCTGCTGCTCATAGGAATAAGGCCAGAACATGGGAAGGAAAATAGATGTGAGAGTTATTAAAAGTACAACTATAAGAGAAACAGTTGCAACCTTGTTTTTAAGAAATCTTTTCGCCCCGTCCTTGAAAAAGGTCGTAGACGGTCTCATTTTTACGATGTATTCCTTTTCCTCCTCAGTAGCGGGAATAAGCTTTTCTACATCGACATGGAGGCTTAAAGGTTTTTTATTCATTTTTCTTCTACCTCCTTATTCAAGATTGATTCTCGGGTCAACAACCTTATAAAGAATATCAGTTATAAGATTCATAATAACGATAAGTGTCGCAAGGACAATTGTTGTACCCATAATGAGTGAATAGTCACGGTTAGTGATGGAATTAACGAAGCTTCTACCGATACCGGGAACAGCAAAAATCTGTTCAACAACAAGAGACCCTGTAACGATATAAGCAAGCATCGGTCCGAAATAGGTAAGCACGGGAATAAGAGAATTCTTAAGAGCGTGCTTGAAGATAATTTTGTTACCGGAAACACCCTTAGCCTTGGCTGTACGGATATAGTCCTGACCAAGAACATCAAGCATGGATGAACGGGTCAGACGGGTGATGTAAGCCATAGGATAAAGAGAAAGAGTAATAACCGGTAGAATCAGTCCGCCGTCAGCATTACCGTTAGCAGGTAAAACACGCAGGGTAACGGCAAAGATTATAAGCAGAAGCGATCCCATAATAAACGAGGGCATTGAAACGAAGGCTGTAGTAACAACCATAATGATTTTATCTATAATCTTATTTCTTCTGAGTGCTGCCACAGAACCGAGAATAACACCCGAAATAAGAGCAATAAATGCAGCTGCAACACCTAACTTAGAGGATGTTTTCATACCGTCAGTAATAATATCAATAACATCACGTCCTCGCTGCTTAAGAGAAGGACCGAAATCGAATTTGGTAACAACATCCTTAAGATATGTGAAATATTGCTCCATCACAGGCTTATCAAGACCGTATTTAGCCTCAAGTGCCGCTTTGGCAGCAGGGGTGATAGCTTTTTCACTGGCGAAAGGACCGCCGGGAACAGCTCTCGTAACAAAAAAAGTGACCGTAATTACAACCCATACCGTAAGAACCGCAAGAGCCACTCTTTTCAACACATAAAGTAATGTTTTTGTGTTCACAGTAATAACCCACCTTATTTTTTTATTATTCCAGATTTGTTCGTTTCAAGAAATTTTTGATCATCATTTCTTGGATATATCTGTTTATATTCGTTTAACTATACCATAAATCGCAAATGAATACAATAGAAAAGATATTATTTTTTGACAATTTAACTAAAATTTAATTTATATGTCAAAGTAATGTTTTTATTCGTTAATTAACCTGTCACTCTGAAGAACATAATGGATAAGAATTCTTACAGCTGCAAAAAATCCTTCAATATCTATTCTTTCATCTCGCTGATGAGGACCGCCGTGGCCTTCAGGCATTTCAAGAACCTTATCCTTTCTGTCGGAAAGAATGACACTTGTACCGAGAGAAAAAGCATTCTTAAGCTTGCGGGCATAGGTTCCACCCGACATCAGAACTGACTTTTTGTATTCACCGGTAATATCAGCATATATTTTTTCAAGAACCTCAGGAATTTCACTGTCCTTATCAATAGAAAAGCCCGGACTGTTATCCTTATATGTTATAACAAATCCTAATCTTTCCAGTGCTGATTCAGATCTTCTTTCAAGTTCAACTGCGTCCATAGTGTCACCGTAACGAACATCAAAGGAAAGCATAAGCTTTTCATCTTCGATCTTAACCATACCGTTTGTGCAGGTCGTTTTTCCGAAATTTATATCCTCATGGTAAATATCAAGTCCATTTCCGTAGTAGCAGGAAAGGGCTTCAACAGCACCCTTAAGAATATCACGGTCACCTTCACAAAGGCTCACGCACTCACAAAGTAAGGAGAACAAGCTCAACGCTGCGTTTTCAGAGCCTTCGGGTATACTTGCGTGCTTTGAAACTCCTTTTGAAAGAATAACAATTGAATTTCCGTCAGCTGTCATAGAAATTTTATCACAGCATTCAAGCTTTACTGAAAGCTCCTTATAGAGCTTGTCGTCGTATTCGAGAGTTGCTTCAATTTTGTCAAGAACAATGTTAAAAGCCTCGCCTGCTGAAATGCTTTTTATCTGCTTTAATTTGCTTGTGCTCTGTGCCCAGAAATGACAGATACCTTTTTCGCCTGTACTGCACGGGAAATCTGCGTCAGGCACAAACGATATATCGGGCATTTTCTGCTCTCTAAGGTAAGCCAACATGTCCTTCATTCCGCATTCCTCATCAGAACCGATAAAAGCTTCTATGCGGCTGTTAGTTTTAATTCCCTCATCTTTTAAAAATTTCATAAGACAAAGTGATGCAATTATACCGGATTTATTATCCTCTACTCCCCTACCTATAAGACTTCCGTCTTTAATTACAGGATTAAACGGCTCAGTGAAAAGCCAACCATCACCAACGGGAACTACATCACTGTGGCTGAAAAGACCAATAGTTTTTTCACCTTCACCAAAATTTACAAGTGCGTAGCCGCCTTCATCATAAACCCTGCTTTCTATTCCTTCATCTGAAAAAAGGGATGCGGCATAATTGAGTGCTCTTGCACAGTCAACACCGAAAGGAGCTTTTTCCGCTTTGTCTGATGTTATGGAAGGAATTTTTGCAAGCTCAATCCATTTTTCAATAATTTTATCTCTGTTAACTTCCAACCACTGCGTAAACAGTGCATCAATTTTTCTGTCAATCATTGTAATACGCCTTTCTGAATCACTATATCATCAAATTAACTTATTAAAGTAATAAATTGTAAAAAATACTCTAAAAATTAATTTAGAGTATTTCTATATAAGATATGTTGATTATATCACAGATTACAAAATTTTGCAAGTGTCAATTATCGGCTCTGTTTCCACTTTTTATCAACTATTTTGATTTTAATAAACATAAAACAGGCAATCTGAACTGACAGAGTAAGAATCCAGCTTATCGGATAAGAGTAATAAATGGATTCGATTGTATGATATTCTTCCTGTGAAAATATACAGAATATCCAGAAAACTCTGAAAACACAAATACCGAAAACAGAGACAATCATAGGTACAACCGAGTAACCAAGACCTCGTATCGCACCGACAACAACATCCATCATACCTGCAAGAAAATAAGCAGTGGCAATAATCGTGAGTCTGGTCACGCCGGACGAAATTACATCATCACTGTTTGTATACAGATCAATAAGCTCATGAGAGAACAGATTGTAAATTACCGCAAAGAACATTGCTGTAACAAAAACATATGTAAGAGCTGCGCGCAAAATCTTACCGATACGCTCATATCTTCCGGCACCCTTATTCTGACCTGTAAATGCTATTGCAGCCTGATGAAAAGCATTCATAGCAACAAAAGCAAAGCCTTCAACATTTGCCGAAGCGGAATTACCCGCAATAACAATTTTACCGAAGGAGTTAACAGAAGACTGTATCAGAAGATTCGAAATGGAAAAAAGCATTCCCTGGAGACCGGCCGGAAGACCTATCTGCACTATACGGACAAATTTATGTTTATCTATACTTAAATCACGAAGGGAAAGCTTTATAGAACTTTTTTCCTTTATAAGTGCCATCACAACCAACACTGCAGAAACAACCTGTGAAATTGCAGTGGCAAGGCCTACACCGAAAACACCCCAATGAAATCCTATTACAAAAATCAGATTCAAAACAACGTTAACAACACCGGAAGCCGTAAGAAAATAAAGAGAGCGCTGTGTATCTCCGACTGCACGCAATATAGCACTTCCGAAATTATAAACCATAACAGCAATCATACCGGCAAAATATGTACGCAAATAAATAATCGAAAGTCCGATAACATCATCAGGAACCTTCATAAGATGAAGAATCTGAGGTGCAAAGACCATACCCGCTACAGTAAGTATAACACCGCTGATAATGCTTATTGAAATTGCTGTATGAACAGTTGATTTAACCTCATCCGCCTTTCCCGCACCGTAGTAGTTTGCTGTAAGAACATTGACCCCTACTGAAAGACCGATAAAAAGATTGGTCATAAGATTAATAAGTGTAGTTGTTGCACCCACCGCAGCAAGAGATTCATCGCCGGCAAAGTTACCGACCACAATTATGTCCGCAGCATTAAATAAAAGCTGTAGCATACCTGAAAGCATAAGCGGCAAAGCAAATTTGAGCATCTTTTTATAAACTGAGCCGCTGCACATATCAATTGAATATTTACCATGTATGCTTTTTTCCATTTTTATTACCCTCTTTCAATATCATATTTTATCACTATGAAAGTATTAAGTAAAGTTTTTTCTTGACATATTTTAATAAGAAAACTATAATTATTTCATAATAATCAGGAGGTTATTCAAATGAAAATAGGTTTTATCGGTTTAGGAATTATGGGAGAATCAATGTGCAAAAATATTGCAAAAAAGCACAATGATACCGTTTACTGTAATGACCACAAGCAAAGTCAGATTGATAAGCTTGCTTCCTTTGGTACTGTCGGCTGTGCCACAAATATCGAGGTAGCAGAAAAGGCGGATATCATCATCACAATGATCCCCACCTCGAAGCATGTAAAAGAGGCTTATACTGAAATGCTCCCTTATCTTAAGGAAGGAAAGATCTGCATCGATATGAGTACCATCGAGCCCGACAAATCCGTAGAGGTGGCTGATATGGTAAAGGCAAATGGTGCGCAGTTTGCCGACTGTCCCGTAGTACGCTCCAAGGCTGACGCCATCGCAGGCACACTCGGTGTCCTCGCAGGCTGTGAAAAGGAAGTATTCGACATCATCGAGCCCATTCTCGGATATATGGGAAGCAAGGTAATTTATATGGGCGAAAATGGTATGGGTCTTGCCGCAAAGATTTGCCACAACACCCTCGTAGCACAGATTCAGAACGGCGTCAACGAAACTCTTAATCTCGCTCAGAAGCTCGGCATTTCCATCGACAACTTCGCGGATGCAGTAGCCGCAGGCGGAGCACAGAATTTTTATATGAACGCCCAAAGAGAAAAGCTTAAAAATGAGGACTGGTCTACAGCCTTTTCCCTGGAAAATATGTGCAAGGACATTACCATCTGCTCACACATCAGTGAGGAAATGAATTTTGATATGCCCGGTATGAGAGCCGCTAAGTCCGCAATAGATAAGGCTATGGAAAGAGGCTGGGGCAAGGAAGATTTCAGACAGACCTACAGAATAGTCAGAGGTGACTGATACCTCTCCGTAACGAATAAACCTCTCCTTAATCGGGAGAGGTTTTTCTTTTATCTGACAACATATTACTCTTCTACCCTTACTCCGTCTATATGGATTAACCTTGCCACATCATAGTCATAGGATGAAAGCGGACGTTCAAAGGCATCATTGGAATGAGATGCAACGAGAATTTCGGGATAAAGCGAGGTTATAATAATCGTATGGTAAAAATCGCCGTCAGCATCACCGAGCTGCACTACATCACCGACTTCAGCTTCATTCTCCCCTACCTCTCTGCCAAAAGGGCCAACCCCTTCATTTGATGTAAGGAAATTGTACAGATACTCTACGCCTGTCCAGGATGCAGTACGGTTGGATGCGGTAATATAATACCAACCGTAAACAGGTGAAAAATTCATCACTCCGCTCCCTGCATAAAGACATTGTGATACGAAATTAGTGCAGTCGCCGCCTAAATCGCTGAAATCAAGGAAACGAGGATTTCTTCTGAAAGCCCATTCACGGGCATAGTTAATTGCCGCCTGACGGTCGTAAGGAATTACAGTCATAATATCACCCCCTCACACATTATATGCGAGGGTATAGAAACTGCTCACACCTGAATGATGTGAGCAGTTTTTTACATATTCACATAGGTAGGATCAAAATACTCCTGACTGAAATCTGTATCCGAATGGTTATCGTCTTCCTGTTCGCTTTTATTCAGTTTTTTTATCTTATACATGGTATACTTTGAAGACATTAAACCGAGAATTGATGAAATTCTTTTTTCGCTTAACATTCCTATATATGCAAGCCACTCAATCGGTACGATGAAAATTCCTGTGAATGGACCTGTGAAAGCTAATACAGCAGATGAAAGAACAATAACATTTCCCGTTTTTTTCTTAACTTTCTCACCTTTATCCAAAGCCATAGCAACAAGATGAACATTTTCATCGGTACAAGTAATATATGCGGCCTCGGATATACTCTTATATCCGCCGTCAAGATATTCCTTCAAGGTAACTATACACTTAAATTTAAATGCACATTCACCAATAGAAATACTTTTACCGTTATATGGATCCAAATCATCATCCTCAGGTAATTCATCAGAAGAAAGGCCCTTATTAATTTCAAAGTATACAACTGCACGTATGCATTTTTCAACAGTATTTTTGGGGTTAGCTATGTTTACTTTGCTTTGCTCAATAATATCTCCGAGCAATAGCCTTATATCTGTATCAGTTGATAACATAAAGTACAGAAAGTTGTCTTTTTTACTGCGTAAAACTGAGTTCATTTTCACAATTGCAAGCTTCCCTTCATTACAAAATATATGCTGAACCGATATCACTCACCGACAGGCTTGGTGGTAAGAGTGATGTATATGAGCTTACTCATTCTTTTTATAGTGTTTGTTGAAACGGCATCACCAAAAACCATAACATCTTTATTACCTTTACATTTATCCCAGGCAAGAAGATTTTTATCGTCACCGCCAGGATTTCCCTTTTTAACGAAATTACAGAGATAAGTGGACATATCCTCGCTTATAGCGTGGTCAGTTTTATCCATCGTTCTCCAGCAATTTTTCAGCGTACCGAACCAGTACCACAGGTCACTGCTGTGCCAGGCGCCCTTATCGTCACCGGGAAGCATTCTGCCGAAAATCCACATATATGCTCCGTTTTTCTTCGCCCATCTTTTCGTCATCGCATAAAGAATGGCGGGAGCCATATCGTGACTCGTAGAGCCGACCATATAGGGAATATTTTTCGGCTTTGCACCGTCTTTAATGAGTATTCCGTCTTTAACGGGTACTGCAGACATAGCTGAGCCCTTTGCAGATTTCCACTCTCTGAAAAGTATTTCAGGAGAAACCTCACGGAATTCTTCCAAAGTTTTCGCTCCTGTGTTTTTCATAACCTCTTTCCAGAAGTCATATTTCTTTTCAGGTGTGCTTGTCATAAACGAGCCCATACCCACACCGCTTGACATTACAGCAGAACGGAAAATCCCGTCAGTATAATCACTCTGACAGAGATGCTGTACGCTCATAGCACCTGCACTCTGCCCCATAATCGTTATCTTATCACCGTCACCGCCAAAGGCTGATATGTTAGCCTTGACCCATTTGATGGCGGTGATCTGGTCATAAAGACCGTAGTTACCCGTGTGGCCTGCCTCGGCTTTCAGCTCTGGAAGGCAGAGAAAACCCATAGGTCCCAGACGGTAATTTACGGTTACGGAGATAACGCCCTTCTTCGCCCATACAGGCCCGTCGAAGTGCTTTTCGTGACCGCAGCCGCCCGTAAAGCCTCCGCCATGGATATAAACTAAGACCGGAAGCTTGCTGTCAGGTGTCGCATCCTCGGGAGTGCGAATGTTAAGGAAAAGGCAGTCCTCATCATATGCATAGGTTTCGCCCTTACGAAATTCATTATAGTAAAAAATCTTGCCGGGATTTTCCTCTTCGTTATAAAAGGCTCTTGGTTGATATGAACAGTTACCGTAGACTGTGGCATCATATACACCCTCCCACTCTGTAACTATTTCAGGATAAGTCCATCTTTCAGCTACAGCATAGCGTATTCCCTTAAAGTCAATAACACCGTCAGAAGCTATTCCTTTTATTTCACCGCAAGGTGTAGAGATTATTTTTTGCATAAATTACTGTTCCTTCTGTGTTTTTTTGAAATCGTCGATTTTCTGTCTTGTCTCGGAATCCATTCTCCAAAGGAACTTAAACGCTGCCCAGGAGCCGAGAACGAAAATACCAGGAAGAAGCACCGCTATAATCTTGATACCTGAAATCGTAACAGCTGACTGAGCTGTAAGGTCAGCGTTGTATCCAATCCAGCCGAGCATAAGAACAGCAGAGGAGTTACCGATGGTCTGACCTACACGGCGTGAAAGATTAAAGGTACCGTAAATGGAGCCTTCTGTTCTTTTACCGGTAATCATTTCATTGTAATCAATAGCCTCACTGACAAGTCCCCACTGCATATAGATAGAAACGCTTGCAAGACCCATAGCACAGTTGCTGACAATAATGTGGATATACGGATTTACATCGGTAACCATATGAAGTGCGAAGAGCACTATGTAAAGTACAGAGCCGGAAATAAGACCGAATCTGATAAACTTTTCGAGGCCGAACTTTTTAGCAAAGAAGGGGCCGCCTAAAAGAGTCACAGTCATAAAGGGAGCAGAAATTATCATACCCTTGGAAACAAGAGTCAGATCACCGTAAACTACGGAGAAAAGATAATTGGTAAGAGTGTTACTGACATACTGCATAGTACAAATACAAAGTCCGTGAATACAAAGGGCAAGGAACGGTCTGTTCACGCGGAAAACATTAAGAATATCCGTAACCTTAATGTTCTGCTGTTCCTGGTTTTCAATAACAGGAGCAGTTCTTTCTTCTGTAAAAGCATAATGACCGAGACACATAACGAAGCCTATAACTGCACAAAGAGCCGCACCGAGTGCATAACCTTTAGAGTTAGTCTGACCGTATTTTTCAATAAGCATAGGCATAAGCATGACAGGTATTGCATTACCTACAGCAGAACCGAAGCCACGGGCAGAGGAGAGAGTTGCTCTGTCCTTGTCGTTGTCAGCCATAGCTGAAAGAAGAGAACCCATAGGAATATTGAACATTGTGTATGCGCCTTCATAGAGAATCTTAAGTCCGAAGAGAACACATACAAGTGAAAGACCTTCAAAAAGTGAGGGTACTGACCAAAGGGCAATAAAGCTGACACAAAGAAGGGGAGCGCTTCTTAAAAGCCAGGGACGGAACTTGCCTTTAGGATTGTGCTTTTTTGCAAAGGCTTTATCCAT
>JAZLBS010000008.1:0-3745 GCA_045613805.1 Acutalibacteraceae bacterium
AATTAACTCTGTGAATGTCATCTTCCTTGCGAAGTACCGCCCAGATCTGACTCTGTGAGGGTTTAATCATTCTCTGTACATTGGAAGCGATGATTGGTATGCTCTTACATTCGTGGGCATCCGAGAAGCTTGCCTGAGAGCAAAGCTCCATAGTTGAAGGCTCAAGTCGATGGCCACCGCTTGCACAGTTTTCGATTACTAGACCAGGAAGCTTTTCGTGAATACGCCTGAAGTATTCCTGACTACCAAGCACATGCTGACGAAGTCCCTCACCGAGGCTTTCAGCACCGTCACAACCAACACCGATATTTTCATTATAATCCACCTTAAGATAGCCGTAACCACTTTCTGCAAGGAGCTTGATTACCTTTTCATCAAGATAATTCACGCACCACTCATCACGCATATCAAGGAAACGGTGGCCGCCAACTGAAAGGGGTATCCCCTGACGGGAAAGCAAATGGTCAGTTTCATTGTAAACAGCAGAGAGTGGAGCGACATTTTCCATCTCAAACCAAATACCTGGGATGAGTCCATAAGACTTGATCATATCATTAACAGGCTTGAGTCCATCAGGGAAAAGCTGCTTGCTGACATTCCAATCACCGATAGTATCCCACCAGTTTTTGCCCTCTTCTTTGTACCAACCGCTGTCCATAACAAGGTAACGAATACCGCTTCCCTGAAGCTTCTTTGCAGTCTTTTCGAGGTTGTCAATTGTGGGATTACCCCAGGATGTGCAGTACTCGTTGAAGATTACAGGCAGGTCTGCATCAACAGGAGAAATAGCGGGATTCTGTGCCTTTACAAGCATATCGCAGACCTTGTTGAGGCTTTCACCAACTGCAACAACTGCCTTGGGTGAGGTGAAGCTTTCACCGGGAAGAATCTCCTTACACCAATGACCGTAGTCATAATCGGCAAGACCTCCGAGCAAAGTAAGAGGTTCTTTGTATCTGAAAAGCTCAATCTGCCAGTTTGAGGGGCAGTAAAGCTGTACGCCGACAAATTCACCTTTTTCGCTGTCTTCAACTGCTACAAAGGGAAACCACTTTCTTACAGGCATTGAACCTATCTGTCCGAACTTTTCTATTCTGATACCGTGTCCGCTCCATGAGCGTTCCATATTAAGAGAAGTCAGCTTCTGACTTAAAATCTTACCCTCAGCACTCCAGAAGGAGGTTGCACGGTGAAGAGTGTCGGCAGTTACATCCTCAATACAAAAGGATGAAAGCATTTCAAGCGTTGCGATTGAGTCAGAGTTGTTTTCAAAAACTGTATAGCACTCATAAACATCATTTTTTCTGATGTGATAAGCAGTTATTCTGTATCCGTCAGACGATTCGTAAACCGTCTTATCCTCATCATCAAAAGCTTTCTTGCACTTCCATATGCTTTCACTTTCAGCCATAGAAATACCGTTTATAAAATGTCCGCCGAAGCTGTCACCACGGACTCTGAATTGAATACCGAATTTCATATTTCCACCTCTTAAAACAGCATTTAGTTTATCTGTATCTACAAATCGTAATTTGTCAACACGATTATATCACACCAACTACACACATTTCAATAAAACATATATACACAGTCCAAAAAATTAAGACTCACTATAGCGTAGTATGTACGCTATGTTTGTTGAAATAACTCTTGCTGAACAAGTTCTGCAAACATACATCATATTGCTAAATAATTTTCTACTGTCACGTTCGACCTGAAATGAGAGTTCTTATAAAGTGAAACCATATAGACCGCTAGCCTGTTATATTTTATCGGGCGATTATTTTTGATTGCATTCTGCCTTACAGTTCCTCTTGTCACATACCAACCTTCAAGCTTTGATTTATTGAAAGGCTTGGACTTTCCTGTGCTTTTATCAATGTTGAACCTGTTCCATCGAGCTTCAATTTCTTTAACCATCTGCTCTGCATAACCCGGTTCATTAAGAATTCTTTCAAGCTGAATATCATAATATTCTTGAGCTGATAAGGCTCTGAGCTTATGAAAGTTCAGATTATTGTTAATTTCTTTATCTGTGAATATCAATTCATCAGTAGCCTTACCTTCAAAGTAAGGCTTTATAAATTCTAAATCTTCAGGCTTGTTGAGTCGCTGAAGTTGAACCTTATTACCCTTGCCGTTTTTAACGAGTATACAAGGATATCCCGACTCATCTGTTACAAGACAATCCCCTGTTATTTTGGCTAGCTCTGCTCTTCTGACTCCGACACACCTTTGGAACTCAACAATGCGTTTATATTCAGGATCTGATAAATCTTGGTTTGTATGATTCAGTGTTTTAGTTCTGCCTCTGCTGAACTCACCTATATGACGTATAGGCTTTTGAATTGTATTCATAGGTATATCGAAAACAACACATGGTGCTGCTAAAAAGGTGTGAATCGATGCAGCAGAATACTGTCCTGATGCTTGCAGATAATCAGAATAATCCTGTATGTGCTCTCGGCAGGACTCAAAGTCTTTACAGTTATATTGCTCTCTGCAGAATGCTATGTATTTCTTACAATGTCGAATATAGTTTTTTCTTGTAAGGTCGTGAGCGGTCTTTTCATTAAGGATAGAAATAACGTTGCTCATAATTTTATGGGTAACACTTTCTCTTCGCTTTCTTTTTGCCATATAACAATCCCCTCTCATATTATTAATCGCTAAACTAGGCTGCTATTTCCCGATGCTCTTGCATCGCCCAGCTGGCAGACATCACGGTGCGACACTACCGTGATCGTCGGTTCCTCCTTTGTAATATGCGACATAATCGCAATGTGTTATGTTATATATTGTACTGATAAAAGTATATGTGTTGTCCTGTTCTCCTGTCATGTTGTTACATATTAAATATGACAGATAAAAGCCTATAATAAACGAAAAACGCCACTCATCGAGCAGCGTTCATTTTCTTTTCTCTTGTTCGTCTTCTCCATATCTCCTTACAATAGGCAGCGTTATTAAGCATATTTTCAGCAAATTCATGCATTCGTCCTATTTCATAGTCGGGCGATGTTATAACACCGATCATAAATTCATTATCACCGTCTGCATCTGCTAAGGTTATCTCACATCTAAGACCAGCTTCAACACTTTCAAACCCAAGATAAGCATGAAACTTATCCGTATACTCGAGTTCAAGAACCTCTGCCTGATAATAATATCTTGTTTTCATTTTTTTTATTCCTTTCTTTAAGAGTAGAGAGAACACCTTGACATTCTCTCCTTAGCCATGAAAAATACACAAAACTCCATACGTGTTATTAACGTACAATCTAAGTATGAAAGATAGGTCACACAAATAACTGAAAAAATTCAATTATCGACGAATGTGTCATATGTAAATTTTGCTCCATATTTAAATCCGCTGATGAAACTGTCAGAACAGCTAACACATATGAAGTCCCGTTGCAGTTCAACATATTCCTCAAAAAACTTCAAAGCTCTGCCGGAAAGCACATTTCTTATTGTTTCCTCTTTATCCATAAGTTTTCGATGATTCGCCTTCACTTTTGATGCAAGCAATGTATTCATTTCCTGTGGCTCGTGATTACCGTAATAAAACTCTTCAATAAAATTTGACATAATATATTCCTTACAATAAACCAAAATCGGAGGCCGACTTAATTAAAAGCCGACCTCCATTCTACAAAAAATTATAAGGAGTTCTCCAATCGTGTGAACTTAATATTATTATGACATATGAGATGTGGGGATAACTGAAAATATTAAAGTCACC
>JAZLBS010000009.1:0-22018 GCA_045613805.1 Acutalibacteraceae bacterium
CTCGGGTTCCTTTTCTTAATATCGTTGTTTAATTTTCAAGGTCCGTGCTGTCTCTTTCCGAGACAGCTTGAAGAGTATATCACACTCTTCTTCTTTTGTCAACACTTTTTTGAAACTTTTTTTAAGTTTTTTCGCGTTGACCTTTTTTTGCTGCGTTTTCCACATCTCTGCGGAAAGCTTGATTATAATATCACTTTGAATCTGATTTGTCAACACTTTTTGCAAAGTTTTTTAAAAAGTTTTTTGTTATCCTGAACACTTAGCCGTGTGTTTTTGAGGTTGTGTGTGTAAAACATACTATATAATGTGGTTTTATCATTTTAATATAGTCAAAATTTATATATAGCACTGTATTAAACATAATTCAGGGCAGACACGTTACCGCGTCCGCCCCGAAAACCTAAAGGAAAACAATCTTTCATTCAACGGTAATAGTTCCTTCGCAGATCTGGTATTCCCACCACCAGCCGTGTTCAAACTGATTATCGCCCATCTTCCTGTATACAACATAATATCTGTTATCGCCCTTCGGGAGCTTCGAAGTATCAAGCTCGACGGGAAGCTCGAGCTGTCTGCCCTCGTTTATTCTGACATCTATATTCTCTGCACCGTCAAAAACAGGCTGTGCCTCTGTGCCGATATAGAATGACACTCTGTATTCACCGGGTTTACCGTGAAGATTCAGAGTAAACCTCTCATTCTCTTCACCCTCGGTGGTGAAGTCTGTCTTGCGAAGCGTGAAGGTATCCTTTATGGTGGTTCCGTCATCATAAACAAGAGTCTCGTCTATATCCTTATATAATACTGCGTTCAACGATTCGAGCTTATCGTATTCGTTATAATAGCTTCCGTCATCTGACGGATCATAATAATTATACATAGCACGGATTTTTTCGTGAACGGGTGATTCTTTCTTGCCAAACATATCACCGCATACAGCCTTCTGCTCGGGTGCATCCTCATCCATAATCAGATGTGCGAAAACATCGTTACTTAAAACATAAGCTCTCGTACCTGTAGGTATAGTGATGTCCACAAGACAATCATCGCAGATGCTGTCCCTGTCTTCATCGTTGTGGTAATCTTTTCTGCCCTTTTCGCTGACACATATACCTGCACTGTCGTCCGGATCTGTGATGGAGCCGACGGAAAGAGCAAGAGTTTCACCTTTTCTTCCTATGTTAGGCTGAAAAGAGATTTCTATGGCCTCTACGGCACCGGGATTTCCTCCGATTAAATACATATCTGTATCTTCCGTGATTTCTTCGCCGCTTTTTACGGTAAATTTCTGTCTCACACCGTCAAGAAAAAGGATAAGACCCTTTTCCTCCTCGACGGAGTGTGCGCCCTCATCGAGAACATATTTAATAACAATCTCATCACCGTCATAGATAACCTCTTTACGGGCATCCTCAGCACTGCCCGCCGAATAAGCTTCCTTAATTTCCCAATCAACAGTAACATAATTTTCAGGGTCAGGCTCCGTCCACAATCCCATAAGCATCAGCATTTCCTTCGGTGTTAAATCAGTAGCCGAAACAGTTACAGTCAAGGTAACACACATCAGCACAGCCGCAATAAGCGCCGCCCACTTGAATTTATTTCTTTTGACGGGTACAGTTTTATCTTGCCCGCCTGCCTCATCAAAAAGCTTTTCCATCTTTTTATTGAAGCTCTTGGAGTAAGGTCTTACTATATCCCCTTCCTTGGGAAGTGTCCTTAATTCTCTTTCTGCCGCTTCTTCAAAAGCAAGCTTAAGAATGTCATTATTTTTCATTATTAAGTGCCTCCTTTTCTATTATATATATGAGTTTACGTCTGCCACGGAATAGCTGTTGCTTTACGGTGGTTTCTTTTCGTGAAAGAAGGTGCGAGATTTCCGCTACAGTCAGCTCGTTGAGATAATAAAGGCTGAGTACATCCCTGTATTTTTCATCAAGAGAAAGAATGGCGCTGACTATGTAAGAATAGTTTTCCTTCTGACAAATACTGTCAAGGGCGTTCTCATCCTCCTTAGCATCCTCGTCGCTGATTAGTGTAGGCATTTCATACACACTCTGTTTTTTCATATTAATCGCTCTGCTTTTAGCTGCTTTGATAACATAAGACGCAGTCTGTATGCTGTCTGTATCTTTTATTTTCCCAAGATTTTTCGAAATAGCTACAAATGCTTCATGAACCGCATCCTCAGCAAGATAAGGATCGTTTAATATCCTGCAGGCAGTAATATACATTCTGTTTCTGTATTTCTCATATATCTCAGTCAGCTTCTTTTTGTCAGCATCTGACTCAGCTTGTAAAGAATGCATTTTTTCACCTCCGCTATTTTAAAAATCTCTGAAAGGACCTTTCATATATATAGACAATTCAAAAGCTCTTTTAGTTACATATTAAGTAAAATTTTTTTCAAAAGAATTACAAAAAGAAGAAAAACAGATTATATTTTCCCTATGTTCAATTAAAACAAAAAAATCCCACCCTCTTACGAGAGTGGGGAAATTATTTTGCAAAATAATTTACAACTGATTATTCAGCGTCAACTGCGGGAATTCCGATGAATTCAAGAAGATAGCCGAGAAGTGCTTCTAAGATAATACCAAAAGCAGCTGCTCTGTCGTTAGCGCTTTTTTCAGAGCTGATGAATACTTTAAGAGCTTCTTTGAATGACATTTCAATATCCTCCTATAATTAGATTTTTTTATTAATTTCAATTATGCAAGTTCTTCTAAGTCGCTTGCAACATCTTTGAGATCTTCGGGAAGATATGCGTTAAGGATAGCTGCTACGAACTTTGCAAGAGCTTCGAGAATGGGAGCGATGTCCATTGTGTAACCACCTACAGTTACTTTAATTTCACCAAAATCAAACATTCTTGTGTCCTCCTTCTTCTGAATATTATTTTTAGAGGTAAAGACAAACTCACACCTCTATCAACATCTTAATTATATTACTATTGATATACTTTGTCAATAATGTTTTAACAAAAAAATTAAAAAAAAGAAAAAACTATGAATACCTTTTTAACAAAACATGCTTTTAAAGAAATTATTAGTACAAATCATACAAAAAAAGAAATTGAAATTACAACATATCAACAGAACAATTCCTTCCTTATATTCCGCAAAACAGTTGACAAACGTTCATAGTTTTGTTAAAATTGATTGGTAATAATTATACTATTATATATAAGGAGGCAATTACAATGTTCAGAAAATCAAAAAAATTCCTTGCACTTGCACTTGCTCTGATTATGGCTTGCAGTGTACTTCCCATGGCTGCCAGTGCAGCTTCCGAGGAGCTTGACGCCGTAATTTATATTCTCGGCTACGGTGGTGAGCTTTTCACAGACAGAACCGATTTTAAGAGCGAAAAGATTTATCCTATTGAGGTTGATACAGCCGCAATAATCAAGGAAGCTGCTGCTCCCTGCCTTACCGCTCTCGGTGTCGCAACACTTACAGGCGATTACAGTGATTACTGTGAAGAAATCTATAAGAGAATGGCTCCCGTTTACGAGGGTATGCTTCTCAATCCCGACGGCACACCCAAAACCGACGAAAACGGCAAGACCAGCGGTAAAAAGTCCCCCACCTCCTTCGGCGGTCACGATCTTTTTGCCGCTTCAAAGGAATGCTATTATTTCTATGACTGGAGACTTTCTCCCCTCACTCTTGTGAAGGACCTTGAAGCACTCATCAACAACGTTACCAAAAACGGCGGTAAGGTTGACCTTGTAGGCCGCTGCTACGGTGCAAACCTCATTTCCACATATCTTGCACTTAACGGTGATGTAACCGATAAGATTGACGACGTAATTATGTATGTTCCCTCAACGGAAGGCATCGGCCTTATCGGCAGACTCTTCTCAGGTAAGATTGAGCTTAACGCCAAAGCTATCAATGAATATGTAAATGAACTTATCAAATATGAGGATATAATTGAAGACAGCTTTGTCAAAAACTTCATCGACGTTTTCCTTCTTATCTTCGAACAGGCTGAAATGCTCAATATGGGTACTGAAAAAATCCAGGAGCTCATTGACGCAATCAGAGTTGACCTCATCGCTCCTCTCATCAGAAACTCTTACGGTTCATTCCCCTCCTTCTGGGCAATGGTACCCGATGAATACTTTACTGATGCAGTTGAATTTGTTTACAACACTGATGAGCTCCGCGCAGAATATGCAGGTACAATAAGCCTTATTACAGAGTATCACAATTCCGTTCAGCTGACATCACGCAAAACACTCAAGGCACACGCAGAAAAGGGTCTTAACATAAATGTTATTTCAAAATACAACCTTCCCTCTGCTCCCCTCTTTGGCAACACAAATCCCATGAGTGATGCTATCGCAGAAACTGCTCTCACCTCTTTCGGCGCAACAGCAAGCGAATTTGGCAAGACTCTTCCCGCTTCTTACATTGAAGCAATGGACGAAGAAAGCAAAAAGTATCTTTCAGCCGACGAAAAGATTGATGCTTCAACCTGTCTCTTCCCCGAAACAACATGGTTCATCAAAAATTGCTACCACGATTACTTTGATGCCGATGCACTCTATACCTTCCTCGACACAATCCTTGCAGCAGACAATATGACTGTATTCAGCAATCCCGAATATCCTCAGTATATTGATGCGAACGTAAGCGCTGAAAAGCTTGTTCCCGTTACAGAAAAGGATCCTACCCTTCCCGAAGAAGGTTCAAATGAATCAAGATTCCAGATGCTCTTCAAGTTCATTATGGTTCTTCTTCAGGCAATTACAAAGCTTCTGAACGGCGAGCTCAACTTCAGTGATCTCGGCTCAATGCTTAAATAATCCCTCAATAAAACGAATCACTCCCTAAGACGGGGAGTGATTTTTTTATGCCATAACATATAAAAAAGGCAACCCCGAAGGATTGCCTTAATTATTAGCTTTGATTGATTATTCAGCTGTGTTCTTCTTAAGTGTTTCAAGCTCAGCACGAAGCTCCTTGGGAAGCTTGTCGCCGAATTTGCCGTAGAACTCTTCGATTCCCTTTGCATCCTCAGCCCAGAGAGCCTTATCTACGTCAAGGATTGACTTAAGACCTTCAACAGTAATTTCGTCTTCAAGTCCTTCAAGGTTGATGTCTTCAGCCTTGGGAAGGTAACCGATAGCTGTTTCGTCAGCGCCTACCTTGCCTTCGCATCTGTCAATAATCCAATCAAGAACACGAAGGTTGTCACCGAAGCCGGGCCACATGAAGTTGCCTTCGTCATCCTTACGGAACCAGTTAACGTTGAAGATTTTGGGAGCCTTGTCAGCATCAAGTGTTTCACCGATGTCGATCCAGTGCTGCCAGTAATCAGCCATGTCATAACCGCAGAAGGGAAGCATAGCCATGGGGTCACGACGAACAACACCTACTGCACCTGAAGCAGCTGCTGTTGTTTCAGAAGCCATAATTGAACCAACGAATACACCGTGGTTCCAGTCTCTTGACTGATATACAAGAGGAGCAAGCTTAGCACGACGACCGCCGAATACGATAGCGGAAACGGGAACACCGTTGGGATTTTCGAACTCGCTGCTGATGCAGGGACAGTTCTTAGCGGGAGCTGTGAAACGGCTGTTGGGATGAGCACCCTTGATTTCGTCAACCTTACCGTTCCAGGGCTTGCCTGTCCATTCAACTGCATTTTCGGGAGGATTCTTGTCAAGACCTTCCCACCATACAGTGTTGTCAGCAAGATTGTGAGCAACGTTTGTGAAGATTGTGCCTTTCTTTGTTGAAAGAAGAGCATTGGGGTTAGACTTCATATTTGTACCGGGAGCAACACCGAAGAAGCCGTCTTCAGGGTTGATAGCATAAAGTCTGCCGTCTGCACCCTTACGGATCCAGGCAATGTCGTCACCTACGCACCATACCTTGTAGCCCTTGTTCTTATAGCCTTCGGGAGGAATAAGCATAGCAAGGTTTGTCTTACCGCAAGCTGAGGGGAATGCAGCACAGATGTACTTAACTTCGCCGTCGGGCTTTTCGATACCGAGGATGAGCATATGCTCAGCCATCCAGCCTTCTTTTCTACCCTGGTTGGAAGCGATACGGAGTGCGAAGCACTTCTTACCGAGAAGAACGTTTCCGCCGTAGCCTGAGTTAACAGAGATGATTGTGTTGTCCTGGGGGAACTGACAGATATATCTCTTCTCTTCGTCAATGTCACAACGGCAGTGGAGACCGCGAACCCAGTCATTGCTGTCGCCGAGAGCTTCAAGAACATTGAAGCCTACTCTTGTCATGATGCACATGTTAAGTACAACATAGATTGAGTCAGTAAGCTCAATACCTGCTTTTGAGAATTCTGAGCCAACAGGACCCATTGAGTAAGGAATGATGTAAGCAGTTCTGCCCTTGTAGCTGTCCTTTGCGATGCCGTAGAGCATTTCGTAAGCTTCTGCGGGATCCATCCAGTTGTTTGTGGGGCCTGCTTCTTCTTTGGTTTCAGCACAGATAAATGTTCTGCCTTCAACACGGGCAACGTCATTTACTGCAGTTCTGTGAAGGTAGCAATCGGGAAGAATTTCCTGATTGAGTTTGATGAGCTCGCCTGTAGAGCAAGCCTCTGCACGGAGAGCTTCAATCTGCTCATCGGAGCCGTCAATCCATACTACCTTGTCGGGATTAACGAGTGCGAGTTTGTCTTCGAGCCATTCAAGTACACTCTTGTTGTTTGTGGGTGCGTTCTGAAGCATAATTAATCTTCCTTTCAAAATTGAATTTGATTCGTAGCCTAAAATTACTCCTTGTACTCCATACTACTATTCTTTGACATTATACCAATTTTTATCCGACTTTTCAAGTGCTTAGACAAAAAACAGAAAATTTGTTATTTTGTCATAAAAACAACGGCATCCGCGGACGCCGTTGGTATATTATGTAAAAATTATCAGAAATGTGCTATACCGCACTTACATAACTCGTTGAAGCCGAAGAGCTTACAGAAGAAAACTACAACCTTCCAGATAGCTCTTGCTATGCCGTTTGAGTTGTGGCAGAGACATTTGCAGGTGGAATCTCCTACTTCATACTGATAGCATCTGTCGCAGATTTTTGCTGCACCGTCTTCAGGTGAAATCTGTTCAACAAAATTATGTCCGCGAGCAGGTAAGAGCTCCTGTTCAAAGGTAATTCCGCATTCCATACAATAGAGATAATCTGTAATTCCCAGCTCTGTACAGGTTGCTTCAGTTCCTTTTTTCAGTATGACACAGTTGTGAGCCTTCTGCTCAATTACTTCCCTTTTAAGAACCTCGTCACAAACATCACAGTAACGCTCTCTGACACCTGACTTATCACAGGTTGCTTCTTCTGTTATCACCCAATCTGAAGCAGGTGTATGAGCCATCTTGCTTTTCAGCTCATCAGGGAAAAGGTAAACCCTTTTCCCGCAACCGGCGGCCTTGCACTCGACATAGAGAGTTCCCGGGTTGAGACAGGTGGGAAGCTCTCTGTGAAGAAGGTTATAATTAAGATGTGTACCGGGAGCAAAGTCAATTTCCTCGGTTTTCTTCTGACAGATACAGGTTCTTACAGCCTTGCCTCCGCTTGCGCAGTTGCCCTGAGTAATAACCCAATCACCGAAGGAATGCTCACCTGCGGGAATTGTTTCGGTTTTAACCTCATCACAGTAGATACATTTGATTGTTTTTGTTCCGCTCTCCATTGTTCCGTCTTCCTTACATGACGGAGCCTTGATAACGGTTTCCACACCCTCAAAGGTATGGGGTGCATATTCCTCTACAACAGTGTGATGATATGCATTCTTACAGTGCTTGGTAAGCTTTCCCTTGTGCTTACAGCTTGCACCAACGCTGTAGAACCAGAGACTCTTGTCGCTGTAATCGTGCTTGTCAGGATCTGCCTTGCCGGTAATTACAAAGGATATACCGCACTGCTTACAGTAATATTTCACAGAAGCAAGCTGACTGCAGTTTCCTTCCTTGGTTTCAACTATATTGTAGTCGACGGTGTTTGTTGCATAATCATTATGTGTGGGAATTGCTCTTGTGTATTCCTTTAAGCAGATTGCACACACATTCTTTTCAATGCCTTCCTCGTAGCAATCGGAAGCCTTTACGGTTTCCCAATTTTCGTTAAGGGGCTCATGGGCGGATTCAACAACGGGTACAGAGCCTGTTTCAACGTAATCGCATCCGGGACGGATACACTCTCTTACCTTTGTGCCTTCAACCATACAGTTCGGCTCCACGGTAACAGTCCATTCATTGAACAGATGGTTGTCAGGGTCAATCTCTGTTACTCTGTTTTCAAGAAGATTACACCAATCACAGTAATAGGAAACAAAGCCCTCTTCCGTACAGGTTGCAGTTTTGCCTGTGTAAATTTCAACAAAGTTGTGCTTTGGAATTACCAGAGTCACAAAGGGCTTCATATCAGGATTTTCCGCATAACAGATATCGCATATCTGCTCATATTTACCGTCCTGTTTACAGGTTTGTTCTGTCTTTAACCAGCGGTAGTTTTCTTCACCGTGCTCACAGTAGACAACCTCTTCAGCCGAAGCCGAAAAAGCAAGGAGCACGAAAGCAGTTAAAAGACAAAGCAATAATGCCCAGAGTTTTTTTGCTTTCATAATATTTACCTCCGAATCAGAAATTTATATCATAATTCATTATTATAATACCATTATTTTTCAAAGCAGTCAACAAAAAAATCAAAAATCATTTTTACAAATCAACTTTATAATATATTACTGTTGTTTATATTTTTAATATACAATTAATATAGTACATTTATCCTTGACAAAGGACACATATTTTTAGTAAAATAAAAGCAGTATGCGGTTACCGCAAAAAAGAAAGAAGGGTGAAATAATGAAATACAAATGGGAAAACCCGCAGATTATTAAGGAAAACAAGGAGGACGGTCACGTTCTCGCTTTATGCTATGATAAAGCTGACAGTGCCGCCAAAAGAGAAAAATCTCCTTTCAAGGTTTCTCTCAACGGTACCTGGAAATTTTATTGGAGCAAGGGCGTAGGTGAGCTCCCCGAAGAATTCAAGGCAGCTGACTATGATGACAGCAAATGGGAGGACATCACTGTTCCCGGTGTGTGGCAGCTTCAGAAGGATTACAGTAAGCCCTGGTATTACGCAAACTCTTACCCCAACTGTATCAGCATCGAAAAGAGCAAAATCCCCTCAATTGATGTTGCCGGTCAGGAAATTGCAATCCACAGAACCACCTTCACTGTTCCCGATTCATGGAACGGCAGACAGATTTTCCTTCACTTCGGTGCAGTCAAGGCCGGTCTTTCCGTTTATGTCAACGGAAAATATGTAGGCTATTCTCAGGGCTCCAACACCCCTCACGAATTTGATATCACAGATTATGTTACTCCCGGTGAAAACAAGGTAGCCGCAGAGGTTTACCGCTACACCGACGGCACATACCTTGAGGACCAGGACATGTGGTTCCTTTCCGGTATTTACCGTGAGGTTTACATCTACAGCGAGCCTAAGGTTGCTCTTCGTGACTTCTTTGTAAGCACTGAGCTTGTTAACGATTACACCGATGCTTACGTAAACCTTGAGGTTCTTGTCAAGGATTACACCGAGGGCGGAAAAGAGGTTTCCTTTGAGGCTGCACTTCTTACCGCAGGTATGCCTACTCTCATCGGCAAAAAGGATTTTGTCAGCGTAAACGGAGAAAACAGACTCAGCTTCAAGCAGTTCATCGAAAAGCCTCTTCTCTGGTCAAGCGAAAACCCGGTTCTCTACACTCTCCTTCTCAAAATCACATGTGAAGATGCCGTTACATACAAGGCAATACGTATGGGCTTCAAGCAGATTGAAATTCAGGGAGAAAAGATTCTCGTAAACGGCAAGCCTCTTCTTATCAGAGGTGTTAACCGCCACGACTTCGACCCCGACTACGGCTGGGCAGTTCCCGACGAAAGATACATCCAGGATCTTGATATTATGAAAAGAAGTAACATCAACTCCATCCGTACAAGCCACTACCCCAACGACCCTCGCTTCTATGAGCTCTGCGACGAATACGGCTTTTATGTTATGGACGAATGTGACCTTGAAACCCACGGTGTAAGAAGAAAGAATGTTCCCGGTGACAATCCCATGTGGACAGATGCTGTAGTGGACAGAATGGAAAGAATGGTTCTTCGCGACAGAAACCACGCCTGTGTATTTATGTGGTCACTCGGTAACGAGGCCGGCGACGGAAGCAACTTCCTTCGTATGAAGCAGGCTGCATTAAAGCTTGACACCACAAGACAGTTCCATTATGAGGGTGACTTCGACTTTACAAAGAGTGACGTTATCAGCCGTATGTATCCCACCGAGGATCAGGTTGAAAAATTAGGTAAAAGAGAGCCTCTCACCATCACCTGGTTTGACAACATTGCAAACGCACTTGCAGCTGACAGTAAGCCTATTTCAAAAGAGCTTTACACAAAGCCTGTTGTTTTCTGCGAATATGCTCACGCTATGGAAAACAGCCTCGGTAACTTCCGTGAATATATGGATGCCTTCGAAAAATACGACAACCTTTGCGGCGGTTACATCTGGGACTTCGTTGACCAGGCTATTCATAAGAAAAACGAAGACGGAGAAGATATGTGGCTTTACGGCACAGACTACAACGAAAAGGATCTGTGGATAAAGCCTCCCTACAACACCTGTGCCATCACCGGCAGTAACATTTACTTCAACGCCAACGGCATCATCGCCGCTGACAGAAAGGTGCATCCCTGTATCCACGAGGTAAGAAAGGTTTACTGCGAAATTGAGGTAAAGGCTATCGACCTTAAGTCAGGCAGGTTCCTTCTCAAGAACAAGCAGCTCTTCTCCGACCTTACAAAGTTCGACATTAAATATGTAATTACTGAAGACGGAAGAGTTATTTCCGAAAAAGCTCTCCCCCGTGACCTGTTTGAGAAATTAGAGGGTCTCTCAGAAATGGAATTCACTGTAGATTACGCTCTTTCCGAGATGCCTGCAGGTGAGGTTTTCATCACCTTCTCTTATGTAAGACGTGAGGATTGCCGCTTTGCTAAGGCCGGCTACGAACACGGCTTCGATCAGTTCCTTCTCAAGGCTGCTGATGAAAAAGAAGAAATCAGATATGAGGATAAGGTTGACATCAAGGGTACGGAAAAGAGCTTCACCGTAAGCGGTAAGAGCTTTACCTACACCTTCACAAACGGTCTTCTTACCTCCCTTGTCAAGGATGGCAAGGAATATCTCCGCGGCGAGCTTCGTCCCAATTACTACAGAGCTCTCACCGACAACGATATTGACGTGTTCAACTTCGTTCCTCCCCTCATCCCCTTCCATCCTCTCTTCGTGTGGAAAAAGTCAACAGACACTCTTAAGACAAAGGCTACTACCGTTCATCGCTACAGCCACACCGCTTACATCGAAACTAAGGTTTCCGCACTCGGTCTTAAGGATGTAACAATGACATACACCGTTTATCCCGACGGAAAGATAGATGTGTTCCACAAGGGTACTGCAGGAATGGATATGATCCGCTTCGGTACTCTCCTTACAATGGACAGAGAATACGATCAGGTTAAATGGTACGGCAGAGGTCCCCAGGAAAACCACATCGACCGTAAAACCGGTGCAAGAATCGCTATCCACGAAATGAGCGTTACCGATATGGAGCATCACTATATGCGTCCTCAGGAAAACGGTCACAGAACAGATGTCAGAATGATGGAGGTTAAAAACAGAGAGGGCGCAGGTCTTCGCTTCACAAAGAAGGGCGAAACACCCTTTGCCATCAACTGCCACCATTACACAATCAACGACCTTGACGAGGCAACCCACATCCACTCTCTCAAGCACAAGGATTTCACTACTGTATGTATTGACCTTATGCAGAGAGGTATCGGCGGTGACACACCGGGTAATGCCTGCTTAAGAGAGCCCTACATCATGCACAAGGGTAAAAAATACGAATACGGATATACTATTGAAGTAATCTGATAAAATTACAAAAACCCGGCTTTCATCCTCACAAAGAAGAAAGCCGGGTAGCTTTTTGGTAAAAAATTAACAGATGTGTTTCGGTCACAGAGACTTCAACACATCTGTTTTTCTTTCATTTACGGTCAAGGATTACAAGCTGACCTTGATTTATTTGCCGAGGGTCAATTCTCCCCTGAGAAGCTTGGTAAGAAGCTCGAAAATCATTCTGAACCAACGCATCATAGAAACGAGCATTGATTCTGTGGTAGGCTTTTCAGGTGCAATTGAATACCACTCATAGTCACCGCAGTTTTCTTCGGTCATAGGAGCCCAGGTTATTTCGTTTTTATCAAGGCTTTCAGTGAAGGAAATAAATCTCGGAATTACCGTGGGGAAGCTTTCAACGGTAGCCTTGTCAAAGAGGAATGCCTGAGCAATGACATCATCAGCTTCAAAGAAATTGTGGTGAGCATTTTTGATAATCCAGGTTGTTTCGGGGAAGAGACATGTGGATGTGTCTACCATTTTGTCTGCTGAAATGTATTTCGGGTCAACGGAAGCGATGTGCTTTTCGTCAAGAGTCTTGCCGATGTCAGCAACAGTTGCACCGAAAGAGCCGTCCTTGAGCGAAACAAGAGCATCGGAAGGCTCGTTGATGCTTTCAACAAGAGGCATATTCATATAACCGTATTTTCCGATTGTGCCGAGTCTTATTGTATAATCATTTATAAAGGTATTATAAAGTTCAGGAAGCTTTGATGCAACATGCTCTCTGTAGTATTTGATTTTTTCGATAAGACCGGGATATGCCTGCTGAGCCTCTTTGCTGCCGAACATAAGCTCGAGTGCTGCATCAAAGTCCTCTTCGTAAACACATGTCCAATAGTTAGCCTGTGTTGCAAGTCCCGTTGCAAAGCAAAGAGCAGGCATAAGAGCCTTATAAAGCTTTGTGTAAAGATCTTCTACACCGTCGAAGAGTGTGTCGGCTGTGCCTGTCTGTGTGAACAGATCAAGAGTTTTGAAGATAATTTCGTTAGCAATGCCTTCAATAGTAAGACCGAAGCCTATATTATAATAATCGCACTGTTCGAGCTGTGCCATATACTGCTGAATTCTTGCAGAGGTAAATTCAATCTTACCGCTGAAAAGATCGTTGATTACAGCAGCGCCGTTGTTGAGTGTTGCATCAAACATCACGCTGTCTATATGACCAAGATTACCGTACTTTTCAAGATAAGCCACAGCAAGAGAACCACCGAAGCATCTTACATAAATGGAAACCTTTTCGCTGCCTGTAGCACCGATTACTCTCTCTATGTACTTATGAAGATCATCTACGGTGTCATAAGGAGAAAGACGCCAGTCATAATGATAATTGAAATCCCACAGGCCGTAGCTTGCGTATTTTTTGTTCCATGAATGCTCATTGTCCCACAATGACTCATAATGCATACCTACACCGGGAAGCGAATTGCCGTTACCGTCAAGCTGTGCACCTTCAAAGAGAGGCTGAATTTCTTCATAAATAGCCTTACCGTAGCTTTCCCACTCATCAAAAATGAGGCCTTCGGTAACGAAAGGCTTGATAATATTGACACATGCCTCAATAAGAGCATCCTTATCAAGACCACCCTCACCGCCAAGCTGAAGATCGTCAAATGTTGCAGCAACAGGCTTTCCGTCGGGTCCGTAAATCTCTTCACCGTTACCTCTGATATAAATAACAGGAATGTTACCGCGTGAGGATACAGCAGATGCACAGGGTGCCATAACGGCAAAGAGCATCACTGCAGTAAGAAGAACTGAAATAAGCTTTTTCATAGTCATACTACCTCTTTCTGTTTAGTTTTTTATACATTATACCATTAACAAATTGTTAATACAATCCTTTTTAAAAGAAAAATAAAAAAATATAATTGATTTGTCAAAATCGTGTAACAATCCTACAAAAAACGTCTGTATGATGCAAAAAAAATGTTTTTTTCTGTTTTTATGCTTCAAAAAAGAACTTATACCAAGGATTTTCAGATGAAATTTTTCCAAATCAATCATTTGAAAAAATTTTATCTATTGACTATTATGAATAATTATGATAATATCTCCTCGGATTTTAATAAATCTTAAAAATTAATTATCGGAGGTTAACAAAATGAAAAACGCTTTCAAAAAGACCCTCGCAGTCCTTCTTGCAGTTCTTATGCTTTCAGGCACATTTGTATGCTTTGCAGCAGAGCTGAACCAGGATGCAGTAAACGCTCACTACGGACAGTACAAAAACTATCTTCTTCTCGGAGACAGTGCAGCAAGCGGCTACCGCGACCAGATTCTTGACGGAGACTACAAATTCAACGAAGAGTACAAACACACCACCTATTACAGAGTGCCCGGCTCTTATGCAGACATTCTTGCCAACGCAATCATCGAGGATAAGTCAATGACTGCTCTTGCAGCTCCCGGCTTCAGAACAATCGAAATGCGTTATATGCTTGAAGATGACTTCGCAGCAACATATGAAGATCCCTATCTTTTCCATCCCAGTCAGCTTTATGCATATGAAGATGAATACTGTGCTGAATGCGGTGAACAGCTTCTTCCCGGTGCGGAGCATTTCAGAGCTCTGTTCAAAAAGTCCATTGCAGAAGCTGACCTCATCACTCTCGGTATCGGCGGTAATGACTGGGGCGCATACCTTACATGGGTAGTTGCAGACATCCTTGAAGCTGAGCACGTGGCAGACAAATATATCAATGACCTTGCAGACGTTCTTAAGGAAGGTCCCTTCGGTCTTGCAACCATTGAAAAAATTGTAGAAATCGCACACATTGCAGGTGCTCTCCCCGCTCTTTTACAGAAGCTTCCCACAGCTCTTGAATACGGTCTGAGCAACTTCTATAACAACTGGGACATCATGATTCAGGATATATATGCTCTCAACCCTGATGTTACACTTATGGTTATCGGTATGAGCGATAACGGTCTCAAGGGTAAGCACTACGATTATAACGGTGTAATCGGCGAGTCTCTTGCACCTGAAGAAGTGGATCCTGCAAAAGATGCAGTTACATCAACTATCGTTGACTTCATTATGAGTGTAGGTAACGGTCCTATGATTGAAGGCGAAAAGAAGTTCGGTTATACATACGTTGACACTGACGGTACAACATATGTTGACAGCCATCCTGACGCTGCAGGTCACGAATTCATCGCTGAGAGAATCCTCGAAGCACTCCCCTCAAAAGATATGTACAACAAATATTTCGATGTAACACCCGGTCACAAATATTACCGTGATATCGAATACTGTGTTACTAACGGTATTCTTGCTCCCAAATCAGAAAACGAATTCGGTGCAGATGATGCTCTCACCAAAGGTGAGCTTACAAATGCCATCAATGCAATAAACGGTAATGAAGGCAAAAGCGAAGACAGCGCTAAGACAAATGCTCTTTCCTTTGCCGTTTCTCTTCTCAGTGCATCCTTGAAAAAAGGCTTCGTTTCCTTCTTCAAGGCCTTCACTATGACATACAAGATTCTCACCTCAAAGCAGTTTAATGTAGGTGCTGAAATCACAAAGGCAGAAGCCGCATACTATATCAGCCAGGTTTTCGGCGCATAAACCTTACAGCATAATCAAAAAGGCTCCCGTTCATTTAATGATCGGAAGCCTTTATTTTATTCCCCGGACAAGGATTTTTGTGTTTAGTGCTTAAGTTGGAAATAAGCTATTTTTGATTTGATTTAGCTGTGTTTATAGACTTTATGAGTAGCACCCGTATAGTAGAACAAATTCTATCTAACTTTTTATACTCTGAAACATCAAGGTATTCTGTTTTATATAACATTTCTAACCATTTGCCTGTTTCACTTGCTTCTTTTAAAGCAATCTGTAGTTTTGCAATAAAATCAGCTCTACCATGAGCATATTTACTTTCAGCTATGTTTGCACATATACTCGAAGCACTTCTCCCAATTTGATTAGAAATAACTGTTTCTTTTCGCTCTTTAAGTTTTTTACAAAGATTCAAAACATCAACAGATAATTCCATTGATAAATCCCCGAGTTTGTCTTCTTTCATAATATCACCCAAGCCCATTTTATAACAACAAACCATAAAAGTCAAATCCGTTTGCCCGAAGGGCAACTTCATTGTGCCGTAGACACACTTCATTGCGTAAGCACTTCATTTGTCGAAGGCAACTTCGTTCGTTTATGTCCGCAAGCGGACAATGAAGTTTACTGCAAGCAGTAAAATGAAGTACTCACTTCGCTCGTAATGAAGTTATGTCCTACGGACATAAATGAAAAAACCTCGTTCAAAGAACGAGGTTTTTTGGCTGCGGAACTAGGATTCGAACCCAGACAAACAGAGTCAGAGTCTGCTGTGCTACCCTTACACAATTCCGCAACGAACAAGTGATATTATACACATGTGTAAATCAAAAGTCAAGAGTTTTTTGCAAGTTTTTTTTATTTTTTTCTGTTTTTGTTTTCTCTCAGCATGCTTGTGCTTGTTGCACAAAACATCAATACATCTTTTGTTAAGTTTGTATGTTTTTATTCTTGTCTTTTTTTCGGTCAGGTGATAGAATGTTTGAGGTAATTTGACATACCATAATAAATAAAAATACGGAGGTCTAATCATGAGTTTTTTAGGCGGAGTTATCTCCATCAGTAACATCTCTACTTTACTTTTAGTTGTGTTTGCTGTTCTTTTCGGCGGCTATGCTTTAGGCAGAATCACAGTTAAAGGCATCTCTCTCGGCGACGCAGGTGTGTTCATCATCGCTCTTCTTCTCGGTGCACTTGCTTTCAGCGTAAACGCAGACGGACAGTTAGTATTTGCTCTTTCCTCTAAGCCCTACGATTTCAATGCAGGTCTTTCTCTGATCGAAAGCTTGGGTCTTGTTCTCTTCGTCACATCAGTAGGCTTCATTGCCGGCCCCAAATTTTTCGGTAACTTCAAAAGAAACTTCAAATCCTATGTTCTTTTAGGTCTTATCATTATCCTCGCAGGCGGTCTTTCCGCTGCAGGCTGTATCGCTCTCGGTGAAGTAATCGGCTACGGCAGTTCTATCACAGAACAGGACGGCTTCGTTGCTATGATCGTCGGTCTTCTTTCAGGCTCACTTACTTCAACCCCCGCTTTCTCTGCAGCCAAAGCTACCGTAGCAGAGCAGTATCAGGCTCTCGTTTCTGTCGGCCACGGTATTGCATACATCTTCGGTGTTATCGGTGTTGTTCTTTTTGTTCAGATTATCCCCAAGCTTACAAAGGCTAACATGGCCGAAGAGCGTGCTAAACTCGTTATCAAGGAAGAGGGAGAAAAGAAATCCTACACAGGTAAGCTTTTCCATCTCGACCACATGGGTATTGCAGCTTTCTCTCTTGCAGCTATCCTCGGTTCACTCGTCGGTCAGATTAAAATTCCTCTTTCCTCAGAAGGTCTCAGCGGCACATGCTTCTCTCTTACAACTACAGGCGGATGCCTTCTTGTAAGCCTTATTCTCGGTCACTTCGCACGCATCGGTAAGATGAGCATTATGCCCGAACAGAGCACTCTCAAGCTCTTCCGTGAGCTCGGTCTTGTTCTCTTCCTCGTTGGTGCCGGTATCCCCGGCGGTGCAGAATTCGTTGAAAACTTTGATGCTATGTACTTCGTTTACGGCATCATCATGACCATCGTTCCCCTTCTCATCGGTTACCTTTTCGCAAAATATGTTCTTAAGCTCAGCCTTCTCAACAACCTTGGCTCAATCACAGGCGGTATGACCTCTACTCCTGCTCTCGGTACTCTCATCGGTACTGCAGGCACAGAGGATGTTGCAGCTGCTTATGCCGCAACCTACCCCATCGCACTTATCGCAGTTGTGCTTGTTTCACAGTTCCTTATCATCCTTTTCTAAGCTGAGATAAGATAAAAAAATTACACCGCAGATTAATTTCTGCGGTGTTTTTTTACCTCTCCGCCAGCCTGAAGGCTGTCACCTCTCCTTTCAGGAGAGGCTACCGGACATCAGCTTCAACTCATACTTATACCGTTACTCTCTCTGCCATAGTGTCCGGAGAACGTTGATCTATCAGCCACATTTTAACCACGGCAAGCATTTCTCTCATATAATTCATCGGCACTGTGTACCATATTATGTCTGTTCCGAGGTGAGATATTTCGAGGAAGCCTTCATCTTTAGCATAGTATGATGAACGGTAAACGTGATATGCATTGGTAACGAATACGACAGAAGATGTTGACATACCTTTTTCCTTCATTATGGCATATGAATTTCTGAAATTCGTTATAGTCGAGGTGGATTTATCCTCCATAATTATCTTATCCTCAGGTATACCCTTAGCGGCAAGGTAACGCTTCATAGCTAATGCTTCGGGTATATCCTCCTGCGGTCCCTGACCGCCTGAAACAATAATATCTGCATCGGGATTTTTCGTGTGATACTCATAGGCCTTATCGAGCCTTTTTGCAAGTCCTACACTGACTCTCTCCCCTCTTATTCCGCAACCTAAAACAATTACAGTCTGCTCTGTATAATCTGCCGTGTCATTACCACCGTAAGCTCCGATAAATATACCAAATGAAAGAAGAACAATAACACCGACGGCTAATATAGCACCGAAGATTTTTCGGTGTTTTATTTTTTCAAAAAGAAGACCGTAAGCAAGAAGAACTGCTCCAAGACAGTACACAGGAAGAAGACCGATATTAAAATTTGCGATTACAGACATAAGAAGTCCGTTGCCCAAAAGGAGTGCACCGCAAATGATAGCGGCTGTTTTTACTGCTTTTTTCATAGTATCACCTCTGATTTCAGTTTAGCATAAGAAAAACCCGCAAAGCAAGAGCCTTGCGGGTAAATTAAGGAAAACTTAAGAATTGCACCTCTCCTTTCAGGAGACCTTGGTGATTACAATAAAAGTTGAAAATTTACGGAAGTCTGTATCCTGCAGCAAGATAGATTCTGTACCAATCCTCTTTAGAGAGAGTAACATCAGAAGCTTCGGCTACTGCCTTGATTCTGTCGGGATTAGTAGAGCCGACGACAGGCTGCATCCTTTCGGGAAGACGGAGAAGCCAGGCTATGGCTACGCCTGTATCAGTGATACCGTATTTTTCGGCTACCTCGTCGATAACCTTGTGTAAATCCTTATACTTTCTGTTTTTAAGGAAGCTGCCCTCGATAAAGCCGTACTGCAAGGGTGACCAGGGCTGAATGGTGATGCCGTTAAGTCGGCAGTAATCTCTTAAATAGCCGTCATAATTCACACCGTCATCATTAGAAAGATTGACATTAGCACCGCTTGCAACCATTGCCGCATTAGTTACGGACAACTGCATCTGATTAAAAAGAAGAGGCTGTTTTACGCTCTTTTTAAGAAGCTCAATCTGCATAGGACTGTGATTCGAAACACCGAAATATTTAACCTTGCCGCTTTTTTCAAGCTCGTCGAAGGCTTCGGCTACCTCGTCAGGCTCCATAAGTAAATCGGGACGGTGAAGAAGAAGCGTGTCCACTCTTTCAAGTCCTAATCTTTTAAGTGAGCCGTCAACGGAGGAAATGATATGCTCCTTTGAGAAATCGTACATTTTACCGGGAACGATAGAGCATTTGGTCTGGATGTAGATTTTATCCTTTAATGCAGGGTTTCTCTTGAGTGCCGCACCGAAAACCTCTTCGCACTTACCTCTGCCGTAAATGTCAGCGTGGTCGAAGTAGTTAAAGCCGAGCTCTACGGCATTATTAAGATAGAAATCCATTTCCTTGTCGGATTTGTCAGCAATTCGCATACAGCCGAGAGCTACCTGAGAGATTTTTTCGTTGTTTGATAAGGGCGTGATATATTTCATAGTTTTCTCCTTTTATTATTTTTTCTGATTATATCATATAAATATTAAATAAACAATATATAGCCTTTTTTTCTTTTCCGGACTATTTTAAATTTAAAAATTCATATCCTTATAAATCGAAACAGCCACCCTTACGGGCGGCTGCTTCTTTTCAAACACCAATGAAAGACCAACCGACGTCAAGCCGATCTTCCAAAGGTATTATATATAATTATTCTCTTTTTGTCAAGGATAAATAATAAATCAGCTCCCTGTACTTACTTTGTACAGGGAGTTGTCTTTAACTAAAGCAATACCCGCCGTAATTACTACGACGGGTATTGCTTTATATCAATTATATATATCCCTTCTGTGGCCTACGCTTAAAATGAGAATAACTATTCTGTCATCCTCTATTTCAGCAAGAAGGCGGTAATCACCTACACGGTAGCGCCACTGACCGCTTTTGTCAGCAGTAAGTCCCTTTCCGTGCTGCCGTGGATTTTCACAGCCCTCTAAATTCTTTCTTATCCAACCTAAAATAAGTGTGGCCGTATGCCTGTCCATTTTTTTCAGCTGCTTAAGAGATTTTTCCGTAAATTCAACCTTATACTTCATCACAGACCCAGTTCCCTTTCCACCTCATCAAGAGAGTAGGTAACGGGGTTTTCCTTATACTCTGCCAAAGCCTTACCGAACATTTCAAGGTCATATTCATTTTCGATTTTCTCCATAACCGACTGTCTGATAAGCTCGGAAACAGAAAGGCTGTTAATTTCAGCGTACTTTTTAATGAGTAAGGTATCTTCTTCGCTTAATCTTAAGGATATAGTCATTTATAACACTCCTCTCTGTATTACATTGTATTACAAAATTCTTCTTTTGTCAATATTATATGAGTAAAAAAGAAAAATATGCTGAAATAGAAAAGTCCCTGCATTTCTGCAAGGACTTTTATTTTTTTTATCTTGTTACAGATTATTTCTTTGAATTAAGATATTCTTCTCTGCCGAGCTCATAAAGGTTGTTACCTTCGCTGTCGATGATAACTACGAGGGGCATATCCTCTACATAAAGCTCACGGAGTGCTTCTGCACCGAGATCCTCGTATGCGATGAGCTTTGCACTCTTGATACACTTAGCAAGAAGAGCACCTGCGCCGCCGATAGCACCGAAGTAAACACCTGAATATTTCTTCATTGCGTCAACAACCTCGGGAAGTCTTGCGCCCTTACCGATCATACCTCTTGCGCCTACGCTCATCATTGTGGGAGCATAAGCGTCCATTCTGCCGCTGGTTGTGGGGCCTGCTGAACCGATAACTGTACCGGGCTTAGCGGGTGTGGGACCAACATAGTAGATGGTTGCATTCATGGGATCGATGGGTAATTCTTCGCCCTTTGCAAGGGATTCACACATTCTCTTGTGACCTGCGTCTCTGGAAGTGTAGATAATACCTGTGAGAAGAACTCTGTCGCCTGCCTTAAGGGTTTTGGCGATTTCTTCGGTGAGGGGTAATGTAATTTTCTTTTCCATGTTAGATTACCTCCGACTGATGACGTGTTACGTGGCAGTTGATGTTGATAGCGCAAGGCATACCTGCGATGTGAGTGGGAAGTGTTTCAATGTTAAGACCGATAGCTGTTGTCATACCGCCAAAACCCTGAGGACCGATACCAAGCTGGTTGATCTTTTCGAGCATTTCCTTTTCAAGGTCAGCGTAGAAAGGATCGGGATTTTCTGAATCGATTGATCTCATAAGAGCCTTCTTAGCAAGAAGAGCAGCCTTATCAAATGTACCACCGATACCAACACCTACTACCATAGGAGGACAGGGGTTGGGGCCAGCTGTTTCAACTGTTTCGATGATGAAATCCTTGATACCCTGAAGGCCTGCTGAAGGCTTGAACATACGGATAGCACTCATATTTTCACTACCGAAGCCCTTGGGGCCAACTGTGATCTTAAGCTGATCACCGGGTACGATTTCTGTGTAAAGCATAGCGGGTGTGTTATCGCCTGTATTACCTCTGCGAACGGGGTCTTTAACTACACTCTTACGGAGATAACCCTTATCATAACCACGACGAACACCTTCGTTAACAGCTTCTGTAAGGTCACCGCCAACAATGTGTACATCCTGACCGATCTCAAGGAATACACAAGCCATACCTGTATCCTGACATACGGGTACGTTTTCTTC
>JAZLBS010000010.1:0-57650 GCA_045613805.1 Acutalibacteraceae bacterium
ATTGGCATCCACGCGCTACTCTTGCGGTTCCCAAAATCACTTATTGCTACCGCTTGTGATTTTGACCGCTGCGCCATCATCGCCTCGCTTTATCGTCCACCGGATGCGCTTCGCCGATGATGCTGCCAATTCCACCATACCCGCGTCTTGAGGTAAAAAGTAATATGTAATAGTAAATAAACAAACAAAATTAATCCCACTTTGCCGGAAATGATGTGTATAACCTGCTTAAAAGCAGGGTGGTGATAGCGAGTCAGGTTCACGCTCCCTTCGTCCGCTTAAGGCGGGAGGTCTGCAATCCGCTGACAAAGCATCTCTCCGTTTAGTTACGTGTTGGGTTATAACTATCATAATTATCGAACAAAGCAGGATATTATTATTCTATTCAATTTGTCAGATTTTATTCTTCAGAATCTGCGGCTTCATATTTTTCAATGAGTCTGTCCTCAATAATGTTGCCGATTTCATTGAATTCCTTTTCATCCTCAATCTGAACAAGATATGTTTCTCCATCCTCTTCAATAACCTTGAGAATAAGCACATCTCCGTCATCATCAAGAATTTCTGTCTCATCTTCATATATAGGAAGAAGTGCGACGTATCTGTTACCTTCTTCTGTCTCTATTCTGTCGATTTCTTCAAAAAAATGTTCAACACCGTCTTCGTCAACAACGCTGACAATGTCTTCCATGTAAAGCTCATCATCTTTATTCATAAGTAACACCTCTCTTAATTTCTATGTATATTTTAATATTTTACCTATCTCTTGTCAATATTACAGGATAATAATTTTAAATTTTTTCAACAATGAATCCGCCTTTGCTCAAATGCCAGACAGAGTCAATACCGCATTTTTTACAATATCTCTTAGCTTTATCGAACATATAATCAATAGAACCAATACAATGCGAATCACTGGAAACTGTTACTCTGCCGCCCCTTTCCCCTATTCTTTTAAGAATAAAAGAAGCAGGATAAGGTGTTTCATTTCCGCAACGGAACATTGCTCCTGTATTCACTTCAAAAACAACATCAGGTTTATTATCAAGTATAAAATCAAGCCACTTAAGCGCACTGTTCATATATTCAGGATTATTTTCGTCAAACAAACAGCTGTTTTTATTAAACTTGGTTATAAGATCAAAATGACCGACAACATCAGTATTTTCTCTTACAACAAAATTTGCGAGACGTTTGAAGTATGCATCTGCCATTCTGAACCAGTTACCGTCAAATTCTTTGTTTACACATTCAGTAAGCTCATCAGCACTCAAATCAAGTGCATAAATTTTATCCTTCCCGCGAAGCTGATGAACAGAAGAAAGAATATAATCAAAATCATACTGTTTTTTCAATTCGTAATCTGCATCAAGCTCTATTCCGCAAAGAACAGATATTTTGTCTCTGTATTCTTTTTTTAATGAATTGATTTCTGCGTAGTAGCTTTCCAGCCCCACATCAGTCATAGCCCAATCATTACGGAAATTCATAGGTACATGACCCGAAAAACCGAGAAGTGTAAAACCGTTTTCGATTGCATCCTCTATCATTTCACGTGCAGTATTTTTACCGTCACAATAATCAGTATGTGTGTGACAGTTAGTTTTCATAGCACTCATATTATCACCTTTTCAATCAACAATCCCTGCTTTAAGGCAGGGATTGTACAAAATTTATGACTTGTTCGGAGTCTTCTTCCACTTTTTCATCTGCTTTTTGTGATTCTTCTTTTCTTTGCGAGTCATCTGATAATCGAACTTTCTGCCGCTCACTCTGTCGTAAAGTGCAGATTCAAGCTTAGCATAATTTTCATCACTGCTCTGAGAAGCAGCAAGAATAATGAGTCCGTTATCCTCAGGAAGTGTTACTGTAGAAGCACCGTTAACATCAAGCTCATACATAAAGAAATAAATCTGAGCAGCAACATTATCACCCTGAGGTGAATGTGTATGTGTAAACTCAACAGCAAGCTTGTCAGTTTTGATATTAGCAACTTCAGCAAGATTATAAAGATCCCACTTACCTATTCTTTCATTGATTGACTGAACATTCACGGGAACTGCTTCACCATCAACCTTGAATTCATATGACTTATCGCCATAAAGACTTGCGCCGACAAAATAAAGCTTTTTGCCGTAAACATTAATCTGCTGACCCGCACAAATGAGAGCATTGTTGCCTTCGCCCCAGATATCACCCGTTTCAAATTTAACACCGGAACAGTCAATTGTCTTGGAGACAAGCTCGCCGGGAATTGAAACATTGATTGTAGGAATAGCTGTAGCCGCTCTGTTATGGTTGAAGGTAACAACATCAATATTGTACGGAAGCTCAATCTTTGATGCTTCTGTCTTGCTTGCAACCTTACAGTCATTAAGAGTAATTTCAAAGGTTTTAACCTCATAAGGATCAAGATCAAATACAAGCTTACCGTCAACAACAGTTGCAGGTCCGATATCCTCTTCCATTCCGTTTACTGCTCTTGCAGCAGAAATACCCTTGCCTAAGGTAAATTCAACACCTCTTACCTTCTTGTTGGCGCCTTCATTGAATCTGACA
This sequence comes from Acutalibacteraceae bacterium, assembly GCA_045613805.1. GTDB lineage: Bacteria > Bacillota > Clostridia > Oscillospirales > Acutalibacteraceae > UBA6857. The sequence continues at coordinate 2,560 of JAZLBS010000010.1, forward strand.
ATGACACAATCATTTGCCTCTGCTTTCTTAATTGCACGAACAATAACATCCTTATCATTGATAGCACCAAAGGAATATTCACTTGCAAGTACACCTGTATGATTATTTGTAACAAATACAGTAAGGGGCTGATTAAAGAAACGGGCATAAAGCTGTGTACCGTTATCATACTCACCCTTGTGTGAATAGATTGCATATCCGTATCTGTTAAGACCAAAGTCCATCATACCCTGTACGCTATCGTGTCTGTAGTACTGCTTGGGAGAATGAAGAACCGTGAGACGAAGACTCTTTTCATCCTTCATAATCCATCCGTATTTTGAATCACTGAACACAGATACACCGTAAACACCGGATTTATCTGTAATATCAGCCCATCTCTGCGCAGGAACTTCGTAAAGCTTCTTGTTTGCCTTTTCTCTCTTGATTGCACCGAGACCAAGGTCGAAGGTTGCTTTTTTATTGCCAACATTGAAATAGAAGCCGTTGTGAAGAGTTCTTCTGAACTCTCTCCATTCAATCTCATTACGTACGGATACATACGGACATCCGGCAACAAGAGATACATAGTATGTAAAGGTTGATTTATTAACCTTCTGCTCCACTTTAAGAGTAGCTCTTACAGGACCTTTTTCTAAGAGAGTACACTTACCCTTACCTGCAAATTCCCAAGGATATTTGCAAACCTCTTTATATCTGAGCTCCCATGCTGCATACTCACCTGCACCGTCATATTTGTTGAGTTCAAATCTGATAGGCTTTTTAAGAATCTCTGTATCATCAAGTGTTTTATCAATAATAGAAGAAATGTCACCGTCAGAATTTACCGAAACAATATATTTAAAGTTTTCAATTGAACGTCCGGAGGAGCGAAGACCTGTATTGATCTTACAGGGAACATCACTTTCAACAACATCAAGAACCTTAAAGCCGAGGGCAGGAATATAGTCAGCAACGCTGACAGACATCTTACCGTCCTTTATGTAGTTAACCTGAGAAGGAATTTCCTTGCCGTTTTTATCAAATACACGTACATATTCTTTTTCGCCGGCATTGATGACAAAATCTACCTCACCCATTCTGCCCTGTTCAACAGTATTGTTAATAACAATGGCAGTACCCTTTGTCCAGGATGTGTCCATCTTTTTAATAATTTCTGAGGCAGCACCCTCGTATGCATTAGTAAGCTGATTAGCACTTAAAACATAATCATTCCATGAGCGCTGGTATACTCTTTCAACTGATGTACCTGTTATATCATCATGGAAGGTATGAGCAATCGTCCTCTTCCATCCCTTGTCAATTTCAGTTCTGGGATATTCAGCACCGACAAGAGCTTCTGCAGCGACAGACATACGTTCTGCCATATCTGCTATTTCCTCATTACGGCGGTTGAGTCTTTTACCGAATGATCTTGAAACATAAGAACCTACACCGTGATCGGTCATAAGAAGCTCATTTTCCCATTTGGGAAGCTTTTCAATTTCAGCTTGTGAAAGTGAAGAGATATCATCAAAGAACTCTGTAGGAGAGGAAGAAAGAATCTTGATTTCGGAAGAATCATTATTTCTGATTTCTTCGCAAACAGTTTTTACTGACTGCTCCTTCGGAGCACCGCCGACATCGCCGACACCGTGATATGCAAATGTAACGGGAAGATCATAGTTTTTGATATTATCTTCAAGCTTTTTAGTAAGACCTGTATTTGTACGTACCTTTTTGAATGTTGTGCAATATGATTTTGCATTGAGAGATGCGAGAGCATATTTTCCGTTTACACCGTACCATCGTCCGATGTCAAAAGGAATACCGTAAGCACTGCCCCAGGAAAGCTTCTGGGTTGAAAATCCTTTTATGCCGGCATGCTCAATTATTGAAGGAAGTGCCCAACCGAAGCCAAAGCAGTCGGGAAGAAAAATATCATTGCTCTTTTTTCCGAATTTCTTTTCGAAATATTTGTTGCCGTAAAGAATGTTTCTGAAAAGAGCTTCAGGCGAAGGAACGTTTACATCTCCGTTTTCATAGCTGCTGCCGGTAACATTCCATTTACCCTCGTCAATGTACTTTCTGAGCTGTTCAAATTTTTCAGGATAGTACTCCTCCATAAGCTCATACCTGTATGAACCTTCAAAATTGAAACGGTATTCGGGATACTGTTCAAAATGCTTGAAGTTTTCATCAAGAGTTGCAGGAATACAGACATTGATTACATGTTCAAAGTCCCAATTCCATACCGTATCAAGATGAGCTGTTGCAATGGTATAAATTTTTTTGTCCTTATTCATAATGCACCTCATATAAGAGTATTTGTTAAAGCGTTAAAACGCCAGGTTTAAAGGTTTATTTTCCTGCTGTTACAAGAAGGTAGATATTGCCGACAGTATATAAAACTGCAGCAAAGATATTAACCGTGCCAAGCTTTTCCCATACAGTGTCGGTTAAAGGAGCAACAAAGCCAAGAGAAAGTTGTTCAAAGAACATAGCAGCAGATGTTAAAAATATAAAAAGAAGAAGTACAGAAGAAACAATAAAAATTACAAGCTGTACAACAGAATTTTTTACAATTGCCTTTTCATTAACTCCACCGATTATGTAAGCAATTGCCGCAACCAAAACACAAACGGGAGAAAAAGCAAGAAAAATCAATCCATCCTTCGCTGAATGCTCAATTCCGTTAGCTATATCTGATACCGGAACATAGTTGTACAATATCACACTGACAACAGTAAGAACAAACGCCACTGAAGCCACCGCGATATATTCAGCACCGCAATGAAGTTTAACATTCTCTTTTGAAACACTACTCATATTTTCACCTCTTTATATAACAATCCTATTTTATGTTATTTTATCATAAAAGCAATACTTTTTCAACAATATATTAAATTTATTTTTTAAATATTTTATAAAAAATAATATAAAACGCCCCACCTGAAGGTGGGGCAAAATCAAACAAATTATAATCAGTTTTCTTCAGCTTCAACTTGAGCTTCCGCTTGCGTAGATTCAGTATCAACAGTACACTCACCTGTCATAAGCTTAACAAAGGTTTCAGCATCAACCTTTTCATGCATAACAAGATACTTTGCAACTGTTTCAAGCTGATTCATATTTCCGTTAAGAATGTCTTCGCAACGCTTAAATGCATTAGTAATGATACCCTTAATCTGAGCATCAATTTCAGCAGCAGTCGCTTCTGAATAAGTTCTTGATGAGCTGAAATCTCTGCCAAGGAAAACTTCGTTGTTCGAAGAACCGTACATTATTGGACCGAGCTCGTCACTCATACCGTAACGTGTAATCATTTTTCTTGCAATTTCAGTTGCTCTTTCAATATCATTTGAAGCACCACTGTTCACATCACCGAAAACAATTGTTTCTGCAACACGACCACCGAGCAGAACAACGATTTCATCAAGAAGATAATTTTTAGAAACATAAGCCTTATCCTCGGAGGGAAGCTGCATTGTAAAGCCACCTGCCATTCCTCTTGGTATAATTGAAATCTGATGAACAGGATCCTGAGTTTCAAGATGATAAGCAGCTATCGCATGACCGGCTTCATGGTATGCCGTAAGCTCTTTATCTTTTTCAGACATCTTATGTGATTTCTTTTCAGTACCGACAACAACCTTGATTGTCGCTTCTTCAATTTCTTCCATAGTGATAGCCTTCTTATTTCTTCTTGCTGCAAGAAGAGCGGCTTCGTTAAGAAGATTTTCAAGATCAGCGCCGGTAAAGCCGGCAGTTGATTGGGCAATAGTTTTAAGTGTTACATCAGGAGCAAGCGGTTTATTCTTTGCATGAACCTTAAGAATTTCCTCTCTGCCTTTAACATCGGGATAACCTACTGTCAGCTGTCTGTCAAATCTGCCGGGTCTTAAAAGAGCAGGGTCAAGAATGTCAGGTCTGTTAGTAGCTGCAATAATAATAACACCTTCATTCGCACCGAAGCCATCCATTTCAATAAGCATCTGATTTAGTGTCTGCTCTCTTTCATCGTGTCCGCCACCCATACCGGCTCCGCGCTGACGTCCGACAGCATCAATTTCATCGATGAAAAGGATTGAAGGTGCATTCTTTTTAGCCTGATCAAAAAGATCTCTTACTCTTGATGCACCGACACCAACATACATTTCAACAAAGTCAGAGCCTGAAATTGAGAAAAACGGTACGCCTGCCTCACCTGCAACAGCTCTTGCAAGAAGGGTTTTACCTGTACCCGGAGGGCCTACAAGGAGCACACCCTTAGGAATTCTTGCGCCAAGCTGATTAAACTTTTCGGGTGTACGCAAAAACTCAACAATTTCTTCAAGCTCAGCCTTTTCTTCATCAGCACCGGCAACATCCTTGAAGGTAGTCTTTCTTTTTTCATCCTTGCCAAGCTTAACTCTCGCCTTACCGAAGGAAAGTGTGCGATTGTTTTCGTTCATAATATTCTGACCCATTTTACGGTAGAAAAAAAACATAACAGCCACAAGAGCAAAGCTGAGGAGAGTCATCGGCAGCATACTTGCCCACCAGGAATTGCTTGAACCGCGGATGTAATCATATTTTACAGGATTTTCAGCGGTTAAATTATACTGCGTTACATAATTATGAACATCATTTAGGAAGATATCAACATTGGGAACTGTATAATTTACATATTCATCACTGTCTTTAAGAGAATATCTGAGAGCACCGCTTGAAAGATTAAGAGAAAACTCATCAACCTCACCGCCTCTGAAAAGCTGCACAACCTGATAATACTTAGGCTTTTCAGCTTTGTTGCCTTCTCCTGTAAAATAAGCAAGAGACAGAACAAGAAGAACAGGGATAATAATGTAAAGAAGATTACCCCATTTCTGTTTATTTATAGGTTTGTTATTATTTTCCAATATATAATCACTCCTTATTTTGTAGTATCTTTCGGCTTAAATATACCGACATATGGCAAATTTCTGTAAAATTCATTATTGTCAAGACCGTAGCCGACAACGAACGCATCAGGAATAACCTTACCTGTGTATTTAAGCTTAAGCTTGACTTTATCATCTCTTCTTTCAGGCTTGTCGAGAAGAGAACAGCAGGCAACACTCTTCGGGTTTCTTGCCTTGAGAACCATCATAAGCTTTTCAAGTGTTTTTCCGCTGTCAAAAATATCCTCAACAACGAGAATGTCATACTCTGAAATATCATATTCGAGATCCTTTGTAATGTTAACTACACCTGCAGTTTCAGTATTTGCCCCATAATAGCTTTTAGCCGCCATAAAATCAATCTTGCATGGAATAGTAATCTCTTTCATAAGATCTGACATAAAACAGATTGAACCTTTTAAAATGCAGACAAGAAGAAGATTTTTATCTTTATAATCCTCATTGATCTGATTTGCAATTCTTTTTACAATTTCTTTTATTTCCTCTTCGGAAAGAAGGATGTCCTGAATTTCATCAAACATAGTTTAACCTTCCTTTTTAATAATAAATATTTTTTTACAGTTTTTATCGGGTATATAATCAGCGTTTACACCGACGCCTTCAACCCATATTATATTTTCACTGTCACGCATAACAGCAACTTTTTCTCTTTCATCTGCAGGTATTTTCATCTCATTAAAAAGCTTTTTAAGACTTTTACTTATATTTCTTCTTTTAAACACAAAGCTGTCACCGGATCTTCGTGAAGTAAGAACAAGCTGTCCCTTGATTTTTTCTCCGTCAAAAGCAGCGTCATTCTTATTATAAAACTCAGATGAAACAATAAAATATGTTCCGTACGGACCTTCAGCTCTGAAATCAACAAAATCAACAGCCCACGGCTGAGCTTTTTCTGCTTTACCCAAAAAAGACAGCCTTCCATTTTCAACCTTAGCAAACAGGTCGGTGGAAAGTTCCACCTTTCCACCTTTGTTCTCAATAATTGAATTGACAAGCTCCGTATGTACATATAAGGGCTGCTTTTTCATCTTTTCGGATAATAAAATAAGTATTGCTCTTTTTCTTACTGCAGGATGAACATCTGAAAAAGATTCAGCATCATAAAGCTCACCGACTGCCGATTTGTTTATAAGCTCAAATGCAGTTTTTTCAATAAAATCATTTTCTTCTCTCAGAATCATTCCGCTTCGTAAAATGTTAGCCGCAAAAGAGGGATTTACCTTTTCAAAAGAAGGAATGATGTTATGTCTTATATAATTACGCGTGTAATCATCCGTAAAATTTGAGCTGTCATTTATATAAGGAATCTTTTCCTTTTTGCAATACGACTCAATTTCCTCTCTGAGGCAGAAAATCAAAGGTCTGATAATATTAGGTTTTCTGCTTACAGGTATACCGCAAAGACCCTTTGTGCCTGTTCCTCGGATAAGATTGTATACGGTAGTTTCGATGCTGTCCGAAAGGGAATGTGCTACTGCTACAGCGTCACATCCTGCTTTATCAAAGCACTCATAACGTACTTTTCTTCCGCATTCCTCTGTACCTACACCAAGCTCAGCAGAAAGTGAATTGATATCTACCGAATAAACCGAAAGTTCAATCCCCTTTTCTTTACAAAAATCTCTCACAAGATTTTCATCTCTTAAAGCCTCTTCGCCTCTCAAATTATGATTAACATGAACAGCTTTTAGGATTATACCGTATTTATCCTTTAATGAACTTAAAATCTCAAGAAGACACATAGAGTCAGCTCCGCCTGAAACACCAACAGCAACGCAGCTGATTCCGTTGAGCAAACCATACTTATCAATTGTATCTGTAACTTTACATATCATTTCTGATGGTCTCCAGATTTGAGAATAAGGTATAGTCACCGTTCCACGCAACCTTTACGGTTGTGGTAGGTCCGTGACGGTTTTTAGAGATAATAAACTCAGCCTCATTTACGGCCGGTCTTTCCATCTCAGCAGGCTCGTCATTTTTTTCACCGGCATAATATTCATCTCTGTAAAGCATTATAACGATATCAGCATCCTGCTCAATAGAGCCTGATTCACGAAGGTCAGAAAGCTGCGGTTTATGCGATTTACCTCGTCCTTCGGTTGTACGAGCAAGCTGTGCAAGTACTACTACAGGAATATTAAGATCCTTAGCCATAAGCTTAAGATTTCTTGTAATTTCCGAAACTTCCTGAACACGGCTTTCAACTCTTGAACCGCTTTTCATAAGCTGAAGATAATCAACAAAAACAGCATCTACATCACGGAGTCTTCTGATTCTTGACTTCATTTCAGATACAGTCATATTTGAAGTATCATCAAAGTAAAGCTCACAGTTACTCAGCAGAGCTGTAGCTGTTGCAAGCTTTGCCCATTCATCACCTGAAATATTACCTGTTCTCATTTTGGTGCTTTCAACTCTTGCCTCAGTGGAAAGAACTCTTTGTGCAAGCTGCTCCTTTGTCATTTCGAGAGAGAAGAAAAGAACCTTCTTCTTTCCCATCATGGCAGTGTTACGGGCAAGGTTAAGTGCAAGACTGGTTTTACCCATAGCAGGACGGGCACCGATAATAAGAAGGTCTGAACGGTTAAGTCCGGTAATTGCCTTGTCAAGGTCAGTAAATCCGGTTGTAAAGCCCTTGAATTTATCTCTGTCAGCTGAGCTGAGCTTTTGAAGCTTATCATAAACCTCATTAACAATAATATCGCCGATACGGGTGGGACCTTTGGATACCCTTCCCTGCCTTATATCATATATCTGCTGTTCAGCCGATTCAAGAAGAGTGTCGGCGGGTTCAGTTGAATTTGACGCCTCATCAATAATTCTTTTTGAAACATTGATAAGAGCGCGTATATGATATTTTTCACGGATTATAGTTGAATACTCTTCAACATTTTCCGTCGAAGGCACTACCTGAGTAAGCTGAAACAGGTACTGCTTACCGCCGGCATCATCATAAATTTTTTCTTTTTTAAGTTTTTCAAGAACCAGAAGCGGGTCGATTTTTCCGCCAAGTGCATCTATCTCCTGCATTATTGTGAAAATCGCTTTATGCTGAGGAAGATAGAAATAATCAGGCTTAACAATAATAAGAACCTGAGTAATGCAGGAAGGCTCGAGAAGTATAGAGCCTAAAACAGCCTGCTCTGCTTCAAGGGAATAAGGCATATTAATATCATCAGCTGTATACGAGCTGATATGTTCAGCTGCCATTATTTTCACCTCTTTTTCTTTTTATTGTTATCTAAAATTTTTATTATTCTCCGACCATTACGAAAAGCTTTGCGGAAATACCCTGATAAAGCTTCACTTCAAACTCATAAGTACCGAACTGCTTAATATCTTCAACAATAACTTTTCTCTTATCAACTTTAATTCCAAATTCACTTGCTAACTTTTCAGCAATTTCCTTACTTGTAACAGAACCGAAAAGCTTTCCGTTCTGTCCTGCTTTTGCAGTAAGTCTGATTGTTTTACCGGAAATTTCCTCAGCATTCTTCTTTGCAGCAGCTGTTTCAGTTTCTATTCTGTATTTTTCAGCCTGCTCACGGTTTTTAAGCTCAGACATATTCTGGGCATTAGCTTCTACTGCGAGATTCTTAGGAAAAAGGAAATTTCTTGCATATCCGTCTGATGCGTTAACAAGCTGTCCTTTTTTACCTAAGCCCTTTACATCCTGTTTTAATACAACTTTCATTATATTTTACCTCCGTTATAAGTTGTTATAATATTCATCAATAGCTTTTTTGAGTGTCGCCTCTGCTTCAGCAAAGGTAATTTCACCCAACTGACAGGCAGACATTGTCTGATGTCCGCCGCCGCCAAGATTTTCCATAATAAGCTGAACATTGATTTCACCGTAAGATCTGGCAGAAATGTTAATTCCCCCACCTTGCGAAAAAACAACAAAGGAAGCCTTGATTCCTTCGATGTTCAGCATTTCATCAGCAGCCTGAGAGGTCACAAGTCTTATCCCCTCAAACTCATTTTCAACAAATGATATAGCACATTCTTTATACTCCTGTGCCATATCAATAATGGAATTTCTGTTTCTGAAAAGACCCATATCATTAGAAAAAAGCTTTTTGCACTCAACGGTGTTCGCTCCTCTTGAACGAAGATAAGCCGCAGCTTCAAAGGTTCTTACACCCGCTCTTAGAATAAAATTACGTGTATCAAGCATTATTCCCGAAAGAAGTGCTGTTGCTTCGAAGCGTTTTATGACAGGCTCCTTATCAACATACTGTGCAATTTCCGCAACCATTTCCGAAGCAGAAGATGACCCGGAAAGATGATAGAACATAACTGTGTCTTCAATATATCCGACAGATTTTCTGTGGTGATCAATTACCATAACCTTTCTGACCTTATCAACAAGCTCAGGACTTTCGGCAAAAGCCTGTTTATGTGTGTCAGTAATAATAAGTAAGGTATTATCCGTAAGAAGCTCAGCAGCTTTTGACGGATGAACAATCTTATCAGTAGGATAGATTTCTTTGAAAAGATCAACAAGCGGTGCAGCAAGAGTATTTTTTTCATTAATCACAATATGTGCAGACCTTCCGAAATGCTCAGCAATACAAAGCATACCGACACTCGAGCCGAAGGAGTCAAAGTCAGAAAATCTGTGTCCCATAATAAGAACATTGTCACTGTCGGAAATAATTTCCGCAATCGTCTTTGCAATGAGTCTTGTTCTGGCTTTATTCTTCTTCTCAAAACCGGCAGAAACACCGCCGTAAAAATAATATTCAGTGTCCTGTTTTATTGCCGCCTGATCACCGCCGCGGCTCTGAGCCATATCAAGAGCCTGTCTTGCAAAATTGTTAGCCTCAATTATATCTTCACTTTTACCTATACCGATAGAAAGAGAAATATCTGTGTTCTTACCCTCGTAACTAAAATTTCTTATATCGTCAAGAATAGAAAACTTATCGTTTATCATTTTTTGCAAATTCTTTTCTTCGGCAAAAATAAGCATTCTTGCATTAGAAAACTTTCTGCAAAGACAGCCGTATGACGATGCCCAATCATCAATCATCTGCTCAGTGTAACTGAATATGGATGTACAGTCACTCTCCTTGAAGTTCTGATATACCTCGTCAGCATTGTCAATAACAGTAAGCATAACCGACGGTCTTGAATCAAGATATTTCTTCTCGGTTTGCTTAAGCTCTGTCTGATTAAAGAAGTATATAAGATAGATTGTCTCACCGTCACCAATGTCAATTTCATTTGTAAACACGGAAAAATAATGGTTGTTTGCGAACACAGAATATCCTCTGCCCTCAAGCATTTCATCAATGCTTTCCATTTTAAGCAGGAACTGTATTTTAGCATCTTTTGATTCTCTTGTAACTTCAAAATCACAAGAAAAGCTACTGTTAAACCATATAATGGTGCCGTCTTTTTCAACAACTACACATGGTACTGTAAGCTTATCAAAAGCTTTTCCCGGTCCGAAATTCAATTCATCGTAAACAGTGCTGATTTTACTCATAAGTCTTGCATTTTTTTTACTGTGATAGCTAATCTTACCTATCATAAGAGTAAAAACAACAGCCAGACCGATAACACCTATATTTCTGTTATAAAGAAGAGCTATGCTGAAGAAAATAATACCGGCAATAAATGATATTAATGACACATCATAGGCTTTCCATAATTTTTTCATCTTTTACATCTCCATAAGAATGGGCAAAATCATCGGACTTCTTTTTGTCCTTTCATACATAAGCTTTGAAATATCATCACGGATGCGGCCCTTTATAGCACCCCAATCCCTGATGTTTTTATCAAAGCAACGCATAAGAGTTTCGTACGCTGTGTTTTTAGCATCAAAAATCAATTCTTCGGATTCCTTAACAAATACAAATCCTCTTGATACAACCTCAGGTCCTGAAACGAGTTCACCTGTGACACCGTCGAGTGTCGCAACAACAATAATTATGCCGTCCTGAGCAAGATGCTTTCTATCTCGCAGAACAACAGAACCTACATCACCGACTCCCGAGCCGTCAACAAAAACCTTACCTGCGGTGACGTTTGCAATAGTCTTGATGTAATCATCACACATTTCAACCTGTGTTCCGTTATCTGCAAGAATAATATTCTTTTTATCTATACCGATTGAAACAGCAAGCTCAGCATGCTTCTGAATATGCTTCTGTTCACCGTGAACCGGTATAAAATATTTAGGCTTTACAATGCTAAGCATAAGCTTGAGCTCTTCACGGCAGGCGTGTCCGGAAACATGAACATCATACATTTTTTCGTAGACCACCTCAGCACCGAGCTTCATCAGCTCATTTACAACCCTGCCTACAGTTTTTTCATTTCCCGGTATGGGTGTGGCAGAAATAATAACATAATCATTAGGTCCTATTGCAACCTTTCTGTGGTCAGAAAGTGCCATTCTGGTAAGAGCTGACATCGGCTCGCCCTGACTTCCGGTAGTGATAAGAACAACCTGATCGTCAGTATAACGGTTAATCATATCAAGCTTTATGAGTATACCGTCGGGAACCTTAAGATAACCGAGCTCTGCACTTATTGCAACAACATTTTCAAGACTTCTTCCGGAAAGGGCAACCTTTCTGCCGAAACGCTCTGCAACATTGATTATCTGCTGTACACGGTGAATATTTGAAGCGAAGGTAGCAACAATTATCCTTCTTTTCTGAGCTTTTCTGAAAAGAAGCTCAAAGGAGTCGCCAACCTTTCTCTCGCTTTCGGTGTAACCCGGTCTCTCTGCATTAGTAGAATCAGCCATCATACAGAGAACGCCTTCTTTTCCAAGTTCAGAGAAACGTGAAATATCAATCATTCCGCCGTCAATGGGAGTGCTGTCAATTTTAAAGTCACCTGTGTGAACAATTGTACCACCCTCACACTTGATTGCAAATCCGACCGCATCAGGTATTGAGTGATTCACATGAATAAATTCCACTGTAAATTCACCGAGAGTCACACTGTCTCCCGCTTTGACTACATTCAGCTTGGCTGAACCGAAAAGCCCGTGTTCCTTCAGCTTACATTCAATAAGGCCGTTGGTAAGGCGTGTGCTGTACACAGGAATATTTACACTTTTAAGAAGATACGCAAGAGAACCGATATGGTCTTCGTGACCGTGAGTAATAAAAATACCCTTGACTCTTTCTGAATTCTTTTCAATATAGCTGAAATCAGGGATGACAAGATCAATACCCGGCATATCCTCGTCAGGAAAAGCGAGGCCGCAATCGACAAGGATTATATCATCTTTATATTCGAAAAGCGTAATGTTTTTACCAACTTCATTAAGTCCGCCCAGAAAAGCAACTTTTATCGGCTTAGCTTTTTTCTTACTTTTTGAAGAGTTTCTACGCTTGGAAACAATATCTGTCTGAGTTTTTTTCTTTTGATTGTTCTGCTTTGAAGACTTATTTTTTACTGCATTATTTTTCTTAGCGCTCTGTTGTGCATTCTGTTTCAATGCCTGAGTCTGACTGTTTTTCTGTTTTCCGTTTTGCGGCTGATTACGAGTGCTTTTCTGCTTGGTCTTCTGATTACCGCTCTGTTTTTGATTCTTTTCACTCATTTTTAATTAAATTCCTCCTTTTGATATTTAGTATATTATATATATTCGTATGTTAATTTCAAAAATATCTATAACTGCCCATAATAATACATTATAAGATATAATACTATTATTTGACGTTTATGTCAATAATCTTGAACCATTTTATAAGATAATAGGTCAATCGACTCTTTGAATATACAAATAATATGTCATTCTCTTGACAAAAAAATTCAATAAAAGTAAAATATATAAAATTAATAATTCGGAAAGGGGTCGTTAATCTTGTCTTATCTTAGCAGAATAATAAAAAAACTTTTTAACCGAGCAATTACCCTTTTTACACTTTCATTTCTCTATCCGTTTATATATAAACTTTACTCAAAAAAACCAGTAAACGACAACAAGGTTCTCTTTCTAATCATCAGAAATAAAGATCTCACAGAAAATTTCAAGATAATATACAGCACTTTGAGCAACAGCTCTGATTTTACACTTCACTGCCATTTTCTTGAAAGTGACTCCCTGTCAAAAATGCAATATATAAAAAAATGTGTTGCCTATATCAAGGATCTTGCCACTGCCGGATATGTATTTTTGGACGAAGCTACTCATATTACATCTAAAATTGACATCAGAAAAGAAACCTTTGTAACTCAGCTTTGGCACGGATGCGGAGCATTCAAAAAATTCGGTTACAGCACCGCTGCAGCTTCATTCGGAGCAAGCAAAGCAATTCATGAAAGATATCCCGCAAATAAAAATTACTCCCTTGTGACCGTAAGCAGTGAAGAAGTCATTCCGCATTTTGAAGAGGCTATGGGTTACACTGACAGAAAAGCTACGGTAAAAGCTACAGGTGTAAGCAGAACCGATGTGTTTTTCGACAAAAAATTTATAGATAAATCATACGCAAAGCTTTATTCCATTTTACCTCAGGCAAAAAATAAAAAGATTATTCTCTATGCGCCGACATTCAGAGGTAATGTTGAAAATGCAACTGCACCTGATAAGCTTAACGCAGAAAAAATGGCTAAGCGGCTCAGTACTGATTATATTTTACTGATAAAGCATCATCCTGTTATTAAAAAACGCCCTGTGATAAGCGGTGAATTTGCTTATGATTTTTCAGATTTAATGTCTATTAACGAGCTCTTATGTGTGAGTGATATCTGTATATCAGATTATTCTTCTCTCGTTTTTGAATTTTCCCTTTTTGAAAAGCCTATGATATTCTTTGCATTTGACCTTGAAGAATATTTTGATAACAGAGGTTTTTATTACGATTACGACAATCTCACACCCGGTCCTGTAGTTAAAACAACCGATGAAATCATCGAACATATAATGAATTTAAAAAATAACTTCAACAAATCTCAAATTACTGATTTCCGCAACAGATTTATGAACTCTTGTGACGGAAATGCAACAGAAAGAATACTGTGTGAGGTTTTCGCAGACAAGCTAAAACACTCTGAAAAAAAACTTTCTGATACATAAACATAAAAGAGGTGAACGGATTTTGAAACAGTTTACCTCTTTTATATATGCTCTTTTTTATTTACATCAGCATTGACTTTTATCACTGAATAATGTATACTCTACAGGTAAAGCAATATGTCTTTATAATTATAATTCAGAGGTGATTTCAAATGATATACGCAGTCATCGCAGCAGGCGGTATCGGAAGCAGAATGGGAAATGCCGAAAAGCCTAAACAATACATTACTTTAAAGGACAAACCCATTATCGCTCACACAGTTGAAAAATTTTATGTAAACGATTCATTTAAAAAGATAATCATTCTTTGCCCCGAACAGTGGGTGAATCACACTAAATCTATCATTAAAAAGCACCTTCCCGAAGATGAACGTGTTGTTGTACTTCAGGGTGGAAGCACAAGAAACGAAACTATTATGAACGCAATTAAGTTCATTGAAGAAACTGACGGTCTTGATGATGACACAATCATTGTTACACATGACGCAGTAAGACCTTTCGTTTCTGCAAGAATTATCACTGAAAACATTGAAGCTGCTCTTAAGTACGGTGCAACAGATACTGTTGTCCCCGCTACAGATACAATTGTAGAAAGTCAGAACGGCGCAGTTATCAGTAACATTCCCGACAGGAGCAAGCTTTATCAGGGACAAACTCCTCAATCCTTCAAAGCAAAGCTTCTTAAAGATTTGTATTATAGCCTTTCTGAAGAAGAAAAAGATATTCTTACCGATGCATGTAAAATTTTCAGCATGAAAGGATATGATGTTCACCTTATCGACGGAGAGGTACACAACATCAAAATCACTTATCCGTACGATCTCAGAGTTGCAAATGCTCTTTTAGACGAACAAATCAAATAATTCTGAAAGGAAAAAGCGATGCTTAATACAGTATTCAGATTAACTCAGCCAAGAAAAATTGAAATTGCATTCAGTGAAATCGATATTTTCAGTGGCAATGTAATAGTAAGACCTACCTATCTTTCCATCTGTAACGCAGACCAGAGATACTTTCAGGGAACAAGAGATCCTAAGGCTCTTGCTGAAAAGCTTCCTATGGCTCTCATTCACGAAGCCGTTGGCGAGGTTGTTTACGCCCCCGGCAAAGAATTCACCCCCGGTGATCTTGTTGTTATGATTCCCAATACACCCACCGAAACCGATGATGTTATTGGCGAAAACTATCTCCGTTCAAGCAAGTTCAGAGCAAGCGGCTTTGACGGCTTTATGCAGGAATATGTTTCCATCAGTGCTGACAGACTTGTAAAGCTTCCCGACGGAATCAATCCAGAAGTAGCTTCGTTTACGGAAATCGTTTCAGTAAGCGTTCACGCAATCAGCCGTTTTATAAAATTTTCTCACGAAAGAAGAGAAACCATCGGTGTATGGGGTGACGGTAACTTAAGCTATATTACTTGCGTTTTCTTAAGAAAATTCTTCCCTGATGCAAAAATATGTGTATTCGGTGTTGTTCCGAAAAAACTCGCTGACTTCACTTTCGTTGACGAAACTTATCTTACAACGGAAATTCCCGCAGATATGAAATTTGACCACGCTTTCGAATGTGTAGGCGGTAACGGTTCACAGATTGCAATAAATCAGATTATTGACTACATCAAACCGGAAGGAACTATTTCAATTTTAGGCGTAAGCGAATACCCTGTTCCGATCAACACAAGAATGGTTCTCGAAAAAGGACTTCGCATCTTCGGCAGCAGCCGCAGCGGACGCGAGGATTTCGTCAAGACAGTTGAAATGTACAAGGAATTCCCCGATATAGTTGAATATCTCAGCCATATGGTCGGCTATGTCAAGCCTGTAAGAAACATCAAGGATATGATGGAAGCCTTTGACCTTGATATCAACAAATCATTCGGAAAAACCGTAATGAAGTGGGAAAAGTAAATCTCAAAAAAATCAACCCTCGGCACGGTGCCGAGGGTTTTCTGTTATATTTAGGATTAAAGACCGGTCTTTTCTCTGATGTAATTTCTTGCAAGAACCGCATATTCATAAGGGTTAGCAATTGCCGGATCCTGTTCAGCTTCAACAACTACCCAACCTTCGTAACCTGCTTCATCAAGAACGTCGAAAACAGGAGTAAAGTCGAAATCACCGTCACCGGGAACTGTGAATGAACCTGCACGGACAGAATCAAGGAAGCTGTAACCCTTTTCTTTAGCATCTTCAATAACATTCTTGCGGATGCTCTTGAGGTGAACGTGCTTTACTCTGTGCACATATTTTTTAAGTACACCGATTACATCTTCACCGCTGAATGAAAGGTGGCCTGTATCAAAAAGAAGATAAACAAGATCAGGATCAGTAATTTCCATAAGCTTGTCAATTTCTTCAGCAGTCTGAACACCTGTACCCATATGATGGTGAACAGTAAAGTACATACCCTTTTCCTTAGCAAGTCTGCCCATTTCGTTGAAGCCTTTAGCGATAAGCTCCCACTGTTCATCAGTGTAAACAGGCTTTTCACCGAAGATGCTTACATCCTTACCCTGAATGCTGTTACCCTGCTCGGAAGCACCGATAACTCTTGCACCGAGATCATAAAGGAAGTCTCTGTGCTTGATGAAAGCTTCAATTGTAGCCTCATAGCCTTCAGAAAGAAGAAGTGAAGAGAACCATGCGTTACAAATTCTCATTCCGCGAACATCAAGCTTATGCTTAAGTGTTTCTACATCCTTAGGGTATTTGTTGCCGATTTCACTGCCTGTGAAGCCTGCAAGTGCCATTTCGCTGACACACTGCTCAAATGTATTTTCTGCACCGAGGTCGGGCATATCATCGTTTGTCCATGCAATGGGAGCAATGGCAAGATTTACTTTTTCTTTGTTAAGCATTTTTATTTCTCCTTTAAATTAATATAAGCGTGCCTTTTCGATGTTGGCTTTCATATCCTCATAGCACTCGTGTACTCTCTCACTTTCGGAAACCTCAGCAACGCCGACTCTCCACCAGGAATCGTAACCGTCAGTCATAGACTTATGTGCTACCTTGATATCAAAGAGTGTGGGAACAGTCTGCTTCTTAGCATCTTCAAGTGCTTCATAGAGTTCCTTATCTGTAGTTACTCTGTAGGCCTTGCAGCCGTAGCCTTCAGCGATTTTAGCGTAATCTGTATAAATTACCTCACCGTCAAGTAATCCGCTTTCTGTTCTTCTTGTAAATCTTGTACCGAAGGTATCAGTACCCTGACCGTTCTGAAGATTTTCAATACAGCCCCAACCGCTATTGTCAAAGAGCATAATATTGATTTTCTTATTTTCCTGAACTGCAGTATATAGCTCACTGTGAAGCATAAGGAAGGAGCCGTCACCAACCATAGAGTAAACCTCTTTGTCGGGAGCAGCAAGCTTTGCACCTAAGGCACCACAGATTTCGTAGCCCATACAGGAGAAGCCATATTCAACGTGATATGTATAGGGCGCCTTTGATTTCCAGATTCTCTGAAGACAACCGGGAAGTGAGCCTGAGGAACCGATTACGATAGAATCATCAGCTATAACCTCATTGATAACTCCGAGTGCTCTCATTTGTGAAAGAACACCGTCTACAGCAGGTGCGTTATAGCAACGTGTGATTTCAGCATCAAAGGAATCCTTAGCTTCAGCTATTTCTGTAGTCCACTTGGATTTATAACCCTCAAGCTTTGCCATAATTGCTTCTACAGACATTTTAGCATCAGCGATTACTGCAGTAGAATCCATCTTAAACGCGTCAAAAGAGCACACATTGATGGAAAGCATCTTAACATCGGGATTCTGGAAGCCCCACTTTGAACAGGTTGTAAAGTCAGTAAGTCTTGTACCTACAGCAATAACAAGGTCAGTCTTTTTAGCAATTGCGTTAGCAGCTGCACCACCTGTTACACCGCATCCGCCCATATTAAGAGGATGTGCATAAGGAATCTGACCCTTGCCGGCCTGTGTTTCACCGATGGGAATATTATACTTTTCAGCGAAAGCAAGAACTGCTTCATAGCTTTCAGAATATGTAACACCGCCGCCTACTACGAGCATAGGCTTTTCAGCATTTTTAATCATTTCGACTGCAGCATCAATTTCTCTTTCAGAAGGAACTCTTCTGTCCATATACCATACTCTCTTCTGAAGGAAGTAGTCGGGATAATCAAAAGCTTCAGCTTCAACGTCCTGAGGCATAGCAATGCAAACCGCACCAGTGTCAGCAGCATCTGTAAGAACACGCATTGCGTTGATACAAGCAGTCATAAGCTGCTCGGGACGTTCAATTCTGTCCCAATACTTACAAACAGCACGGAAAGCGTCGTTTGATGTGATTGAATATGAGGTCGGCTGTTCAATCTGCTGTAATACAGGGTCCGGCTGACGGCAGGCAAAGGTATCTCCGGGAAGAACAAGAAGTGGAATTCTGTTCGCCGTAGCTGTACCGCATGCAGTTACCATATTAAGAGCACCCGGGCCGATAGAAGATGTACAGGGAATAATTTTACGTCTGTTGTTTTGTTTAGCAAAAGCAATGGCAGCGTGAGCCATACCCTGCTCATTATGTCCCTGATAATATGTAAGACTGTGTCCGCCCTGCTCAAGAGCCTGACCGATACCGACAACACAACCGTGACCGAAAATACCGAAGATTCCGTCTACAAACTTCGATTCCTTACCGTCAAAGCTGACGTACTGATTATCAAGAAACTTTACAAGAGCTTGAGCCATTGTAAGACGCATTTATAATCAATCCTTTCAATAAATATTTCTCTTGAAAAAACACTTCAAGGAGTGCCGAAAATCAGCACTCCCGAAGTATTGATTACATAATTTCAGAAATTTTTACAGGTCTGCCTTCCTTAACTGACTTCTTTGCAGCAAGAGCAACAAGAATGGAATTAAGACCGTCAAGTCCTGTTGTAGGTGTGGGGTTGTCATTAAGAACAGCATCGACAAACTGTACCATTTCGTCACGGAATGACTGCATATATCTTTCAAGGAAGAAGTAAAGAGGCTTATCTGTAGTAACACCGTCACTGTTCATAACAGTAACATTTGTAGGTGTATCATTTGAAGCCATTGCAGCACCGAGAGAGCCGAACACTTCAATTCTCTGGTCATAGCCATAAGCAGCACGACGGCTGTTGTCAATAACACCGAGAGCACCGTTTTCAAATTTAAGATTGATAATTGCTGTATCAACATCACCTGCTTCACCGATTGCGGGATCAACAAGACAGGTTGCACTTGCATAAACCTCTGTTACATCGCTGCCTGCGAGGAAACGAGCCATATCAAAATCGTGAATTGTCATATCAAGGAACATACCGCCTGATACTGCAGCATATTCTGCCGGAGGAGGCTCGGGGTCACGGGAAGTAATTTTGATAAGCTCAAGATTACCTACCTTACCTTCGTTGATAAGTGAACGAACGTGTGCAAAGTTGTGGTCGAAACGTCTGTTAAAGCCTACCTGAAGCTTAACGCCTGCTTTTTCAACTGCCTCAATAACAGCTTTTACCTTTTCAGGAGTAAGGTCAACGGGTTTTTCACAAAATACATGCTTGCCTGCCTGGGCAGCTTCAATGGAGATGTCAGCGTGTGTGTCTGTAGAAGAACAAACAAGAACTGCATCAATGTCCTTGTCAGCAAGCATTTCCTTGTAATCTGCATAGACCTTTTCAATTCCGTATTTGTCTGCGAGCTCCTGTAAGCCGTCTTTAAAAACGTCTGTGATACCAAGAACCTTTGCAGTAGGTACATTATATGTAATTGACTGCATATGTACCTTACCGATACGACCAGCACCGATAATGCCGATGTTTAACTGTTTCATATTTTTCATCCTCCGTTATTTAATATTGAAATGGATTCATGTGCTTAACGCACCATTCCTGTATAGTATATCATAAAGAACATCCATATTCAAGAATAAATACAGATGTTCTTTAAAAAAATACAGATGTTATTTAAAAATTTTTCCGAAAATTTATCTGACAGGCATCATAAAGAATTCAAACTCAAGTTCATCCTTAAGATATACCCTGTACTGCTTTAACGCATTGGGACCGCAACTGTTAGTGCCGGTTCCTCGCATAAAGCCGTCAATGTTTACAGACACAAAATCTTCATCCTTTACATCTTCGATATGCCTTGCTTTTTCAAGAGTTTCATTGCTGTGATTATGAGCACTGAAAGAGAACGGTTTCTCACAGGCACAGAACTTTACACCTTTGCCGTCACTGTCAGAAAGTTTGAGGTATCTGCACTCACCGTGGTTGCCGTTATCCTGAGGTCTTATGTAATCGACATTGATACCTTCAACGGTAGAGCTGTAAATACCCATTATGCTCTGTTCCTTGAAATCAGGCAGATTTTCGAGGTCACCAAGACCGTAATATTCAACATTCTGCAATGTCTTATCAAGCTTAAGATTAACACCGAAACGGGGTAATTCAACCGCCTTTAAATGGAATTTTGTAAATTCAATTTCACTCTTTACATGAACAGTTCCGTCAGAATAAATTCTGAATTTGAGTTCGAATTCATAAACAGGCTTATTTTTGAAAAGCAGCTCCCATTCAGTTTTAATTTTAACAACACCGCTTTTTTCTCTGCATTTAATTTCCTTAAACGAAGGCACAAGTGCATCAAATCCCTGCTTTTTCCAGCCTTTTACAATATTTCTGTCATTATCAAGATATGCACGGTAAATGTTTGCCGTAAAGCCCTTGCTGTCAGAAATATATTCTTTGCCGTCTATATTATAGCTGACAAGTGCACCGTCTTTTTTAGAGAAGGAAATACTGCCATTTTCGAAGCCAATGATATAAGCCCCTTTGCTTTGAGTAACAGTAAGCTTTCCTTCCTTTGAAAATTCAGGTTCTGCAATTATTTCGTTAAGGGCAATTTGCTCCTTAGCTATCTCTTCACCGGAAAGGTCTTTATAAATAAAGGTAATATAGTAATCATTATCCTTTCCGACTGTCTTGTGATCAAGAGTTACTGTTCTGCTTTCAAGAGGCGGAATGACCGCATCAATATCCCCTCTTTCAATGATACTACCGTTTTCAAGAAGCTCATAAGAAATCCTTATTTCGGAAGAATCGGTAAAAGCTTTGGTGTTTTTGAACGAATAAGTTTTCTCACCTGTTTTTTCACATCTTATGGGGCGGTAAACATTTTTCATTTCATAGGCACCTGTGTGAGGTGTTCTGTCGGGATAAACAAGTCCGTCAACGCAGAAATTGTCATCATGGATTCTTTCTCCATGGTCACCGCCGTATGTATATTTATATTTGCCGTTTTCGTGATATACGCTGTGATCTGCCCACTCCCAGATGCATCCGCCGGTAAGATTCTCATAAGTATAGATAATGTTCCAATAATCCTCAAGAGAACCGGGACCTACGCCCATAGCATGACAGTATTCACAAAGAAAATGAGGTTTGTTTTTATATCTTTTGCCAAGCTTGTGCTGACCGATTTTCTTGAGCAGAGCAGGAATCTGATACATTTCGGAAATAACATCATAAGAGCCTCTCGGCGTTCTTATTGCTCCCTCATAATGAACCGGTATATCTGTCACTGTTTTAAGACGCGCACAACACTCATCATGGTTTTTCCAACCACCGGACTCGTTTCCGAGACTCCACATAGTTATTGATGCATGGTTCTTATCTCTTTCATACATCCTCATAACCCTGTCTTCGTAGCGAGGTAACCAAGCTTTATCGTTACTGATGATATTCGGTCTTATTGTAGGTTTAAGACTTTCATCTACCTGTGTACCGTGAGTTTCTATGTCCGCCTCATCAATTACATAAAGACCGTATTCGTCGCAAAGATGAAGGAATATGGGATCAGGCGGATAATGTGATGTTCTTACAGCATTGACATTAAGTTTTTTCATAAGAACAATATCTTTAAGAAGATCCTCACCGGTCATAACATAACCTGTATTTTCATGGGTATCATGATGATTTACACCCTTGAATTTAATAAGTTTTGAGTTGAAGAAGAATCTTTCACCATCAATTTTAACAGTCTTGAAGCCGATATTGTGCTTTACACACTGTATACATTCTTCACCTTTCTTCAGTGACAGGACAAGAGTGTAAAGCTCAGGAGTTTCTGCACTCCATTGAGCTACATTAATTACACCGAAATCAAGCTTAACTTTATCCGAAGCATCTGTTTCCCTTATTGCTACAACCTTACCGTCCTTCATCAGCTCAGCACAAAGTTTTTTACCAACGAAATCACTGCCTAAAATATCAGAGCTCACTTCAAGGGAGTAGCCCTCTGACTTTTCGCAGGTCGCTGCGTGGAAATCAAAAATATATTCAGCAGGGTTTTCCGTGATATAAACATCACGGAATATACCGTTTTCTCTGAACATATCCTGACATTCAAGGTAAGTACCGTTTGACCATTTCGAAACAATGGCAAGAAGCTCATTTTCACCTTCGGAAACAAAGCCGTCAAGAGAAAATTCAGCACTGTTGTGGCTTCCTTCGCTGTATCCTACATATCTGCCGTTGACATAAAGAGTCAGAGATGAACATACACCAAGGAAAGTAATTATAGGATTTGCAATGTTCTTTACAGTAAATTTTTTAATATAAACACCGACAGACATTTCCTCCGGTACATTCGGCAAATTCATCGGAAATTCATATCTCGTATTAAGGTAACACGGATTTTCATAACCTGTTCTCTGCCAGGTCGAAGGAACTGTAATGTTATCAAAGGACATAGTTTCAGTATCAATAACAGAAGGAAGACGTGATATTTTTTCGAAATATCTGAACTTCCATTCTCCGGAGATAACTGTAACCGTGTCGCTTGAATATCTTTCACTGAGTGCACATTGCTCAAGAAGCCTTTCTTTATCCGAATAAGGGATAAAATAACTTCTTGCGCGAAGCTTGTTTTCCTCGTAACAATCAAAATCATTAATTCTGAGCTTTCTTATCTGATACTTCATATTTTCCTCCCGAACGAAATGTTCTCTCCTTTTTATTTTTTCCATTATACCATATAAAAAGTATATTTTCAACCGCAAATCACTTTACTGTCAATGATTTGACAGAGCTGTATGAACCGAAAATTTTCGATGAACCAACCTTTTTAAATGCGCGTATTCTGAATCTGTATTTCTTCCCGCTTTTCAGCTTTTTCAAAGTCTTTTTATTACCGCTGACTACTTCGGCAACCTTGATTGTTTTCTTCTTTTCAAAACTGTCGGAAGTATATGAAATTTCATATCCGCTTACATTTTTCTGCTTTTTCCATTTCAGAACAGCAACTGATTTTTTATCAGACACCGCACTTAGAAGCACAGCTTTTTCAGGCTTTGTGCAGACAGATATAACCTTGCTGTAACCGCTTTTATTTTCTTCGCCGTTAGAGCGTATTCTGAAATAATAGGTTTTTGAAGAATTTAATTTTTCAATGCTCAGTGAGTTTTTTGCTGTAGTCAGATTTTTCCATTTTTTCTTATCAGTACTGTATGAAACTGTGTATGAAAGAGCACCTTTTGATTTATTCCATTTAAGCTTCACAGAAGAGGAAGTGTAAGAACTTACTTTAAATCCGCTGACTTTTTCGGCTTTTATCACAGGCTTAAAAATCGGAGATAAACGTTCTTTTTTTATAAGATATCCACACACTCTGCAGGAAATCTTCAGCACTCCGTCCCTGTCATATGCAGGCATAATCTCAATTACACCGCCATCAGAAAAATGTTTTAATTGCTGAACATAATTATCAGTATAAGTGTAATTACATTCTTTGCATTCAAACAGATCATAACCTTTTCTTGTACACGTGGGGAGAACTCGTAATTTCTGACACCGATGTCCTGTAGCACGGATTATTTCTTCCTTATTACGGAAACAGTAGGTACACATAAAAATTCTTTTGCCATTTGTAAGACAACCGCTTTTTATCTCGGAAGCAAAGACAAAATCACAAGCTTCCTTTCCTTTTGGACCGTGTTGCTGCGTTCCGTATTCGCCGCAGTCATTCCGGCAATAAAAGGAGTGAGTGTAATCTTCATTATATCTCAGATTGCTTTTATCAGCCTCCGCTTTAAAATCGTGATTACATTCAGCAGCAGACGAAAATACACAGAAAACAAAGGCTGAAATTATAAAAGCTATAAACATAAAGCTTCTCTTCAACATAACATGATAAACCCTTTCTGAATCATTGACATAATTATACACTAAACTGCATAAATCGTCAAATAATTTTCAGATAACAGCAAATTCCAACAAATGTAATTATTAAAAATCCCCCTGCATGGCAATAATTATTTTAAGGTTAAAAGTGGGGGTAATACAGATTGAATTATTACAACAAGGTAGAAATATGCGGAATTGATACATCAAAGCTTAAAACTCTGAGCGAAAGAGAAATTGCTGATCTGATGAAAAAATCCAAGGAAGGAAGCAGCGAAGCCAGAGAGGAACTTATAAACGGAAATCTGCGTCTGGTTCTGAGTGTGATACAGCGCTTCACTTCAAGAGGAGAAAACATTGATGATTTGTTTCAGGTAGGATGTATAGGTCTTATAAAGGCTATTGATAATTTTGATATCAGCCTGAATCTACGTTTCAGCACCTACGGTGTACCGATGATAATAGGTGAAATCAGAAGATATTTAAGAGATTATAATCCTATAAGGGTAAGCCGTTCAATGAGAGATACGGCATATCATGCAATGCAGATAAAGGAGCAGATCATAAACGAGACACAGAAAGAACCGTCAGTTGAAGAAATCGCTCGCAGATTAGGTGTAAAAAAAGAAAGTGTAGTCATTGCTCTCGAGGCAATTGTAGAGCCTGTTTCATTATACGAGCCTGTTTACTATGATGCCGGTGATACAATATATGTTATGGATCAGATTGGTGATAATAACAGCGATATTGATTGGATTGATGAAATACTACTGAAAAAATCAATAAACGAGCTCGGAGAAAGAGAGAAGAAAATACTGTCTCTCAGATTTATGAACGGTCTTACACAGACAGAGGTTGCAAAGGAAATAGGCATTTCTCAGGCTCAGGTATCAAGACTCGAAAAATGCGCAATGGATAAAATAAAAAGCCATCACAATGTCTATATATAAAAAAAGAGGCTCTCGCCTCTTTTTTTATACTAATTTATCAGAACCGAAAGAATAAGGTAAAAGCTCCTCAAGTGTCAGAGAAAGATACTCATCTCCGTTTTTCCCTACAAGAATGTGAAAATTATTACCGCAAAATTCCTTCATAACCTGTCTGCATACTCCGCAAGGAGTAAAAAATTCTTTTAAATCAAGATTTTTTCCCCCAACAACAGCAATTGCTTCAAATTCTCTTTCTCCATCACTGACAGCTTTAAAAAAAGCAGTTCTTTCAGCACAGTTTGTTGGTCCGTATGCAGCATTTTCTATATTGCACCCAAGATAAACCTTTCCGTTTTTACAAAGCAATGCCGCTCCGACTGTATAACCCGAATAAGGTACATATGCATTTTCGGCTGCCTTTTTAGCTAATGATATCAGTTCTGTATCCTTCATTTTGACTCCCCTGTTATTTCTTTTTTAAAGCTTTCTCCGCATATATCTCCGCTCAGGCCAAAGAAATCAGCCACTGTCTTTCCGATATCTGCATAGGTTTTTCTTGTTCCGAGATTAACAGCTTTTATTCCGTCACCGTAAACAAGCAGAGGAATATATTCTCTCGAATGATCGGTACTTTTCGTAATCGGATCGCATCCATGATCAGCTGTAATGAAAAGAATATCCCCTTGCTTCATTTCTTTTTTGAATCCTGTCAGCCAGCGATCAAACTCCATAAGGGCCTGCGCATATCCGCGAGCATCATTACGGTGTCCGAAAAGCATATCAAAATCCACAAGATTTGTAAAGCACAGCCCGGTAAAATCTGTTTTCTGAAATTCACTTGTAAGTCTCATACCATCAGCATTGGACTTAGTAGGATTTGATTTTTTAAATCCCTTGCCCGCAAAAATGTCATAAATTTTACCAACAGATATAACATCAAGACCGTTTTCAGAAAGAATGTCAATAACAGTATCTGACGGTGGAACAAGTGAATAATCGTGTCTGTCAGAAGTTCTTTTGAAATCAGGATATTCTCCCGTGAAGGGTCTTGCAATAACCCTCCCGACCGCATGCTCATCCGTAAGGATTTCCCTGGCGAGCTTACAGTATCGGTAAAGTTCCTCAACAGGCACCTTATCCTCGTGTGCAGCAATTTGAAAAACGCTGTCAGCAGAAGTATAAACAATCAGATCTCCCGTTTCAAGATGCTTCCTGCCGTAATCCTCAATTACCTTAGTGCCTGAATAAGGTTTGTTACAGAGCACTCCTCTGCCCGTTGCTTTTGAAAATCTTTCAAGCACATCATCAGGGAATCCGTCAGGATAGGTAGGAAAGGGCTTTTCTGATATAATGCCTGCTATTTCCCAATGTCCTGTAGTTGTGTCTTTTCCGTTTGAAGCTTCGGCAAATCTTCCGTAAGCACTGTCAGGACCTGCTACCCCTTCAGCATAATTATTTTCGTCAATATTAAATATACCGCTCTTTTTAAGTTCCGGGATATGGAATCCTTCCTGCATATAACAAGCCTTTAATGTGTTGCTTCCTTCATCACCGTAAAGGTGAGAATCGGGCATTTCGCCGATTCCAACACTGTCAAGAACAATTAAAAAAATTCGTTTAGCTTTCATATATTCTCCGATAAAACAATTATTCTGTATCCATTTTAAGTGCAGTCTCAAGAGCAATCTTCATCATATCTGTGAAGGAATTTTGTCTTTCCTCAGCAGAACATCCTTCTCCGGTAAAAGGCATATCAGAAACCGTACAGATAGCCAAAGCTCTTTTACCGGCTCTCATTGCATTAAGATAAAGACCGGCAGCCTCCATTTCAACTGCAAGAGAACCGGCTTTTGCCCACTTTCTGTTACATTCCTCATCAAAATCGTAGAAAGTATCCGATGAAAGCAGATTGCCTACCTTCATATCAACACCAAGCTCTTTGGCACATTCAACTGCAGCAACAAGAAGTTCAAAAGAGCACGTGGGCGCTATCGTTCCCGTTACACCGAACTGTGCACCAAAATTTGAGTTGGTATTTGCTCCGATGCCTGCAACAATATCACGCAGTTTTACCTTTTCGGACAAGCCGCCGGCAGAACCCACACGAATAATATTTTCCACTCCGAAGAAATTATAAAGCTCATGGGAATAAATGCCAATCGAAGGAATACCCATACCGCTGGCCATAACAGAAACCTCGTGACCCTTGTAGGTACCTGTATAACCTTGTATTCCTCTTACATTGTTTATAAGCTCTGCATTTTCAAGAAAGGTTTCCGCAATAAACTTAGCTCTGAGAGGATCTCCCGGCATAAGGACTGTTTTTGCAAAGGAAGCCCCCTCTTTAAGATTGATATGTGGTGTTGAAGCTGACATAAAAATCCTCCTTAAATTGATTAATAACCGCTGCCCTGTTCATTTTTTACTATTTTCACTATTCTGCTCGTGCCGAGTCTGTCAGCACCAAGAGAAAGCATATCTTCTGCATCTTTTATGCTTGAAATTCCGCCGGCAGCCTTGATGTGAAGACCGTTTTCAACATTTTCACTGAAAAGTTTAATGTCCTCTCTTGTGGCACCGCCTGTTGAAAATCCCGTAGAAGTTTTGATATAATCTGCTCCCGATGCAGAAACAATTTTACACATTTTAACCTTTTCTTCATCAGTAAGAAGACAAGTCTCAATTATTACCTTGAGAAGCTTTCCGTCACAGGCTTTCTTTACAGATTTAATCTCCTCAAGAACATCATCGTATCTTTTATCCTTTAGCATACCGATATTGATTACCATATCAATTTCATCGGCACCGTCTTTAACAGCGGTTGCTGTTTCGAAGCATTTAACAGCCGTCGTATTGTAGCCGTTAGGAAAACCGATAACCGTACAAATTTTCAGCTTATCCTGAACATATTCCTTTGCTTTTTTAACGTAAGAAGGCGGAATACACACACTTGCGCAGGAATATGTCATTCCGTCGTCACAAAGAACTTTTATATCTTCCCATGTTGCCCCCTGAGAAAGAACCGTGTGATCAACCTTAGCTAAAATTTCTTTTATATCCATATTGTTACCTCCGTTATGAGTTTCTATATAGATTTTACAGTGTATAAAAGAAAAAGTCAAATAAATTAAGCTATTCTATTGTAAATTTTCATTAGTTAGTTTATTATGTAATCAGAAAAATTATTGGAGGTAAAATATGTTAGTAAACAGAAACTCAACAATTGCTGAAATTCTTAAAACGCCTGCAGGTCACGACATTCTTATGAAAGCACTGTATTCTGTCGGTCTGAGCGGAGATTTTCTGAAAAAAGGTCCTCTTTCAAAGCTTACTCTTGATAAAATCGCAAAATTTTCCAAAGGAAAGATAAGCGATGAATTCATCGAATCACTCCTCGGCATCCTCAACAGTGAGCAGGATATCCCTCTTGAAGACGGCGCACCAATCGAAAGAAAGTGGTGGAAAGAGGCTGTTTTTTATCAGATATATCCGCGTTCCTTCAAAGACTCAAACGGCGACGGTATCGGAGACCTTCGCGGAATTATTGAAAAGCTCGATTACCTTAAAGAACTCGGTATAAACGCTATCTGGTGCAGCCCCATTTATGACTCTCCTAATGATGACAACGGCTACGATATCAGAAATTACGAAAAAATTATGGAAGAGTTCGGTACTATGGAAGATTTTGACGAACTTCTTTCAGAAATTCATAAGCGTGATATGAAGCTTATAATGGACCTTGTTATTAACCACAGCTCAGACGAGCACGAATGGTTCCGTTCTTCCGTAAGCGATCCCGATTCACCGTATAAAGATTATTATATCTGGCGTGACGGAGATAAAAATACACCTCCCAACAACTGGGAGAGCCTTTTCAGCGGTAAAGCCTGGAATTATTATCCTGAAAGAAAACAGTGGGCAATGCACCTGTTCTCATCAAAACAGATGGATTTCAACTGGGAAAACGAAAACTTAAGACAAGACCTTTATAAGATGGTCAACCGTTGGCTTGAAAAAGGTGTTGACGGATTCCGACTTGATGTTATCAGCTTCATTTCAAAGGCTGACGGTCTGCCCGACGGCAACGATGTAATCGGTTCACTTATGGGATTCAAGGGAGTTGAGCATTATTTCTACGGACCCAGACTTCATAAGTATCTTCACGAGATGGCAGAAAACACCTTCAACAAGTATGATGCATTCACTGTCGGCGAGTGTCAGGGCACAGGTATCGAAATGAGCAAGCTTATGACCGGAGATTACCGCAAAGAGCTCAACGTTGTCTTTGCCTTTGATCACATTGAAAACCCCGGCAAGAAACGCTTCTCTGAATACAGATATGATCTTCGCCCCATGGCAAAGGAAATGGTCAAATGGCAGCTTAATTACGGCAACCACTGCTGGCCTACAGTATTCTTCGAAAACCATGACACAACCAGAATGGCAAGCAAGGTCTGCCCCGACGGAATGTACAGAGATGAACTGAGTAAGCTTTTGGCTGTGATGCAGATGACCTTCAAGGGTGTTCCTTTCGTATACCAGGGACAGGAAATCGGTATGACAAACTCAAGATTTGCATCGATTGAAGATTTCAGAGATGTTGAATCCCTCAATTTCTATAAGCAGGAAACCGAAAAAGGCGCAGACAGAAATGAAATTTACCGCATTGTCAAAGCCGGCAGCCGTGATAACGGAAGAACTCCTATGTGCTGGACAGCAGAGGAAAAT
The DNA here is from genome assembly GCA_045613805.1 of Acutalibacteraceae bacterium. Classification (GTDB taxonomy): domain Bacteria; phylum Bacillota; class Clostridia; order Oscillospirales; family Acutalibacteraceae; genus UBA6857. The sequence goes on from JAZLBS010000010.1 coordinate 32,367, forward strand.
GCCGGATTTACTACAGGTACTCCCTGGATTGAGGTTATTCCCGGATACAAGAGAATAAACGTTGCAACGGAAGAAAAGGACAAGGACTCCGTTCTTAATTTCTACCGCAGAATGATTGAGCTTCGACATAGCGACGATACCCTTGTTTACGGTGATTTCAAGCTTGCAAATGATAAGTGGAAGAATGTTCTCGCTTACTACCGTATCAGTGAAAAAGGAACATATTTCATTGAAATCAATCTTACTCCTTCTGTTCAGAAAAAGCCCGTTACCACAAACGGCTTCAATAAGCTCATCACAAATGCCCGTATTTCAGACTGTGATACACTTGCTCCTTTTGAAGCCAATGTTTACAAGTTAAGATAATTTTTTTACCGCTTCATTGCACCGAAATAAGGTATATAAATGAAGCGGTATTTTTTTATATTTGTCCGAGTATTAATTATTATATAATTTTACAACGGAGACATACAGCTATGAATAAAAACCTTATTAAGACAGCAGTGTTAATTTTGATTTTTTCTTTTTTGTGCGGATGTGCACGGGATGATTTTATGGATTTATACAGTTTTTCAGAAAGATTCCGATTTCAGGATATCTCTCCCGAATCCTTTTATTCCCAAAAAAACAAGGAAGGAAATTTCGTTTATTACACCTTTTTTGGAAACGAAAATAAAAAAATAATGCTTAAGCTTTTCAGCACAAATGAAAATATCATCGATGAAGTAAGAATATATCTACCTAAATATGACGAAAATGCTTATAAGAAAACTTTAACCGCAGAAGAAATCTCTCTGTTTACAAAAGCGGTAATTTCATCTTTAGAAGCCTATGCAGGATTTAAAGATGAGGCAGAAGCTTCAGCAGAAGAAATGTTTCTTTTCGAAATGAAAACATATAAAGATGAGGGCGAGCTTTCAAAAAGAATAAGCAACTATCTTCTGACCTACCGTTCAACCGCTCTCGGATGTGAGTTTATTATCAATAACACATATCTTAAGGATTTTCCGGATTACGAAAAACCGGAAAGCAGACCACTGTACGGAGATACGACAAAAATCAGAACCGAAACCGTTCCGACAAAGTAATTTTACACAACAATTCCGACAACATATAAAGGAAAAGAGTTTAAAATGATAAAAATGCATTATCACCCATTAAATTTAGTATAAACACTTGAAAAAAAATCCTTAATGTTATAAAATAATTGGTGGTATGATAATACATAAAACGCTTAATACGAAAGGAAAGAATGAAATGAACGTATTGAACAAAAAATCAGTTGAAGACATCGACGTAAAAGGCAAAAAAGTTCTTGTTCGCTGCGATTTCAACGTAAAGATGGAAAACGGCGTTATCACAAGTGACAAGAGAATCGTTGCTTCTTTACCCACAATCAAGTACCTTCTTGAAAAAGGCGCAAAGCTTATCCTTTGCTCACACCTCGGCAGACCCAAGGGTGAATTCAAGCCCGAATTTTCTCTTGCTCCCGTAGCAGTAAGACTCGGCGAGCTTCTCGGCAAGGAAGTTAAGATGGCTAAGGACGTTGTAGGCGAAAGCGCACAGGCACTCGCTGCTGACCTTAAGGAAGGCGAAGTTCTTCTTCTCGAAAATGTACGTTTCCACGCTGAAGAAACAAAGAATGATGCTGATTTCAGCAAAGCTCTTGCTTCTCTGGCAGAAATCTATGTAAACGATGCTTTCGGTTCCGCTCACAGAGCTCACTCCTCTACTACAGGTGTAGCTGATTATCTTCCCGCTGTAGGCGGCTACCTCATCAGAAAAGAGCTTGAATACATCGGCGGCGCTCTCGAAAATCCGAAGAGACCCCTCGTTGCAATTCTCGGCGGTGCAAAGGTTTCTGACAAAATCGGCGTTATAACAAACCTTCTCAACACAGTTGATACTCTTATCGTAGGCGGCGGTATGGCATATACATTCTTCGCTGCACTCGGTCACTCTGTAGGTACCTCACTCTGCGAAACCGATAAGATCGATATGGCTAAGGAAATGATGGAAACAGCTAAGGCCAAGGGTGTTAACTTCCTTATCCCCATCGATAACAGAGTAGGTAAGGAATATGCAGAAGACACCGAAAATATGGTAGTTGATTCAGATAAGATTCCCGACGGTTGGATGGGTCTTGACATCGGTCCCAAGACAGAAGCTCTCTTCGCAGAAGCTGTTAAGGATGCCGGCACAGTTATCTGGAACGGTCCCATGGGCGTTTCCGAATGGAAAAACTTCGCTTCAGGTACTATCGCAGTTGCTACTGCTATCGCAAACAGCGGTGCTATCTCAATCGTTGGCGGCGGTGACTCTGCTGCTGCTGTTCAGAAGCTCGGCTTTGCTGATAAGATGAGCCACATCTCCACAGGCGGCGGCGCTTCTCTCGAATTCCTCGAGGGTAAAGACCTTCCCGGTGTTGTAGCTCTTAACGATAAATAAGATTAAAATTTAAGGAGTAATTAAAATGAACAAGACTCTCAGAAAGGCAGTAATTGCCGGTAACTGGAAAATGAATATGACTCCCTCTCAGACAACTGCTCTCATCAATGAAATGAAGCCTCTTGTAGCAGGTGCTGACTGTGAAGTAGTTCTTTGCGTACCCTTCGTAGACATCGCTGCAGCTATTGAAGCAGCTAAGGGTTCAAACATCAAAATTGGTGCTGAAAATGTACACTTCAAGGCTTCCGGTGCATACACAGGTGAAATCTCAGCTGATATGCTTAAGGAAACAGGCGTTGAATATGTAGTTGTTGGCCACAGCGAAAGAAGACAGTATTTCGGCGAAACAGACAAGACAGTTAACCTTCGTTCACTTGCTGCTATCAAAGCAGGTCTCAAGCCCATCATCTGCGTAGGTGAAACTCTTGAGCAGAGAGAGCTTGGCTACACCGAAACTCTCCTCAAGTATCAGACAAAGATGGCTCTTACAAACGTTTCTGCTGAAGAACTCAAGAACGTTGTAATCGCTTACGAACCCGTATGGGCTATCGGTACAGGCGTTACTGCTACTGCTGATCAGGCTGACGAAGGAAACGGCTATGTACGTGCTGCTATCGCTGAAGCTTACGGTGCTGATGTAGCTGAAACTGTTACAATTCAGTACGGCGGTTCAATGAACGCTGCAAACGCTGCCGAACTCGTTTCAAAGGTAAACGTTGACGGCGGTCTCATCGGCGGTGCTTCTCTCAAAGCTGCTGATTTCTCAGTAATAGTAAAAGCTGCTTCCGAGCAGAAATAATTTCAGTAAAACTTAAAGGGGCTCTGTGAGCCCCTTTTTGATGAAGAAAGGATAAAACAAATGAAAAAACCTGTTTTACTTTGTATTATGGACGGTTTCGGTAAAAATCCTTCTGACTACGGTAACGCTATTGTAGCCGCCGGAACTCCCAATCTCGATAAGATAATGAAAGAAAATCCCATGACCTTTATCGGTGCATCAGGTATGGATGTTGGTCTTCCCGACGGTCAGATGGGTAACAGTGAAGTTGGTCACACAAACATCGGAGCAGGCCGTGTTGTTTATCAGGAGCTTACACGAATCACCAAGTCAATTGCTGACGGCGATTTCTTCGAAAACGAAGCTCTTTGCGGCGCTATGGAAAACTGTGTAAAGAACGGCTCAGCTCTCCACCTTATGGGTCTTATGAGCGACGGCGGTGTTCACTCTCACAATACTCACCTTTATGCAATTGTTGAGCTTGCAAAGAAGATGGGAGTTAAGGAAGTTTTCGTTCACTGCTTCCTCGACGGTCGTGATGTTCCTCCCGCATCAGGTGCTGACTATGTAAAAGAAACTTATGAAAAGCTCGCTGAAATCGGTCTCGGCAAAATTGCTACAGTAATGGGCAGATACTACGCTATGGACAGAGATAACCGTTGGGACAGAGTAGGCAAGGCTTACGCTGCTATGGTTTACGGCGAGGGCATCAAGGCTGAATGCGGCGTTGAAGCAATCAAAAAGAGCTACGAAACTATCGATGCTGAGGGTAAAAACCTCACTGATGAATTTGTTCTTCCCACAGTCCTTACCGAAGACGGTAAAATCAAAGCAAACGACAGCGTTGTATTCTTTAACTTCCGTCCCGACAGAGCAAGAGAAATCACCAGAACCTTCGTTGACGAAGCATTTGACGGCTTTGAAAGAAAGAATGGCTTCTTCCCTCTCAACTATGTATGTATGACACAGTATGACGCTACAATGCCCAATGTTCACGTAGCATTCAAGCCTCAGACTCTCGAAAATACTTTCGGTGAATATATGGCTAAAATGGGCAAGACTCAGCTCAGAATTGCTGAAACAGAAAAGTATGCTCACGTAACATTCTTCTTCAACGGCGGCGTTGAAAAGCAGTACGAAGGCGAAGACAGAATTCTTGTAGCTTCTCCCAAGGTTCCCACCTATGATATGCAGCCCGAAATGAGTGCTTATGAAGTAACCGAAAAGGTTGTAGAGGCAATCGAAAGCGGCAAATATGACGCTATCATCCTTAACTTTGCTAACTGCGATATGGTTGGTCATACAGGTATATTCGACGCTGCCAAGGCAGCAGTTGAAGCTGTTGACACCTGCGTAGGAAAGGTTTACGATGCAGTTATGAAAATGGACGGCGTAATGCTTATCACTGCTGACCACGGTAACGCTGACAAAATGTACGAGGAAGACGGATCACCCTTCACAGCACACACAACCTTCCCTGTTCCCTTCGTAGTATGCGGTTATGATTGCAAGCTCCGCGAAGGCGGTAAGCTCTGCGACATCGCTCCCACAATGCTCAAGATTATGAACATTGAACAGCCCGCAGAAATGACAGGCGTTTCAATCGTAAAATAAAATATAATCATATAAAAATGAGGCTGAAATAATCAACCTCATTTTTTGCTATACTTATATCAAAATTGTATCCCTTATGACACATTATTAATCAAGCTTTCTGCCACACCAAGGGCAATATTCTATGACAATATACGATGAAACAAAGCCGCCGACTAAATCAGCAAGAGGTATACCGTATTCATTATCATCAGAATAATACCATACAGGTTTATCTTCTTTGTCTCCGTTATCAAGAACCTTATCTTCACATCTCAAATAAACATGAGACTTCATATCCTCACAGCAAAACTTTTTCAAGCTACGGCTCTCCTTACTTTTTGTAAATAATAAGCAAGCATCCATCTTTTACGCTTATTTCAGCTTTTTTGCCGATAAACTCATTACTTACACCCACAGGGTTAAATGAGTTTAAAACGGCATTTTCAAGGGTGTATTTGAGATTTTTCAGTGTTACTCCCCTGCTTTCATCGGAAAGCGAAAAAACAGAAATGTAGCCATTAAGCTTTTCGTCGAGAATAATGGTACCGTTTTTGAAAGCTGTAAAAACCTCGTCAGCGTGAATTATCGTAGCTTTGCCACCTTTAGAAGTGATATAGTGGAGAAGCTGAATATTAGCTACAGAATGGTCAGAGCGTTCTCCGCCCAATGCTCCCAAAAGCACGAAATCACGATAGCCTTTACTGTAGCCCGTATCTACGGCGAGCATCATATCAGTTTCATCCTTTTCACATGGAGCGACTACTTTATTCTCCGACTCAGGCACAGTGCCGAAGGAATCAAAATCCCCTACCACACAGTCACACTCTCTGCCGAGAAGGTCTTTGTATTTATAACCACCGTCAGCGCAGATGATGTAATCGTCCGAATCAGCCTTGAAATGAGGCAGAGTTATGTCACCTGCACCGATTATATAACAGGTCCTGCTCATTATTTATTACCTTTTCTCGTTACCTTGGTCTTATTGCCCTTTTCATCTACGATATAGGTGTTTTCGAGCTGACCTACAAGGCTTTCCTTAAAGGAATCGATATATGCACGTCTTAAAACTGCTCTTTCTGCCTGCTCCTCCTCGGTAAGACCTTCCGGTGTTTTAGCCTTTCGTGCAAGCTCGTTAATTCTGTCTATCTGTGCCTGTGTTACCATAATTATTCACTCTCCCATTTCTTCCATTCATCGGGGCAGAAGCCTAATGTGGCTTTCTTGCCGTTTCTTACTATCGGAGTTTTAAAAAGCTCCTGATTTTCTAAAAGTTTCTCTTCCTTTGCTTCCTCCGAGGCAAGATATTTGATATATGATGAATCGTATTTTTTACTTTTTTCGTTGACCAAGTCCTCGAGCTTACATCCAAGAGCTCTTTTAATCGACTGATACTCGCCCTTGCTCATACCGAACTTAGCAAGATCAACGAACTGAAACTTAATGTTTCTTTCCTTAAAATATCTCTGTGCTTTTTTTGTATCAAAGCACTTATTTGTTCCGTAAATCTGTATATTCATATTCTTATCCTTTCTTAAGAAGGCATACGCTGTGGACAGCTATACCTTCACCGGCTCCCGTAAAACCAAGGCCTTCCTCGGTAGTAGCCTTAACACTTACACAGTCAATATCAATCCCAAGGGCTGAGGCAATATTTTCCCTCATAATGTCAATGTAAGGACGAAGTTTCGGTCTCTGACAGAGAATAGTGGCATCAATATTTTCAGCAACATAACCATTTTCTTTAACAGCTTCGTATGCCCTTTTCATAAGCACTGTACTGTCAGCACCTTTGTACTGCATATCTGTGTCAGGAAAAAGCTTTCCTATATCACCGATTGCTGCCGCACCTAAAAGAGCATCAGATATGGCGTGAAGAAGTACATCAGCATCTGAATGACCTAAAAGTCCTTTTTCATAAGGAATTTTCACTCCGCCTAAAATCAGATCTCTTCCTTCAACAAGCTTATGTACATCATATCCGTGTCCTATTCGCATAATCCGATCTCCTTTAAGGTTTCAATAAATTCCTCATATGTAACAAATGTATTGAGTATTTTTACAAGTGACGAGGTGGAAAGCCTTTCAGGAAGAGCAAGCTTTTTCAGCAGAAGCTTCCTTTTTTCACTGCTGTTTTCTCCGCCTGTAAGACCGTATTCGTATAAATCAATATTGGTTATAAGTCTTTTTTCTTCATTTTCGCTTTCTGTGGTCAAAACACCGGCTTTTGAAAAAGCATCAAGAAGTATCTGCTCACTGATACCCTCTACTCCAAGCTTACCCTCCTTGGATTTTTCGTTTTTTCTTTTCTCTTTACCGAAAACATCCGGAATATATACGTGAGTAATCTTATCATTCGGCACGGTAGAATTAATGAAATTACGAATAATAAATCCGGCAGAGTCGCTGTCTGTCAGAACTATAAGCCCCTTTTCACCTGCAAGCCTTCTGAGAAGAGCCTGCTTTTCCTTGTCCTTAAAAATACCGAATCCGTCAGTTTTAATTATAAGTGAATCAATAATTCCGCTGAGTTTAATTATATCGTATTTCCCTTCAACAATAACAGGTCTGTCAAGCTTTATCATACCTTTTCACCGTTTGTTATAAGGAACAACTTAACCATCAGCTGTTCAAGAACAAGAGACGGCATTGAAGAACCTGATTTGAGCTGTCTGTCAGCTCTTGAAAGCTCATCAAGGCAATTTCTTATAACATGTAAATCAATTTTTGAGCAGTCACGTCCTGCGTTTGCAAGAGCAAATGCGCGGTTCTTATATCCGAAATCATTAGCAAGTATATCAGCCTTATAACCACCCGAAAGAGATACCTTAGCTCTGTACATATCAACATACGAACTGATGATTACCCCAAGAATGTATTCAGGTTCTATTTTTTGTCTGAAAAGTGAACTGAGAGTCTTATATGCTTCATCAAAATTCTTATTCATCAATGCCTTGGTCAGAGCATAAATTTTAGCATCATCCGTTTTAGTCGCAAGATCATCAATGTGTTCCTTAGTTATTTCTCCCTCACCTACATAATTACACAGCTTATTCACTTCATTAATAAGCATATTATTATCGTCACCGCAAAGAGAAACAAGATAATTTGCCAACTGAGACGTCAGAATACATTTCTGTTTTGATGCGTACGATATCAATGGCTTAATAAGATCATTGCCTTTTCTTTTATCGAGAACACAAACTGCACCGAATTTTTTGAAAAGTGTAATTGCATTTTTTGCCTTTGCAACCGAAAAATCCGTCTTCTTCTGATAGAAAATGATGACAGATGTTTCGGGAGGATCAGAGAAAAACTGCTCCATTGCTCGGAAATTTCCTTCACTTATATTTTCAAGCTTGAAATCTTCAACAACAATACAACGCTTATCACTCATCATCGGCATTACGGCAGCTGACTGAAAAACTATATCAAGCTCAAGCCCCTTTCCGTCATATTTTTCAAAATTAAACGATTCAAAGGCAGGCTCAACGTTTTTTGAAACAATCATTTCAACATAATTCTTTTTCAGATAGTCTTCATCACCATAAACAAGGTATAAAGGCAGGAATTCACCGCTTTTTATATGTGCTTTAAGACTTTTTTCATCGAATTCAGCCAAATTCTTCACCACCTTGAATCAAAACAGTTATTGTGTATGTATCATTTTCTCTGAAGGAGAAAACAAATTTTCCGTCATTTCGGTATATTGTATCATATTTATCCTGATCTTGCAAATACTCTTTGTAAAAAATCTCTGTTTTTATTTTTGAAGCATCAATCGTTATATTTTTTCCGCTTTTAATTATCTTTACTTTATCAAACAAGACCACGCATTCTCCGTCGCCTGTGAGAATATTTTCTGTTCCCAATTCACTACAAAGCAACTCTTTTTCTTTGTCAACAAAAGTATCTGCAAAAATTGCTGCTTCAATTTTCACTTTATTGTTTTCTGAATCATTAATTATATTATCTTTGTCGTAATAATTACCTTCAAACCCTACAAGCACACCTTTTCCGTTAAGAGAAACTACAGCACAGCTACCATTATTCTCACTGTAAACGGTTACAATACATTTATCAAGGGAAGTATAAAAATTCATACTGAAAGATAAAAGAAAAACACCCAGCGAAATAATTGCAGAGACCTTCATAAGAATGTGGCTGTATTTGTAAAAAAGAGCTGTAAGAAAAAGGAACAACAAAGCAATCACAAACCATAATCCGAGATTTTCAAAATCAGTATTAACATAGGAAAACGGTATTTCTGACATAATTTTTACTATACAGATTATGTATGACGATAAGCCTTTCATTAAAACTCCCATAATAGGTGAAACGAAAGGTACAAGCCGCAAAAAAGAATAAAAGCCTGTCAAAAGAAGAAGCGGCGAAACAGTAATAAAGCAAAGAAGATTAGTAAGAGGAGAAACAAGAGAAACACCACCAAGAACAAAAACAGAAACTGGCAAGGTGAAAACTGTTGCAGAAACACTTAAAGCTACTGCGGAAACAAAGAGTGCCGATATATTCTTAACTTTTTCACTCGGAAAATTAAGTTTGCTTAATAGCTTGTCGCTCATAGGCACACCCAAAAGTATTATTCCGAGAGTTGAAAGAAAAGATAAAAGAAAGCTTATGTCAAATACTCCGAAAGGATTAAATACGAGTGAACATATACACGCAAAGCCGAGACTGTTAAGAGCATCTGTTTTTTTCCCGAAAATCTTACCGATAAAATATAGTATTGTCATTGTGCTCGCTCTTTTGACGGAACCTGTAAAGCAAGCAAAATTCATCATAAAAACAGTAAAAACAATCATAATCACCGCAAGAATTTTACCCTTTTTACCTGTGAAATCCATAAACAACGACAGAAAAGCCACCCAGATTGAAAGATGAAGTCCTGATACCGCCATAATATGGACAACGCCTGATTTTTTAAAATCACCGTACAGATCGTCTTCCATATAAGACTTGTCGCCTGTAAGAAGAGCTACAAGCAGAGAAGCGTTATCATTGTCAAAGTCATGCATAAGCTTTTGTGTGACTTTCTGACGTAACAAATCTATATAATAGCCGAGAGGTCTGTGTGCAGGCTTTATAGTTTCCGTATTCTGAACTGAATAAGCACCAAGATAAACACTTTGGGATTTATAATGACGCCTTGACGACACTGTTTGGCTTGCTATTTTATATACTGTCCCAGTAAACTTTATCTTATCGCCTATTTCGAGCGCATTCGGATCAATTCCGTCTCTGCTTTCAGAAAAAGAAAGACGGAGCTTTGTTTTAGCGGTATCTTTACCTATTTTATCAACCTTTACTATACAGTAATAACGGCAGTTTTCCCGGGAAAAGGTTGGTCTTTCAGCAACTGTACCGGTTACAGAAACATTTTCACCGACAAGTGAAACTACATCATCGTATGCTGTTTGAAAGAAAGAAAACAACAGACAGCCCAGAATTACAGCACACAAAGCAGTGGGCAGAATCAGGGACTGTCTTAATTTTTTTATGATGATTGAAACTGCAAAAAGCGCAACTGCGAGCAAAAAAAGGCTCACGGAAAAAACTGTGTTTTCAAAAAGATTAAGACACAGTAAAACAGAAAATAACGTAAAGCCGAAGCACGCCAGAGGCCTTTTCATATTTTATTAATCGTGAAAAAATAAGGGTAACTTCTCAAGGAAGATAATATCATCTCTGTCAGCTGCATCTCCCTCAGCAAGAATGGCAGCCTTACCGACTACTTCCACATCAAACTGCTCGAGAAGCTTTTCAACAGCAAGAAGAGACTCACCTGTACTGATAACGTCATCAAGCACAAGAACTCTTTTTCCACGCATTTTTTCGCCCTCAAGTCCGTCGAGGAAAAGAGTTTGCTCTTTATCAGTCGTAATAGAACGAACATTAACAGAAACAGGACTCTGCATATAAAGCTTTGCACCCTTACGACAGATAAAATATGGCTTACCGCTCTGTCTTGCCATTTCGTGTGCAAGAGGAATAGCCTTAGCTTCAGGTGCAACAATAAAGTCAAATTCAGGACATTTTTTAAGAAGCTCTGTAGCAGAAGCAACAGTTATTTCAACATCACCGAAAATTACAAATCCGGCGATATCGAGCTTATCATTTACTTTACAAACGGGAAGCTCTCTTTCAAGTCCCGCAATAGTCATTTTATAAGTTGCCATTTTTTACTCTCCTTTAATTATTAATCAACCTGCAGGCCAGGTAAACTGTCTTCCGCCCATAAGATGGAAATGAAGGTGCTTTACTGTCTGTCCGCCGTCTTCACCGCAGTTGTTTACGATTCTGTAGCCACCGTCAAGCCCTAATTCCTTGCCGAGCTTTGCGGCTATCTCAAAGATGTGAGAGATAACGGCGCTGTTTTCCTCCGTGATGTCTGCGCAGGAGGAAATATGCTCCTTAGGGATAATCAGAATGTGTACAGGAGCCTGAGGTTCGAGATCATAAAAAGCAAGTACGCTATCATCCTCATAGGCTTTTTTTGAAGGGATTTCACCCTTTGCAATTTTACAGAAAATACAATCCATAATATTTCTCCTTTATATGTTCCGCCTCTCTCCATCACAGAAGAGGGCGGATAATATTTTTTTATTTAAGCATGGAAGAGAGAACCTCTGCAGCACTCTTTACCGCATCAGGCAAAAGAGCAATATCCTTTGCACCGGCCATAGCACTGTCGGGCTTACCGCCGCCGTTTCCGCCTGCCTTCTTTGCGATTTCACGGGCAAGATTGCCTGCATGCGCACCCTTGGCAACTGCATCTTTTCCGCAACAGGTGCAGATATTACCTGTACCTTTAGCCTTCTGAACACCGGCAATTACACCAACATAATTGTCTCCCTTGCTCTTGACAAGGTCACACATGTTTCGAAGCTCGTCGGGAGTTGTATCGTCAAGGAAAGCAGTTACAAGCATAACACCGCCGATTTCCTGAGCATTTCCGAGCATAGACTCAGTTTTGATGTTAGCAAGAACCCCTGAAAGCTTTTCAACTTCCTTTTCTTTTGCCTTAAGGTCAGCCATAACAGCTGCAGCCTTAGTGGCAATATCATTGGGATTTGAAGCCTTGACAGCCACGGCTGTATCTCTGATAAGAGCATTTTTGCTTTCGATGTAAGCCATAACATTCATACCTGTTACTGCTTCAATTCTGCGTACACCAGAAGCAACAGAAGACTCGGAAACAATTTTGAAAAGACCGATGTTGCCGGTATTTTCAACATGTGTACCACCGCAAAGCTCAGTTGAGAAATCTCCTGCCTTTACAACTCTTACCACATCACCGTATTTTTCTCCGAAGAGTGCCATAGCACCCATAGCCTTTGCTTCGTCAATAGGCATTTCTTTTACACGCATTTCTACAGATGCAAGGATTTCTTCATTGACCATTGTTTCAACGGACTTAAGTTCTTCTGAAGTAACAGCTGCAAAATGAGTAAAGTCGAAACGGAGAACATCACTGTTTACAAACTGACCTGCCTGTTCAACGTGAGTGCCAAGAGTCTTTCTGAGAGCAGCCTGAAGAAGATGAGCAGCAGTATGGTTTCTCATAGTTGCCTTTCTCTTACAGTCACAGTAAGAAGCAACTGCACTGTCACCGACTTTAACGGTATCACCTGAAAGCACACCGTGATGAAGAATAACACCGTCAGCATCTTTGGTTGTGTTTGTTACTTCAAATGAGCTTTCACCAACTGTGATTACACCGCTGTCACCTGCTTGTCCGCCACTTTCAGCATAAAAGGATGTCTTATCAAGAATGAGAGTAGCCTCTGCACCGTCTTCGATGAAATCTTTTCTTTCACCGTCAGCAACAATAGCAAGAACTGTTGCTTCAACATTGTTTTCAGTATAGCCTTTAAATTCGGTAGCTGAAATATCCTTAAGAGATACACCGGTGTTTCTCCAGTCGGATTCAGCGGTAGCGCCTCTGCCGCTCTTAGCCTTCTGTCTTGCTTCCTCAACAAGCTTTCTGAACCCTTCTTCGTCAACGGTCATATTCTTTTCTTCAGCAATTTCCTTTGTAAGGTCAATAGGGAAACCGTAGGTATCCTGAAGCTTGAAAGCATCCTCGGCAGAGATAACACCACCCTCGGATTTTGCAATCATTTCATTAAGAAGCCCAAGACCGGAGTCAATTGTCTTATAGAAGCTTTCTTCCTCCATTGAGATTACTTTTTTAATGTAATCCTTCTTTTCTACAAGCTCAGGATAAGCATTCATATTTTCGGTAATTACAGTATCACAAACTTCAGCAAGGAAGGGTCTGTCGATACCAATGAGTCTGCCGTGTCTTGCAGCTCTTCTGAGAAGACGGCGAAGAACATAACCTCTGCCGCTGTTTGAAGGAAGAACACCGTCACCTACCATAAAGGTTGTGCTTCTGATATGGTCAGTGATAACACGGAGAGAAATGTCTTTCTTTTCGTCATCGTGATAATTTATGCCTGCGATATCAATGATGTGCTTCATAATGTTACGGACTGTATCAACCTCGAAGAGATTGTCTACATCCTGCATTACGCATGCAAGTCTCTCAAGACCCATACCTGTATCGATATTGGGATTAGCAAGGCGGGTGTAATTATTGTTACCGTCATTTTCGAACTGTGTGAAAACAAGATTCCATACTTCGATGTATCTGTCACAGTCACAGCCTACCTTACAGTCAGGCTTACCGCAGCCCTTGGAAGGACCTCTGTCGAAGTAAATTTCGGAACAGGGACCGCAAGGACCTGCACCATGCTCCCAGAAATTATCTTCCTTACCGAAACGAACCATATGTGTGGGGTCAACACCAACTTCCTTTGTCCAGATGTCAAAGGCTTCATCGTCGTCAAGATACACACTTACATAAAGAAGCTCTTCAGGAATTTCCATAACCTTGGTAAAGAATTCCCATGCCCAAGCTGTTGCCTCTCTTTTAAAGTAATCACCAAAGGAGAAATTGCCGAGCATTTCAAAATATGTGCCGTGACGTGCAGTTTTACCTACGTTTTCAATATCAGGTGTACGGATACATTTCTGACAGGTAGTAACTCTCTTGCTGGGAGGTGTAACCTCACCTGTAAAGTATTTTTTCATCGGTGTCATACCTGCATTAATAAGAAGAATACTCTTATCACCCTGTGGAACAAGAGAGAAGCTTGGAAGCCTTAAATGCTCTTTACTTTCAAAAAAAGCAAGATATTTCTCTCTGATTTCATTAAGTCCCATCCATTTCATAATTCAGATTTCCTTTCAGTTTTGAAATTATTTTTTACAAAAAAATATAGTGCCACACACAACCTCGGGGTGAACATAGCCACGGTACCACCCGATTTGTGCATAAAGCACCACTCTTTAATCTCTAACGCAGATTATACGGCACCCCTTTCGGGAGCAACTGATGAAAGCAGCGACAGTCTTTCTTGCCTTCAACGGACTCACAGCCAAGGTCCGTACTCTCTGAGAAAGGCAGTAAAAAGATGTTTCTTCCGTTATTGTCTTTAATAAATTATAACATTATAATTTTACTATACATGAGGACAATTTGTCAAGCAAAATTATATATCTAAAAAATACTTTTAGTTCAATTGTTATCAGGATGATGGTCAATCCCTCTGCCAAGGCCGTGTCTCATAAGACTAGACATAAGTGATGCCACCTCTGCCGCAGGACGGCGTTTTTCCTGATTGAGCCAAGTCCACAGGAAGCTGGTCATTCCGGCAGCAATAAAATTAACTACATAAACAGCAAGTTCAGGAAAAGTTTCGGTATCAATAAATTTTGAAATTATATTTGTATATGCTTCACCAACGCCTATATTGCCCTTATCACTTAAAACAATAAGAAAAATCTCCCTTTTACTTTCAATATATTCAAAAAGGCGGGTAAGGAAAATATTTGCTTTATATCCTTCATCCTTAACCTTTTCAAAAATAGCTCCGATATCAGCAACAAGATCCTGAACTATATCGTCATAAAGCTCATACTGCGTGTCGTAATGTCGGTAAAATGTGCTTCTGTTTATATCAGCCCCGTCACAAATGTCCTTAATACTTATCTCGTGAATAGATTTATTCTTCATAAGCTCAATTATACTTTCCTTAAGAAGCATTTTGGTCATTTTAACTCGACGGCTTTCCTTCATTTCACTCATTATGCAAAACCCCTGATTTAAATTATTTTGAGTCATTATATCACAAATAAATCCAAAATGCAACACCGTGTACGAAATAATTCTTTATGTTTTTTATGAACATTTCTCATTGTGCTAACGGAAAATATATGTAAATATATATCCTTTTTCTCAAAAATGTGATATACTGAAAATATAAATATTTATGAGGAGAATCACATTGAAAGAAAAATTAATCAAAGAACTTAAAAATCTTCATTGGCAGAATTTCATATTATTACTTTTTGCAGGAATAATCAATGCTTTCGGTGTTACGATTTTCCTTGCACCGGTAAAGCTTTATGACAGCGGTATTTCAGGTACATCAATGCTTTTATCACAAGTTACGCCTGAATTTCTTACACTGTCCATTTTCCTGTTAACGCTCAACATTCCTCTTTTCCTTTTCGGTTACAAAAAACAAGGGCTCACTTTCACTGTTTATTCAGTTTATACAGTATGCATCTATTCTGTTACTGCGTGGCTGATTACGGATGTTTTACCTGTTGATGTTTCTTTCGCTTCTCCACTTGCAGGAAACGATCTGCTGTTATGTGCTCTTTTTGGCGGATTAATTTCAGGTACTGGCAGTGGACTTACTATAAGGTTCGGCGGAGCAATCGACGGAATAGAAGTTATGGCGGTTGTATTTGCTAAGAAAATAGGAATTACCGTAGGAACTTTTGTGATGATCTACAATGTAATTCTTTACATTATTTGCGGATTTGTAATGAACAGCTGGATTTTACCTTTATATTCCGTCGTCACATATGGCGCTGCACTTAAAACGGTGGATTTCATAGTAGAAGGTATTGACCGTTCAAAAGGAGTTATGATAATTACCGAAAAAGAAAAGGAAGTAAACAGAGCTCTTCTTGAAGAATTTGAACAAGGTACAACAAAAATTGCTGCTACCGGCGGTTATTCAAACGCAGATAAAACAGTAATTTATTTCGTCATTAACAGATTTCAGATTTCAAAGCTGCGTAACATCGTTCACAGTATAGATCCAAAGGCTTATCTTACAATTCACGATGTGGCTGATATTTTTAAAGGAGACTGACAAAAGGAGTTAAAATATGCTTGAAGTAATTAATGTAACAAAAAAATACGGGAAATTAAAAGCAAATGACAACATCTCTCTTTCTGTCAGAAGTGGCGAAATTGCAATTCTTCTCGGTCCAAACGGAGCAGGAAAATCAACCTTGATAAAAAGCATTGTCGGACTTCTGAGAATCGACGGTGAAATCAGAATAGACGGAGAAAGCAATAAAAGTCTTTTGGCAAAAGCTGTCACAGGTTATATACCTGAAATGCCGGCTGTTTATGATATGCTGACTGTAAGCGAACACATCGAATTTATTTTAAGAGCATACAAAATAGAAGATGACGGCTATGGCGATAAGCTTCTTGAACTTTTTGAACTCAAGGATAAAAAAGACACCCTTTGCAAGGAGCTTTCAAAGGGTATGCAGCAAAAGCTCTCAATCTGCTGTGCATTGGTTCACAAGCCTAAGGTCATTATCTTTGACGAACCAATGGTCGGCCTTGATCCTCTTGCAATCAAAAATTTAAAGGATATCTTTATCAGACTCAAAAATGAAGGAGCTGCTGTTCTTATAAGCACACATATGCTCGATAGCGTTGAAAATTATTGGGATACTGCTTATATTATGATCGGAGGCCAGCTTAAAGAAAAGGTCACAAGAGGTCAGGAAGGCGCACCTCTCAGTGATATCTTTTTCTCGGTAACGGAAGGTGACATAAAATGAGCCCTTTTGTTTTTCTTATCACACGAAAAACGAAAAACAGCGTAAAAGAATTTTTCAGAAGGCCTTCAAAAATTTTCTTTGCTTTGTTTATATTCTTTTTCTTAGGCTTCAGCTTTTATTCAAGCTATAAAAGCAACCCGAGTGTTACCTTTTTTAGAGATAAAGCAGAATTTTTTGCAATTATTTTTGCTCTTTATACCTACACTTTTTTCATGACAGCTAAAAACGGTTTCATCAACGGGGCATCAATGTTTTCAATGGCAGATGTAAATCTACTTTTTACGGCACCCTTCAAAGAAAAAAATATATTGACATTCGGTCTTTTTCAGCAACTCAGCAAATCTCTGACTCTCGGCTTATTTTTACTTTTTCAATCTTCACTTGTAAGAAGCACCTACGGTCTTCACGCATCATCGCTTATAGTAGTTCTGATCGGATACGGGGCTGTTGTATTTTCAGGGCAAATGACCGCGACAATAATATATGTACTCACCTGCTCTGACGACAAAAAGGTTTTGAAAGCAAAAGTTGCATTTTATGGGATATTTTTCCTGTTTTTCGGAGTTTTGATTTACAATACTTTCATATCAGGCCCATCAATTGAAAGCCTGGTAACAGCCTCAAGAGAAAAAATTATGTATCTTTTTCCTATCAGCGGTTATATCTCCTTTACTGTTCAGGGAGCTATAGAAAACAGCAGCGGATATGTTATTTCAGGTACAGTAATATTCATTCTTATTTTCTTAGCATTTTACCTTTTGCTTTCAAAAATAAAAAAAGATTTTTACGAAGATGTTCTAAAAGCGACACAGATAAGCTTTTCAGCAATCACAGCAAGAAAAGAAGGCAAATCTGTTGAAACGGCTCCGCGAAATGTAAAAACCGGTAAAATCGGACTCGGTAAAGGCTTTGGCGCTTCAGCTATAACATACAAACATAAAAAAGAAAACCGAAGGAGCAATCCCTTTTTTATAAGCCCGGTTTCATTAGTTATGGCAGGATTTTCTTTTGTGTATACTTTTATGTTTTCAGAAGAAAGCATTGCACTTTTTATAATAAACGTATATACTATGTCTATGACAGTATGTATAGGAAGGTGGGCAAAGGAATTTACCTATCCTTACATTTACCTTATTCCCGAAAGCAATTTCAAAAAGCTTCTTTTTCTCTTAAAAGCGGAGCTTCCTCTTCTGATAGTTGAAAGTATTGTATGTTTTTCACCTCTTTTATTTCTCGGCTCTTACGAAATTATTGAGGTATCAGCAATGATTCTTGCAAGATTTACCTTTGGTCTGCTTTATATAGGTGTTAACCTCATTTTGCAGCGTTTTTCAGGCGATTCTGAAAAAAAGTTCCTCACGGTTATTGTATATTTTCTTTTAGCTGTATTATTCTCAATACCGTCAGCTTCAGCCGGATTTATAACAGTAATGATGTTCCCGTTTAACTATGAAATTGCTTTTGCTTTTATGTCTGTAATAAATTCAGTAATATCACTACTTCTGATTTATATTTGCAGAAATGTACTCGAATATTCCGAATTCAATAACAAATAAGGCTAAGTCATATCAGCCTTTAGAAAGGACAAAAATATGAAAGGTATTATTTTAGCCGGTGGTTCCGGAACAAGACTTTATCCGCTGACAATGGTTATGTCAAAGCAGCTCCTTCCTGTTTATGACAAACCTATGATTTACTATCCCCTTTCTGTTCTTATGCTTGCAGGTATTAAGGATATTCTTATTATTTCAACCCCCACAGACTTGCCTAACTTTGAAAAGCTTTTAGGTGACGGAAGCGATTTCGGTGTCAATCTTTCCTACGCAGAACAGCCTTCTCCTGACGGACTTGCACAGGCATTCATTATTGGTGAAGAATTCATCGGCGACGATTGCTGTGCCATGGTTCTCGGTGACAATATTTTTTACGGAAACGGGTTTACAAAGCTTTTAGCCGAAGCTAAAGAAAATGCTGAAAAAGGTATTGCGACTGTTTTCGGTTATTATGTTGACGATCCGGAACGTTTCGGTGTAGTAGAATTTGATAAAAATCAAAACGTTATTTCAATAGAAGAAAAGCCAAAAAATCCAAAATCAAACTACTGTGTAACAGGTCTTTATTTTTATGACAACCGTGTTTCTGAATACGCAAGGTCAATAAAAAAATCAGACAGAGGTGAATACGAAATAACAGACCTGAATGTTCGCTATCTTAAAGAAAATTCTCTTGCAGTAAAGCTTCTGGGCAGAGGCTTTGCATGGCTCGATACTGGTACAATTGAAAGCTTACACGAAGCGGCTGAATTTGTCAGAATTACAGAAACGAGACAGTCTGTAATGATTTCTGCACCTGAGGAAATTGCATTTATCAAAGGATGGATAAGTGAAGAACAGTTAAAAAAATCCGCAGAAAAATACGGCAAATCACTTTATGGCCAGCACCTAAAAAAGGTAGCAGACGGAAAATACAGATATTGATAAAAAAACAGCACCTGAAGACTTTAACCCTTCAGGTGCTGTAATTATATTTTTTCAAAAGCGAGTCTTTCGTCTCCGTCCTCGAGATGAATTATTCCGCAATAGGTATAGCCGAGTTTTTTAAGCATATTCTGCATTACCTTGTTATCTCTGTGAGTATCAATTCTTATATGAGGAAACTGACCTTCCGCCCATTTCATCATAAAAGTGCCCGTCCCCTTGACTTCACCGGAAGACGCTATACGGTGAACAACGACATACGGCTCGTCACTCAGCCATTTTCCGTCATAAATCACCTTATATGTCGGATCTTCTCCGGGGATAAATGCAAGAACGCCAACGATATTTCCTCCGTCAAGACAAATATAGCTTTGTCCCTTTTCAATATCATTTTCAACAAGTGCTCTCTGCGGCTTATGTGTTTTCCATTGGTTGGGATTGCCTGTCTTTGCCATAAAATCACGTGCGACGGCATAAATTTCCATTACTCTTTCCAGATCAGCTTCTGTTGTTTTTCTGATTTCCATTTTAACCTCTTCAGATGTAATTTTCGTCGGGCACATAGCCGGGAATAGTCTTAAGCTTAAAAGCGTTAATTCTATTGAGATAATCTATTCTATCCTTGGTCTTTTCATCCTCGCATACACCTGTTCTGATGTATTTATCAAGAACCGCATAAGTAAATCCGAGTTTATCTTCGTCAGTGTAACCGCAAAGTCCGTCAGAGGGAACTTTTTCTATAAGGTTTTCAGGAAGTCCGAGATATCTTCCCACTTCTTTTACCTCCTGGACTGTAAGATGAGAAAGCGGACTGAAATCACCTGCACTGTCACCGTAACGGGTGGAATAACCTACCCAATCCTCTGAGAGATTACATGTATTTGCTACTCTTCCGTTAAGAGACTGTGAAAAAGCATATACGGTTGTCATTCTTACTCTCGGTGCAAGATTAATTCTTGTCTGTTCCCCGATTTCCAAACCGCAATCATTCATACCCTTGATAACACCGTCAAAAGCATCCTTAATATTACAGATATAATATCTGATATCAAGAAATTCTACAAGCTGAAGAGCATCATTGATATCCTTCTGTTCACCGTTAGGCATAAGGATTCCGTAAACCCTGTCCTTACCCAAGGCCTTTACACATAAAGCAGCAACTACTGTTGAATCTTTTCCTCCCGAAATACCGATAACAGCATTACACCCCTTACCGTTTTCTTCGAACCAATCCTGTATCCACTTTATTGCTCCGTCCGTTATTTTTTTTACATCAAACATAAACAGCACCTCTGTTTTATTATTTCATTTATGATTATACACTATTTTTCACTGTTGTAAATAATAATTTCTGATAATTATTGAAATAAAATTAAATCTGGTATATAATTTTACAGTAAATAACTTTTATCGAAAAGAGGAATATTATTATGAAGAAATCAACAAAAATTGTCCTCGGAGCTCTCGGTGCTGCTGCTGTCGGAAATGCAATTCATGCAGCTGTCTACCGTCCCGCCAAAGAGGAGCTTCCACCTCTTCCTACTGAAGCAGTTGACGTAGAGTCATACCGCAAGCATCTTTCTGAGGCTGTACAGTACAAAACAATTTCTTACAGAGATTCGGAAAAGGTAGATTGGGATGAATTTGAAAAATTCCACAAATACCTTGATGAGACATATCCTCTCATTAATGAAAATCTTGAAAAGGAAATTATTCCTCCTGCAAATCTTCTCTACCGCTGGAAAGGAACAAGAAGCGACCTTGAACCCATTGCACTTCTTGCCCACCAGGATGTTGTTCCGGTTTCGGAAGGCACAGAACAGGATTGGGAGCACGATGCCTTCAGCGGATATGATGACGGTGAATTCGTATGGGGCCGCGGCACACTTGATATGAAAAATCATCTGATTGCGGTTATGGAGTCAGTAGAAGCTCTTCTTAAAGACGGCTTCAAGCCTGAAAGAGATGTATATCTTCTCTTTGGTGACAACGAAGAAGTTGTTGCAAACGACAAAAACGGCGCTTTTGACCTTATGACTACCCTCAAGGACAGAGGGATACATCTTGACAGTGTTATCGACGAAGGCGGTGCAATCATTCCCATCAATGTTCCGGGTGTGCTTAACGACAAATATCTTGTCGGTGTAGGTGTAGCCGAAAAAGGCTACTCAGACATTGAAATAGTTGTAAATGCTAAAGGTGGCCATTCATCACAGCCTCCCGTACATTCTGCTCTCGGCAAGCTTGCTACGGCTATTTCTGACCTTGAAAAAAATCAGTTTAAGGCATATTTCAACGAAAACATGAAAATGCTTATCGACTCAATCGGAAGAGAATGTACATATCCAGTAAGACTTATTACGTGTAACATGCCTCTTTTAAGACCGATTATCCTTGAAGCTTTCAAGATGATTCCCTTCGGTGCTTGCTTAGTAAGAACAACAACAGCTGTTACAATGGCTCAAGGAAGCCCCGCTGCCAATGTTCTTCCTCAGAGGGCTTCCGCAACAGTCAATTTCCGAGCAATGCCGGGTACAACTAAGCAGGATCTTGTAGATCACATCAGAAGCTGTGTACGATACAAGGATATAGAAATCAATATTCTCAATTCTAAAGAAGCATCGAAGTTCTCCCCCACTGATTCAAGAGCATATAAAATCATTTCTGATATCAACAAATCTCTTGAACCCGGAGCAATTGTTGCCCCCTATCTTGTTATGGGAGGCACTGATGCATACAATTACGAGCCCATATGCGATAACATTTACAGATACGCTCCCTTCAAGGTTGATGTTCCTCTTCTTCGCTGCACTCACGGCACTAACGAAAGATTACCAATCTCCTGTATGGAAAATGCTCTCGTATTCTTTAAGAATTACATCAGAAGAGCGAGTGCAGAAAACTGATAAAGCATAAAGAGCCTACTGCAAAAAGTAGGCTCTCTTTTCATATTAAAACGTGCCGATAGCTTAATTGCCATCGGCACATTCTGTTAACTTATTATTTCTCCCAAGGGAAGGTGTACTGTGTAAGACCGAGATCATCACGAACCTTGTTCATTTCTGCCTGAACGGATTCATTGATGGGCACACCGCTGTCTTTTCTCTGCATCCAGATATCGTATTCCTTTTCACCTGCAGTGTAGATTCTTTCTTCACCGGGAGCCTTCTTTGATTTTCTCATTGAGCGAATGATGTCGCCTGCCTTCTTTCTTGCAATTTCTTCACCCATGAAGTGTTCTGTATCAATCGCAACAAAGAAATGACCAAGCTGATAGGGACGGATGTTGCCGTCTTCATCCTTACCGTCAAGATCCTTACCGTAAGCACCATCCTGAAGAATGGAAGAAAGGAATTCAACGAAAAGAGCAAAGCCGTAACCCTTGTAACCGCCAAGAGCTTCACCGATACCGCCGAGAGTTGTGAGCGCAGCAGTGCCCTGACGAATTTTCTTAAGAGCAACACCGGCATCACCTTCTACAGGGTTACCGTCGATGTCAATAACAGTGCCGGGATGAATTTCTTCACCGATTCTCTCGTAATATTCAACCTTACCGTTCTGTGTGATAGATGTAGCACAGTCGAAGTTGAAGTCGAAATCTTCATCAGTGGGAACACCGAGAGTGAAGGGGTTTGTACCGAACATACCCTCAACACCGAGAGTAGGAGCAACGGAAGGACGGGCATTTGTACCTGTCATACCGATGCAGCCTGCCTTTGTAGCCATTGTGGTATAGTAACCAGCAATACCGTAGTGGCAGGAATTACGTACTGCAACCATACCCATACCGTATTTCTTAGCCTTTTCAATAGCCATGCTCATAGCCTTGTAGCCGATAACCTGACCCATACCGTGGTGACCGTCAACTACTGCAGTTGTGGGAGTTTCCTTGAGAATTTCAAAGTTTGTAACAGGCTGCTGAATGCCTGCATTGATACGGTCAATATAAACAGGCTTAAAACGGTTGCAGCCGTGAGATTCGATACCTCTTCTGTCTGATTCAAGAAGAACATCGGTTACGATTTCTGCATCATCAGCAGGTACGCCTACACCAATGAAGGCATCCTTAACAAAATCATGTGTGGTTTTCCAGTCGAGAATTACTTTTGGCATTTTTGTCCACTCCTATTATTTAAAATTATTTCTCTTGTATATTCAAGCATTAACGCTTAAATTATCAGTTATTCCTTTTCTTCCCAATCCATTGCTCTGGAAACAGCCTTTTTCCAACCGGCATAAAGCTTGTTTCTTTTTTCTGTATCCATCGCAGGTGTAAAGACTCTGTCTACTTCTCGGTTAGCCTCAATGTCCTCAAGGCTATCCCATACACCTACAGCAAGACCGGCAAGGTATGCAGCACCGAGAGCAGTAGTTTCAACCGTCTTCGGGCGGTCAACTCTTGTTTGTGCCATGTCAGCCTGAATCTGCATCATAATGTTGCTGACACTTGCACCGCCATCAACACGAAGCTCAGAAATGTCTATACCGGAGTCATCCCTCATAGCTTCAAGAAGATCTGTCATCTGATATGTTATAGATTCAAGAACAGCACGTGCAATATGCTTTCTGTTTACACCTCTTGTAAGACCAACGATACAGCCTCTTGCATACATATCCCAATAAGGAGCTCCAAGACCTGTAAATGCAGGAACAAGATAGCATCCGTTTGCATCTTCCACACTTTCAGCAAGCTCGTCACATCTTTTCGGACTGTCAATGAGCTGAAGCTCATCACGGAGCCATTTAATAACAGAACCGGCATTAAAAGCACTGCCTTCAATCGAATATGTAGTTTCACCGTTATAGCTCCAGGCCACACCTGTAAGAAGATTATTCTTAGAAACAACACGCTTATTACCCGTATTCATAAGAAGGAAGCATCCTGTGCCGTATGTATTCTTTGACATACCGGGCTTGAAGCAAGCCTGACCGAAAAGTGCCGACGGCTGGTCACCGATTGCACCGCAGATAGGAACACCGGCAAGTTCTTCAATGCCGATAATGTTGCTTGCAACATGTCCGTAGATTTCACTTGAAGGAACAGGCTCAGGAAGGATATTCATGGGAACACCTAACTTTTCACAAAGATATTCATCCCAGCAAAGCTTATCAACATCGAAGAGCATTGTTCTTGATGCGTTGGAATAGTCCGTTACATGGACGCTGCCGCCTGTGAGATTCCAGATGAGCCAGGTTTCAACAGTACCGAAAAGAAGTCTGCCCTCGTCGGCAAGTTTTCTTGCTTCGGGAACATTATCAAGAATCCACTTGATTTTTGTGCCCGAGAAATATGCATCAATCAGAAGACCTGTCTTTTCTTTGACATAATCCTCAAGACCCTTTTCTTTAAGCTCCTCGCAGAGAGAAGCAGTTCTGCGGCACTGCCAGACAATCGCGTTATAAACGGGTTTACCTGTCTGTCTGTCCCAGAGAATGGTTGTTTCGCGCTGATTTGTGATACCGATGCCGGCGATATCCGATGGTTCAATGCCGGTTTGAGCGATCACTTCCATCATCACCGCGTATTGGGAGGAGTAAATTTCCTGAGGGTCATGCTCCACCCAACCCTGATGGGGGTAGAATTGGGTAAACTCCTTCTGGGCCAGCCCGACGATATTCTGCTTTTTATCAAACAGAATTGCCCGGGAACTGGTTGTGCCCTGATCCAGTGCCAGAATATACTTGCTCATAACCATACCTCCAAAGCGATTTTCTTATGTTTATGCTATCAAATTTGCAGAGCAGTGTCAAGAAACAGAAACGGCAATTCAACAAGCGGTGCGCTTCCAGCATCTTCTTATACTGGGTTTATTTGCTCTGCAATTTTAAGGAATACTTAAACGGGAAACGATTGATTTTTGACCGTTTTTTTCGTATCATGGAAGTAAAGAGAAAGATCCCACACCATAGGAGGATTGTGTAATGAATACGAAAAAATGGCTGGCTCTTGTGCTGGCGCTTTTAATGCTGTGTATGACCGGATGCAACGAAGGCGGTACGGCTGTTTATGTGCAGTCTGTGGCG
>JAZLBS010000011.1:0-11474 GCA_045613805.1 Acutalibacteraceae bacterium
ACAAATCAAATATTTTTTGTTACAATGATAAAAAAGAAAAAACGGAAAGGTTGACTGCTCAGATGAAGCCTTCAAAGATATATCAGTCTGATACCCAAAGTGGCAGAGCAAACTCTGTTTATTTCCGTATGCTTAAAATTGATAACTGACCGTTCAGGTGTGCTTTGTTGTGCGTCTGAACAGTTTTTTTATATTAAAACTAAAATCCCGAAAGGAGAAAAAACAATGAAGAAATTTTTATCAATCATCCTTGCAATCTTAATGATTGTAACAAGTGTTCCCGTTGCCTTTGCGGTGACAGATTTTGAACAGCAACCAACAGTTCAGAATGGATTTACTGCAAAATTGAGCGAACCCGAAGCGGATTATCAGTGGTATGAGGCTTTATATACTCTGACTGACGCAAACGTTGAATCCTCAAGCACAGCTGACTATTCTTCCGATTACGGATATTGGGATATATCTCAGGGTATGGCTACCAGAGTTTATATTTATGTAAGACTTAATGCCGGGGATGTCATAGTTTTTACTGATATAGACGGAAAGACGGAAGAATATTATATAACTGAAGGCGAAGAAACATATACTGTGGTGAACAGCTTAGCCAAGACTTCTACTTATACAGTTAAAAATGACGGTGTTTGCAAAATCGGTTTTTTCCTTTATAGAGGCATGTTCGGTGCGTCTCCAACAATTATAGAAATTGCAAAATCTGTTGAAGACGCTTCAACAAATACATTGACAAACTATGAGTGCGGTAAGGAATATTATTGTATTGCAACTTATGACGATGTGTTATATAGATTTGATGCTGTAACAGGTATACATGTTTTTGAAGACGGTATCTGTACCGGTTGCGGTTACGAATGCTCTCACGAAAACTACACAGATGAGGTGTGCGATGTCTGCGGCCGGTGTTGTGATCACACTTCAGTCAATATTTCAGAAAGGAAATGTGATTATTGCGGCAGAGATATTGGCTCAGCTGAAATCACAGTTGGTGAAACTGTTTCGGTAAATGATATTACCGTTTATGAATTTACTCCTGAATACAGCGGTACATATATTGTTTCATCATCTATTGCAGAAGAATATTCAGACCCTTGCGCGGAATTATATAAAGGCAATGTTTATATTGACAGATATGATGACTGTTACGATGAAAACGGCGAAATTATAGATTATGATTTTAATATCACTTATAATTATGAAGCCGGTCAGAACTATTATCTGGTTGTATCTGACTTGTCAGCTATATACGGATTCACTGTAGATGTTGAATGTGAGACTCACAACTGGTCAGAGAGTAAGTGTCTTGTTTGTGGTACTGTGTGTGCTCATGCAGACCAGACAGGTTCAGCTTGTGAAGTTTGTGGTGCAACACTTCACACATGTGACTTCAGTGGCGAATGGAAGCACGACAGCAAAAACCACTGGAAGGAGTGTGATTGCGGTGAAACCGAAGAAGTAGCTCACAGCTACATCGACGGTGTATGCGAATGTGGTACAATGGGCATCACCAACATAGAAGACTTTGGCTGCTTCCCTGATAAGGGCTGGTACACCGAAGAGGGCATTCCTGAAGAAATCAGCCCTAATGTTGAAGGAAAAATCGAGTGGGTTAACGGAGATGAAATCACAATTACTATGAACTCCGAAACTTACGGTACACAGACCGCTGTAATGACCTATCAGGATGGCAGTTGGGTTGGTGATATCGCACTTGCCTATGATGAGAATGAAGATCTAGATTATCTTCTTACTGTAGCTTATGGTAAAGTTGACGGAACAGAAGAATATCTGTTAGCAGAGCATATTATTGACGGTAGTACACTTCAAATCAGCTTTGAATATAGCGATCGTTTATACTCACGTTTGCGTCTTGTGGGTGATGCAAATGAGTCTTATGAGATATCTGTCACAGAATTTATGCCCGCTGGTTTAGGAAATTTCGATTCTTACAATTACACTCTCACTGCTGATGATAATGGAAATGCGTTCCTCTATGGTTGTTTTGCTGAAGGTTCCATTTTGACAATAAATGGCGTTGATTGTACACTCAATTATCTTAATGGTACCGAATTTGGTAAAAGCTATGCTATCTGTGCTGTTCACAGTGGCACAGAAGCTACCTGCAAAGGTGTCCTCTGCGAAAACTGCGGTCTGTACTTCGGTGAAAAAGACTTAAGTAAGCACACTCTTGTTCAGGTTGATGCAAAGGCTCCCACTTGCACAGAAATCGGTTGGGATGCTTACGAATACTGTACAGCTTGTACTTATACAACTTATGTTGAACTTCCCGTTGACTCTGATGCTCACGATTGGTCAAACAAGGACGGTGTCTGTGCGTACGGTTGCGGTACTGTATGTGACCATGCAGGTCAGACAGGCTCAGCTTGCGAAATCTGCGGCACTGTATTTCCGACAAGTGATTATTATCTTGTAGGCTTTATAAACGGTGCAAACCACGGCTGTGAAGAGGATTCGGAAAATGACGGCGACTATAAATTTGTTGACGGCAAGCTTACAGCAAAGTTTGATTCTGACTGCTATGTATATATTAAGACGGGTGGTAACGAGAAGCATTATTTACTGCAGGAATTTTCTCAGGAGCAGTCAGTTAAGCTTTACAATTCCACGATACCCGGCATCCAGGAAAAGCTTTATATTCCCGGTGGTGAAAACCTTGAGTTTACCCTTGTGGTGAATGATGACGATACTCTCTCGTTGAGCTATGAGATAGTACCGGAGGATGACACTCCTGATTTCAGCGATGCGAAAGTGCTTACTACAGATGAAAAAGGATATCTTTGTATCGACGGCGAAAAAATAGAAGTTAAATACTCTTATTTTGGTGACGAAAAACAGACAATTCCCGGCGGTAAATACGTATTAAACGGAGATCTTAACTCGAAAAACGCTTTTGTACTTACTGATGAAGAAGCTATAAGTATTGACCTGAATGGCTATACATGGAATATGTCTTATGTATACCTTTTCGGCTATGGTCCCTTATCGGTTTATGATACTTCAGCAGACGAAACAGGAAAAATTATATCCGATTCTTACAATACTATATATCTTGTTGAAGACGATGCAGTTTTCAGCCTTTACGGTGGTACTATAGAAAATACAAATTGCAGTACCGATGTCAGTGCGATAATGTCATTGGACGCAGATGTATATCTTTACGGCGGAAAAATTAAAAGCCAGATCAATGCTCTTAATTATTATATGGATACTGAGTTAACTTATTATCTTGGTGATGTTGAGCTTGAAACAGGTGAGGGTTATGCGCATATAGACACGTGGTTGGGTAACGGTTATGAACCCAAAGGTGTTATTGATGTGAGTAATTATACGGGTGACTCTCTGACTTTATCGGCAGAAATTGAACAAGAAATAGAAAGGATAAAAGTATTTCAGGGTATAAAAAATGCTGCTGATGCTGAAAAATTTATTATTGAAATAAACAGCACTGAGTACACCAACATTGAAGAATATGACGAAGCAACAGGAATTAAATATTGTACTGTTTACAAGCCTGTATTTACACAGCAGCCTACGGTTGAAAATAATTTTACTGTTGAAAGCAATGCTCACGATGCTTCATATCAGTGGACTGAAATCAAGATTATTGAAGATAAACTCTTTGCCGGTTGCACAAGTGGTACGGTGCTTGGTAGCTATTCATTGAATGCAGGCGATATCATTACTGTAAAAATGGATCCTGATGTATACAGTACATATATGACCATCGAGGATTCTTATTATAGCTTTGATAATTATTCCGCCAAGAAGTTGGTTCATGTTGTTAAAGCGGACGGAGTCGTTGAAGTAAAAATAAATTCAAGCTATGTTGCCGAGGATATACATTTAAATATTATCAGCCGCGAAAAACTTGAAGGTGAGACGGGAAAGACTCTGAGTGAAGTCGGATGCGGAAAAAATTATGCATGCCTATTAACTACAGGTCGTGTTGCTGTTTATTCTGACTTGGTATTAAATCCCCATGTCAAGGCTGAGGACGGTCATTTCTGCAGCATCTGCGGAGCAGAATTTCCTTGTGTTGATAACGACAATAATCATAAGTGTGATTACTGTGATGAAACTTTAAGTGAGTGCAAAGAAAAGGGAACAACCCATCTTTGTGAACTCTGCGGTGAAAGAATGAGCGAATGTGCTGACACATCAGACGATCATTACTGTGATCATTGCTACGAAAGATTAACTTACTGTGATGACGGAGATAATGACCATAGTTGTGATCTTTGTAAAGCGGTTATGAGCCAGTGTGCTGATGAAGACGAAGACCATAAGTGCGACATCTGTGGCGAAGACACACCCTGCCATGACGTGGACAGTGACAATAAATGTGATCTCTGCGGTAAGGCTCTGATAATCATAACCCTTAGTCTGACTGACTCGTGGGGTGACGGCTGGAACGGAAACGCTGTTGAAATTTACAATAATAATAAACGAATTGGTAGTTATACAATCAATAGTGGCAGTGAATCAGAACATATTATTGTTTTAAATCCGTTTAAAGAATATTCCTTTAAATGGGTGAAAGGCAGCTACGCTAATGAATGCTCCTTAGTAATCAACATTAACGGTGAAACGGTTAAAGAGTTTGAGTCAAGTGAGTTGGAGTCAAAGGCTACCGGTGATGTGCTTTACACAACAATTGCATTAGAATGCGAACACGATAACTTTACTGACGGAAAATGCAACTACTGTGGTTATGAATGTGAACACAGCTACACCGACGGCGTATGTGACGAATGCGGCTACGAATGTGCTCACGAATGGGGTGAAGGCGTACTCACAAGACCTACCAGGACAGAAGAAGGTTGTTACACTTACACCTGCTCAATCTGTAAAGATACAAAGATTGAGCTCGTAGAAAGAGCCTCTAACTATGCGGAATTTAAAGAACAGCTCGAAAAGGTTAAGGGTTATCTTGATGAAAACCTTACAGACAGTATGATGCAAGAGGTTAATAATATAATTAATTTCTTTGATTTGGATGAAAACCACCGTTTTATCAAAGGTGAAGAAAATACTGTCAGCCAAATGATAAGACAGATTAGCGAGTTTGTTGAAGTAGTTGAAGAAGGCATCGCAGACGGTACAGCTCTTAAGGCTGACTATACCGAAATCGACGAAGCAATTGCAGCTCTTGACGAAAAGCTTGCTGATGTAAATCTTACCGACGAAGCAAAGGCAGAGCTTGAAGCAATCAAGGCTCAGCTTACAGAAATGAAGAAGGATCCTCTTTCAAGCAAGGCTGATGTGGAAGAGCTTATGAATGAAGTTGAAGAGCTTGAAGCAGGCGTTGAAGACGGTACAATCGTTCTTGTGGATGCATCTAAAATATTCGCTGAATATGATATAGCGCATTCCGATGACTTAGAAGAAAAATACGGTAGAGAAAAAGTTGATAAAGTATTTTTTAAGATCCATATAAAAAATCCTGAAGTGATTGACAGCATTTGGGAATATGCCGATTCCGTTACAGGTACGGTTGCAGAAACTGCAGATGAGATTGAAGAGATTAAGAGAATGTTTGACGATTTATATGAAGGAGTTGAGCGTTGCATCATCGGCACTCATAACGTTGAAGAATATGAAGTGATCTCACCTGCAAAGTGCGGAACTAATGCCATTGAATCAGGAACCTGTACTCTCTGCGTTGATGTACTTACAAGAGAGGTTGAAAATTCAGCTCTCACTCACTCCTTCACAAAGTATGAGGAAGCTGTTGCTCCCACCTGTGACAAGACAGGTGTTGAGGTTGCTTCTTGTGACAACGGATGTAATGCAACTGACGAAAGAGAAATCGATGCACTCAACCATAAGGATACTCTTGTTGAGGTTGATGCCAAGGCTGCTACCTGTGATGCTGTCGGCTGGGAAGCATACGAATACTGCACAGCCTGTGATTACACAACCTACGAGGAAATCCCTGCAACAAACCATAAGGATACTCTTGTTAAGGTTGATGCCAAGGCTGCTACCTGCGATGCAATCGGCTGGGAAGCTTACGAATACTGCACCGCTTGCGATTACACAACCTATAAGGAAATCCCTGCAACAAACCATAAGGATACTATTGTTAAGGTTGATGCCAAGGCAGCTACCTGTGATGCTATCGGCTGGGAAGCATACGAATACTGCACCGTATGCGATTACACAACCTACAAGGAAATCCCTGCAACAAACCACAAGGATACTCTTGTTAAGGTTGATGCCAAGGCAGCTACCTGTGATGCTGTCGGCTGGGAAGCTTACGAATACTGCACAGCTTGTGATTACACAACCTACAAGGAAATCCCTGCAACAAGCCATAAGGATACTCTTGTTAAGGTTGACGCCAAGGCAGCTACCTGTGATGCTGTCGGCTGGGAAGCATACGAATACTGCACTGCTTGTGATTACACAACCTATAAGGAAATCCCTGCAATGAACCATAAGGATACTCTTGTTGAGGTTGATGCCAAGGCTGCTACCTGCGATGCAATCGGCTGGGAAGCTTACGAATACTGCACCGCCTGCGATTACACAACCTATAAGGAAATCCCTGCAACAAACCACAAGGATACTCTTGTTAAGGTTGATGCCAAGGCTGCTACCTGCGATGCAATCGGCTGGGAAGCTTACGAATACTGCACCGCATGCGATTACACAACCTATAAAGAGATTCCCGCCACAGGTCACAGCTACGAAGCAGAAGAGACCAAGACTTCCACCTGTACAGAAGCAGGCACAATGACTTATACCTGCGCCTGCGGTGACGTATATACCGAAGAAATTTCTGCTCTCGGTCATAGCTTTACTGATTACATCTCAAACGAAGATGCAACCTGCGAGGCTGACGGCACAAAGACAGCGGAATGTGCAAACGGTTGCGGTAAAACTGACACTGTAGCAGATGAAGGCTCAAAGCTCGGTCATACTGACGAAGACGGCGATAAGATCTGCGAGGTCTGCGAAGGCGAAATTTCTGAAATCTGTGCTTTCTGCGGCAATGCAGCTCATGAAAGTCAGACTGCCGTATATGTCTGTATGCTTGTTACTCTTATCAAGTTTGTAGTTGAATTGGCTCAGGTATTAGGCATATTAAAATAAGCATAAATAACGACCGTCGGGGAGATCCCCGGCGGTTGCCGTTACATAAGGTCGGTTCAAAAATGCGAGGTATTGCCAAAAATCCCTTTTGCTTTTAGCAAGAGGGATTTTACTTTTTACCTATTACCTTTTCACTATTCCCTCATAAATTTTTGAGTCGGGATTTTTGGGAAGTAAGAAGTAACAGGTAATAGTGAAGAAGTTTTTTTGCAAGGCTCCGCCTTGATTGTTGCCCTTCGGGCAAACGGATTGACTTTCGCACGATTGTAATTTTATGTTAGGTGTGATATAATCATTTCGACAAATAAGAATTTGTGGAGATGATGTTAGAAAAAACAGGGGTGACATTTTGTCTTGTGGTTGAAATATCAATGGTATTTATGATATAATTATCGCACAATGATACAGAGGGGGATAATAAAATGAAGAAAAGAATACTTGTATTTACACTGGTTTTTATGGTTCTGCTTTTTACAGCATCGTCAATTCTGATTTTATATTACGGCTCAGAGACTGCATTGTTTTACGAGAAATATGCTGACGAAACTTTGCTTTATGATGTTAGAAACAGTGTTGGTGAGGCAGTTGAAAAAGCTGAGAATGGTGAAATTACAGTTCAAGAGGCGTTTGATTATATTACCTCTGCAAGAAGTTATTCAGAATGTTACGGCTTGTCAGGGGATTGTGTTGCGGTTTCGATTATTATATTTGATAAAAACAACAAAGAACTCAGTAGGTATGAAAACAGAAACAAAAAGAATAAAATACCCTATGCTAAGCTTGACGAAATACTTGCAGAACTTATTGCAGAGCCTCTGGCCTCTCATAGTTCCAGTAAGGGCTACTGTATTGACGAGTTTTCAATTGATGGTGAAAAGTATTTTTGTTTTATAAGCGATGTTAAAAACGGTGTAATTCTTGCTATTAACAACGATAATTTCTGTGGAGAGTTTCTCGGCTTAGCCGTAGTTTATATTGTTATGGGAGTCGTATTATACTTCAAAAGTTACAGCTTTTATAAGAAAAAAGAAAAGGACAGACTGATAAAAGAAACAAATGGAGCAGTTTTATAAAAAGAAACAAGATATTGTATTTTTGCTGACATAAAACTTCGTGCTTAAAACTTCCGGTTTATCGGGCTGTTTTGAGTGATTTCAATTTTTGACAAAAACAAGTTGTAAACACAAAAAAACTCCAAGTCTTCGGGCTTGGAGTTTTTTTATCCATTGCGAAAGCAATGGTATATCATCAGTCCGTCAGGACTCTATATCATCACGCTTTAGCGTGTATAAAAAAAGCTTTCGCAATGATGATATATATCCTCTTTGACATAATAGGCTTTTTATGCTACTATGATAAGGGTGGTTTTATGATTTCTTTTAAATGGAATGAAACGGATTTTAATCTGATACAGTACGGCAGAGGTGTATTCACTACGGATATGCCCGGTCACAGTCACTCAAAAAACAGCTACGAGCTTCATTATATTGTTGACGGTGAGGGTGTTCTGACAACAGACAGTAAAAGCTATTCTCTTTCAAAGGGTAATTTCTTTGTTACTGGTCCTAATGTATATCATCAGCAGTCAACTAACCCTGAAAAGCCCCTGACAGAGATTTATCTTTATCTTCAATCGTCAGAAAAGAAATCTGCAGATGCACTTGTTTCCTCCTTTCTCAATACTCATTTCTATATTCTTGAGGAAACGGTTTTCGGACACCTTTTTGACGAAATTCTCCGTGAATGTGACGAGGCTAAATTTGGCTATATAAGTGCCGCCGGTGCGTTGCTTCAGCTTCTCCTTACTAAAATAACAAGAGCCTATGTACCGCATATGAATCAGATTACAGAGACTTCGGGAACGCTTAATGACAGATGCTTTTTTATGATTGAGTATACCTTTATAAATAACCCGTCGGTTACTCTGCAGGAGCTTGCAAACACAATCGGTCTGTGCGAAAGGCAGACACAGAGACTTCTGAAAAAATATTACGGGAAAACCTTCCGTGAAAAAAAGGCGGAAGCTATAAAAACACTCCCAAGGTGAAACAACCTTGGGAGTGTTGATTTTAATAGAAGAGCTTTGAGTACATATCAAAGTAATCCTTGATACCTGCATTTTTCTTGATACCGCTTATTATTGGGTTCCAATTTTTATCAATGTAAATGGTCTTTTCTCTGTAGTTGTTTTCTCCGTTACGGTTTCTGCCGACACCCCAGCCGTGCTCAATTACGTTATACTCTACGGTGTAGCCTGCCGTCTGCTCATCCATATAGATGCCGCTTGTAGCATAGTCTGCCCATTCGGGAAGATGTATATCATGAATGTAGTTACCTCTGATTTCTGAGTCGGGCTGCTTTGAAAGAGTATAGATACCGCCCGCATCGCAGAGCACCTGACTTGTGTGGTGAATGTCGTTGTTGAGAATTCTGTTATTTCTCATAGTGCTGTCCTCAGCCGACCAGCCGAAGCCGACGGAAATGCCTGTATAAGGAGCATAAGAAACCTCATTGTTTGCTATGAGAATGTTTCTCGGATAACCTGCACCGATGGCAACGCTGCTCTGATAATCTGTACCGATATTGGTTACAAGGTTGTTGACGATTCTGTCACCGTCACAGATGTCGCTCTCGTTTTCGGTATTGTAAACAATGTGCATATCGGTGTTTTCGTCAACTGCAAACTGAGCCACCATAATGCCGTTGCCGGCAATGTTTCTGATTGTATTGTTTTGTATAAGTGAGTTTTTTGTACCTTTTGCAAGGTCAATACCTGCCGCACCGATGTTTTCTATTGTACATCCTTTGATTATGAGGTTTTCTGTGTCAGCAAAGTATAAAGCTGAAGCAGGTCTTAAAACACCTATATCATTAGTGGCAAAAATGCAGTAATTTGCATACATACCGCCCTGAATGTCAACAAGGCCGTCCGTTGAAGGAACTGTCCAGTTGCTGTAAGCAAATGTGAAGCCTTCAAACGAGAGATTCTTAATCTTACTTCCGTCAGTCGGTTCAGCCTTTATAAGAGTTTCAAGCTTAGGTGCGATAACCTCGGCAGATGACATATCAGTATCTGCAGGCACCTTGATATAAACTGTATCAGTCGTTTCGTCAAGATACCATTCCTTATCTTCATCGATAAGCTCATAGGCATTCTCGATATAATATGTGAATTCACGGTTATTCATATGAGAATATCCGTCGATATCGGGGTGAGGTCTGTTGAAGATAAGGTCGTTTTCCTCGTCCTGAATGCGAATTGTTGTCACGCCGTCTTTTGTCTGGGCAGACTTTACACGAAGAACATTTTTTACCCATGCGGTAAGAATGTGAAGCTCAACATCTTCAAGGTTATTGAAGCTATTGAATTCATCAGCCTTGAGATATATTTCACCGTAGTCAGCCTGAACAAGGGAGGTTTCGTCCCATCTGTTGAGGTTTTCGGGAATCATTGTACCGTCGGAATAGAAGCGTGATGCGCCGATGATTTTTGTTGAGTAATCGTTGTTGCTTCTGCTTCGGATAAGCTTTTCCCCGTTCATATAAAGCTGACGGAAAAGAGCCTCGTCTGAAACTTTTGCGGCATAGATGTTCTTTTCAGCATCATAAAGAGTGAAGCCATTGATTTCTTCTCCACCGCTGATAAGAGCATTTTCATCTGCGATATATCTTATGTACCAGTCACCTGAGGCGCTGTCTCTCTCGTCAAATGTAAGAGTATCGGAAAGATTGTATGTACCCTCAGCCACGTGAACAATGATATTGCCCGACATATCATCATTTATCTTTCTTACTTCATCTCTCGCTCTTTCGATAGTGGCAAAGGGGGATTCGGCAGTTCCTGCATTACTGTCATTACCCGTGGTACTTACATAGTACTCAGCCATAACCGTTTCGGGCTTGAAGATTACTCCTGCAAAATCAATATTGCCTGTCAGTGTCATAAGCAATGTAAGCATAGTGGCTATTATTCTTTTAGCTGTGAAAAACATTATATTCTTCCTTTCGGCTTTTATTTACATATACAGTTTATCACATTATCCGCTACATAAACACGACATATTAAAATAATTTATGTCGTGTTTTATTTTGTCAAATTATGCTATTATAGTGTTGTAAAAGTAAAGAGAGGTGTTAATTATGTTCATCATCGAGAAAATCAAGGTCTTCTGGAGCATTATGCTATGCCTTATTATCGGAGGAAATTTTTTCCCGGGTACACTGAATTTAATTAGAGCAGGAGATGTTGATATGATAGGAAACGACCACGCAAAAGCTATAGCAACTGAGTACACTGAGCTTGTGCCTTACGGCAGAGACGAGGACTCTCTCAGTTGGTTTGA
>JAZLBS010000012.1:0-49129 GCA_045613805.1 Acutalibacteraceae bacterium
TTATCCCGTGTCTGTTACAGTAATCAACAACAATATTTTTAAAATGCTCGTGTTTGAAATTGTTTTTCACATCACTGACATCAACATATAATCCTGAAATCAAATTTTGAATTATAGCTTCTGCCAAGAAAGCCTCAAATACATAATCATTAGAAAATGCCTCTTCAATATTTGTGTTCAGCTCTGTGTTGATACCTTTAATTGCTGCGCGGTAAATAATATTTTCTGTACCTAAATATTCTCCGACATTTTTCAGGCAGTTCAAACCTTTTTTCACATCTGTGACAGTAAATTTTCCTTTATATTCTATAACCTTTTCACTGCCGAGCAAAATAAAATCAATTGTTGTTTCGAGTATTTTAGCTAAGTCAGGCAAAAGGGTAATATCCGGCAATGTTTCACCGCGTTCCCATTTGCTTACAGCCTGAAAAGAAACGCCTATTCTTTCACCTAACTCGCTTTGTGTAAGACCTTTTGATTTTCGCAAAACAGCAATTTGTTCGCCAACTTTTTTTATATTCATTATTTTTCCTCCTCTTTTAAGTTCAAGTACATTGTAACAGTTGCAACTGACAAGCACATTATATCAGTTTCTACCCAAAAAGAAAATAACCGTGTAATTGAGGGTCTGTTTAGATTACTCAACTGAAAACGATATTATTTGCTTATCAAAATTGCTTGTATGGTCTAAAGATACAAAATATTTTTCATTAAAGTATTGACTCTCACCTTAACTTCAGGTTTATACTATGCACATAAGGTACCTTAGATTATGTAAAGGAGAACTGTTTTATGAAAATTGGAGAGTTCGCGAAAATGTGCGGGACAAAGATTTCTGTTCTGCGACATTATGACAGGGAAAAGCTTTTGGAACCTCAATATACGGATAAGTTTTCAGGGTACAGATATTATAGCTCCGAGCAAATTCTAACTTTTTATAGAATAAATGCTTTGAAAAAAGCTGGTTTCTCCTTACAGGAAATCAAAGAAATCATTTCCGAGAGAAAATCGAACAAAGAAATAGATGTAATTTTCTCTCAAAAAGAAAAAGAATTTCTTGATGCACTCAAAAATCTTAAGGAGGCAAAGCTTATGATGACAAAGTTAGATATTGCTTTCAGTGACGATATGGCTGTTATCAAGCGTAGTGCTGATGACAATGCCGTTGACTTATGTACTGTTGCTGAAACTGAAATCAAGGCAGCGGATTATCAAAGAATATCTCAATATGAAATTAAAGATGATGAAATAATCTGTACAGTTGTAAAATTGGGTTATGAAATTATGCAACCTAAAAAAGAGATGCCGTTTGTTAACGACGAAAAAGTTATCGGCAAGTGGGAAGTTAAAGGTGTTTTTGCAGTCAAAGAGGATTATAGTCAAAATATTTTCTGCGATAATACAGGCTTTTACGGTGGTGATGTGAAATATCTGTATTTCCTTCCCGATGGTAAAGAATATTGGGGTTACAGTTGGACAAAAGGGTATTTTATCAGTAATGCTTATCTGTCAGGTAATACATACAATGAGTATGAAATTGAAGAAAAAACTGACGGAACATATATGCTTATAACCCTGAGAGAAACAGAAGTCAGCCGAGGCGGTAAACCTGTATATCTGTTATTGAAGAAAACCGACAGTAACAGATACTCTGCCGAAAGCATTGCAAGAAAGGACGATATTGAAAAGCCGTTTATAAATGATGAAAGAATAATCGGTAAATGGAAGGCACATTCTTTCTTGTGTAATAAAGATGAATTTTCACAGGAAGAAGAGTCTATGGACGATTTATATTTCAAGGAGCTTGAATTTTTTAATGAAGGTAATTGCAGATGCGTTTATGCAGATGCTGTTTTTGAGGGCGAGGACACGGTAGTGTGGACAAAAAATTATCTTCTTCGTAAATGGAATTGGTCAGCTTGTGAATATGAAATCAGAACTGTTGACGGTGTTGACTATATGATAATCGAATGGAAAAGCGGTGATTATCGATACGGTGGCTTTGATACAAATTATTATGTATTTACAAGAGTATAAAGGATAATGAAGTCACTCCTTACGGGGGGTGACTTCATTCGCATGAAAGCTAAGTTTATTCAAGCATAGAAAGAATTTCTTTGAATTCAGGTGTAGCTTTAAACTCATTAGATAGTGGATATTTTTCTGTGAGAAGCTCTTTGACCTGCATTTTTGCAATGTAAGTACTGCCAAGAATGTGCTTGTCAAATTCCTTGCCCTCAAACATTACCGAGTGCATAATAGATATTCTGTCCAGACTGTCAAAATTAGCTGCAAGCTTGCTCATTTTGCAGAAATTTTTAAGGGCATTTTTGGTATCGCCTTGCTCAAAATAGCGTAAGCCTAAATAACCGTGATTGTATAGCATAACCCGCCATATTCTGCCATAGTTGCCGTCATCATAAACAAAGTTGAAAAACTCCATTGCTTTTTCTGCGAGTGCAATTCTGAATTCTAAAGAATATCTGTCATCACTTAGATAACGAAACATGGTGTTATCAAGTAAACATATTTCTTCTTCGATAGCTTCCTGTATTATCTCATCTCTTTTTGGATGATTTTCAGGATAACAGTTGAAATACATCTCTCTGCCATCTCTCATTCTCGGCATTTCTTTTATTATTTTTTCACAATTCGCAAAGGTAACATGACTGTTTTCATCCCTTGCCATAAGCTCAAGATAATGTATATAAAATCTTTTTGCGCAAATGCGAATGGAATCTTTAGTGCAGTTGTTTTGAATATTTTGGTACAATGATTCTATCTTTTTAGTGTTCTGAGTTGCATCATCAAAGCATATCAAATATCCCATATATCTTAACTGCACACGAAAATCGTTGGGATATTTATCTTTCAAATGATATATTGATTCTTTTATAAGTTTGTTATCTGTAAAGTTATCATGCTCCTCTAAAAGCCTTTTTATATCTTCTTCATCTTCAGCTTTATTAACACCGAGTAATTCCTCAATGCTGACCTTGAAAAAGCTTGCAATTTCGGGAAGTATGGTTATGTCAGGATAACTTTCGCCACGCTCCCAATTGCTGACACTCTGAAAGGTTACTCCCAAAAATTCTGCAAGTGTTTCTTGAGTAAGGTTGTTTTCACGCCTTAACCTTTTTATGTTTTCACTTAAATAAATAGTCATTATTCTTATCACCTCTGATTAGATTTGTTGACCGGTCTGTGTATATAATAACGCATCAGACCGTAAAAAACAATAAAGCATCCTTTGAATGCTTTTCAAGAAATGCTTGAAAAATTCAATCAAATACAAAAAGATGCATCCTAAAGATACACCTTTTAACATTATTTGTATATTAGTTCGTTACAGACTATCTCTCTTGCTCGTGCCTGGATGTTGCCCATTCTCTGCACCCACTCCATCTGATTTTCTTCTTTGAGTTGTTCGGTGACGCCTTCACTCTCTTTTATCTGCTCAATGAGAGTATCAAACATAGCCTTTGCCTGATTTTCCACCTCAGCACAGTGTTGATAAAGTTTACCTTGACCAATCAGCAAACTAAAAAACACCTTCTTATGCTTTTCAAGATAAGACTTATACATCATTCCCCATTTGCCAAGTGTTACAGCTGTTTCTTCGGGTGGTAAAACGAGGGTTGGGATGAGATAGTCGCCAACCCGGCGGTAAGTGATAGAATTTTTGTTTGACATAAAAATATCCTCCTTTAATTTTGTAGCTTAATTGTACAAATTAAAGGAGGTTTTGTCGAATGTGTGGAGTTATTTTTCTGAAAAATCTTCTCTTTTATTATTGTAGTATTCAACAATATCCGGAAGAACTGCTCTTACGAAACTATCAAGTGCACTTTTAGGAATTTTGTAAGTATCATTATTAAAAGAACATATTTCCTCTTCAGATTCAAGTGAAATGATTTTAACGAGATGTCCCTTACAAACTAAATCTTTTGCTTGTTCAGGCAACAATTCAAACTCTCTCTTTTGAAATTCCGTGAATTTTGACTTGTCGAATGATTGCATAAAATTAACCTCCTGTAATTTGGTAGCTTTATTCTACCGAATAACAGAAGGTTAGTCGAATGTGTGAAATTCACTGTGATTATGCACAAGTATAGAGATGTAGTTTTGAATATTTCAACAAAATTTGACTTTATCCGAGAAAATTGTGTTACTTTTAGCGGTTAATATAACTATATATTTAAAGATAAAAAAACAAATAAAGAGAGGCAAAAAGTATGATTGAGTTGCTTGAAAGCGGGTTTTTTCTTAAGATGTTAGAATTTATAGGAACGTATTCAGCAGAAAAAGCTCTTGATAAAATTGGAAAAATGCATACAGATGATATACGGGCAGATATTGAATTGTCCAAACAACTGATTGAGGCTTTAAATGGTGCACTGAAAAGTACTTGCTCAAATTTTAATTGGGAGTTCGATAATACAGCTATAGAAGAAACATTGGTTATCGATAATTCATTGTGGTGTAATATAAACAATACAGAAAACCTATCATTAATATTAACTAACGCTATTGGCCATGAATTTACGGAAGATGTTATTAACTTTTGGCTTAATAGTTTTAAACAACAAATTGCTATGCACCAAAAGTTGTTTAATTATTTATGCTTATTACAAGAGGATAATGTAAACACAAATTCCACCACAAACTTAAAAAAAGTTCTTTGGGAAGCATCTCAAAAATATTTTAAACAGTTGTGCAAAAAAGGTAATAGGTTTCATTCTATAAATATAATAGAACAATTGCTTCCTAATGGGTATATAACAAATAACGCTTTTATTAGCATCGGAAAAACTATTGATGGCACCGAAGAAGCTTTATTTAATTTATGCTCCAGCATAGATAATGATATTGTAATAGTTGGAGATGGCGGAATTGGTAAGACAACTTTCTTACAGCAACTTTTACGTAACGCTTTCTTAGATTCTACAGGAAAGAAATCTGTTTACAAAAAAGAATATAGTGTTCCTTTTTTTATAGAGCTTAATAATTGTCCAGAACATATTATGAACTGGTATGATTCTTCTTTGAAAAAGACAAATTTCATTACTCGCTTCATCGGCCAAATGGTCGAAAATCATCGTTCTTTAGATACTGTTTCGCACGATACATTAGACAAAATTGAAAAAGAATTACAAAAGATTCCTGAAAACGGAAATCCAGAGTATCTTTTACTTTTGGATGGTTTCAATGAAGTAAACACTAGTAAGTCAATACGACATTTTTTGAGTAAAGAAATTTCTGTATTGCATCAGTATCCAAATGTAAAGATTATTACAACAAGCAGAC
Source organism: Acutalibacteraceae bacterium (assembly GCA_045613805.1). Classification (GTDB taxonomy): domain Bacteria; phylum Bacillota; class Clostridia; order Oscillospirales; family Acutalibacteraceae; genus UBA6857. The sequence goes on from JAZLBS010000012.1 coordinate 5,308, forward strand.
AGACTCAATCAGCACATTTTGCAACAGAATTCACTAACATTTATTTGATTGGTTTGTCAGAGAAAACAATAATATCGCATTTAGAAAACAGCAAGATTCCACAACCTCTAATTGGCAACATAATGTGTAGAAAACCCCTTGTTGATTGTTTGAAAATTCCACTATATTTGTGCATGTTTACAGCAGTTGACATAAATTCTGACTTTTTACCAGAAACAGCAGGAGAAATTCTTTACAATTTTTTTCACAGCAATAAAAAAAGTTATAATGTAAGACGAAGAGCTGAAGAAACAAAAAGCAATGCTTTGTCGGAAGAACAAACAGCCTTTGTATTGGATTTCATTATTCCATTTATAGGATGGTTGTTAGAATCGGAAAATAAGTTTTACATTAATGCAGCAGATTTTAATAATAAAATAATTGAAGGAATGAATCACACTAAAGAACTGTTTATGCAGTGCGATATAAACGCATTCTCATATTATAATTATAGTAAAGAAGATATTGAAAACATACTTAATTCATTATATCTATCGTCAGGCAAAATAAACGTTAATGTAATAATATCATGTATGTATGACCATTTAGGCATTATCTACAAACACAAAGTAAGTGAAGGGGATTTTAATGACCGTATAAGATTTTCTTTTTGTCATCAACACTTCAGAGATTATTTTTCCGCAATATGGGACATTCAATTATTATCAATGTTAAAATGTATTTCAAAGGATATTTACTTTAATGAGAACAATAAAGAAAGTTCCTATAATATATTCTTGAACAGTAGATATTGGCAAACTCAAAAAGTTTGTTTCATTAGTGAAATACTTATGGAACATCGCAATAAGCCAATATTGAATACTCTTACAAATAACTGGACCATTCCTAAAAACAGTAATGACAATCAAACCGTTTTAACTAACGCTTTGGATTTTTCTCGTAAACTTTCTGAAGAAAAATATGATATTAAACACTTATTAGGCAATATTTTATCCACAATTGTTGAAGGTCGCAAAGAACTCTCAGGTGTTAATCTGAGCAATTTAAATTTAAAAGGTTGTTCGCTGTTTAACATAAACTGTAGCAAAAAAGGAGCGACTAACTTCCTAATCTCAAAAATTAACAACAGTATACTCACCGAAGAAAATTTCGTCCCAGAGAATCACGTCAATAACATAATTGAATATGTATATTATGGCAGGCATTGTTTTACAATAGATGATGCTGGTTTGATAAAATGCTGGGATGTTTTATCAGGAAAATTGGAATATGAACTACAATCGGAAGAACCTTTAGGTTCATACGATTTTTCAAACAAAGGTTATTTGAAAATATCCAACGACGGTAAATTCCTTGCAGTTAAAGTTCAGACAAGTTCTCCTGAAGGGCATATTGTTTATATTAATGTTTTTAACCTCAATAATCACAATGAGAAACCTAATATGATGCTACCAACAGGCAAGCACAAAACACTGTCGTTTTTTGGTTTTACAGAAGATTCAAAAAGTATTATAGCTTTGTGTGATCAAAAAGAAATCTATTGCATTAATCTATCGGATGGTATCGTAGAATACCACCAATCACTTCAATTATTAAGCACAAGCGAAATATATACGCAAGATAAAAAATCACCATTATATGTATTTACTACTAAATACAATCCATACATAAACGAAGAAATACTATTGTCTGATTCTGATTATGAAGATGATAGTGAAGATACAATTGAAACACCACTATGTCAAATAAAAAAGATAAATCCATTAAATAAAGAAAACATAGTTTTGTATGAATTTAATTCATCTCCTTATACAATTCCAACTGTAACATACATTCCCAAAAAGAACACTTTTCTTTTCTTCAACTATGATAGTGAGAATATAGAAAAATTAAACTGTAACACCAATCAAATCCATAGCATTTTAAATGAATTAACAATTACTAATGATAATCCTCCTTGTGCTATTCATGTGTGCAAAGATAACCATGGGGAATGTTTCGTTATGTTTCATGATTGTTGTTATTTGGTTGATATTGATTCTTGTGTTTATGGAGAAGTATTAATGAAATATTATGCATCCAACATTGAAAAACTTTTGCCAAATACAGATCAGAGTGGAGAATTAATTTTTAAAACTAATGTTGCACCTATAAATAATAAATTTATTGTATCAAACGATACAAATACATATGAATGGGATTCTGAAAATGACACGTTAGAATTAAAATACAATTGTGTTTATTATGAATGTGTTACTATGTTTCCGATTAACAAAAACAATGAATTTGCATTAATTCATGCCAATAATGGTATTTCTGTTTTTGGCGGAAATCCAATAAAGCTACAAAATCATGTTTGTTTCTCTGATCGTGATTATTTTATTGGGAATTGTTGTTATAATGAACAAACAGACTTAATTGCGATTACCTTTGTAAGACCAGATCACGAAAAAGTAATGATAATGAATTTAAACACAGGGGAACAAGAGTACGTATTTTCTTCATTATGTAAACATGAAAGTGTAGAATCTTTATGTTTCAGTGATAATGGACAATATTTGTTGATTGCTACACAATACAAATGTATGGAGTTTTGTGTTTATAACAAATCATCCTTTATCGTTGTAGAATCTGAAGATAATGAACGAATAGGAGCTACTAGATATATAAACGAAGAAATTGAAGTTTTGTTTGTAGAAGATAGCGCTGTTTCCACTCCAAGAGTTTGCTCTCGTTGTTCTTATTATAAAAGACAAGAATTAAACGAAAAAATACAGTATGATTTGGTATGGTATTATTTGTTGCCTACATTAGATGAAAAGTTATACTCATTCTTTATCTACCGTAACGGTTACTTTGGAATCGAGGAGTCAAAAAACGAGCAACAAATACAAACTAATTGGGTTACATCAGGATTCTTCCTTGAAGAGTTAGAATGTTTAAAAAATATACTTTATCCAACTTGTTTCAAAAATATTAATGGCACTTTTACAAAAATTAATAAACAATTTAATAAATTTGATATGATATACGTAAAACATTTTTCCCCACTTTCTAATTCATATAGAACTCAATATTTAGAGGGTAGTAAGCATGGAAAATATAGTTATATGTATCTTTCTCTCGATAAAAATGAAGCTGTTTTCACAGAGGAAAATGAACGTCTTTTTTACATAAACAACCTTAAAGCATTGACATACAATGGGCTGCATAACGGATTTAAAGATAATATTGGTGATGAAAACGGAAATGCTTATTGGGATTTTGCAATTCCGTGGTCGGATAATGAAATTATCGGTTGTTTTGAATCATATCGATTAGCTACAGTTGATTTAAATACAGGAAGGCTTGGACAGGAAATAAAGTATTATCCTGGAGTTTCAATTTGCAAGTGTTGTTTTGATAATACTCAAATAGATGAAGCGGTATCAGATATTATTAAATTTAACGGTAACTTGCAATAATTTTGTCTTTGCAGACTTAAAATTTGTTGTGTTATTTATTAATCGAAATTAAATTACAAAGAAAGGAATAGAAAAATGACTTGTAGGAATATCTCAATTGAAGAACGCCTTAAGCAAATATCAATAGAACAGCCTGAATTTGCAGAGCTTTGGTCAACTTGGAATCTAAACAAACAAGCTTTAGAACCTATTCTTAGTGCAATAATTAAAGATTATCCTCACTACAGTTTTCATGATGCTTCTCATTCTGAAAGCATTTTATTAAATGTAGAAAGATTGTTAGGCTATGACAACATAACTAAGTTGTCTCCTACCGATTTATGGTTGTTGTTACATGTTGCTTATTTACATGATTTCGGAATGGTGATTATTGATAATAAATTATATGAAGTTTGGAAAAGCTCTGAATTTCAAAACTTTTTAAAAGAAAAAACAAAAAGTTCAGATGTAGATATAAAAAACGCAGCTGAAATAATTATTAATCTGTATGATGAATATAAGAGATACGACACAACATGGCCTTTGGATGTAAAAAAAGCAGTGACTCTTTTAGTTTCAATCTTTTGCAGATCCAAGCATGCTGAATACTCAAAAGAATATATTTTAGATATTAAAAATCTCTGGGGCATCGATTTAGGCCATAATGACCTTATAAAAAATAGACTTATTTCTCTTGTGGGAGAAATAAGCACAATTCATACGAAGCCATTTTCAGAAATACTCACTCTTCATAAAGAATCTAATGGTTTTAAGAATGATTATGTCCATCCAAGGTTCATTGCATGCTTATTAAGATTAGGTGATGTTTTGGATTTGGACAATGGAAGATTTAATACTTACGGAGAAGAGATTTTTGGGAAAAGGCCAGATGATTCAAGATGTCACTATGAAAAACATGAATCAACAAAACATGTTCTTGTAACATCTGAAATCATTGAAGTTGAAGCAGACTGCAAAACCGATGCAGTATATAGAGAAACCCGAAAATGGTTTGATTCTTTAGAGAATGAACTGAACAATCTACGGTTATCGTGGAATGATATTGCACCTGTAGAATTTGGAAGGCCCCCTAAACTCGCTTCGAAGAAAATCTTAAGGAACGGATTAGAAGATGTTGAGGGTTTATCGAATTTGAAGTTTACAATTTCACAGAAAAAAGCCTTTGAATTGTTAGAAGGCAGTTCAATATATAAGGATGTTTTTTCTTGTTTAAGAGAAATTATTCAAAATGCCGAAGATGCTTCCAAAATCCAACTTTGGCGTGATATAAAAAGTGGTATGTATTATTGTGCAGGTGGGATATTAAAAAGCAGTGTTGAAAACGGCACACTATCACCAAATGATATTCAACCATGGATATATCAAATTTATAAAATAAACGTAGAAATAAAAAAAGATAAAAATAACGATGCGGTTGTTACTGTTTCGGATCATGGAACAGGAATTGCTATTTCAACATTAAAGTCATTATGTAACGTTGGAGAGAGTTATCTTTCAAAGAATAAATTAAAACAAGAAATTGAAGAAATGCCTGAATGGCTAAAACCAACTGCAAACTTTGGAATAGGATTACAGTCGTGTTTTATGGCAACTAATAAATTTTCTATATTAACCAATTCCTATGATGATGGGACTTTAAACATAAAGTTTGAGTCGGGAAAAGATCAAGGTTATGTTAATGTTGAAAAGTCATCAAAAATAATTGCACGTGGTAGTGAAGTTACAATAACGTTCAAAAATAAAACAAATTTCACTTTTGACATGTTTGGATTTACAGCAAAAAAATTATCTTCAGCTGATCCTTTTAAATCAAATTGTGTTGTTATATACAGAATAATTGAGTCAATTTTCAAAGAATGCGAAAGTAGTTTTTTTGATATCGCTGTACATTCCGATGAAATTAAATTTGAACAGGTAATAACATCACGCAAGTTTTATGATCTTACAAATAACGATACAAAGAGAAATTGTAAATATAAACTAATTGATGATTGTTCACAGCTTTTTTGTTGGTACAACAATAAATTCTTCTCACTCACTTTAACTCGCTTTAAACACCCAACATTACAAACATACTTTAAAGGGAAATCAGTAAAACATAGTGTACGTACAAATAGCCACATAGGTTTTGATGTTGTTGTTGATGTTTATGGCATACCTACAAAAGATGCATTACCATTAAACAGAGAAAAATTAACTAAATATGCAAGTCAAGAGATTGAAAACGATTTATATGAAGTTGTTAAGTTATACTATGATTTGGTAGATTCTAAAATTGATATAATAAAAACACAAACCAAAGTAGTGGATTCATATTTTCTTAGTTCTTGGTTATATGAAAAAGATTTTCCGGAAGTTCTTAAACAATATTTATCTACAGAAACAAAATTTAGTGTTTTAAAACTTGTTGATAATGAATATGTTAAAGAGAAAGTTTCCTTAATAGAGTTATCAAGTACTTACCCAAACATTCATTATTTATTGAATGAAACTAGTGAAACAAGAGTTTTTTCAGATGATTTGTATTCTTTTGATAAGCTGCTTAAAATAATTAACAGTCAAAAAGATAAAATTAACAGCAATTGCATAGTTGTTGATGAAAACTTAAAAGAGTATTTAAAGGTAGCTTATTGTAATAAAATATTTTTGGACGGTGCGGAAGAAGAAAAAGGAGATGTATGCATTTGTAAAATAAATATCACCAATGATTTGTATTCGCCAGACCAACACACAAAAGAAATTCTTTTGAATAAGTTGGTATATAATACATTAAATCAGAGATTTCGTGCATCAATATACAATATGCGTTTTGCTATTCCTGCTTTTAAGGAATATGAAAATCTCGCCACTAAAATTAATGATTTATTTTTCATTGGGGTAGAACACCATGCAAAATGGTATATAATATCGCCTATTTCGCAACTAGACTATCCTAAAATATTTGAAATGACAGAAGATACATTTACTAAATATATAATATCTCAAAAAACTTTTGATAATTTGATTGAACATACATTAAAACACAATAAAAATGATAAAATTGAAAAGGATAGTGTTATTGAAAGTTACAAAAAACTTATATGTGAGTATTATAATATCGTAAAGGCAAAACCACAAGTTGGTGCAGAATAATTAAACAAATGTTATTATAGGAGATTATTATGGATGTAAATTTTAAAGGATTAGTTGAGCTACACAACTTACCTTCTTCAGAGCCTTTATTACCATTATTCGAAGCAATTGTAAATTCGATTCAGAGCATCAATCAATCAGGTGAAACAAACGGAGAAATTAAAATTCGCATTGAACGTGAAAATGCTCAGAGACTCTTCAATTCGTCTGATTGGGAAACAGACATAGAAAATATTACTATCGTTGATAATGGCATAGGTTTTACTGATGAAAACTACAAGTCATTCAACACTTATGCTACTGACTTTAAAAAGATGCTTGGTTGTAAAGGTGTCGGACGTATGACATGGTTAAAAGCGTTTCGCTTTGTTGAAATTGAAAGTGTATTTAGCCAAGATAACACTAGATATAAACGTACATTTAAATTCGATAGTGAGAATGCGGTTAGTGACAATATGCTTAATATTGTTGAAGATTCAATTGCTAATTCTACAAAAATTCGCCTTGTTGGTCTTCGTTCAAAAAACAAGACCAATACACCAAAAAAGCTATCAACCATTGCAAGAGATATTCTTAACCACTGTTTCATATATTTTGTATTAAACAAAGCTCCTCGAATTGTTGTTTCGGATGACAATGAATCTATTTCGATAAACAAATTATTTGACACCATTGGTAATGAAAACATATCATCGGAACAATTCAGCGTCGGTAAGCATTCTTTTGATTTAATACATTTTAAAAACTATACTCCCAACTCAAATAGTCATTGTTTGAACTTGTGTGCTAATGAGCGAAGAGTTTTATCTGTTAGCTTACAAAGCATTTTAATCGGCATTAACAGCAAGTTTGTCTCAGATGATGGTAATTTTGTATACAACGGATATATCACTTCTTCGTATTTGGACGAAAAAGTTAACAGAGAAAGAACCGCTTTTGATATTGAAGATAGTGAAAAAACATTGTTTAATGATGTTACAAAAAGTGATATTATTTCAGAAGCTTCAAAGTTGTTGTTGCCTTATCTTGACACTGATATCGAAGCTTATAACAAAAACAAAAAAGAAAAGATTGAACAATTTGTATTTAATAAAAGCCCTCGATATAGGTTATTGCTTTCAAAGTATCCAGAATGTATAAAGAATATTTTAATTTCAGACGATGAAGAAAAAATGGAACTAGAATTGTTTAAACAGGAACAACAATATAAATTGAAACTTAAGAAAGAAGGCAAAGATTTACAAAAGTTGATCAAGGAAAATAAAAGTGTAAAGGAGATTGTGTCAAAATCAACAGCATATGCAGAAAAACTTTCTGAATTAGGCAAAAGCAGCTTAGCAGAATATATAGTGCATAGAAAAGCTGTTTTAGAGTTACTTGAAAGCAACTTGAAATATCAAGATTCTGATAGCAAGGTTTACGCATATGAAAAAAGCGTACACCAATTAGTATTTCCTATGCAAAGCACATCAGATGATATTGATTATACTTCTCACAATCTATGGTTAATTGATGAAAAACTTTCATATCATTATTATTTGGCTTCTGATAAAAAAATTAAAAGATTGAAACCGATAGAATCCAACAGTAAAAATGAACCAGATATTGCTATTTTCGATGCCGCGTTTGCATTTACAGATGAAACTGAACAACCTTTCAGAAATGTTACTATAATTGAGTTTAAACGTCCGGGCAGGGAGAAATATGATGAAAGAGAGAACCCCATTCAACAAGTAATTGAATATATGGACGATATAATTAATGGTAAAATAAAAACAAAAGATGGTCTGATAATTAGCAATAACGAGAATATTCGTTTTTTCTGTTATATACTTTGCGATGTAAATGAAAAAATAAAGAAATATGCAAGGCATTATGATTTCAAACCAACGCCAGATAATTTAGGTTTATACTATTACTTAGGTAATTATAATGCATACATAGAAATTATGCCTTATAATAAAATGATACAAGACTCTAAAAAGCGAAATAAAATACTATTTGATAAACTATTTAATCAATAGTATCGATTTAGATATGTGTCCTCAAATGCCAATAAAAATTAAGTACTGTATGAACACTCGCACCAAAAAAAGAAAAGTCGCACGATAGTGTGGCTTTTCTTTTTTTTATTATTCATTATTCAATATTCATTTTTCATTATTCATTAATATTGTGCGACTTTTCTTAATGAATAATGAAGCCGCTTCGCTGATGAATAATTAATAATGAATAATTGTAGGCGGGACACCCGCACCTGATTGTAATTTCGTATTATCTGTGATATAATCATTTCGACAAATAAGAATTTGTCCAACTATTCACAACATTAAAACTTAAGGAGGCTTTTGATATGATTGATAAATCAAGAGAGTATTGGCACGGAGATTGTGCAGATGACATTGACGAATTTTTGAAAGAGTACACCGAAGTCTCCGATATAGATATTAAATCTGTTGTATGTCATGCTTGTGGAAGCGATGTGCTATCTTTACGAATTGATTGTAACGAAGAAGCAATCCAAGTCAAATGTCCCGCATGCGGAGAAAAGAAAATTATTTTGGATTGCGAAGAAGTGTGGGAAGATGCAAGACCCAGACTTCGCAAGTGTGCTGTGTGTAAAACATCAAAAGAACATAATGTAAAAGTCGGGTTTATACGCAGAGAAAACGGAGATGCGAAGTGGGTGTACATTGGTAGCCGTTGTACGAATTGCGGTGTCCTAGCTTCATATCTTGATTGGAAAATCACTTATGGTCCAACCGACGAAATGGAAAAGAACATCTAACAGTCAAATTCCAATTTATCAAGCTGTTGCCAATTTGAGCTGTAAACACAAAAAACTCGTTCAAAGAACGATTTTTTTTCATTTATGTCCGCAGGACATAACTTCGTTTATCTGTTTTAGCAGATAACTTCATTTGAGCGTAGCTCAACTTCATTCCGCTCTTGCGAACATAAACGAATGAAGTTGCCCTACGGGCAAGAACGGATTTTACCAGCACCAGATTGTAATTTTAGTTTATGTATGATATAATCATTTCGACAAACCTGTTACTTATTGTCAAATCGAGCTGTAAACTCAACGAACGTAGCAACTGAAAGGTTGCTGCGTTTTTTCATTTATAACACAATTACACTTTGTAAACAAAACTTTAAAAAGCAACCCTTTTATTGACTTACTCACTTGAGCAGTATTATAATTATAATACAGAAATTAAAACAAAGGAGTTTTATTATGAAGAAAAGCAAAAAATTCTGATTGCAATTGCCGCAATCGTCCTTGTAATTGTACTTGGTGCCCTTGCAGTATTTCAAGGTGAAGCAAGAACTCTTCTCTCAGTAAAGGAAAGAGGAGATACCGGAATCTACGAGGTGAACTATACCGCTGACTACAAGCTCGATGAGCTTCTCGAACAAGGCGGCGCTTCCACTGAAGAACAGCTTGTGCAGTACATAATCAAAACCATGCTCAAGGGCCTCCCCATTGAGGTTCCTTATGAAATTCCCAACCTTGCCTGTTCAACCTTCTATGCCGAAACTCCCGAAAACGGCTACATCTTCGGCAGAAACTTAGACAACCAGACTACAGACCTGGCAGTTGTCAGAACGAATCCCAAAGGCGCTTACAGCTCTGTTTCTGTGGTCAACCTCAGCTTTTTAGGTTATAACGAAACCTATACACCCGACAAGCTTATGGACAGAATCAACACACTTGCCACAGCTTATTTTCCCCTCGACGGTGTTAACGAAAAAGGCCTAGCAGTTGGTGTTCTTCAGCTTCAGGCACCTGCCACAGCACAGGATAACGGTAAACCCGATGTAGGTACTACACTTGCAATAAGAGCTATGCTCGACACCTGCGCTACCACAGATGAAGCAATTGCTTTCCTTGAAAGCGTTGATATGTTTGCTGCCGCAAAAGGCTGTTACCACTTCCAGATAGCCGATGCAGCAGGAAAGAGTGTTGTTGTTTCCTATGTAGAAAACGAAATGGTTATCACGGAAAAAGAAAAGGACTTCATCGCCGCAACCAATTTCTATCTTCACGACGTTCCGTTTGAATATGAAGCTCAGGGTCTTGACCGTTACGAAATACTTGAAAAAACACTTACAGAAAAGAAATCCGTTCTCACCGCAAAGGAAGGCATGAAGCTTCTCCATGATGCAAGAATCACAGGCACGGACCCCGACGAAAAAGGCAGAGTATATTCAACCCAGTGGTCTTCAATATATGACCTTACAAATCCCTCTTTAAGCCTTTGTGCAGATATGAACTATGACGATGTTTATGTCTATGAAGTAAAATAATCTTCTTAAAACAACAAAAGCATTGTATCGCCCGTAACCCGATACAATGCTTTTTCTTTTATTTCCCATATTCTGTAAGTGCTCTGAACACATACCCTTCACTTCTCGCTTTGTCGATTATTTCACCCAAAGCATCGGCATTATCCTTCGAAACGCTGTGAAGAAGAATTACGGCACCGGGATGAAGTCTTGACATAACCTTCTCTACTGCATAGTCCTTACCTCTTACATTATCTGTGTTCCAGTCATCGTAGGCCACAGACCAGAAAACACTCATATATCCTATGCTTTTAATTGCATCAAGTGCATTCTCAGTGTATTCCCCTGCAGGAAAACGGAAATATTTTGCTGCATACCCGAAATTTTCACGCAGATAGTTTTCGGTTTCCTCAATCTCTTTTATCATTTTCTCGCGGGAAATATTTGCGAATGACGGATGAGTAGAGGAATGATTTCCGACTATATGGCCCTCTTTTATCATTCTGGCGATAAGATTCTCTTCTCTTTTTATGTGATCAAGAGTGCAAAAAAATGTAGCAGGAACAGCCTTACTTTTGAGTGTATCCAGAACACGTGCCGTAAGATTTTCATATTCATATCCGCAGTCAAAGGTTAAATACAGCACCTTTTCTTTCGATTTTCTGTCAAGAGTCAGGGCACCGAAACGATCAAACGTATCCTGGAAGCTCTCCACAGTAAAGTGAGCCTTACCGCCTGAAGCGGGCCCGTGGGAATGGGAAAGCTTTTTATCGGAAAGCTCTTTCGCAGCTTTGGTAACGGTATATGAGATTTTTCCGAGAGGAGCAAAACCCGAGGGAGTGTCTGCTCCGGATGAGCCTGTTACAATCATAGAGTTTTCTTCGTCAAGATTATTCTCGTCTATAACTGTGGAAGAATTAATTTTCGGTGCCGCTTCCTGTGAGGAAGAGGAGCTTTCTGCCGTTGTCGACTGAAATTCCGAGGTAAGGTCATTGTCCTCGGCGGCACAACCGCAAAGGACAAAAGTAAATACGATTGTTATTATAAAAAGAATATGTTTTTTCATAACTGAATCCTCCTTTATGTATCAGAAATATCGGCACACTCAGTCTGATGCCATCCCGGATGTAAAAGCTTTTAGCCTGACGATCGGGATGGCAGTATAAAATCCGCTTGTATTTACCGATTTTTACCGGAACATATAACCGATATCATCGATAATTCCTTCAACAGATTTCATGGCCTTGTTCATATTCTTTTTTACGCTTCGCTTCATACCGCTGCCCTTCATGGCGCCCTTGATAAATGCAGTTGCACCGCCCACAGCCATACCTATACCGATACCTGTCATTAAACTGTTCTTTTTCATTTTATCCCTCTTTTTAATTTTTGTTCATAGTTATTGTCACCATCGGACAGTTATATTTTCTCCTGAAAAAACTTTGTTATAAATTGAAATTTTTTCTTAAGCTGTTTCTTTTTAAAATAAAGTATGATATAATTTCACCAGAAAAAACTAAGGAGTAACCTATGTCCAAGATAAACATTGTCCTCGTCGAGCCGCAGATTCCGCAGAATACAGGCAATATCGCACGTACCTGTGCTGCTACAGGTGCATCCCTTCACCTTGTAAAGCCTATGGGGTTTACCGTTGACGACAAAAAGCTGAAAAGAGCAGGCCTTGATTACTGGCACATGCTTGATATAACCTATTATGACGGTCTTGATGATTTTTTTGAAAAGAACAAGGGCGGAAGCTTCTTCTTTCTTACCACAAAGGGAAGAAAAATTTTCAGTGAGGTTTCTTTTCCCGAAAATACATTCATCCTTTTCGGCAGAGAGGATGCGGGACTTCCCGAAGATCTTCTCAAAAACCACGAAGATGCTTGCTTACGTATCCCCATGGTTGACGACGCAAGAAGCCTCAACCTTTCAAACACTGCCGCTATCGTCACCTACGAAATCCTTCGCCAGTGGGGATATCCTGATCTTTTGTGCGAAGGTCAGCTCACGAAATTCAGCTGGTAAAACAGACAAACCTTAACACGGAGAGATTACTATGAACAAAAACTTTACAAAAGAAGATATAATCAAAAAGCTCGAAACAAATGTCAAATCTGCTTTCACCGGTCTTTCACTTGCAGGTGTGCTCGGATTGATTTATGTGATCAGATATTTTATAACCGATAACTTTGATTTTCATTTCAGCCTTTCTGTTCCCGAAATGATGCTTAAGCTTGGTGCTCAGAATACAGTCAGCACAGTCACTGCATATGCAGTCACAGGTGTATTTTTTGCCGTTTATATTCTTATAACGGTACTTTGTCTGAAAAATGAAAAATTTCTCAAGGCAGGTCTTGCTCTTTATGCACTCGATTTTGTCTGCCTTTTATTCTTTATGTTTGTCCTTTCACCGAAACCCGTCCCGAACGAACTGTATATTGAAGTGATTCTTCATATCTTCAATATTCTTTTCCTTTCAGTGGGAGTTTATTCTCAGAAAAAGTTGAAAAAGCTTAAATAAAATCAAAAAAGCAGTTCGCCATAGGCGTTGTACCCGTAAGGATACAACGCCGGTTTTATTCGCCATACGGCGAGTTTTATTGCTTCGCAGTTTTATTGTGCTTCGCACAGTGTTATTCGCTTCCCGAGTTTGCTGCGAATAAAATAACACTGAATCCGCAGGATTCAATAACACTATTGTCTAAAGACAATAATATCACTCTGCCGTAAGGCAGAATAACACTTTATAAAAATTAAATTTTAATAGCGCACTTACTCACCACCGGAGGTGTAAGTGCAAAAAATAAGAGGTAACACGGTTTTATCCGTATTACCTCTTTTTATTTATTTGCTATTCCGAATAATTAGAAACTAATTATTTCATTTCAGCAATTGCTGCCTGAGGGGCAACAAGTCTAGCGATAAAAACCGTATTAAAACTTTCCTTAACAGTACGTCTTATATGACGAACTGCTTTTTTTACGTCTTAACGTGTTAATTTTTCATAAGAGTCACAAGAACCTCAACCATTTTTTCCATTGATTGAACGGGTACAAACTCATGAATACCGTGGAAATTTGCTCCACCTGTGGAAAGATTCGGACAGGGAAGCCCCTCAAAGGAAAGTCTTGCGCCGTCGGTTCCTCCGCGTATAGGCACAATCATCGGTTCCACGCCTGAAGCTTTCATTGCCTTTGCCGCACTGTCAATAATATGCATATGAGGAATTATTTTTTCACGCATATTATAATAGCTATCCTGTATATCAGCCTCAAAGGTGCCTTCACCGTAAACACCGTTGAGATAATCAGTAAGCTTTCGCACAAAATCCTTTCGTTTCAAAAAGCTTTCCATAGAATGATCACGGATAAGATAATAAAGCTTAGCAAGTGTTTCATCACCCTCCATACCGCAAAGGTGATAAAAGCCCTCATAGCCCTCTGTATGTGAGGGTGTTTCAGCCTTCGGAAGCATATTTATAAAATCTGCAGCAAGCAAGCTTGCATTCTTCATTTTATTTTTCGCACTGCCGGGATGAATATTGATTCCGTGAACCGTTATTTCAGCTGAAGCGGCATTGAAATTTTCATATTCTATCTCACCCAACTCTCCTCCGTCCACGGTATATGCCCAATCGCAAGAGAAACGTTTTATGTCAAATCTGTCTGCACCTCTGCCGATTTCCTCGTCAGGAGTAATTCCTACTGCTATTCTGCCGTGACTTATTTCCGGATGAGATATAATATATTCACAGGCGGTAAAAATTTCTGCTATTCCTGCCTTATCGTCTGCACCGAGAAGAGTTGTTCCGTCTGTTGTTATAATATCGCAGCCGACATATTTTTCAAGATAGGGAAAATCCTTTACTCTGAGACTGACACTTTCATTAAGTTTTATATCTCCGCCTTCATATTTTATAATCTGCGGTTTTATATTATCCCCTTTTACGGCATTACTTGTATCCATATGGGCAATAAATCCTATTGATGGGTCATTTTCTCTTCCCGATGTTGCCTCAATAAAACCGTAAACATATCCGTTCTCATCAAGCATAACATCAGTAAGACCGATTCTTTCGAGCTCCTGTGCAAGATATTTACCAAGAACAAGCTGACTTGCCGTAGAGGGACAAGCTTCAGAATCCTCATCGGAGTTTGTTCCGAATGAAACATATTTCAGAAATCTTTCACTGACTGTCATTTATCTTTTCCTCATTTCTCGCTTAATTGTGTTTATTATATCAGATAGGCATAAATTTGTAAACAGAGATAATGTTAAGAGAAACAAGACCTTATCTGTAATATAAATTAATTTCATCAAACCGTTTACAATCTGCACTCACTCTGTTACACTCGCAGACTGTGCGATTTAACTTTTCGCAGTAAAAAAACCGTTGTATCAGCTTCTCAGCTTTTACAACGGTTCGGACATTGTTATGCATTTCCTGTTGTTACGCTCTGTACAGGAGACCACTTTGAACGGATTGTTTTATCTCCGCTCTCGTTTACGGAACACACTCTGATATACCATTTAGTATCAGGAGCAAGATTTTTTATAGCTGCTGCCGTCTTTTTGATACTGTCAATAAAGACAGTTTCCGTTTTGCTCTTTGAAAAAGCGGAGCAAGTGCTGTACTGAACGGCATAGCCTGTTGCCTTTTCAGCCTGCTTTTTGAATTTCACGGTAACACGGTCACCATCACAGATAAGCCTGGTAATTTCTGTTGCCTTAGGAATAATTGTAAACCAAAGATTGTCTTTTCCACTGAACTTACCCTTGTATTTAACCGTTACCTTGTATTTACCTACATTTTTTCTGCTTTTAGCATAAGAAAGAGTGTAGTCAGTTCCTTCTCTGAGAGTATTTCCGTTGGTATCCTTAACCTTTACAGCCGGTGTTTTAGTCTCTCCGTCATAGGTATAGGTGCTTTTGGAAAGCTTAGCAGAGTCAATTTCATATTTGCGGTTTTTCTTCCACACTGCATAAAGAGTGATATTTTTGTCGGTGTTAAAAGACTCACCTGAAAGATATGTTGCTTTAGTAGCATTTTTCTTTTTTGCCCAACCAAGAAATTTATAACCGATTCTGTCGGGAGTTTTTGATGAAACCTCGTAAGTTTCTTCGCCTTCAACAATTGCCTTTGCGGGATTGTTCCATCCGCCGTTGGCATCGTATAAAACAGTTGAAACGGTTTCAAGCTTCCATTTCTGACTCTTTTTTCCCTTATAGGTTTCTGCAACAAACTTGCCGCCACTTTTAAGAGTAAGACAGAGAGTGGGATTATAGACATTTCTGATAACATAAGCATCGGAAACCTTGTCAAATCTCCATCTCTGAGAATCATCCTTGGACTTTCCGGTAAGCTTACTTACTGCGCCGCTTCTTGTTTTGCCTTCTTCGAAAACACAGCCTACAACATTTGCTGTTGAAAGAGGAGAGATACTATAACCTGTCTTTTCCTCCTTTATTTCAAAAAGCTGCTGCTTTGATTTTTTGGAAACAAGGCTCTTCACGGAAAGCTCCGTGCTGTTTTTTGCAGTAAGATATTTTCCGTTACTCAGACTCTTTATGCGGTAATTACAGCTGTTCATCTCTTCAAACATAGATTCGCTGCGGAAATTCGGACGGATTACACCCCAATATCTTGCAAACGAGCCTGAACGCCTTATACTGAATCCGCCAAGATAAGCCTTGCCGATTACTTCAACATATTTACCTGTCCACTTCTGATGAAAATACCTTCCGTCACCACCGTAAATTGCTGCGTGACCATTACCGCCCGTACCGTGAGTCCAGATAAGAATATCACCTTTTTTAAGATTTTTCTCACCCTTTATGCGTTTCCATCCAAAACCCTCAGGCAGTCTGTTTCTTGAATATTCACAGGCATTTCCCGAAGGGATGTAACCTGTAAGTACCTGATAATAATCCTTTATAAAAGCAATGCACTGCCCGTCACCGCGTTTTTTTCCTATACATGAATCAAGCCATTCAACTGCCTCGTCTGCAGTGAGATAGGATTCCTTGGGAGCAGCCTGTGCGGAAATTTTTATATTTGCAGAAGCTGAGAAAAACAGAAAAAGAGCTATCGTCAGAAGAAGAATTTTCTTAAATGATCTTTTCATTTTTTACCTCCGAAATCAATACTTTCTGAATATTTTTATTATGTAAATAAAAGACATTAAAACAAAACCATCTAATTATATTGAAATAAGAGATAAAAGTAAAGGTCAAAGATGTATAAACTTTCGTCTGAAAACCTCTCTAAACTATGAAATTATCCTGAAAATCTTGCGTTTTTAGAATTATGAGCAATATAAAACACCCATTCATACCGCAGATTTTTAAAATTAAATAATAAAAAAACCGTTATGAAACGGCATTATCTGCTGTTTATAACGGTTTTGCTTTTATTCTATCGTAGAAAAGATATTCTCAAATTCTTCATCTTCAGAAAACTCAAAGCTGTCTTCCATGATAACATCTTCTAACTCAGACATCCCATGTTTTTTTCCTCTGAGAACGAGTACAAAAACAAGAACGATAACAAGAGAAAGCACTGCAGAAGCGGCAACTATAACAATGTAATTATCTGTAAGTAATCTTACAATGTTTCCGTTTCCGGAATATATGCGGCTTACAACACCCTTGCAGTCGTCGCGGGAAACAAGAACTCTGCCGCCATCCTTTTCAGCCACATAGAGCACCTCACCGTCCTCCTTAGTAATGCTGTCAGAACGCTTTGCAAATTCAAAAGACTTGTTTGAATAATCCACATAAACAAATGACTCTCCATCTTCGGCAAATTTCTTTTCTGTTACAACAAGTGCACCGTTTTCTATGCCGAGCTCAGGGTAATCCTTATAAGTCGTAAACACATAATACTTATCTGCAACTACCTTGCCTGTGTTTACTGAAACAACCGTTTTAAGTAATGTTGCCAGAGCACTTACACTTACAAGAGCAATAAGAACGAGCGCAAGAAAAGCCTTGAGAATTGAAAGACCGATATTCTTGTCCTTCTTTTCTTCTTCCTCTTCATCCTCTTCCTCTGCTTCATTTTCTACCCATGCAGGTGTATAATCTTCCGGAAAAGCAAAGTCATCATTTTCATCTTCGTTATTTTCGGAATAAGCTTCATCTGCAGCATTTTCTGTTTCGTCAGCAAAAGAATCCTCAGTTGCTGTTGCCTGCGCGTCGCTTTCAGCAATAATTTCTTCAGCTTTTGCTTCTTCTACCTGTTCTTCAACCTGTTCAGCACTGTTTACTTCTTCCTCGGTTGTATCTACAGGATTTATCTCTTCCTTCCGAACTGTTTTTTCCTGTTTTCTGAGTTTCTTTTTTTCTTTTCTTGAAAGCTTTTTCGATGACGGAATATCCTCCTCATCATCGGACATTATTTTTGCATAATCCTTAAAGAGCTCATCTCTGTCAGGTCTTTCAGCTTCCCTTACCGGACTTCCCGCTTCCTCATGAGAAGCTTCGGCTTCTATTTCAAACTCTTTTTTCGGTGCTTCAACAGAAACAAAAGTCATCTGCGGTTTTGATTTTATCTGCTCAGTTTCCGTTTCTGCAGTAAACTTAGCAATAAAATCACTTACACTGTCCGTTATTTCCTCTGACTGTTTTTCAGTCACGGAGTTTTTTTCATTTTCACTTACAGCTTCTGAATTTACAGAAAAAGATGAGAAGGCATCTTCGCCTTTTTCAAGTAAGAATGAGCCCTTTTTTATAGCCTTTTCTGCAGCTATAGTTTTGTCAAAAATATTATTGAGCTCATCCAGGCTCTTCGGTCTGTAGCCTGCCATCATATCACTTCCTTACCTTATTTCAAATTCCCTTAAAATCAATAAGCGTTCTTTTCAAGAATTACAGCTATCATATCATTGATGCTTTTGAGATTTTTCATAATTGTAGTATTGTCCGTTCTGATTTCAACGGATTTTTCCATTGCCTGACGGACAATTCCTCTTGATTTTTCATGAGCAGCCTCAATAATTTCGTTCGCTCTTTTGTCAGCATCGATCTTGATTTTAGCCACAGTCTTGCTGAGCTCTGCAAAAACCTTTTCTATGACCTCGCTGTGATTATTTTCTTCTATCGTGAAATAAACACCCAGCTCCTGCATATCCTTTTTAAGCTGTTCAAACTTCTTTTCATTTTCTTCGCCCCAGGTAATAGCGTTTGCGTATTCCTGCTGTATCATTGCGATGTATTTATCAACTTCTTCAATGCTGTATCCGTTTGCTTCGGTGGTGAAATTAACTGACGCCATGATTTTCTCTCCTTCGGTTTTAATTAATCTTATTCAGCATTAATTATACCTTATCAAAAAGCAAAATTCAACACAGTTTACATAATATTTATATTATTTTTAGGTATCCTTTTTATCACTCTACCGTCACACTTTTAGCAAGATTCCTCGGCTTATCAATATCACAGCCCCTTTTAACAGCCGTATAATAGCTTATAAGCTGAAGCGCAACTGCCTGCAAAAGTCCCGAAAACTCATCGGCACATTCAGGAAGCAAAAAAACATTTTCTTCACCCGAAAGCTTTTCAGAATTATTCTTCCCGGAAAGAATAAGCACCCTTGCGCCCCTCGCTGTAACCTCTTTAATATTTGCGAAGGTCTTTGAAAATATGCGACTCTCGTTACAAACAGCAACAACCGGTGTCCCCTTTTCCAAAAGAGAAATTGTCCCGTGCTTAAGCTCACCGGCGGGGAATGCACCTGTATTTATATAGCTTATCTCTTTCATTTTAAGACTTCCCTCCATAGCTGCTGCAAAATCCCCTCCTCTTCCGATGAACCATCCCGAATCGGCATCTGAAAACATCTCTGCAAATTCTTCTGCTTTTTTCTTTTCCCTTATTATTTCACTTACCTTTTCAGGCATAAGCATCAGCTGTGAAAGAAGCTCATCCCGCTCACTTCTTTTAATCTGCCACCTTTCATGAGCAAAGCACAGAGCAAACAGATAAACAGACACAAGCTGTGCCGTATAAGCCTTGGTGGTTGCAACTGCAATTTCAGGCCCCGCCTCTGTAAATATAACACTGTCACTTTCCCTTGCTATTGAGCTTCCTCTGACATTAATTACAGAAAGGATTTTTGCTTTTCTCTCTTTTGCTTTCATAAGTGCAGCAAGAGTATCTGCAGTCTCTCCGCTCTGGCTGATAAAAACACACAGTGTTTTCTCATCAAGAGGAACTCCCGAATAGCGGAATTCACTTGCAGTTTCGGCAACACAGGTAATATCAGCCAATCTTTCCGTAAGTATTTTACCGGCAAGACCTGCATGATAAGCCGAACCGCATCCGACAAAGCAGATTTTCTGTAAAGCAAAAAAATTCTTTTTCAGCTCCCTTAATTCAGGCAAAATCTCTCCGTCAGAAACAAGAGAGCCGAGAGTTTTTCTGAGCACCTGAGGCTGTTCGCAAATCTCCTTAAGCATAAAGTGAGGAAAAGCTCCCTTGTCCGCAGATTGCTTGGGAAGATCTATTCTTTCGGCTTTCTTCCCCTTTATCTCTCCGTCTTTATTTAGAAAGCTTATTTCACTGCGTGTCATTATTGCTGTTTCTTCCTCACCAAGAGTGAATATATTTCTTGTATAAGGCATAAGTGCAATCGCATCCGAGGAAAAAAATCTTCCTTCTGCGCTTTCGCCGTAAAGAAGAGGGCTTCCTTTTCTGATTCCGAACACCGTATCAGGATAATCTCTGCATATAATACACAAAGCGTAAGAGCCCTCCAGAGCCCTTCTGCATCTGTCAAAGGCAGATGTAATATCGCCCTCATAATACTTTTCCAGAAGATTTGCTATTACCTCTGTATCTGTACTGCTTTTAAAGATGTAGCCATCCTCAATAAGTTCTTTTTTCAAAGGCAGATAATTTTCAATTATTCCGTTGTGTACAAGTGTAAAAATCCCGTTCATACTGCTGTGAGGATGAGAGTTAATGTCATCCGGCTCGCCGTGAGTTGCCCAACGTGTATGACCAATGCCGCACCTTGCACTAAGATCTATGCCGTAAAGCTTATTTTTAAGATCGGCAATTCTCCCCGAGGTCTTGACCGTCACAACCTCATTTTTCTCCATCACCGCAATCCCTGACGAATCGTATCCTCTGTATTCAAGATGCTCAAGACCTCTTATCAGATAAGGCACCGCTCTGTTTTTTCCGACATAGCCTATTATACCGCACATAAAAAATCTCCTTTCGGTAAAAATCCTTTTACTTTTTATTATTTTATGTTATAATAGGCTCAAATATTGATTAATACGGAGTCAATTATGGAAATGTTTTTTATTATTCCCGCACTTCTTGTTATTTTACCGACAGCAGCTTTTATTGTTGCTGAGGCAAAAGCCTGCAAAGGCAATGCACAAGGCAAAAAGAATTATCTTCTGATTTTAGGTTGCAGAGTAAGAGAAAATCAAGCAGAAGAAACTCTTCGTATGCGGTGCATAAAAGCATCCGAATATCTTAAAGAGCATCCCGAAGCTGTAGCTATAGCATGCGGCGGCATCGTTCACAAAGACCAA
Source organism: Acutalibacteraceae bacterium (assembly GCA_045613805.1). GTDB lineage: Bacteria > Bacillota > Clostridia > Oscillospirales > Acutalibacteraceae > UBA6857. The sequence goes on from JAZLBS010000012.1 coordinate 26,747, forward strand.
TATATAAGTGAAGCTCAGGCAATAGAAGATATTCTCATGTCGGAAGGCATAGAAAAAGAAAGAATCATCAGAGAAGATAAATCTACAACCACCGTGGAAAATTTTAAAAATGCAAAAAAAATAATTGAAATCTCCGACAGCAAAGATAATCCGTCTCTTGCTCTTCTTTCAAGTGATTTTCACCTTCTGCGTGCAAGACTTATCGCAAAAAAAGCCGGTCTTGTCTGTCAGACGGTTTCCGCACCGTCACCGAAAAAAGAGCTCATAAAAAATTACGTAAGAGAATTTTTTGCTTTTATTATATTTTTTGCTGCAGGCAGATAAAGGAGGAAAACGATATGCCGAAAGTAAATATGCAGGCTTATAAGGTCAGCGAAATAGTTTTTAACAACAACGTAAACGGAAAGGTACAGTTAAAGCTCAGCAATAAAATTTCCCACAATGTAAAATACGCCAGCAACGGTACCTGTGAGGCCGTTATGACCGTTGAAGCCTTTGATAAAGAACACAAGGATGTTCTCAACATCAGAGTTGTCATCAACGGAGTGTTCACCGTGGACAGTGAAACAGAAAAGGAATTTCTTCACGTAGAAACCTTCAAGGAACTTTTTCCTTTTGCCAAAGCTCTCGTAACAACCGTTTCTGCAAATGCAGGAGTACCTCCCATAATAGTCAAAAACATTGACATTGAAAAGCAGGATATTTACCGCTTCGAAATGAATAACAGAGACGAGTGAGGTGGATTTTATGTCAGAACTTCTCAATAAGCTCAACGATGAAGAACTTGATTTCACCATACATTTTACGGATACCGACGGAATAAGCGGTGAATATGAATTTCTTGATATCGTCTTTTATAAAAGCAAGGAATACATAGTTGTTGAACCCACAGACAGTGACGGCTATGTGGATATTTTTCTTGTGCTTGAAAAAGACGGAAAGGAAGCCTATCAGCGCGAAACCGACGATACGGCTCTGGAAGAAATATTCGAAATTTTCCGAAAGAAAAACGAGGATGAATTTGATTTTGAATAAACAGCATCAATAAAAGCCAAGGGGCTGTCGCACACCTTCACGACAGCCCCTGTTTTTATTTTGTCTTAACCCTTATTATCTTTGAATAGTTTCCGTAAACCTTTTCGCCACTGACATTCTTATAAGCTCTGACTCTGACGTAATAATTTTTTTTGCTTCTGAGTCCCTTCACGGTAGCTTTTGTTTTATCAGCCTTATTGACAGTTACCTTTTTGATATTTATCATATCTTCATTTCCGGCACAAGCCACCATGTAACCGCTGACACCTTTAATTTTTCCCCAGCTTACAGTTATTGTCCCCTTGCCGGCTGAAGCCTTGATTGCCGGTCTTGCCATCAGGGTTTTGACTTCCTTTTTACTGCTGTAAGAGCCTTTTCCCTCATCGCTTACAGCTCTTACACGGAAGTAATATTTTTTATTCGCTTCAAGCTCCTTCACAATACAGGTATTCTTTTTCACCTTTGAAAGGTTCTTCCAGGTTTTTCCGTCGGTGCTTATCTGAACCTCGTACTTTTCCGCCACATCCATAGCTGACCATTTGAGCTTCAAGGATGTATCGGAAACGGAATAAGCCTTAAGGTTTTTCACCTTTCCCGGGAGAGTGTAAACCGTAACAGATTTGCTGTCACCCCTGTAAATGCTACCGTTTTCCGAAACATAAGCTCTGACTGCAAATTTGTACTTTTTTCCCTCGGTGAGTTTTGTTACAGTATAGGATGTACCTTTTATGTTTTTGAGATTTTTGTACTCACCTGTTTTATAGTTATACATTCTTACTGTATATCCGTCAACACCTGCCACAGCCTTCCATGTAAGCTTTACGGAGGTTTTACCCGAAACGGCAGTTATACCGCCCACCTTAGGCAGACCGATTTTAAAGCTGAGTGTCTTTTTACCTGTGTAGCCGTTTTCTTTTATACCTTCAATAACAATTTTTCCTGTACCGGGATATTTGTTTCCGCTATAGGAAGTCTTATAGTGAACGCCGTTTTTAAGGCTATTCCCCGCAAAGGTGACCTTAACCTCAGGTTTTATACTTTTCCCCGAATAGGAAAATGAATCTTTAAACGCAAATTTACAACGAGAAAGATTGATAACATTCCTGTACTTAAAGCTTTCAACGTAAGCTTTTTTATATTTTTCCACAAAATCGTTGCAGTCTGTGGAAAGATCGGGATCTAGGAAAAGATAACCGTTATAGCTGCCGCTTTTTGATTTTACCACATTGCAAAGATCTGCCGTGTACCATTTGCCGTTCAGATAAACCTGACTCCAGGCGTGATTGGCTTCCATATTCACGGGAACTATGGCAGGTATTCCTGCCGCATTGCATAAGTCCTTGAAGGCATTGGCATAGCCGCCGCAGACGGTCTTGCCCTCGATGAGCGCATATCTCGGATCATTGGTATATCCGGTGAAAATGACATAGGTTGCATTTTCGTCAAGCCATCTGAGAAAAAACTGCGTCATTGCCATATTGTCGTCGCATTCCTGCTGTGCCTGCTTCACAAGAGAAAGCAGCTTTGCATCGTAGTCTCTGCCCACCTGTCTTCCGAAAATATCCTTATCCTGCTCACTTCCGTTAAGCTGAAGACTGAAATTGGCGCTGAAATGCTTGCCGCCCTCATAGGAGGTGACGCTCATTGTCAGCTTGTTATAACGGCTCCACTCGGTAAAGAAGTTGCCGAACTTTTTCTTGACAAGGCAAAGCTTATCAAAAACACCCTGAAAATCACTGCCATAGGGTGCGTGGGTGAAGAAAAATTTTATATTCACTCTGCAGTAATCCTCCACAGCCTCACCCATAAGAGACTCTGCGATACCGCTTATGACCTCATACATTTTTTCCTCGGAGGCATCCCATTTCGGGTATTCAAGATAACAGATACCGTCCTTGGTTTTCACATAAGAAGAGGAATAAGCGGAAAGTCTGCTTTTCACCTCGCTGTCAGACATAGCCGCCTGAGCCTCGGCATTAAAGCAAAGGCAGAAAAGCATCACAGCAAAGGCTGTCAGTATAAGGCTTTTTATTTTTTTCATCGTTCCACTTCCTTTTCGATGTGTTTATTTACAGTAACAAGTCGCTGCACGATTGGAAATCGTGCGTTATCGGTTAATCTATCTCCATTCCCGCATAAGCATTAAGCTCCGGGCCTGCAATATTTCTGCTCAGATACTCATAATATCCCTGAGCGCCTACCATCGCTGCATTGTCACCGCAGAGAGAAAGCTCAGGCAGATAAAGTTTCCAGCCGTTTTTTCTGCAAAGCCCCTCAATATCCGCTCTCAGAACCGAGTTTGCCGAAACACCTCCGGCAAGAACAAGAGTATTATGGCCAAAATCCTTCATTGCCTTTTCTGTATTTTTGCAAAGACAGGAGCTGACACTCTTCATAAAAGAAGCTCCGAGATCCTTTTCGTTAATTTCCTCACCCTTCTGTTTTGCGTTATGAATGATATTTATCACCGAGGTCTTAAGCCCCGAAAAGCTGAAATCATAAGGTGCATTTTCAACCTTAGGTGTTGGAAATTTATAAGCAGTGCTGTCCCCATCCTTCGCCAGACGGTCAAGATTTAAACCTCCGGGGTAAGGTATTCCCATTGTTCTTGCCGCCTTGTCAAGAGCTTCACCGGCCGCATCATCTCTTGTTCTGCCAATCACTCTGAAATCGGTATAATCTCTTACCTCTGTCATAAGAGTATTACCACCGCTTACAACAAGGCAGAAAAAGGGGGGCTTAAGCTGCTGATGTGTTATGTAGTTTGCTGCTATATGCGAACGCAGATGATGAACGGGCACAAGAGGAATATTTCTTGAATAAGCAAGACTTTTGGCATAGTTGACACCGACCAGAAGGGCACCGATAAGTCCCGGTGCATAGGTTACGGCTATAGCATCGATATCCGAAAGATCACATTCCGCATCCTCAAGAGCCTTACTTACAACAGAAGAAATTGCTTCTGCGTGTCTTCGTGAGGCTATTTCCGGCACAACACCACCGTAAATTTTATGTTCCGCCACCTGAGATGCCACCACGGAGGAAAGCACATTTCTTCCGTTTTCCACAACACTTGCAGCAGTTTCGTCACAAGAAGATTCAATTGCTAAAATTTTCATACTATCATCCCCAATAAAAAACCGAGTTTTTCACTTTAATTTTTTTGTCATTATCAGCGCATTTTCTGTCGGTGCAGAGTAAAAATTTTTTCTCTCACCGATTTTCTCGTACCCTTCACTAAGATAAAGAGCTATAGCACCTTCATTGCTTGCTCTCACCTCAAGACTGATAAAAGAGCATTCTCTTTCTCTTGCTCTTTCTTCAGCGTAACGAAGCATTTTTCTTCCGATGCCCTTTCTTCTTTCGGCAGTGCTGACGGCAACATTTGCTATGTAGCATTCGTCAAGAACACAGTGCATTCCCATATATCCGACCACTCTTGCATCCGCTTTTGCAGTAAAAAAGACAGCACCTTCATTTGAAAGCTCACTTTCAATGCCTTCCTCAGACCAAGGAGAAGAAAAGCATTCTTTTTCCAGTTCGGCAATAAAGGGTATATCCTCTTTTTTCATAGCTGTGAGCTGTATTTCCATTTCTCTTTCCTTTTCATTTTGAATTTTTGCATACCATTCTAATATATATAATACTGTTTTTTTAGATAAAAGTAAATATTATTTATTGCTAATTTATTACTATTTTGTTTACATAACAATCTGCAGTCAATAATTTGTTTTATTTTTCTATTTTGTAATTAAAACAGCAATTCATTGTTATATAATAAATTTGTACCTATAAATAAGGAGGTAAAAATTATGAAAAAACTTTCAGCAATTATTCTTTCACTTATCCTTGTCTTCTCATGCTTTGCCGTTCCGGCATCCGCAGCCTCAGGAAAAGGCGGTGTAGTCGGAGAGCTTGCAACCACTCTTTTCGAAAAGCTTATCGGTGTTGAAATGGAAGAAGACACACCTATCGGCTACGGTGTTATTTATGAAATAGACCCCCTTTCCGGCATAAGCGTTATCTACAAGCCCAGCCCATCCATCAGCTTCAAAAATCCCGGCACCTACACCATAACAAGTGATACTCCCCTTTCCGTTGACTATGAATTCATCCGTTGGGAGGACAGCGACGGCAACCCATATTATGCAGGTGACAAAATCTACGTTGACGGCACAATTTATCTTACTGCAGTTTTTGTCGAAAAAAATGACAACGATATCAGAGTTGCAAGAATTATTAAAACCACCATTGAAGCCTTCAAAAGACTCATCGGCAAGTTCTTCGGTATTCTTGACACATTCGAAAACTTTGAGCCTGTATACTCTACTCCCGGAAGATACGACCTTCCTCTCAACAAAATTTACTACGAGGATGAAAATCTCTCCGAAATTGAAGGTACCGAAAGAGTTCTTCTTTACATCGACTCATACAACTTCAAGGACAGACTTACACGTATAAGTGACGAAAGTAAAATGAATACTGCTGAAATCACTCTTTTCTCAGGATGGAATCTTGAAACCGACGAACCGATAAATGAAAGCAAGACAAGCGGTCTCAGCTACAGCTTTTCTGATTTGAACGGTCCTCACGGAGAAGATGTTCTTGTTATCGAAACAGGTAGTATCGTTTATGACTACTTCGCTAAGCACTCAGATATTAAAACAGCTTATATGATTGTTAACGTCGGAACAGAAAATATGGATGAAACTCTTTATTATTCTTTCACACCCGACAACGGTCTTGATCACAACGAGTTCTGTACTCCGATTTCAGTTGCGTTCACTCTCACAAAATAAGCACATAAAAAATAAAAGCTCCCATTCGCCGACATCCGGTGATATGCGGAGCTTTTTTATCTTTGATGTTCACTTTATCTTCTTGCTTGAAAAATTCTGTACACAATAATTACTAATCAGTAAAAAATCAAAAAGTTGAATGATAGTGTGTTAATATTATCATTTTCTTCCATATACAAGCATACCTCAATCTTTCCCTAACATTTCAGCATATTTATTTGACAAAATTTTAGACAACACACAAAATATCGATGTCAACAGAACACTGATTCCTCCAAGGAATAAAACGCCCTGCATAACATCTAAAAAACCGACAAAACCAACATCTGAAAACAACTCAACAAGAATTATTCCATAATGAAAACACGACCATACAAATGCGCATATTGTAATGCAAAGCGTAATCAATAAAGAACAATTTGAGAAAGTTTTTCTGTTTTTATAGATTCTGACAAAGTACCAATTTGCCAACGAAAGCATAAAACCGGTTGCCGGCACAACTAAATTTATAGCAAAAAAACCATTTCTTAAATCATCATAAGTTGTTGCCGATTCGCAAGCAACTCCGATTGTAATTAAACCAAATGAAATAAATAATAAAACCGACTGCAAAACAGAGGCTTTCCAATCATTGATTCTACTGAATGCTTTCGGTGATTCTGATGTAACAATAATATCAGTCGGCTCTTTCATTTCCTCGAAAAGTTTTTTACACTCAGAACAATCTTTGAGGTGTTCTTCAACAGCTCTTTCACTTTCCTCACTGCAACAGCCGTCAATGTAAAGTGGGATTAAATCTTTTACAATATTACAATTCATATCATTACCTCATTCTTTCTGATAGTTTTTGTTTTGCACGGTAAAATGTAACTCGTGCCCAACTTTCGCTTTTACCGAAAACTAAACTTATATCCTTTAAAGAGAAACCGCCGAATACCGAAAGCATAAATACTTCCTTATAGGGTTCTTCCAATTCGTGCAAACAAAACAAGGCTTTTTGTGAAAGTTCTTTTTGAATATATTCATCTTCTATGTCTTTGCTGTCGCTTACCATCGTGAAGTAATCGAGAGAATCCGATTTCTTTTGCTCGTTGTACCAAGCAAAGTATGTATTCTTTGCAATCTGACAAAGCCATACGGACGTTTTTTCCTTGTTGCGAAGAGAAGCATAGTTCATATACGCCCTAAAAAAAGTTTCCTGTGTCAGCTCCTCGGCAAGCGAAACATTCTTTGTCATTTTCATCAGATACTTAAAAACGAACTCTCGGTTTTCATCAAAAATCTTTTCAAATTCAGTCACATTTTCACCGCCCTTTCAATTATTAGATTGTGTAAATCAAAAAACGTTACAGTAATTTTTATATATTTTTATTGTACATCAAAAATATGGATACAACAACCGCCTTTTTCATTAGCAGGATTTCATCAAAAATCCCATTGGCAGGAAATTAGCAAAACGCCATTTTTCGTGCTAATTTTCATTAGCAAACCGTCCGCCTTGAAGGTGGATGTTATTTCATAGTAATTTCAGTTAATTTTATTAGCAAAAAAATTCTTGCTAATGGATTTTTGACCTTTTTTACGAGAATCACTAAAATGACAAAGAGCCGAAAGCCCTTGTAAAATAAAGGTTTTTCGGCTCTTTTTTGGCACCCTCTGCGGGAATCGAACCCACATCTAACCCTTAGGAGGGGTTTATTCTATCCATTGAACTAAGAAGGCATATTCACTTTCGAATCAACTCATTTTACCATTCTTTGCCCTTAAAGTCAACATAAAAGAGTCGGGAAATTTCAATGTTTTCCCGACTCATCTATTTTAATAATATTCCTTGCCGTTAAGATATCTCCAGGCGGCAACATATTTTGTTGATGCTCTCGGAGTATGGCTTCTGATATCGAGGAACATTTTATCATCTACAAGGAAAAGAGTTTCCTTAGAGGCAAGAGAGGACTGCTTGACCTGGTTTACAGGCATTACAATTCTGTTGCCCTCATAAGCAATTTCAAATCTGTCCTTGTAAAGACTGAGAACAGCATCCTCAGAAAGAAGCTCATCATCATCACCCTTTACAAGACGCACAATCTGTCCGCCCTCAGAAAAAATAAGTTCACCATCCTGAGCCGAAAGAAGCTTTTCCTTCCACTGCTTTCTCTGCCACATATCCCAATCATAAACATTGTCATAAACAACATCGTCACCGTGGAAAAATCCGTCCGCTTTCATAGTGTAAACCGCTCCGCAGTCACACTTAAGATCATCACCCTTACTGTGAAGAGTACCAACCTCACCGCATTTAGGGCAGATGTAAAGTATTCTTTCAACACATTCGGCAAGATTTTCACCGTCATAGGAATGAGGATTCTTTTTCTGCTCATCATAAACGTTCACATGAATGTCACGGCGTATAAGCTCGTTGACTTCTTCAATGCTCATCTTTGAAAGCTCTTCGGGTGAATACTCACCTACAAAATGACCGATGATCGGTCCTTTTCGGGATTTTTCTGCCCAACGGGGACTTCTAAGATAACCTCCGACAAATTTGTAGGTTATCAGTGCTGCACCCGACTCCTTCACAAGTCTGCCCGTATTATCAGAAAAATAACCGGTCTGCCCGTTTATGGACATAGCACCCTCTGCGTGAAGACCAACGGGAATTCCTGCCTTGAGATTTGCCTTAACATCCTCCATAAGAGTGTCGGAGGGCCTGTCTCTGTATTTAACGATAACTCCGCCGATGTATTTATACACCCAACCAAGCTTAAGTCTTAAAGCGTGGTCACTTGCAATATATCTGATATATTTTTTAAGCGCCGCCATTTCATAGCCGGGATCAGCTGCTTCAGTATGGTTGCAGATAAGAATGAAGCTTTTGTGCTTCGGCTTATGATATTCAAGATGAACATTATTTTCTTCAATAACCTTTTTCTTGAGCAGAGCAATTATAGTTTTCAGAGCGAAGCAGTTAAAATAATATCCGCTGCCGAGCTTAGTTACCTTCTTACTCATTTCGCCATAGCCTCCTCTTCGGCTGCAGCTTCTTCTTCAAGAGTATGGTATGCAACCTTACCTACAAGTGTTTTCGGAAGTTCATCCTTAAAAATAATTTCCTTGGGTCTTTCAAAAACATCAAGATATTCCTTACAATATGAAAGTATGCTTTGCTTTGTTTCTTCGGTTGCTTCAAAGCCGTTTTTAAGAGCAATATATGCTCTTACTCTCTGCATCTTGTAAGGGTCCTTCACTCCGATAACACATGAGCAATCAACTGCTTCGTGCTTATCAAGAATGTTTTCAATGTGTGAGGGATAAACATTATAGCCGCTTGTAACGATAAGTCTCTTCATTCTCTGCTTGAAATAAACGAAGCCCTCATCGTCCATACTGCCCATATCACCCGTAAAGAGCCAGGTTGTGCCGTTTTCATCCTTACGGAGAGTGTTTGCGTTTTCCTCCTCGGCCTTCATATATCCGAGCATAAGAGTGGGACCTGTAAGGATAATTTCACCCATCTCCCCTGCAGGAAGCTCCTCAAAAGTGTTAGGCTTAACAATTTTGTACTCCATATCACGAAGAGGTACACCGATGCTGCCTATCTTAGAACGGTCAACAGGAGTTACACAGGAAGCCGTAACACATTCTGTAAGACCGTAGCCTTCACGTATCTGAAGATTGGCATTGTGCTCCTTGAAGAAAGCGTCAGCTCTCTTTTTAAGCTCAGGGCTGAGAGCGTCACCGCCGCTGAAGACGCCGATAAGGAATGAAAGGTCTGCACCCTTGAATACATCAACCTTAAGTAGTGCCTCATAGAGAGTGGGAACACCTGCGATAAAGTTTGGCTTGTTTTTAAGCACTGCCTTTGCATAGCTTTCCTTGGTGAACTGAGGAATGAGAATGGAAAGTGCACCGTTTTCAAGAACAGTATGTATACCGATACCAAGTCCGAAGCCATGGAAAACAGGCATAACTGAAAGAAACTTGCAGCCGTAGTCAAGATTACAGCCTGAAATTTCAGCAACCTGCATACCCAGAGCATTGAAGTTAAAATCAGAAAGCTGAATACCCTTGGGAGTACCGCTTGTTCCGCCGCTGTAAAGAATAACTGCTGTCTTTTCTTTGCTGAATTCAACATCAGGAAGCTTTTCATCAGTTCCTGTTTTTACAAAATCCGCCCACACAAGGTCTTTTTCTCTGGTGGGGAATTTAAGATTTTCCTTGTTCTTAAAATACTTATATGCAACAGACTTAATGAAAGGAAGCTCGTTCTGTATTCTTGCAGTAAGAATAACAACATCTCTTTCAGCCTCATCCACAGCCTTGAGCACCTTATCATAGAACTGATCCAGTGTAAGAATCATCTTACTTTCCGAATAGTCAAGATAGAAGGTGATATTCTTCTGTGAAGAAAGAGGGTGAACCATATTTGCTACGGCGCCGATTCTGTTAAGTGCATAAAGGCAAACAATTGCCTGAGGTGTGTTTGGCATACAGATGGTAACAACATCATCTTTTTTTATGCCGTAATTTATAAAAGCCCTTGCGGCATCCTCGATTTTTTGTACAAGCTTTTCGTATGTAGTAATTTTTCCCATAAAGTCAAGAGCCGGTGCCTGAGGAACTCTCTTTGCCGAAAGCTCAATTGCCCCGAACATTGTTGTTTCGGGATAAGCATGACTTACAGGAGTAAAGTCTATCTTTGGTAATTTCATATTAAATTCCTTCCGATGATTTATATATAAAAAGTAATTATCACATTATAGCCTTTGCGGAACATCCGCTTTCTCTTTGCTTACATGCCTCCGCTGCGTCAGATTTAAGATGCTTTACACAAATTAAAGAGAAGAAAATATCGTGTAAAATGTATACCTTTTTTTGCATAGACATACTAACCCATCTTATAACACATTCTAAAGTTTAACATTATTAATTGTCAAATGTCAATAAAATAATTAAAGTAAATTAAATTTTACAAATTTGTAAGATTATACAGATTATCCTTGCATTTTTTGTTAAATATTACTTCATAAAAATCCTCTTTTAATCTTTCTCTATTGTTTTTACAGGTTGAGAGTGATATAATTTTATTTAAATAAAGCAATATCTGTTCATTATATAAAGGAGATAATTTAAAATGCCTGCAAAAAAGCAAAACAATAGAAAAACATTACTTATAATACTTATTGCCGTAATATGTGCACTTTCGGTCAGTACGGCAATTTTCTCTTTTGTCCTTTCTTCCGGAAAGATCGAGCCTTCCACGTCTGTTCCTGACACCACTGTTACCGAGCCTGTAACAGAGCCCGAGCCCCGACTTCCGTATAAGGTCAGTTCCGTCACTCTCGGCTCTGCAGGAGATGTTCTTCTGCATATACCCGTTATAAACTCAGCAAAAAACAGTGACGGCGTCTACAGCTTTGATAAAATCTTCTCCTATGTCTCCTCTCAGATAAAAGATTGCGATTATTTCGTTGCAAATCTTGAAACCACTCTTGCAGGTAAAGAAAACGGAAGAAAATACACAGGCTTCCCACGATTCAATTCACCCGATGCCATTCTATCATCTTTGAAAAAAGCCGGCGTAGACTGTCTTCTTACAGCCAACAACCACACCTATGATACAGGTGCTCACGGTGTAAAGCGCACACTCTCAAAGGTAAAGGAAAGCGGCTTTGACAGCGTAGGCACAAGACAGGCTGAAGCTGACAAAAAATATCTTGTAAAGGATGTTAAAGGCATTAAGCTCGGTATTGCATGCTACACCTATGAAACGGACTACGAGGGCGGAAAGGCTCTCAACGGAATTCCCGTAGACAGCGAAACAGCAAAGCTTATCAACTCTTTCTGCTACGGCAGCATCAGCAAATTTTACGAAGAACTCGGTGCCGACCTTAAGAATATGAAAAAAGAAGGCGCCGATGTTACTGTTGTATATCTTCACTGGGGTAACGAATATCAGCTTGCACCCGACCAGCACCAGAAGGATATAGCACAGAAGCTTTGCAATATGGGCGTCGATATCATTATCGGCGGACACCCGCATGTAGTACAGCCCGTAGACCTTATCAGCTCCTCCGACGGCACACATAAAACCGTATGCGTATATTCCGTAGGCAACATGGTTTCCAATCAGAGAAGAAACCTTATGGGACTTAAGACAGGTCACACGGAGGACGGACTTATTTTTAAGGTTACAATTTCCAAGTACAGTGACGGTACAATTATGTTGGAAAAAGTAAAATCCGTACCTACATGGGTACACCTCTATTCGGGCACATATAATGTTGTTCCTCTTGTGAAAAATCTTGATAAACAATCCGCTGACCTCGGTCTTAACAAAAGCAGCACGGGACTTTCCCTTGCAAAAGGCTCCTATGAAAGAACAATGGAGCTTGTGAAGACCGGCACAAGCAAGTGCAATAAATATCTCTCTTCTCTTCCGAAGCCCGATCAACCAGCTGAAACAACAGAAACGAAAATCGCCTCCTGAGTTATATCTCAGTCAGAACACACAAACGGAGTTTTTCTATGAAAAGAACAAAAAAGCTGACAAAAGCAGACAAAACAGTGCCTCTTATCCTGGCACTGTCCTTCGCTTTGCCCGCAGTAGTTATTCTTATCTGTTTCGCAGTCTGTGACATTGCACCCTTTGGTGACCGCACTCTTTGCTCGATGGACGGATATTCCCAATATTATCCGATGCTTATGAATATGAGTGAAGCAATACAAAACGGAGAACCCTTTTATTCCTTTAACGGTGCTCTCGGCTTTAATCTTTGGGCACAAAGCGGATATTATACAAACAGTCTCCTCTGGATTCCGCTATGCTTTCTTCCCCACTCAATGCACATCAACTATATTGATCTTTCCATTCTTTTCCGACTTTCCCTTGGCGGACTCTTTTTCTGCTTTTATCTTCTTAATACTCACAAAGAGCTATCTTATAAAAAATCTGTTTTTCTCTTCCCTGTCCTTTCTCTCGTCTGGTCGCTCAGCGGATATATGACCGCTTTTATGAATCAGATTATGTGGACGGATGTAGTGGTTCTTTTGCCTCTCGTTATTCTCGGTATTCAGTATATTAAAGAAAAAAGAAGTCCCCTTCTCTATATCCTTTCCCTCTTTTTCTCTATTGCTTCCTGTTTTTACATATCCTTTATGGTGTGCATTTTTTCAGTATTATGGTTTGCTTTTCTTATGTTCAGAGAAAAAATTCTTTGGAGAGAAAAAATTGAAAACGCCATAAAATTCGGCATATCTTCTCTCCTTGCCGGAGGAATGAGTGCAGCAGTAATCATCCCCGTCTATAAAGCACTTTCTCTTACCAAGGCAAGCGATCTCGGATTTGAGGGAGTTCTTGAAGTGAACTATTCTCTTAAAGATTTTCTTCTGAGGCTTCTCCCCTTTCAGGAAACCTCCCTTGAATATGATATTCCCAATCTTTACTGTACGGTAACTGTTTTCATTCTCTTCTTTTTCTTTCTTTTTTCAAAAAAGTTTACCGTCCGGCACAGAATTTCAGCCTTTGTTTTCGTCAGTTTTATGTTCATTTCAATGAGCGTAAATCTCGGTGAATTCATCTGGCACGGCTTTCATTATCCTAATCAGCTCCCCGCAAGACAAAGCTTTCTTGTTATCTTCCTTATGCTGACTCTTGCGGCAGAATATCTTTCAGTAACCGACTTAAAAATGAAGCTTTTCTATGTTCTTGTCGGTATTGTTTCCGTAGGGGCTATACTCAATTTTTCCGTTCAGTTTTCACGGGATGTATGGACCTCAAGGGTTAATTCTTTGCAAAAATACGAATCGGTTATGAAAAATTTCACTGCACTTGATGATGAAGAAGCCTTTGCACGTATGGAATGGACAGATACAAAGAAAAACAACTATCCTCTTCAATACGGATACAAAGGTATAAGCTATTATTCCTCGACAATGTCAGGGGATGCTTATGATTTCTTTCAGCAGACAGCTATGGACAAATATGCAAAAAATGTCAGCGTGCGATATAAGCAATCAGATATTTTAAATGCTCTGTTCTCCGTGAAATATATTATGTCGGGTGAACACGGAGGAAAGATAACAGAAAACGAAAATATCCTTTCCTTAGGATTTGTCTGCTCGGATTCGGTATATGTTTTTGAGCCGTCGAAAATAAAAAAGCCTGAGCTCGGACAGCAGCTTTTATGGGACTGTATTTGCGGGAAAAAATTCACTTCTTTCAGCGAAGGTTATTCTATCCTTTCCGAAAACCAGCTCGAAATCACTCTTTTTGACACAGATTATATTGAAGGCACTCTTAAAAGCGACAGAGATGGTGTTTTCTTCACCTCTGTACCCTTTGACGAAGGCTGGGAGATTTTCGTTGACGGCGAAAAACAGGAAACGAAAAAGGCAGCCGGCTATTTTCTTTCCTGCAAAATCACAGAAGGTGACCACGAAATCACTATGAAATACACGGTACCAGGAATCAAAACCGGTGCACTATTATCTCTTCTTTCCCTTCTGACACTTACCGGATTGAGCTTTATTGAGCGCAGAAAGAAAAATATTTTACACAAAGATATTGCAAAGCCTATGTAAAATCTGTTAAAATATACCCATAAACAAAAAAGGAGTGTTAATATGAGTAACATACCCAAGACCTACCAGAGCTACATAAACTGGAAGGAAAAATCAAAGCAGACCGAATACACTGAGGAAACTCCTCTTCTCGCTCCCGACGGCGACTTACTTGCTGCAGGCTGGGCAAGACACAATGTTTTCGATTATAACCGCAATTTTGTTAAGCCCGGTAACCCCATGAGCCAGAAGGAATGGGACTTTTATCAGGTTTCAAACGGAAAATATATGGTTCAGTTAAGCTTTGCTAACATCTCCATCGGCGGTTACATTGCCGGTAAGCTTATCGACCTTGTAAACGGTAAGGTTATAGCCGACGCGACTCAGCTTTTCCTCGGCGGTAAAAACAAGTATGTTCCCCCGAAAAAGGGTGACGTTCCCAACCGCTTCGCATTCAGAATCGGTAAGGCCGAATTTGACTTTGACACCCGTGAGAACAGCAGAACTCTCTGGTTCAGAATGCCTCTTAAGGATAAAATGGTAGAATGTAAATTTGATGCGGACATTATGCCCGGCCTCGAAAACATCACTACAGTTCTTCCCTTTGCAGGCGACAGCAAGAAATACTTTATGACTACCAAGCAGAACTGTATGCCTTGTGAAGGCTACTACAAATACGGTGACGACGTTTACGAATTTTCAAAGGAAGACACCTTCCTTACCCTTGACTGGGGACGCGTAAACACACCTCATAAGATGGTATGGTACTGGGGCAACGGCTCTACCTACCTCACCGACGAAAATGGTGAAAAGCACCTCTTCGGTTTCGAAATCACCTGGGCTATCGGCGACGAAAGCAATGCTACAGAAACCGCTCTTTTCTATGACGGCAAGGCTCACAAATTCGGTGCAGTCGATGTTGAGGTATTCCCCAAGCCTGACAAATATATGCAGGATTGGAAATTTATCTCCGAAGACGGTCGCTTCAATCTCACAATGAAGCCCACCTTCGACCATCACAGTGACATGAACCTTGGTATTGCCAGAATGCACACACATCAGGTACACGGTCTTTGGAGCGGTGATGTAACTCTTGATGACGGCACTAAGCTCGAAATCAAGGATATGTACGCCTTCTGCGAATATGTAGAGAATAAATGGTAAAATTTTAAAAAAATACTCGGCAGCTTCAAAAACTGCCGAGATTTTTTATTCGAGAATTGAGAGTATTTCTTTAAATTCAGGTGTGGTTTTAAATTCATCGGAGAGAGGATAATTTAATATATTTTCCTTCATCCAGCTTTTTGCGATAAAATTACTGCCAAGCACCTGCTTATCAAAGGCTTTACCTTTTAAAATGGTAGATTGTAAGGTAGTGATTCTGTCAAGATTGTCAAACTCAACAGCTAACTCCCCTGCTCTTCTGAGATTATACAGAGCCTTTTCTTCATCACCTTTTTCAGAATAAAGCCAACCGAGCATACCGTAACAGCGACTCATAACCGTTCTCCAGAATCTGCTGTAATTCCCGTCATTATAGATATAATTGAAAAACTCCTTTGTTTTTTCATGAATTTCGATCTGATAATCACGGCTGAACTTATTTGTTAAACAGTAATCATAAACCGTATCGTAAGCTAAAAAAATCTGTTCCTCGATTGCCTCCATAATTTTTTTATCGGCATCGGGATGATTGTGTAACCTGTAAAGATAACAGTAGTTTTCTCTTCCGTCTCTCATAAAAGGCATTTCGCTTATAACAGGCTCATAGTCCTCAAATGTTACCTTTGCATCTTTTTTGCAAGCCAGATTACTCATAAAATAAATGTAATACCGTTTGGCACAAATTCGGACAGAATCATTAGTACAGTTATCTTGAATATTCCGGTATACAGAAATAATTTTTGGTGTGTTTTGTTCGAGGTTATCCCAACCGTCATAAAACATAAGATACCCCATCCATCTGAGCTGAACTCGAAAATCGTTTGGATATCTTTCTTTGAGAATACTTATAGATTCACGTATCAGCTCTTCATCCGTCAGGTTATCGTACTCTTCAAGTAATTTTTGTATTTCTTTCTCATCCTCTGCCTCATTCATCCCCATAAGTTCATCAATACTCACACCGAAAAAGCTTGCAATGGCGGGCAAAAGAGTAATATCAGGGTAGCTTTCTCCTCTTTCCCATCTGCTCACACTCTGAAAGGAAACGGAGAGAAAATCTGCCAAAGTCTCCTGCGTGATACCTTTTTCGTGCCTTAAGCGTTTTATGTTTTCACCTATATAAATCGTCATTTTTATCACCTACCGTTTAATAATACCGACCGGTCAATTACATAATAAACCTTCAGAGAGATAAATACAATAACTTATTCCTTGAATATTTTTCACTCAGAGCGAGAATTTTTCATAAATTAAGAGACCGCATTACACGGTCTCTTATCATTTATTCGGATTTTTGCGGTTCAAAAACTTCTTTCTTCACACCGTTTCTCACTGCAGACAACCCTTCACCGCTCAGCTCGTTTCTCAGCAGTCTGTAAGCTGTAGCGGCAATAGGCACACTGATGAGCATACCTAAAATGCCGAAGACGCCTGCGCCGATGGTTACTGCCGTAAAGACCCATACTCCGGGAAGTCCGATGGAAGTGCCTACCACCTTCGGATAAATGAGGTCACCCTCCAACTGCTGTAAAACTACTATGAAAATAATAAAGATAAGCGCCTTTACAGGTGACTCAACAAAGATAAGTACTGCACCGATAGCGCCGCCGATAAGAGCACCAACTACGGGAATAAGAGCTGTAAAGGCTGTGACTGCACCCATCATCACAGCATAGGGAAGACGGAGCACGAGCATACCCACTGTACACAAGCCGCCTAAAATAAGAGCCTCCGTACACTGACCTACTATGAACTTTTTAAAGGCATCATCAGCTACTGAAAGAATATATCCCACTTTGTCGTAGAGAGACTTTTTCACATAGTGCCTTGCCACTCTATCCATCTGCCCTACAAGCTTTTCCTTGCTGAGAAGAAGATAAACTGCGAAGATGATTGCAAGAACCGCACTTGTAACACCTGAAACTACAGACGAAACAGTGGAAATTACAACATTTGCCGCACTGCCGAGACCGGTAGTAACGGTGGAAATAATCTCTCCGATTTTTGATTTCCAGTCAATGGCATAAATCATTTCAAAAATATCATCGGGAATAAAATCAAACTGTGAAACATAATCGGCAACTATCTTGATAGCACCGGGCACCTTATCAATAAGCAACTTCACACAATTTACCAGCTGCGGCACTACCATAGCAATAACGAAGGTAATTATGGCCACTAACGTCAGAAGAGTAAGGGCGAGACAGATGCCGTTCTTACAGCGAAGAAGAGCTTTGTTCTGCGCCTTTTTAAAAATGTGTCTGCCGTAAAAATTCATCAGTATGCTCAAAGGGTAAGCGATAACCGCACCGACTATAAGAGGCAGAACCGCGCCGATAAAGGTCTTTATTATTGATGCGGTGGAGCTCCAGTAATGTATGCACAGAAAAATCAGAAACACGCTTATTCCCACACGAAGACAGGTCTTCCACTCTATTTTAATTTTCATTTCATTCTTCATAGCTATGTTCCTTTCCTCATATCATAGAAATACTTTATCACAAAAGAAAGGTAATTTCAATAAAAAACATCATTCAGACTGATGTTTTTTTATTCTTTCAAATATTTCATCAAAGCTCACATTATGGTTATCTATCCCGGCTTTTTGTCTCAACTCAAGAATAGACTTCACTGCCTCCTGAACACATGCATGCTTTTCATAAAGGATGAGAAGTACAGCCTTATGATTCAGCATATCTCCGTTCGACATTCTTTTCACTCTTCCCATACAGAAGGGATACAAAAAGCCTAAAAATATACAGAAAACTGCTGTAGACCATCCCTCGTTTATACTGTAGCTGTAATTATAAAATCCGTGTGCAAGAGATGGCATAATGACGCTCATAAGGAAAAAGCGTCTTGCCGAAAGATGCTTTGTATTTTTCGGCAGGATACCGGAATCAATAAGCTTTCTTTCATTCATTTTTGCCGTGTGCTTTATGTAATACCAAGTGAGATAATATCCCATGCTCACTCCGCAGAAAAGATGAATAGGCACAGCTGTTATTGTGCGCAGAACCGCTGTTTCCATGCCGAAATTAAAGGTATACAGTAGGTTTTCAAAGCCCGCAAAGCCAAGAGAAATAAACACCGAATAAATTATTCCGTCAAAAAGACTGTTGAAGTGCCTGTTTTTTCTTGTAAAAAGCAAAAGCACCAACCATTTAAATCCTTCCTCAACCATAGCCACAGTAATGAATTTATCTACCACTCTGTAAAGCTCGAACAGCCAACCATCCAGATAATTTTCTCCGTCAAGCTCCGTGGTAAAAGGAAGAAAAATATCTGTTTCTACTCTGCGAAGCCATTCACTTACCTCCGCCACAGGAAAGCATATAAGAACACCTGAAGCTAAAAGCATAAGCAAAAGCCACCAGGGTTCTTTTTCTGCACTGTCTTTTTTAAAAACATACAAACATAAAAATACCGCAGGCAGTAATGCGGCGGCGACAAGAATAACATTATGCACTGTTATCACCTCTGTTTTCATATTCCCTTAAACATAGTAACATACCCGAATAAAATATTCAATACTTCTTAAAAGCAAAATAATTTGACATACCATATTACAATTGATATAATTATACTAATAATAAAAAGGAGAAAATAACTATGGCACAGATACTATCTAAATTCATCCGGATTTTAGTCGCGGCACTTATGGCTATCTCACCTTCATTACCCGGCTTTTTCAGCCTTCCGTCTATACCAAAGGGGCAGAATCTTAATCTTGACTCAAGATTCGAACTCGTCTGGTCTGACGAATTTGACGGTGACAGTCTCGACAAAAGCAAATGGCAGTATAACTGGTGGGAGACAGAAAGAAAAGGCGGTTACTGGCACGAGGATATGGTAAAGGTGGAAAACGGAAACCTCACCATCACCACTGCATATTATGAAAACGGTCTTCCCGTCCCCGAAAAGTATAAAAACTATTTCGAATCACGCGGTGAAACCGACCTTTACGGAGAAGGCTGGTACACAGGCTGCATCACAGGTCAGGGAACGAAGGAATTTCTTTACGGCTACTATGAATGCCGTGCTATTCTGCCCAAATCATCAGGTATGTGGTCTGCCTTCTGGATGATGAATAAGAATGTAGAAAAGGTTGACGGCTCAGGAAAAGACGGAACAGAAGTCGATATTTTCGAGTCAATGTACTACAAGGATGTACCCTATGGCTTCGGTGACTGTATCATAAGCGGTATACACTATGACGGATACGGTGAAGAACATAAGGGTGACAGCATCGGAAAATGGTTTGCAAATAATCCCTATGAGGAATTCAATACATACGGCCTTGAATGGAATGAAAACGAATATATTTTCTACATAAACGGTGTAGAAACAGGCAGACTTTCCACAGGCGGTGTATCGCAGAATCCCGAATATCTTCTCCTCTCCTGTGAGGTTGCAGGCGAAAACGGTGTAGCCGACGCTGATCGTCACGGAACAGGAAAAATGAATATGAAGCCCGGAGATACTGCAGAATTCATCGTGGATTATGTAAGAGTTTATCAGTATAAATAAAAAGGAGAAATCAAAATGAAGAAAATCATATCTTTTATTCTGAGTGCTCTTATACTTATAAGTTGTTTTTCTTTTTTAGCATCAGCTGAAAAGAAAGGAGACGAAAAGACCTTGCAGTTTAATAAAGACGGAAAATTTACCATCCTTAACATCAGCGATATCCAGGACGGATATCCGCTGAACCCACTCACTAAAGATTATATTGAAAAAACTCTCGATAAGATAAATCCTGACCTTATCGTTCTTACGGGAGATAACATCTCAGGCTATGACGTTCACGAAAAAGAGGATGCCGAAAAAGCCATCAGAGAGTTTATGGATGTTTTTGAAGAGAGAGCCATCCCTGTTGCCGCAGTTTTCGGAAATCACGACGACGAAGAAACCAAACTGACTAAGAAAGAACAGCTCGCAGTTTACGAAAGCTACGACTGTTTTGTGGGTGAAAAGGGCTTCTGCATAAAGGACAGAGTTGGCACTTATAATCTTCCCATTATGAAAAGTGACGGCAGTGGCTACGGCTTCAATCTCTGGCTCACCGATTCTGGTACATACAACACGGAAAACGACTACGGCGGTTATGCCTGCGTATATAAAGAGCAGATAGAGTGGTACAAAGACACAGCAGAAAAGCTTAAGAAAGAAAACGGAGGCAAGACTGTTCCTGCCATCAACTTCCAGCATATTATCGTTCCTGAAATCTATGACGCCTTAAAGCAGACCAAGCTTTTATGGTTCGGCCGCATTATCAGACAGAAAAATCCTCTTAATGACAAGATTAAATTTTACACTCTGCCTGACGGAGCAGTAGGTCAGCTTCACGAATACCCTTGTCCTCCTTACTACAATAACGGACAGTTTGATGCTATGCTGGAGGTGGGAGATGTTCTTGCCACAGTAAGCGGTCACGATCACGAAAACACCTTTGAAATCGACCACAAGGGAATCCATATTATCAATACGCCGACTATAGGCTTTAATGCTTACAACGATGTGAATGTGGGCTCGAGAGTTTTCGTTATCGATGAAAATGAGCCCGAAAAATACGAAACCTACTGTCTGACATATTCGGATGTGTATACCGAAATAGATGAGCTTCACGAAGCACGTATTCTTTACAACATCGATACTACAGGCTGGTTTACCAAACTCATCAGCCTTATAAAAATCGCAAAAGCTGATGAAATGAGCTTTATGGATTTTATGCGCGGTGTGGTACACATCATCAAAAATATACAGCTGTTCTGATAAAAATTTATAACCGCAAGTCTGATGGCTTGCGGTTGTTTTTTATTGTAGATATTTACTTAACAGGTCAGCGTATCTGCCTTTGTAATAAAAGGAATTGCCGTTATTATTTTCTCCCGACACGGTTAAGCCAAGATAATTTAATATGCCTTGCGATTTAATATTATTTTTATGAGCATAAGCTTCAACATATAAAATATCTTCAGGCAGTTGCCTTACCAGCCATTTATAAAACTCAGAGAACAATCCTGTACCATGATACATTATAAGCAGAGCGATACCTTCAAAAACTACTGCTGTCTTAATCTTGTCTTAGTTTATTTTTTTAGAGCCGACAGAAAAATGAGACATAGCTAAAAGATAACCTTCCATTATAGGCTCAAATATTATTTCAGCGAGTATGTCAAAAATAAATTCCATAAAATCACCTCTTAATCACATTATATCTTTATATCGAATAAAGTCAAGTAATACTGCTGTGACACACACGACTTGCGGTTTCCAAAGCACATAACGGCTTGGAATACCTATGAGCTTTGACCGCTACACTGTTCAGCGTGCCTCAGAAGCTCAAAGCAAAGAAAAGATGCCGACTTGCGGTACCCAAAAGTTGCTATCCGCTTGGAGCGCGGGCAACTTTTGACCGCTACGCTGTTCAGGCATTGCCTTCATCTGCCACCGGCAGCGGCAATGCCTGAACCAGTTAACAGCTCGCGACGCGGCTGTTAACCATGAAGTTACATATTTGATTTCTATGCGAAACATAAAAAAATACAGACACCCGAAAGGGTATCTGTATTTTTTGGCGCCTCAAACAGGACTCGAACCTGTGACACCGCGGTTAACAGCCGCGTGCTCTACCGACTGAGCTATTAAGGCATTGTTTAAAGCAGTTTACCACCTTAGATTGACCTAAGGTGGTATTGTGTCGGCATCGCCTTATCTTCCCGGGCCGCTTCCAGCCAAGTATTGTCAGCACTGATGAGCTTAACTACCGTGTTCGGGATGGGAACGGGTGGACCCTCATCGCTAAAAACACCGACTATCTGAA
>JAZLBS010000013.1:0-61340 GCA_045613805.1 Acutalibacteraceae bacterium
CCTTCGAAGAGGTCTGAACGAACGAATGTCTGCTCAAGGAGACAAACTTCCTTAACCTGCTTTGCAAGACGACCCTGAACGAGACCTGCGAAGATCTTGTTGTCAACGATTTCAGCCTTGTGTGAAACTGCGATTTCAGCAAGAGCAGCCATAGCTTCCTTTGAAATGAAGTTGGGGAAGTTCTTCTTCTGCTTCTGATCAAGACCCTTGAAGATTTCTGCATCTTCGTCGCTCCACTTCTTTGAAGAAATTGCTTCTTCTGTGAGGCTGTTGAGGATGGGTACAGGAAGTGAATCAGGCTTGTTAAGAGCACTATCAATTGTGATTGACTTCATCTTAGCAAATTCTTCTTCTGAAATGTCAGCCTTGCTGAGATATTCAGGGCTCATAGCAGCAATCTGCATTGCTACGTTCTTGCTCATTGCAACGAATTCATCGTTAGCAGCTGTTGCATCGTCAACATCGAATGCAGCAAGAACACCTACTGAACCGCCTGCATGAATGTATGATGTTGTGTGACCTTCAAGAAGAGCAAAACGACGAACCTTCATGTTTTCACGAAGAGCAAGGAATA
This sequence comes from Acutalibacteraceae bacterium, assembly GCA_045613805.1. Taxonomy (GTDB): domain Bacteria; phylum Bacillota; class Clostridia; order Oscillospirales; family Acutalibacteraceae; genus UBA6857. Next base: position 575 of record JAZLBS010000013.1, read on the forward strand.
CCTCCTGAACTTCTTCATCAACAGTCATTTCTGAACCTACAACCTTTGTAGCAAGAAGAGCTTCAAGGTCAGCAGGCTTTGCAGCAACAACAGTCTTAACAACCTTAGCTGCAAGCTCAACGAAGGGAGCACCCTTAGCAACGAAGTCTGTTTCGCAGTTAATTTCAACAAGAGCACCTGCATTTGTATCGTTATATGCAGCAACAATACCTTCAGCAGCTACACGGCTTGCTTTCTTAGCCTGAGAAGCAAGACCTTTTTCTCTAAGGATATCCATAGCCTTGTCTACATCGCCGTCTGCTTCAACAAGAGCCTTCTTACAATCCATCATACCAACGCCGGTCTTTTCACGAAGAGCCTGTACGTCTTTAGCTGTAAATGCCATAATTAAATTCCTCCTGTAATTTGAATTTTTTCAAAGAAACCCCGTTTGATATACGGGGTTTGAATTCATAGTGTAATTAATTATTCAGCAGAAGCTTCTTCTGTTGCTTCTTCTGCAGGAGCGTTTGATTCGCCCTGTCTGCCTTCGATAACAGCATCAGCCATAGCACCTGCAATAAGTCTTACAGCTCTGATAGCGTCATCATTACCGGGAATTACATAATCAACTTCATCGGGATCGCAGTTTGTATCTACGATAGCAACGATGGGGATACCGAGCTTGTGTGCTTCAGCAACAGCAATTCTTTCTTTTCTGGGGTCAACAATAAAGAGTGCAGCGGGCTGCTTCTTCATTTCTGTGATACCGCCCATGAACTTTTCAAGCTTTTCGATTTCAAGGTTAAGCTTGATTACTTCCTTCTTGGGAAGAAGTGCAAATGTGCCGTCCTGCTCCATAACCTTAAGCTGAGCAAGTCTCTTGATTCTCTTCTGGATTGTACCGAAGTTTGTGAGCATACCACCAAGCCAACGAGCGTTAACAAAGGGCATACCTGCACGGATTGCTTCCTCACGGATTGAATCCATGGCCTGCTTCTTTGTGCCGACGAAAAGTACCTCGCCACCGTTCATTGATACTTCACGAATGAAAGAATATGCTTCTTCAAGCTTCTTTACAGTCTTCTGAAGGTCAATGATGTAAATTCCGTTTCTTTCTGCGAAAATGTACTCACCCATTTTCGGATTCCATCTTCTTGTCTGGTGACCGAAGTGTACACCTGCTTCAAGAAGCTGTTTCATTGATACTACTGACATTGTTATGTCCTCCTTTTTGTTTTTTAACCACCGCAAGTTCAAAAGTACGCAACACCCGACGGGCGAAACGGGCATACCAATCCCTATGCGTGCGTTATCTCGAAGAGTATATCATAACGAATTATAAATTGCAAGTAATTTTTTAAAATTTTTTACTTATTTTTACTCTTTTCTTTAAGTTTTTGCTGTATTGAGAGAAATTTCTGACGTCTTTCTTCTCTTTCTTTATCATCCTTAATATACTTTTCACCGTCATTAAGGAGCACATCTCCCTCTTCAACAGAAAAAACAAAGGATGAAAGAGGCAGAGAAATATGACTTAAATCCTCTTTTTCAAGGATGACAAAACCCTCTTCTATTCTGTCAACAATAATTTTTTCCATGTCAGCTCACCTTCTCATATCCGTCAGCAGAGCATCTGAAAACGATGTCACCGTTTTTGTCGGTGCGGTAAAGAGTCATATTATTCTGAGAAACATAATTCAGCGCTTCTTTATGAGGATGACCGTAGGAGTTATCCTTACCGCATGAAATCACAGCTACATCAGCATCAACCGCATTAAGGAATCTTTTATGTACAGATGTACTGCTTCCGTGATGTCCCATAACAAGAATATCTGATTTATATTCGCCCGATACGGTTTCATAAACCGAAGATAGCTCCTCTTTTTCTGCGTCAGCCAAAGCCATTAACCTTGTACCGAGAACATCTACCCTGCAAATAAGAGACATATTATTCAGATCCTCTGTCTGCTTGACAGGTCCAAAAAAGTGAACAGCTGCGTTTTCAAGAAAAACACTGTCACCGACTTCAGGGAAAATTACATCTATATCCTCTTCAATTATATAATCCATCATACTTTCGTAAACACGGGTAGTAGGAATGTTTTCCTCGCTGAGTTCAGGCATAACCACAGTGCCGACTCTGAAAGATTTAAACACATCCATTATACCGCCAATATGGTCAGAGTGAGGATGGGAAGCAATTACATATTCCAGCTCATCCACACCGCAGGAATTAATATATGAAACAAGATAATCTCCGTAATCATCTTCACCCGTATCAATCAGTATACCTCTGTTCCCCTCCTGAATCAGTGTAGCACTGCCCTGTCCTACATCAATGATATGAACATAGGCTTCTCCATCACTTAAATAGCTATTAGTATGTTTTCCGGGTTCAGTATTGTCTCCGAAAAACAAATATAAAAAAGCACAAATAAGAGCAAAGATGATACTGAGGAGACTTTTTTTACCTCTTTTTCTTCTTTTCATAAGCTTTTCTGCCTCCCTGAGCTTTACTGCTTCGGTTAAAAGACGGTTTTTGAGGGGATTTATCGGCTCTGACAAGACATTTATCCCCCGTTCCGATAAGATCATATCTTCCGCATTTTTTTAATGCTTTTAGTATAACGTCTCTGTTCTGTGGATTATAATACTGCAAAAGAGCCCTTTGCATTGCTTTTTCTTCAGCCGACCTTGCTACATAAACCTCTTTCATTGTATAAGGGTCAAGTCCTGTGTAGAACATACAGGTTGAAACTGTTCCCGGCGTAGGATAAAAATCCTGAACCTGTTCGGGACGTATGCTTCTCTTTTTCAGAAAAAGAGCAAGCTCAACAGCCTCTTCAAGTCTTGACCCGGGATGGGAAGACATAAGGTAAGGTACAAGATACTGCTCTTTACCTACGCTTTTGGTAAGCTCAAAGTAACGCTTTGAAAAATTAACATAAGCATCAATATACGGCTTTCCCATCTTTTCAAGAACCATTGCCGAGCAGTGCTCAGGAGCAACCTTAAGCTGGCCGCTGACATGATGCTTTATCAATTCCTTGAAGAAGGTCTCGTCCTTATCCTGAAGCATATAGTCATAACGTATACCTGAACGGATAAATACTTTTTTAACTCCCTTGATTTGGCGAACACTTCTGAGAATATCAATATATTCACTGTGGTCAGCCTTTAACGACGGACAAACCTTAGGCGCAAGACATTTCTTGCCTTTACACAGTCCGAGTGTCTTCTGCTTTTCACAGGAAGTATCACGGAAATTTGCAGTCGGACCGCCGATATCGTGGATATATCCCTTGAAATCGGGTAGCTTCGTAAGCAATTCTACCTCACGGAGTATTGATTCCTTACTTCGCGCAGTTACATACCTGCCCTGATGAAAAGCAATGGAGCAGAAATTACAACCGCCAAAGCAGCCACGGTTATGAGTTACGGAAAATCTTACCTCTTCAATACCCGGCACGCCCCCTTTTTCCTCATAAGAAGGATGGTAAGTACGCATATAAGGTAAGCTGTAAACTTCATCAAGCTCCTGTGTTGTCAGCGGAGGCATAGGAGGATTCTGAACAAGCATTTTGTTTCCGTGACGCTGTTTTATCAGCTTTCCCCTTATGTGATCCTGTTCATCCTGCTGAATACGGCAAGAAACTGCGTATTCCTTTTTACTTGCACAGACATTTTCAAAAGAGGGACACTCAGCTCCCGTAAGAGGCGTATCCTTTACATCACAGACATAACATGTTCCTCTGACGTCAGTAATAGATGAAATATGCTCGCCGCTGCGGAGTCTTTCCGCAATTTCAACCGTCTGCTTTTCACCCATACCATAGGATATAAGATCTGCCTGTGCATCAAAAATAATTGAACGCCTTATTTTGTTCTCCCAATAGTCATAATGGGCAAATCTTCTTAACGAAGCCTCAAGCCCTCCGATAATTATCGGCACATCACCATAAGCTTCACGTATACGGTTACAATAAACAATAACTGCACGGTCAGGTCTTGCACCCGATTTACCGCCGGGTGTGTACGCATCATCGCTACGCTTTTTCTTTGCAGCAGTATAATGAGCTACCATCGAGTCAATATTGCCTGAGGATACCATAAATCCAAGGCGAGGACGCCCGTATTCACGAAAGTCCTCTGCACTGTGCCAATCCGGCTGAGATATTATACCAACCGTAAATCCGTTATATTCAAGCACTCTCGTTATTATAGCAGGACCAAAGGAAGGGTGATCGACATAGGCATCACCCGTTACATATACAAAATCAACCTCGTCCCACCCTCTTGCGAGAGCTTCTTTTCTTGTTAAAGGTAAAAATCCTTTCATAAATCACCTGTGAAATCAGTCAGATAAAATATCAAAATCGTCATCCGATATATCAGCTCCGGCCTTCATTTCCAGATACTGATTGCGGGTGATAAGCACCTTGCGGGGTTTATTACCTTCAGCTGTGCTTACATAACCAAGCTGTTCAAGCTCGTCCATTATTCTTGCAGCACGGGCATAACCTACACGGAGTTTTCTTTGTAACACTGTTGTGGATGCAGAATTAAGCTCAGTAATAACATTTATTGCATCATCAAGCATATCGTCATATTCACCGTCAGAATCATCTGCTATATTTCCGACTGATGAACCGCCTTTTTTCTTGTCAGCAACAGCATTACGCTCAATTTCACCCATAATCTCATCATCATACTCGGCATTTTCCTGTTCTTTGATGAAATCAACAATTCTTTCTATTTCTTCATCTGAAAGATACGCTCCCTGAATTCTGACAGGCTTGGAAATGCCAACAGGACTGAAGAGCATATCACCGTTACCAAGAAGCTTTTCTGCGCCTATACAGTCAAGAACAGTACGGGAGTCAACCTGAGATGAAACAGAAAGTGAAAGTCTTGAAGGAATATTAGCCTTGATAAGACCTGTAATAACGTCAACTGACGGTCTTTGGGTAGCAACAACAAGGTGCATACCTGCAGCTCTTGCCTTCTGTGCAAGACGGCAGATAGAATCTTCAACCTCTTTTGGTGATACCATCATAAGGTCGTTGAGCTCGTCAATAAAGATTACAATCTGAGGCATATACTGAAGCTCAGGATGATCCTTGATGTACTTGTTGAATGCACCGATATCACGAACTCCGCACTTAGCGAAGGTCTTATAACGGTTATCCATTTCGCTTACCGCCCAGGCAAGTGAGCCTGCTGCCTTTCTTGCGTCCGTAATAACAGGAACAAGAAGATGAGGAATACCGTTGTATAGCGTAAACTCAACCTGCTTCGGGTCAATCATAAGAAGCTTTACCTCTGAAGGGGCAGCGTTATAAAGAATACTGGTTATCATACCGTTAAGACATACGGATTTACCTGAGCCTGTTGTACCCGCAATAAGAAGATGGGGCATCTTTGAAAGGTCGGCACAGTTAATATTACCCGCAATATCCTTACCGAGAGCAACTGTAAGAAGCTTGCCTTTGTGTTTTTTGTATTCTGCCGAAGAAATAATTTCACGCAGAGTAACTGTTGAACGGGTCTTATTCGGAACCTCAATACCGACAGCGGATTTATCGGGAATAGGTGCTTCAATTCTCACTCCCGAAGAGGCAAGTCCGAGTGCAATGTCATCAATAAGATTAAGTATCTTGCTGATCTTTACCCCGGGTGCAGGAGAAAGCTCATAACGAGTTACCGACGGACCTCTTGAAACACCGATAAGAGTTGTTTCAACACCAAAGGATTTAAGAACATCAACAAGTTTCTTTGCAGTAACTCTCATCTCGCTTGCGAAATCTTCATCATTGCCGAAAACCGGCTCATTAAGACAGTCAACAGGCGGAAGTTTATACTCTTTCTTCATTTTCTTTTTCTCCTCCTTGTAAGATGTTACATCTTCTATATTTTTCTTCATTTTAGCATTAGCAGTTTTAATTGCATCCTGTACTATTTCAGACGCTGATGAAGAAAGTGTGTCATCGTCCGGTACATATTCATCAATGTTTTCTTCATTTACATCGCTTAAGGGAATATCTTTCTCAATTACCTCCGGCTCGGATTGGACATCATTTGAAAATGCCGTCTTCTTTCTGCGCGGTGAAGAAATAAAATCAAGCTCAAATCTTTCCTCCTCAGGCACTGCCTTAGGCGTTTCTCCGTCTGCATAAGTGAAAACCTGATTATTAGGCACGTAGGGTTTAAGTGGTCTGAGCGGTTTTCCCGTCTGTCTGTCGATAGGATCGTATTCAATCTCAGTTTCATTAAAATCAAAGCTTTCAGGCATAGCTCCTATTACAGAGATGTCAGTCTCATCGCTTTCTTTTTCCGGTTCATTCTCGTGTACTTCAAGCTCTGCAATACGTTTCTTTTCTTCAAGCTCCTCAAGCTTTCTCTGCTTTTTCTCTGCACGAATTTCAGCACGCTCGATTCTCTTGATTTTCATTTCTTCTTTGGATGAATCAAATTTTGTTTTACCGCCACTGATTGTTGCGGAAACAGAATCACCGAAGGTGTTTATATCTATATTGAGGTGGAAGAAAAGACTGACAAGAAAAACTGCAATAACTATCACAAATGCCCCTGACTTACCGCACGTGAAAAGTGCCGTTCCGCCAAAGAGCGCTCCGAGTATTCCTCCGCTGAATGAGAATGTTCCGCTGCCGATATTCCAGGCAGTCTCTGCTGTTTCGAAAAGCTGATGCTTCCACTCATCAAACCCTCCCTGTCCGATGGAAAAATCAATCAGGTGAAGTATAGAGCAAAGAGTGGACACGGTAAGAAATCCCGATATATTCGTTATCAGCAAGCTTCTGTTAAGGTTTCTGAGCGCTAATCTGACCCCAATTACAAGCATCTGAATTACAAGAAGATATAAGCCTAATCCGAAAACGGAAAAAAGAAGACTGCGAAGCTTCTCCCAAACATTATAACCGGAAATAAAAGCAATACATCCTAAGAAGATTCCGCCAATGATATAAGATAGCATAATAGCATTATGATATCTTTCGGAGAAAGGCATCGAATAATCCTTCTTTTTACCGACATATTTTGACTTGGAGGCGGATTTGGATTTTGATTTAGTATTAGCGCCTGATTTTGATTTTGAATTAGACTTACCGCTTTTAGCGGAAGAAGACTTTTTGGCAGGAGATTTCTGATTTGCCATAGTTAAACTCCTCCTTAATATTAATTATTTCAGTACAAATGACAAAGCTGCAAAAATTATGCCTGTTACACAGCAGTAAGAAGCAAAAAAGACAAAAAGGCGTCTTATATTGATTTTGCTCATCCTTGTTACAACAAGAGCACTCATAAGACCGACAACAGCGATGCAGATTATAACCATAACAGGATTAATTATCATATCAGAAAGCACATATCTGAGCACCTTAATTAGATTTATAACCAGCATCTGCGGTGCAATATAAAGATAAATCTCTCTGACGATTACTTTGGATTCTACATCACAAATAAGCATATTTGTAGCGGCAGATGATACATGAGAAAAGCCCGGAATCACATAGGAAACAATCTGATAAACAGAAGAACGGATTACGGTTTTAAGATCTGCACCTCTCTTAGTAACAGCATAGCTCTGTCTTGTATACCAGATTGAGACAACCAGAACAAAAGCACATATTACACTCGTTACCGAAACAAGAAGAAGATTGCTTTCAGCGAGAAAGCTGTCAAAAATGTCGCATAAAAGCTTGTCCTCGCCCACAGGAATAAAAAGCACAAACACAGGTATAAAGGAAACAAGCAGATTTGTCATCACCTTTTTATAGCTGGCAAGCTTTTCATCCTTTACAAAAAAAGCCTTAAAGCAAAGGAAATATATTTTTCTCAGAAGAATAAAAATTACCGCAGAAAAAGAAAGAGCCATAACTGCATAATAAAAGCCCAACGTATCAGTTTCCTGAGAAAAATTAAGAACGTTGTTCAGAAAGGAATAATGAGTAGCTGAAGAAACAGGTAAAGCGAATGTCGCTCCGCCCACAAGAGCAAGAATAATCATTTTTATGTATTCAATCATTTTATGCCTCCGTAAATCTTTAACGTATACATCAAACTTTAAAGAAAATATGTGATTTATATTTGTTTATCATTATAACACAAATATAAAAATATAACAAGTGCCAGTTCAACAAAAGGAGAGCTTTCACTCCCCTTTTGTTACTGCACCGACACACCGATTACTGCGTTATATTTTCCGTAAATCCAGCAATCATTGATGCTTTCATTTACAATCGAAATATTGGAAACCTCTAAGGTCTGCTTACTTCTTTTCCTGAGCGAAAGACTTGAAACATTAATTTCAACCTGTATATCGTCAGCCGTTATTTTTTCAAGACTTTTCTTCGGTCCCACAACAACTATACTGTCAAAATTGCTTTGTGAAGTATCAACAGAATAGCTGTAACCTTCTACCTGATTGAGAAGAACAACCTTACCGCCTGTAAGATCAAAAGTCTTTTTGCTCATTGATGACATATCGACCGTTACACTGAATTCACCGAAAGAGGTGTCAGTACCCGAATTAAGCAGCTTATCGTCAATTTCAAAATTGAACTTATTCACTTTATTAAGAAGCGAACGGAAATCAACGGTGCCGATATGGATAAATTCATAATCATCGCTTTCTGACGGATTATAAGTAACCTTAAGCTCAGCAGGACGAATTTTAACCTTAGGCGGATTTTCTGTAAAATAACCGGGCTGATTGATGAATTTAACCTGAGTAGGTACGCTTTTTGTTACATATACAGGTATTGTTACAGTGGCAGGGTTAGATTCATCATTTACACTTTCACAAACAAGATATTTTTCATATCTTTTACTTTCGATATCATAAGAAATATCTGCCGGAATGACCTTTGCCTGAGTCAGCGGAATTTCCTGCTCCATTACCGAGCCTTCAAAATAAACCTTAGTCATTTTATTGAGAACCGTAGCGGGCCCGGTAACCTCAACATTACTCATGGAGGGTACCGGCTGTCCAACGGTAAATTCACCCTCTGAAAGTCTGCTTATATCATTGGTGATTCTCGCTTCCACATCAAATTCCCGTGTTATCTTACGGTCATAATAAACCGAAATGCTTGAAGGTGAAACAGAGGTTATCTCAACATCAGACAGGTCACCTGTCTCGGAAGCCTTTACGGACAAATTAACAACCTTAAAGCCGGCAGAATCAACATAATTGCTCACAGCCTCAACAACAATATCATCCTTTGAAAGTGCGTAGGAATTAATATTGTACGCTTTGCCGCTGACAACAACCTCTGCATATAAATCTTCCGCTCCTATAAACGGAACAAGCTCTGAGCCTTCAGCGCTGTTTGTGACGGTAATCTTTACATCGCTTATTGTACGTGTTGTTTCGGCACTGTAATTTATCTTGACAGCAGCCCATATAAGAACAGAAACAACAACGCAGAAAACCATAAGAAGTTTATTGTTATATATTATCTTTTCAATAATGCTTTTATTGTTTTTACTCATTATTTTTTCCTCCGGAGAAATTTGAAGGATTTGCCGTTTTCCGACATATCGCTTTTAAGAAAGCTGCTCAACGCCTCATGAACTTCACCTACGGAAAGATTTCTTTCGAGGGTTCCTCCGCTGGCAACAGAAGCGTCGCCTGTCTCTTCGGAAACAACAATCACAAGAGCATCACTGTGCTCACTCATACCGATAGCAGCCCTGTGTCTGGTGCCGAGCTCGGAGCTTACCTCATTTTGTGTAAGAGGCAGTATGCACCCTGCAGCATAAACACGGTTATCACGAATTACCACTGCACCGTCGTGCAAGGGTGATTTCGGGAAAAATATATTCTCAACAATCAAGGATGATACAGCAGCGTCTAATGTGCAGCCTGTTTCGATAATTTCACCCAGCGGTGTTTTACCTTCAACAACAATAAGACCACCTGTCTTGCTATCCTTCATATTAGATACTGCTTTTGCAATATCATTAGCAACAGACTCACTTTCCTCTTCGTAAAAATCGGAATTTCTTGAAGCAAACAACGAAAGCTTTTTGAAATCTCCTCGTCCGAAGCTTTCAATGGCATGTCTGAGCTCAGGCTGAAACAGAAGAAGCATAACAATAACTATATTGCTGAAAAGCTGATTGAAAATATAACTGCTTGCATTCATATTAAGAAAAGACACGACACCGTAAATAAGCCCCATAAGAACAATACCCTTAACAAGATGGAATGCTCTTGTCTGTCTCAAAAGCTTAATTACATAATATAAAGCAACAGCAACAAAAATAATATCAACTATATCATACCAGGCGACAGATCTTATCAGTTTAAGTGCTCCGTCGAACAATTCTTCAAAAAAATCCAACATAATTTCCTCCGAAAAAGCAACAGTTATACTATACGAAGTAATTATATCACATATTTTTTCTTAATGCAATTTTATTACAGCAAAAAACAAAGTTTTTTATATCTTTTTTACTGTTGAATATTCCCGGTGTCACCCTTACGCAGCCTTTTTCCGAGGTTCCGTAATTTTCATGAGACAGCCTTGCACAGTGATATCCCGCACGCACGGCAATTCCGTTTTTATCGAGAATTGAAGACACCTCTTCGCTGTGAAGAGAACCGATGTTAAAGGAAAGTATGGGCGCACATCCCAGATTTCTCATTTCAGTGTACAGTTCAATATTTTTTATTACGGATAAATCAGTCTGAAGAATATTTATAAGTTCACTTTCTTTCCGGTGTACCGCCTCTTCACCGCCGATTGAACGGATATATCTTATCCCGGAATAAAGGCCGGCAATCCCCGGATAGTTCAATGTACCGCTTTCATATCTGTCCGGAAGCTCCTTCGGTTGAGCTTTATCCATGGAATAGCTACCCGTTCCTCCCTGTGTTAGTTCTTCGGGCATCACTCTTCCGGAAACGAGCATAATTCCTGTTCCCATGGGGCCGTATAAACCTTTATGTCCCGGAAGACACAGAATATCTATATTCATCCTTTTCATATCAATTTTTATCGTTCCGCCTGCCTGAGCACCGTCAACGATAAATATAACATCCTTTTCCCGGCAAAGCTTTCCGATTCTTTCAACAGGCAATGTTGTACCGAAAACATTTGAAGCAAAGGTACATATTACAGCCTTAGTTTTTATTGAAAGCGCTTTTTTAAAATTTTCCATTGTATCGTACTCGGATAAAGGATTTATATATACTGTTTCATAGCTGATTACTTCTTCTTCTCTGAGCTTTTCAAGAGGTCTGAGCACAGAATTATGCTCAAGAGTTGATGTCAGAAGCCTGTCACCTTTCCTGCAGATTCCCTTTATGGCGGTATTAAGTGCAGTTGTACAGTTATCCGTGAAAATCACGCCCTCGCTTTCGCAAGAAAACATTTCGGCGATTATTTCTCTTGTTCTGTAAACCGCCTCGCCTATCTGTATAGTATTTTTGTGACCGCCTCTTCCGGGACTTCCGGCAGAATATTTCATTGCTTTCATGACACTTTCGGTGACACAACAAGGCTTCGGAAAGGTTGTTGCTCCGTTATCAAGATATATCATAATCTCTCACGGTAGTTTTCTACCCCTGAGTTTTTTATTCCGGCTGAAGTGATAAGCTCGTATGCCTTCCATATATTTCCGTCAACAAACAGGGCAAAGTTGCAACCTTGTTTACGGTCAGGATTAGGATTTCTCCTGAGATGTGATTTAATACTGTTTTTTATAAGCAGACTTTTTGCTTTTTCACCCTGTGTCTGGCTTTCAAATTTTATATAGGTATATGTCAACTTAATCCCCCCTATCGGTTCATTATATGAATTTAATTTTTTTCTTGTTACACAATAATATTGACCTTTTTTATCAAAAGAGTTATACTGTAACAAAATTAAACAGGGAGGCAAAATAATGCTTCATTTCAATAACGGCAAATTTAAAATTATGCAGATTGCGGACATTCAGGAGGATTACCCTGTAAATCCTGACACAATAAAGCTCATAACGCTTGCTCTTGACAAAGAAAAACCGGATCTTGTAGTTCTCAGCGGGGATCAGATTCAAGCCTATTCCTCCTGCTACATAAAAGACGGTGAAAGAAAAACCCTTGAGGTTATCAGTACCTTTCTCGAGCCGATTGAAGAAAGAAAGATTCCCTTTTGTGTTACATTCGGAAATCACGATGATGACGGCGGTGTAAGCAAAAAAATACAGATGGAGCACTACCGTTCTTTCTCCTGTTCAAGAATAGGCTCACCTCGCTGTGATGAAGATATTGCTACATATTCTTTGCAGATTTTTGACAGTAAAAAAGAAAAGGAGATTTTCAATCTTTATCTTATTGACTCCAACAAAAAAGAAGCAGACGGCTCCTATTCGCCCGTAAAAACGGAACAGTTGGATTGGTTCAGATCAGAAAGAGAAAGACTCAAAGAAAAAACAGGCGACTATCTCCCCTCTTTTGTGTTTCAGCATATTCCCACTCCGGAATACTATGACATACTTATTAAGTGTTCAAAAAAAGAAAAAGGCTCCGTCGAAGCCTTCAAAAGCAGAAAGAACACCTTCTGGAAGCTGGACGAAAAAACAAAGGCAGACGGTGGCTTTATGTACGAATCTCCCGCTGTTCCCGAAAAAAATACAGGTGAATTTAATGTACTTAAAGAAAAAGGCGATGTACTTGGTCTTTTCGTAGGACACGACCATTCAAACAGCTTTATTATAAACAAGGACGGTGTCGACCTAGGCTACTGTCAGGGTACGGGCTTCAATACCTACGGACCCGGAGACAAGCGAGGAGTCAGGGTTTACTGTCTCGATGAAAATGATATACGTAATTATAAGAGTTATACTGTTACAATCGGCGAGCTTTGCAGTTTTAAGCCGTCAAAGCCTGTAAAAGAGTTCATATTTACTCACATGCCCACTTCCGTTGACGAAGGAATAAAATTGGCCAAAAAAGTTATTGCTGCCGCAGGAGTTACTGCTGCGGTATGTATGTTCGGAAAAAAGCTTCTCAAATGAAAAATCTGCTGTTTCCTATCTCGGGAGACAGCAGATTTTTTTATTACTGAGTAATTATAAGATTATCATTTTTATCAAGAGTCAAAAACTGCGGATATCTTTCATTCGTTCTGATTGTCGGCTGTTCTTCGGAAAGAATGAGCCACATTACAAAATCAGCATAATCACTTTCATATTCCGCCGCAACATGAGGAGCATCCTTGACAAACCAGGTAATATCTCTGTAAACAGCATCGGTTGCATCAACAATTCTGTCCGGAGAAACATACCCTGGCTCCGCATCCGAAAGCTCCAAACCTGAAAGCGTCTGTCCGTATTCGGCAACAGTGGCAAAATTTGATGTCAGCACCGTTTCAAGAACACCGTCTCCCTGAAGATAAGAATGCTTGTAATAAGGACCGAGAGGTGTGTTGTAATTTGAAACAAAGGTAATCTTCACGCCCTTTTCTATTGCACCGTCAATAATCTCTTCCGTCGAAAAAATAAACTCTTTTGTTTCATTAAGCTTTTCCATAAGTACGGGGTATTCATTCTCATATCCTCCGAAAAGGAAATCAACACCGCTTTCAAAAACATCATCAGGGCACATCGCCCACAAGCCGAGAAGAGTGCCGAAGCCATCGCGAAGCGCTCCGTTATTCAACGCCTGAGGGTTATCCTTTACGATTTTATTGGCAACTGAGCCTAAAGCATCAAATATACCGATTTTGTTTATAAGTGCAAGAAAGAGACTCTTCAAGGGATTACCTGCAAAAGATTTCTTTATGCGACTGTAAATCACATTACCGTCAAAATAAATATCACCGTTAAATGCATCACCGGGACCGTATGTACCGTTGTGAGCAGACGAAACAAAGGTGAGGTTGTTCACTTTTTCGTTTCCGTGCCAATAAAGATATGCACTTGTAACCATTCCGCCCATACTTACAGCGACAATGTTGACTTTATCAGACTCGGATTCATTAAGTGCGTTATCAATATAAATGTCAAGGTCGGCAGATATTTCCTTCGCACTTTTACGCCAGTCGTAAGTAAAATAATAGACATTGTCTGCACCTACTGCGTCAATAGCACTTTTAACTATACCGCACTCTCCGACATTCTCCATCAAAGGAATTTCATCAAGATAATTCGCCATTGACTTTTCATATTTGTCAAAATATACTTCATAAACAGAATTACCCTCTTTATCAAGAGCAATAGGACCGAGAATTTCAGAAACCAAACTAAGAGAGCTGTCAAGAAAAGCATCTTCGTTTTTTTGGAAAACAAGCTCTTTCAGATAATTTTTTAAAAAGAGAAAAATATCCTGTAGTTCAAAACTGATAGCAGGACTTTTATCACCCAAATAAAAACCGCCGAAGTCAATACCTCTTACCACAACAACAGGATAACCGCTGTAACCGGCACCATCCATATCATTATCTGCACACACAGGTAACGCCACAGTGCACATAAGAATAAGTGAAAGAATTAAGCATATAATTTTTTTCATTTCGGACATCCTTTCTGATATCAATAAGTTTTCTCAATATAATTAAGAAAATCAGCAACTGCTCCATCGTTGCAGTGACACGCCACAAATTCACACACTTTGTGTATTTCTTCAGGTGCCTGTTTACAACAGGCAGGATGTGCAACTGTTTTAAGCATGTCGAGATCATTATAATAATCACCGATAGCTCCGATATTTTCCGGTGGAATACGCAGAATTTCAGCAAGGGCAAGCACGGCATTTCCTTTATTGGTCGTACTGCTTACCATATCAAATGACATTGATGTTGTATCAATATACGCAAGGTCATCGCCTGAAAGCGAAAGAACATACTCTTTAATTTTCTTTTTAAGATTGGGAAGACAGTAAAATATAACCTTTCCCCATTTTCCCTTAGGTACATCATCAACGCTGACACATTTAATGTGATCGAGAGAATCAAGTGCCATCATAACAGGAGAGAGAATTTTAGGATTTACAAGATAAATCATTCTGTCAGTAAACACACCTATTTCAAGAGACGGAAACCTTTTCATAGCTTCCCTGATAATATCTCTTGCTGAACCAGGTATAGAATTAAACCATATCATCTCTTCACTTGAAAAATCATAAATTCCCGCACCATTCATAACTATTGCAGGTGTTTTAAGCTCAGGCAGCTTCAGATAATGAGGTCTTAAAGATTGCACATTACGAGCCGAAGCGAGAGTAAAAGCTCCTGAGAGAGTATGCACAAAACGGTCAACAGCTTCAATATTAACTTTTGGTGTACGCCTGAGCTTGTTGTTAAGCGTGCCGTCTATATCTGATACGACAAGCCAGTCTGAATAATCTTTCTCTTTCATCAGTGCACCTTAATAATTATATATTATATTATCCTTATATTTTTCAGCATAAGAGTAGAGCTCATCTGCGGTTACATAGGCAGTTGTACAGCCCACGGCAGTTACACACTTACCGCCCGTAATATTACCGAACAGTACGCATCTTTCTATAGGCTCACCCTTCATAATGCCAAACATAAATCCTGCAAAAAAAGCATCACCTGCACCCGTTGAATCAACGTGAACAAATTCATCAATGCTTTTTACATATGTATAACTTTCTTTATCATAAATAAGGCAACCATCCTTGTCAAGCTTAACAATTGCCGTGTCAAGATATTCACTTAAAACCTCAGCCGCTTTTTTAGGATCGCTTTCACCCGTAAGAAGAGTTGCCTCCTTACGGTTAGGAAGATAATAATCCGCTATAATAAGCTTTTCTCTGAACATATCAAGAGACATGCCCTCTATGTATCCTGTATCAAGAATAACAACTGTCCCCTCTTGCTTGAGCTTGCGGTAAACATCAGTAAAGCTTTCGTGCATTGCAACTGCTTTTGCACCCGTAAGAGAAGAATAAATTTCTTCAGCTCTTGCTGAATCCTCCGCATTGCCGTAAGACCAGAATGTGCGGTCATTTTTTGTTATGGCTGCAGCTGTAATGTTTACCGCAACCTTATCACCGTGAAATACATTTACCGGCTCTACTCCGGCTTTTCTGAACTCCTCAAGAGCAAAGTGCGAAAACATATCGTCAGAAAGCTCAGTGACGGTTCTGCATTCAATACCGAGCCTTCCTAAGGTAATCATAGTTCCCGGCACACCTCCGCCGATACAGAGTGAGAAGCTGTCGGTGAAAATTTCTTCTCCCTCCTCGGGTAGACGCGGCATATTTTCGAACAATAAATCAACATTTGTTTTTCCGTAGCCCGCAGCAAAGCTCATATTTCTGCCTCCTGTGTTTTTTTAATCATTTTATACCAATTGTATATCCCTTGTCAACAAATTATAATTCTTTTATCAGCTGTATTTTTATTTTTTCGATAATTCTTTTTTCGAGCCTCGATATATAGCTTTGAGATATACCGAGCATATCTGCAACCTCTTTCTGAGTATATTCCTTTGAACTGAAAAGTCCGAAGCGCATAACCATAATCTGCTTTTCTCTGTCGCCTAAGCGGGAAACAATTTTTAACAGCTGGTTCTTTTCATCCTCCATTTCAATATTGCGGTTCACCTCATCAGCATCACTACCCAAAACATCGGACAAAAGCAATTCATTTCCGTCCCAATCTACATTAAGAGGCTCATCAATTGACATTTCATTTTTTAAGTTTGATGTTTTACGAAGATACATCAGTATTTCATTTTCTATGCATCTTGAAGCATAGGTTGCAAGCTTGATTTTCTTGCCCGGACAAAAGGTGTTTACTGCCTTTATAAGTCCGATAGTGCCTATGGAAACAAGATCTTCAATATTGATTCCGGTGTTTTCAAACTTTCTTGCAATATATACAACCAGACGGAGATTATGAGTAATGAGCAGTTCCCTGTTGGAATAATCTTTTTCAGAAATTTCGGTCAGAATCTCCTCTTCTCTCTCCTTTGTCAGCGGAGCCGGAAGATTTTCCGACCCGTTAACGTAAAATACATCCTGTGTTCCATGCTTTTTAAGATACCACTTTTCAATTACGGTAAATATTCTTTCAAATATGTAAAACATCAGCCTCAACCTTTCCTTTCGTTATGTTTTCAAAAACCGCTGAATATAAAAGTGCACCGTACTCTCCGCCAAAAATTTTTTCTTTGGAAACGGCAATAACAGGTCTGACAATAGTTATTTTTTTATTAATTCCGATTATATCAATCTTGTCAGCTCTGAAGGACGGAAGTAAGCCTGTACCGGAAACAGACTTTAGCGGAATAAGCCTCATTTTTGTTCCTTGAATACCTTTTTCAAAATCATCAAGGGATTCACAGTTCATTATTTTTCCAATAATATCAGTGCTTACAATAATAACCCCTTCTCCGCTGAAAGGATCCGTAAGACTGTTTCCCGAATCATAGAGAGCCTTGCAAA
The DNA here is from genome assembly GCA_045613805.1 of Acutalibacteraceae bacterium. Classification (GTDB taxonomy): domain Bacteria; phylum Bacillota; class Clostridia; order Oscillospirales; family Acutalibacteraceae; genus UBA6857. The sequence continues at coordinate 17,982 of JAZLBS010000013.1, forward strand.
CAGCTTCTTTATCAGAATAATAGATTTTTAAGGTATATGTAAAGCAGTCACGCTCACCTTTTCCTGCAAAAAGAGTAACCACCCTTATAATCACATAAGCGATAACTGTCAGTATAACCAATTCAAAAGCATCTATTCCGAAATAAACCACTCCGCCGTTATAATACATAGATGCAGGACAAAAGAATAACCACAAAACAAGCATAGCACCCGCAAAAACGAGATTTACTCCAAAAAAACAAAAAACCGAACGAAATAGCTCTTTCAAATTTTCAAAGCCAAAGGCAAGCAAAACCATAACAACAAGAACCGGTACACGTGACAACGAAATCCATATATCGCTGATATCAGGGACAAGTATTATCAGAGAATAAACCCCTCCGAACAAAGAAGAAAGCAGAATTCTGAGTCTTTCTGCAGCAAGTCTTCTGAAATAGCACGTAAGAAGCAACAAGCCGTAACTGATATATATATTAATTATTATCAGTACATCTACATATATAATCGGTTTCATTTCATCACCTTATTTATTATATTACACATATTCTGTTTTTTATGTCGATAAAGGGATGCAAAAAAGGAGCTTTCCTACACCGACGCCCCATAAGGCAGTGCAGAAAGCTCCTAAATTATATTTACTTTTATTATTCAGTCTCAGCTGCTTCTCTCTTTTTTCTGTTAGCACTTACAATGGCGGTAATTTCATCCATATACGAACCGTGAAGCTTGAATTTTGTTGAAAATACAATAAGTGAAAGGAAGAAAAGAATTGCAGGAATTACTGAAAGCATCAATGTAATGGCAAGCTTTGCACTCTCGGGATTCTGATTGTGAAGCTCACCGTTATAATTTGAAAGACCGAGAGAACCGAAAAGAATAATTGTCTGGAAGGTATATGCCATTTTCTGAAGGAAGCCCTTCATTGAAAATGTTATTGATTCAGCTCTGAAGCCCAATTTCACCTCACCGTAGTCAACAACGTCAGCAAGGAAGATTGTCTGTGAAATGAACATTGATGCCATACCTACAGCACAAATAAAATAAGAGATATTCATAAGCATAAATATACCCGTGAATGCACCTACAGAAATGCCCACATATCCGAGACCTGCAAAAACAAGAGAGAACTGATATGCTCTGCGCTTTGAGAACATCTTGGTAATAATCGGATGGAAGAGAAGACCTAAAACAGAACCGGCACCCTGGAAAAGAGAGAAGGTTGACTGCTTGTTGGGATCGCCGATAACAACATCGAAATAATATGTTGCAACACCTGATGTGAGATACCAGCCTGCATTTGAAATCATCGCAAAAAGCATAAACACCAGAAGCTGATCATTTGACTTGATAATTTCAAAGGTTTTACTGAATGAGAATTTTTCAGGAGCTTTTTCTGTAACCGTTTCCTTAGTAGATGCAACGGATACCGATGAGAAGAAAATAAGACATATAGCACAAACAATAGCACAGACAAGATAGCTTCGTGCATCATGAATCTTCACTGCATTACCTGCTTCATCAAGAGATGTGGTAACACTCACCGCTGTCATAAGAAGTGGTGCACCGATAGAAACAATACCCTGTCCCAAGCCGGAAAAGGTACGTGCAATGGTTGAAACGAGATTTCTTTCCTTCGGATCACTTGTAAAGGAAGGCACCATTGACCAATAAGGAATATCTGCCATTGTGTTTGTCATACCCCAGGCAACATAAGCTACTGCAACATAAGCACAAAGAGCTGCGCCCTTAAGCCCGAAGGGATTGCTGAACAGAAGTACAAGAACAAGGGCATTGAGTGCCGAACCGCGAAGAATCCAAGGCCTGTATTTACCCATCTTCGTGTGGGTGTTGTCAACGATTGTACCCATCATAGGGTCATTGATTCCGTCCCATATTCTCGCAACAGAAGTAAGAACAAGAAGGAAAGTTGCTCCTAAGCCGAGCACATCCGTCAGATACTTAGCAAGAAAGGAATAAAACATACCGTAGCTCAGATCAAGACCTATCGCACCGATGCCGTAACCGATTTTTCCTTTTATGTACTTTAAAGTTTCCATTTATAATCTCCTTTCAGATTAACATCCACAATATAATACAAAAAATATTCCTATAAATCAAGCTTTTTCATAATTAATCTCTTTTACAAAAGCTTCCATTTCCTTTTGTAAAACAAAAACTACATCCCTATCATCAAAATTTTCTGACGAGCACACCGATAATTCATATCCGTCAAGAGAGCAGCAAAAAAATTTATTTCCGAATGCAGTAAAATTATCTTCATAAATATTGTCCGCAAAGCAGTAAGAATCCAGACCGCCTGTGATTCCTGTTCCGTCTTTTTTCAGTATACTTTCCTTAAGCGTCCAGAGCCTTGTAAACACACGCTCTCTTTCACGGCACTCTTCAATTGACTTCGCTTCTTTTTCCGTAAAAAATCTTTTCGGAATTGAAGGCTTGAACTCCTTTACCTTTTCAATGTCACAGCCAATCTCACCTGAGGAAAAACAGCAGACAACATAATGTCCGCTGTGACTGATATTAAAAAATATATTTTCATCCTCAAGATACGGCTTACCGTTTTCACCGTAGCGGTAAACAGCAGAGTTTTTTCCGTAACGGCTGTTTAGAATATATCCTAAAAGTGCTCTGCCGCAAACTGAGTCTTTGTTGTCTCTTTTTTTATTACCTGAACTCACAAAATGATTTACAGCCTTTCGAATTTCTTCGGTAAATTCATCACTGAAGGAAAGGATATCCATAACATAAATCATACAATTCTCCCGTACTGCAAAAGCTTAAGGATTAAAGCCCTGAGGTGTCTGATAGGTCGGCATAAAGAGAAGACTGATAATATAAAGCCAGAAACCGCCGCCGACAAAAAGAAGAAGAATGGCAAAAATCAGTCTGACAACAGTAACATCGACACCAAAATAGCTCGCATAACCGCTGCAAACACCGCTGAGCTTCTTGTCAGCACCCCTTGTAAGAATTTTTCCCGTGTTGGACTCTACATAATCACAAGGAGCATCGGGCACAACAAGAGACATAACAAGATAAAAAACAAGAATAGGAAACACTGCAGTAATCAGTGAAATGAAAGTGAAAACAATTCTGATAAGAGTAGGGTCTATATTGAAATAATTTCCCAAACCGGCACAAATTCCGCATAACTTTCTATCTCTTCCAAGATAAAGCTTTTTCATCCTTCATCATCCTCTCATTATATTTTAAACATTGTTCTGTTTTTTTGTTACAGCAAGAGTATTTTTCATCAGAACCGCTATAGTCATAGGTCCGCAGCCACCGGGAACCGGTGTAATATAAGAGCATTTTTCCTTTACATTTTCAAAATCAACGTCTCCGCAAAGCTTGCCGTTTTCGTCTCTGTTAATTCCTACGTCAACAACAACTGCGCCTTCTTTAACCATATCGGCTGTTACAAACCTTTTTCTGCCCACTGCAGCAACAATTATATCTGCATTTTTTGTAAAGAAGGAAAGATCGGCCGTACGGGAATGACATACAGTTACGGTTGCATTTTTTTCAAGAAGAAGAGCCGCCATCGGTTTTCCGACAATATTGCTTCTTCCGATAATAACACAGTTTTTTCCTTCAAGAGATATGTCGTAATAATCAAGAAGCTCAATAACTCCCTTCGGTGTACACGAGGCAACATCATAATCACCTATCCACATTTTTCCGACATTAATTTCAGAAAAAACATCAACGTCCTTTTCGGGACTTATAGCGTCAATTACCTTTTTTTCGTCAATGTGTCCGGGAAGAGGAAGCTGACATAAGATTCCGTTTACTTCTTTATCACTGTTAAGAGCATCTATAAGCTCAAGAAGCTCTGCTTCAGTCGTGTTTTCACTGAGTGCATACTCCCTTGAAACAATGCCTGTAGCCTCACATGCCTTCTTTTTATTATTAACATATACTCTTGAAGCCGGATCATTGCCCACAATTATAACTGCAAGAGTGGAAGTTATACCTTTTTCAGCAAGTGAAGCAACTTCTTCTCTGACTTTACCCTTAATGTAACCTGAAACTTCTTTTCCGTCAATTAATTTATACATAGCAAAAACCTCTGTTATATAATTTTGTTTGTTGTAACACCCTTATCTGTCGTGGCAGAAACATAAAGCCTGTCACCGACACGGTTATACTCAAATTTGTAATTTTTTCTTTTAGCCCTCTTGTCAAGAGCTTTTGTTATGCGGTTATACTCCTTATCGTTTGAGATTGCAATATAATCAGTACCCTCAACCTCAAGGGGATTCCTTTTATATCTGATAAGATTTGCGACAAGAAGCGCTCCGCACACTGCAACGATAAAAACAGAAAGCACCTGTGATACTCTGAGTCCGGTGTGGCCGATGTAAAGACTGTCTGAGCGAAGTCCTTCAACAAAGGCTCTTTCAATGCCGTACCATATGCCGTAAATAAGAAACATTTCTCCGCTGAATTTACGGTATTTTTTCATAACGATGTAGAGAACAAGAACACCGAGAAGACACCATACAGATTCATAGAAGAAGGTAGGATGTACATATAAATTGTTTTCGGCAATATATTCAGGAATATTTTCCATATTCTCAAGACCGTACTGAACAGCAACATCAGGTCTTCTGATATATGCGATAACACTGTCACTCATCATACCGAAGGTCTTGCCCGTGAATGAGCCGAAGGCCTCCTGATTAGCATAATTTCCCCATCTACCTATACCCTGTCCGACGAGAAGACTTATTCCGCCCATATCAAGCAGATTGTAAAAATTGATTTTTTCAATCTTGCAAACAATAAATGCACCTAAAATACCGCCTATTATACCTCCGTAAATGGCAAGTCCGCCCTCCCAGATTTTGTAAATCTCGGAAAGATGCTGTGAATAATAATCCCATTCAAAAGCAACATAATAAGCTCTCGCACCGATTATTCCGCCAATTGTGCCGAAGATGAGAATGTCAATCATTTTATCAAGATTAACCTTCCACATATGCGCAATTCTGCCACCGAGAAGTACGGCAAGTAAAAAGCCGAAAGCGATAATAGCTCCGTACCATCTTACCTCGGCGAAGCCTAAATCAAGGATTTTTGAAACAGTAAACTCTGCATCAATTCCTCCGAATCTTACTAAAACAGTATCCATAAAATCTCCTGTAATCAAGCCTCGTCAGGCTGAATTTCACCTTTTATAATTCTTAAAGAAACAATAACAATAAAAACTGCGATAACAAAATCACATACTCTGAAGGGATATTTTGAATATAATTCATCTGCACCCTTTAAAAGAACAAAAGCAAAGCGTGGAATATTAAGAGTAAGGGACATCATAGCAGAAGAAAGGCCGAGACCGATAATACGCCAGCGTGCGTTCTTAACATATACACCTGATGAAACCTGAGCAAACGCCATAAAGAAAAGCACAAGAAACGCAAGCAAAACAAGCTCAATAAGAAGCTCGGAAACACGGACATAGCTTATCTGCTCGACAAAGCGGTAAATAAGTCTGAAGCCCGCCCAGCAAACAGGCGCAACAGCAAGAATTCTGTGCTTTTCAGCACTGTATGTTTCTTTGATTATGCCCTTTGCGAAGGAAAAGAAATAAAAGGCAGATAAAAGAGCAAACAGACTTTGGAAAAATTGAGGTATAGTTCCCGAAAGCATCATTGAGCGAAAAGCAGAAACACCGTAAGCTGAAGCGTCCAGAGTTTCAAAAGAACCGAAAAACGCAGAAACAGAATCATACAAAAAGCTCATTGCCAAAAAGAGTGAAGCAACAGAAACAAGGTTATCCTTTTTCAGTCTGAGACTGACCTTTTCAGTTTCCTTGCTTAAAAAAGCTGTCAGCATAAAAAGAACTGCTGTAACGGCAATAATAAGATATACGGCAATGTTAAGTATATCTCCGCCTGTGGTGAATCCCGTTTCACGGTCGGTAAATTTAAAAATCTGTACTGTTCTGAGAACAATTGTAGCAGCACTACATAAAAAGAAAATTAAAGGCAGCTTTTTATAAATAAAAATATCCTTAGTTTCTTTAATTTCCATCAGCTTCATCCTCCCCGTAAACTCTTTGCTCAGAAGGTATATATTCATTCTTGAGACTGTAATTTTCAATTCTTTCATCCATAGGAACATATTTCTTCGGAAGAGCAATACTTTTATAAGCCGGTCTTATAATTTTACCGCCCGTAATAAGCTCTTCAAGACGGTGTGCCGACCATCCGGCAACTCTTGCCGATGCAAATATCGGTGTATACAAATCCTCGGGAATACCGAGCATTTTATAAATCAAGCCTGAATACAGGTCAACATTTGCACACATTACCTTGTTTCTGCCCTTAACCTTACGGAAAACAGAAGGAGTAAGTCTTTCGATGTTTTCAAGAAGCGCATAGTCTTTTTCATAACCGTTTTTATATGCAAATTCCTTTGCTTTTCTCTTAAGTATAACTGCTCTGGGGTCAGAAAGAAGGTATACAGCGTGTCCCATTCCGTATATAAGACCCGTTCCGTCACCCGCCTGCTTTCTGACAATCTTTTCAAGATAATCGAAAACCTGCTTTTCGTCTGTTATATCTTCAACATTAGCCTTTATCTCCTCAACCATATGGCTGACCTTTATGTTTGCACCGCCATGCTTTCCGCCCTTAAGAGCACCGATTGATGCAGCGATAGCAGAATAAGTGTCAGTGCCGCTTGAGGTAAGAACTCTTGCTGCAAAGGTTGAATTGTTACCGCCGCCGTGTTCAGCGTGAAGTATAAGACATATATCAAGAAGCTTTGCTTCTTCGTCAGTATACTTGCGGTCAGGACGGATAGAGCGAAGTATGCTTTCAGCCGTTGAAAGCTCCTTCTTTTCAGGGTGTACATACATGCTCTTGCCGTAATATTTCATTCTTTTGACCTGATAGGCATAGCACATCATAACAGGAAGCTGTGCTATAATCTGCACAGACTGTCTGAGAACATTTTCAATTGAAATATCGTCAGGATTCTCATCAAAGGAGTAAGATGTAAGAACACATCTTGAAAGCTTATTCATAATATCCATTGAAGCGTTTGTCATAAGCACATCTTCAATATATGTACCCGGAAGATGACGGCATGTACCTAAAATATCAGAAAAAAGATCAACCTGACTGTGTGTGGGAAGTGTGCCGAACAAGAGCAGATAAACTACCTCCTCAAAGCCGAATCTGTCTTCTTTTTCACAAGCCTCAATTATATCATTTATATTAATACCTCTGTATTTGAGCACACCGTGTTTAGGAACTCTTTCACCGTCTTCAATATAATAACCGTCAACAGAGCATATGTTGGTAAGACCGGCCATAACACCTGTTCCGTCAGGATTTCTCAAACCTCTCTTGACTCCGTATTTCCAGAAAGCATCAAGATCAATCTTGCTCTTTTTTTCTATCTTATTGCTCATTGCTTCAAGCAATTCGGGTGAAATTGGGTTTATACTGTTTTTCATTTGCTTATCCTCCCGAAAAAAATTATAATACCTCATAATAATGTAATTAAAGATTATTTTATAACATACAAATAATATTGTCAATAAAAATTCAACTTCTTTGCCAAAAATTATTAAGTAAATCACTGGAGAGCATCAAATGAAAACCAACCTGATTATGACAGTAATATTATATATTATCCTTGTTTTCTTTCCGCTTACAGCGCTCATTGACAAAAATTTTAACAATGAAACAGATAATATATCTGAAAAGGCACACACCGTAACTGCTACATCGGCTATTACAGAAAAAAAGCAGCAGAAAAATAACGAAACTGTGTCGGTATTTCTTACCGAAAAAGGAAAAGAGGTTGAAATGAGTGCGGAAGAATATATTTACGGCACAGTATGTGCAGAAATGCCTGCATCATTTCATAAAGAAGCACTGAAAGCTCAAGCAGTCGCTTCATACACATATATGAAATGGCTCAAGGAAAACGCAGATAACTCCTCCTATTCAGCAGATATAACTGACAGTCCGTCACAGCACCAGGCGTTTGCGACAGAAGATGAGCTGAAGAAAAAATGGGGCGACAGTTATTCCATTTATTCTTCAAAGGTGAAAGAAGCTGTAAAAAGTGTTTTATATGAATATCTCACCTACAACGGAGAAACTGCAATGACAGTTTTTCACAGTCTGTCTCCCGGTAAAACAAGCAATGCATCCGATATATGGAAAAGCTCTCTGCCCTATCTTAAATCCGTAACTGCTCCGGGCGACAAGCTTTCACCGGATTTTTCATCTGAAATTAATCTGAATATAAAAGATTTTATTGTGCCTTTTGAAGGAATAAAAGAAGAAGAGCTGATGAAGATATTTGACGGAATTAAAACTGACAAGAGCGGATTTGTCAGCGAAATAAGCTTAAATAACAACCTTTATTCAGCAACCGACCTTCGCTCATCGTATAATCTGAAAAGCCCCTATTTTACTGTCGAAAAAGAAAAAGATGTTATCACTCTGACAGTTTACGGCAAAGGGCACGGTGTAGGTATGAGTCAGTACAGTGCTGACTATATGGCAAGGCAAGGGAGCACATACAAGGAAATTCTTGCTCATTTTTATAGCGGAACAAAGCTTATAACCGACTGATACTGTTTACAAACCTGTAAAATGGTAGTATAATGACAAAAAAAGACAAAGGATTGATGAAATGTTTGCAAAGGTCAACAGTATTGGTTTACTTGGAATGAACAGCTTCGGTGTCGGTGTTGAAGCTTCAATAGACAACGGCCTGCCACGATTCGATATAGTCGGTCTGCCGGATACGGCTGTAAGTGAATCAAGAGACAGGGTTCGCTCTGCTATGAAAAACAGCCACTTCTCTTTTCCCGGCTCAAGAATTACAGTAAATCTCTCCCCTGCCGACATAAAAAAAGAAGGCCCTGTCTATGACCTTCCGATTCTGATTGCATTGCTTATGGCATCAGGTCAGCTTCGCTGTGACATTTCATCAAGTGCATTCATCGGTGAGCTTTCACTGAACGGTGAGATAAGAAGAGTCAACGGAACCTTACCTATGGTTATCAAAGCCAAGGAGCTTGGCTATAAAGAAATATATGTACCTAAAGAAAACGCAAATGAAGGCTGTGTAGTAAAGGGCATTGACGTTTATTCTCCTGAAAATATAAATGAACTCTTCGAGCATCTTACAGGAAAGAACAAGCTTTCAGTTGTTGATACCTCCGCCTTCAGGGAAGATAAATACAATTTTGATTTTATGCCCGACTTTTCCGATGTAAAGGGTCAGTATCAGGTAAAAAGAGCTCTTGAGGTTGCAGCCGCCGGCGGACATAACGTTTTAATGATTGGCCCTCCGGGCTCGGGTAAAAGCATGCTCGCCCAAAGACTACCTTCAATTCTTCCCGATATGACTTTTGAAGAAAGTCTTGATGTAACCAAAATGTTTTCTGTTGCAGGATTACTTGCACAGAATATTTCTCTTATAACTGCCCGCCCCTTCCGGTCTCCACATCATTCAATTTCCACTGCGGGACTTACAGGCGGCGGAAGAGTACCTCGCCCCGGAGAAATAAGCCTTGCCAACCACGGCGTGCTTTTCCTTGATGAGCTTCCGGAATTTTCAAGACTGTCCATGGAAGCAATGAGACAGCCCATAGAGGACGGCAAGATAACTATTTCAAGAGTTTCAGGCTCTCTTACATATCCGAGTCAGGTTATGCTTGTATGTGCCATGAATCCCTGTCCTTGCGGTTATTACGGGCATCCTACGAAAGAGTGCACCTGTACAAAGGGCGCCCCCGCAAAGTACCTTTCAAGAGTAAGCGGACCTCTTCTCGACAGACTCGACATTCATATTGAGGTCCCTCAGGTTGATTTTGAAAAGCTTTCAGGTGACGAAAAAAGTGAAAGCAGTGCAGAAATTAAGAAAAGAGTCGATAAAGCACGAAGTATTCAGAATCTTCGTTTCGATAATTCACCTGTAACCTGTAATGCAAAAATGACACCATCGATGACAAGAGAGTTTTGCAGAATTGATACAGCAAGCAAAAACCTTCTTGAAAACTGTTTCGAAAAAATGGGACTTTCAGCCAGAGCATATGACAAAATACTCAGAATAGCAAGAACAATAGCTGACCTTGACGGAAGCGACAAAATTGAGTCCGAGCATATAACCGAAGCCATACAGTACCGTTCTCTTGACAGAAAATTCTGGGGTAGATAAAATACAGATAAAAATGACCTGTCCGACAAACGCCACTGAGTGATAAAGAAGTTTTTGTTTCTCGAACAAAATTCCCTGTATTTTTGCCAAAAGCCTCGCAATGCGACAGCCTTGCTGCGTTTTATGGCTTCAATACAAGAATTTTTCAATTCTTACGAAACTGCGAAATAAGTATGCAAGAAAAGGGAAAAATCACCGATAATGCTGACGCATATCGGTGGTTTTTTACGAATTATTGTTTGCTTAGTTCATATTTTAAAGAAATACTTCCTTATCACTCAATGGCGAAGATCGGACAGGTCATAATTTTTGCTTTGTTTATTTGATAAGAAAAACTGAGAAAGCAATAAGGAACTGTGCAAAATAATATGTACCGTGATTGAGCACAAAATTGACAGGTGTATTCTTTGTTCCAAAGTACATTGAAGAAAGAATGATGTCTGAAAGAAGGAAGAGCACTGCGCTAACAACCAATACGATATACTGAACAGAAAAGCCTGTCTGAATCATACCCCAAAGAGCTGTGCCTGTCATTGTGCCGATTACAAGGCAGTAAACAGTAATAATAGCCTTGAATTTACCGAAATGACACTTTGTAGGCTTTTCGGTAAGAAGTGTGAAGGCCGCAACAACTACACCGACAATTACAGGAACAAGGAAATCCTTAATACCGAAGCCGAGATGATAGAAAATAGCAGCTATGTAGAAGAAATGACCGATACCGAATGAAATGAATCCTGCATAAAGATAGTTATCATTGTGCTGAGGATAAACCCACTTCTGATCAAGATAAATATCACCGAGCATGCCGAACACACCGCCAATAAGAATCAGAACACCGTATTTCCAGAAATCCTGATTATAGTACATTGCAGTGGCTGTTGTGAAAAGGAAGAAAAGGCTCGTGATGTTTTTAATGAACACACCGCCGACACTTCTTTGTTTATTGCATTTAACCATAAAAGCAATAAGTGAAACAAGGCCCAAGCCCATTGATAAATAAGTAAGCATAAAATAACCTCCGATTTATATTAAATAAAATTTATTCTGCAATTTCAATGCCGCGTTCTTTTCTTGATGCAGCAAGCTCATCGAACACCTTCTGCTTCTTAACACCTGTGAGGTCATAGAAGAAGAGAGGAATTGCACAAAGAAGAAGGCTGATGCCGGGAACGATAGTAACAAGAGAGAACATAGCGAAATTTTGAGTACTTGACATACTGTTGATTGCATCAACAACCTGCTGTCCTGAACCGACATTAAGCTGATTTACGTCAATGTTTACAACAATATACATAACGATAATCATAACAGTAGCAAAGGCGTTACCGATTTTGTTAACAAAGGACTGACATGCCGAGCCGAGACCTGTGTCTCTGAAGCCTGTCTTCCACTCCATAAAGTCAAGGCAGTCGCACACCATTGCAAAAGATACATTGTTAATAACACCGAGAGGAATACTTGAAATAAGCATAAAGGGAATGCAAAGAAGAAGATTCTTTGTAGTCCAACCGATAACAAGTGTGAAGCAGCTTGCAACGAAACCACCGATACAGGAAACAATCATAATCTGCTTATATTCAAATTTCTTGTAAAGCTTCGGAAGGAAAATCATTGCACCAAACATACCTACCGCTGCACAAACCTGAATAACAAGTGCAACAGTTGAAATATTTGAATTGTACTGTTCAACAGTTTCGGGTTTTGAACCGATATAGAAGCCCGAATAACGTGCAACATGAGGAGCAGCAGCCTGAAGCATATATCTGCCGAAGGAAAGCATACCCGAAACAACTACAAGAACAAGAGGTTTGCAGGTGAAAATTCTCTTGAGCGCTGAAGGTTCACCGGGAGCTCTCTTTGCAGCGTTGGGAAGCTGAATCCTTTCTCTTACCTTGAAAGAAGACATAGCGAAAAGAGGCATACCGATAAGCGACATTGAAATTGCCATAATCGCATATTTTACAATACCGGCCTTTTCAACATCCATATCTGCAACTACAAAGCCTACAATAATAGGAAGTGCAACAGTTACAGCTGAACCGATACCGCCGACAGTTTTTGCATAAGAAATAATATTGCCTCTTTCCTTTGCGTCAGGAGTCATAACATTAGGCATACTCCAGAAGGGCACGTCACTCGATGTATAAACCATACCCCACGCAACATAAACAAAAGCAGTAAACACATAAATCCACACAGTTTTGTTATTTGTATCAAAACCGGGATTAACAAACATAAGAATGGTAAGAATTGCTATAGGTATAGCTGTTATAACCGGATAGGGCTTCATTCTTCCTTTTTTGAAAGAAACTCTGTCCATAATCATACCCATCATCGGGTCGTTGATAGCGTCCCATACTCTTGCAAGGAGCATAAGAAGAATTACGAACATTGCATTGAGCTTAAGAACGCTCATGTAGTAGTCGGTTATATAACTCGACATACAGCTGTAGACAAGTCCCTGTCCCAATGCCGCTACGGCATAAGCGGTGACCTCTTTTTTAGGTACATACTTTTTTGTTTCCATAAATATCCTCCGTATGTATAAATTTTAATAATTATAGCATATTTCTACAACCTTTTTAAACATCAATAAGAATTAAAGTTAATTTTTTAATGTAGAAAATTCATCTGTGTTTTTGTACCATTTAACCAAAGTTTTTAAACTACATTGAAATAGCAGTAAATATACTGTATCATATAGAAGATTAAACAGAAAGGGGCACACGCAATGAGCAATACAACAGAATATTTTTTGAAAACCTTCGGTTGGAAATCTGACAGCAAGACAGACGAAAAATTCGTCTTCATAAAAAACAATGTAAGATTTTCACTGCTCACATCAAGACTTCTCAGAGTCGAGTATAACCGCAAGGGTATCTTCACCGATGAACCTACACAGTCTGTGATTAACAGAAACTTCGACAAACCCGCCTTCAACATCGTTGAGGACGGAGATAAAGTCATCATTATTACAACAAAGACGATTTTTAAATATGATACATCTTCAAGAAAGATGATAGGAATCTCCCTCAAGGGAGGAAAAAATCTTACCGAATTTGAAAGCGGTAATCTCAAAGGTACATACCGTACTCTTGATATGGCTAACGGAGAAAGAGAAATCGGCAAGGGTCTTATGTCAACAAACGGTGTTTCTGTTATCGATGACAGCAAGAGTCTCATTTTAAATGAAGACGGCACAATCGGTGAGAGAAAAAAGACCAAGGATGAATATTATTTCGCTTACGGCCACGATTACAGAGGCTGTCTCAAGGATTTCTTTTCTCTCTGCGGTCAGGTTCCCCTTGTTCCCCGTTACTGCCTCGGAAACTGGTGGAGCAGATATAAGGCTTATACTCAGCAGGAATACATTGATCTTATGAAAAAGTTCATAGAAAAGGAAATTCCTCTTACTGTTGCAACCATTGATATGGACTGGCATTGGGTTGATGTCAAGAAACGTTTTGGAAAAATTGAAGGCAAAAAATCCTTACTCCCCAACACAACTGATTTCGTTTTACAGGGCGACGGCTGGACAGGCTACAGCTGGAACACTGAACTCTTTCCCGACTATAAAGGCTTCCTTAAATGGCTTAAGGATCAGAATCTCAGAATCACCGTGAATCTTCATCCCGCTCAGGGCATACGCTTCTTTGAAGATATGTATGAGGATGTTGCCAAGGCTATGGGAGTAGACCCCGCAACAAGAAAAAGAATTGAATTTGATATCACAGACCCCAAATATATCGATGCTTACTTCAATCTCGTTCACAAGCCCTACGAAAATGACGGTGTAGACTTCTGGTGGATTGACTGGCAGCAGGGTAAAAACACCAAGCTTAAAAATCTCGATCCCCTCTGGGCTCTCAACCACTACCACACTCTTGCAAACGAAACAGGCGACAAGAGACCGCTCATTCTTTCCCGTTTTGCTGAGGTAGGTTCACACAGATATCCTCTCGGCTTCTCCGGTGACACTCACATTTCCTGGGAAAGCCTTGATTTCCAGCCTTATTTCACAAACACAGCCACAAATATCGGTTACACCTGGTGGAGCCACGATATCGGCGGTCACATGATGGGAAGCAAGGACGACGAGCTTTACACGCGCTGGGTTCAGTACGGTCTTTACAATCCCATTATGAGACTTCACTCAACAAGTAATGAGTTTATGGGCAAGGAACCCTGGAAGCATAATTTCCAGGCTGAAACAATCGCGACGGAATGTCTCCGTCAGCGTCATGCTCTTATCCCCTATCTCTACTCAATGAACTATCGCACACATAAGCACTGCATCGCACTTTGCGAGCCTATGTATTATCAGTATCCTGAAAAGGAAGAAGCCTATCAGGTAAAAAATCAGTACTTCTTCGGCTCAGAGCTTCTCGTAGCTCCCATAACACAGAAGATGAATCCGAAAACCAATCTTGCTTCTGTCAACGTATGGCTTCCCGAAGGCAGATGGACTGATATTTATACAGGTGCAATTTATCAGGGCGGACAGAAGATTACTATGTATCGCGGACTCGAAAGTATACCTGTCCTTGCAAAGGAAGGTGCCATTATTCCCATTTCCGCTAATGACAGAGAGAATTCTTCCGATAATCCAAAGGATATGATTCTTCGTATTTACAGAGGTAATAATAGCTTTGAGCTTTACGAAGATGACGGTCTGAGCAATGAATTCAAAAACGGAAACTTTGCAATTACAAGATACACCGTCAAAGAAAGCAACAACAAGCTTACATTCAACATCTGTCCCGCAGAAGGAAATTGCTCATCAGTTCCCGCAAGAAGAAATTACACTCTTGTTTTCGAAGATATCACAGATGCACAGTCAGTCAGCATAAAAGTAAACGGCAAGGATGTAAATGCTGATATAAGAAAAATCAAGGGTAAAACTGAAATAACACTTAAGAATATTACTCCTAAAGCTTCAGTCGAAATTATTCTCGACAGCTTTACAGCAAGAAAGAACAAGGATAAGAGAGAAATGGTAATCGACCTCGTAACCAAGTACCAGCTTTCTGTTAATATTAAAAAGCTGAAGTACAATTCTTTCCTGGATAATGTAAACGGACAAATTCCCGTTAAAGAAGAATGCTTCAAAGGTCCCATTGAAGAAGTACAGAAAATGTTATAATAAAAATGAGAGAACCGATAATAAGTCGGTTCTCCTTTTTTCAGTTTTTTTATTATTCTTTGCTTAATATATGAGGTGAAAAATAGCCATAAACGAAAAAATACAGGCATTCATCTGAACGCCTGTAATAGCAATTATTATTTCTTAGTGCATTCAAAGCACACCCAACCGCCTTCGGTATGTCTTGCTTCAATTTTAAAGCCATATTTTGCGAATGCATCAACAACATCCTGTTCACGGGTATCAATAATGCCCGAAGTGATAAATACAGCGCCATCCTTCATAAATGAAGCCACATCCTTACAGAACATTATAATAACATCAGCAACAATATTTGCCACAACAACATCAAATTTACCGCTTACCTTGTCGGTAAGATTTCCCTGAAGGATGTTATACTTCGGCGGATAAAAATCATTTGCCTCACCATTTTCGATAGCGGTTTTTACAGCAAGCGCATCAATATCAACACCTGTTACTTCCTTGGCACCGAGAAGAAGAGCCGCAATAGAAAGAATACCGCTTCCGCAGCCGATGTCAAGAACAGTGGTTTCTTCTGTTATGTGCTTTTCAAGAGTTTCAAGACAAAGCCGTGTGGTTTCGTGAGTTCCTGTTCCGAAAGCAAGACCCGGCTCAATATTAAGAACCTTTCTGTCCCCCGCTTCAAATTCGTCCTCCCATGTAGGTCTTATAAGAAGCTTTTCACCGACAGGAATTGGATGGAAATACTGTTTCCAGTTGTTCTCCCAATCTTCATTTTTACATTCATTAAGATTAATTTCATTTTCAATGCCTTCTGCCGTATAGCGCTCACGAAGAAAAGCAACTGCTTCGGCGGGATTTTCCTCCGGTGAAATGTAAACATGCACTATTGCTTTGCTTCTGTCCTTTTTAAGAAGCTCTTCATCTATAAGGTCGATGTGTGCTATTTCCCAGGCTTCTGCTTCAAGGTCACGGTAATCCTCAATATATATACCGTAAGGTACAACCATTGTTGCTATGTCCCCTGCTTTTTCGATATCGTCAGCATTTACGCTGATTTTAACTTCTGTCCAGTCACTCATAATCATTCTCCTTTTTTTAGTATCACAGCTTCAAGGGAAGCTATCTTTACACTTTGACCTTGCATTCCCGTGCCAAAAACAGCCTTTGAATTATGCCATTTTTCCGGCAGATAATATTCAATTTCGTGCTCGTTTCGGTTGGTAATCACAAGAATACTCTCATCATTGCCAATTCTTTCAAAAGCGAGACAGCCAAGCATTTCAGAAACTGTTCTGTACTCACCGTCTCTGAGGCAAGGGCAATTTTTTCTTATTTTACCAAGACTGCGGTAAAATGAAATAAGCTCACCGTTTTCTCTTCCCCAGGGATAACAGTATCTGTTAAACGGATCCTTATATCCCTCCATACCGGCTTCATCCCCGTAATAGAGAGATGGCACACCGGGAAGAGTGTACTGAATAACCGCAGCAAGCTTAAGAAGCTTAACACCGAGAGAATATTGCTCATCGGTAAGATGCTTACTGCTTTGCCAGGATCTGTCCCTGTATTCACAGCTTTCGCCGGCAAGCTGTGTTATGACTCTCATTGTGTCGTGAGTACCGATATGATTCATAAGCACATCAATAACACACTTGGGATAATTTTCAAGAATAGTATAGATCTTGTCTGAAAAGCCTTCAACCCTGCCTGTACGGATAAAGGATATTATCGCATCGGCAAAGGGATAGTTCATAACCGAGTCAAGCTGCTTTCCGTCAAAATAACGGCGTCTTTGTCCGTAGCTGAATTTATTGGAGGCATCCTCCCACACCTCACCAAGAACAAGAGCATCGGGATTTTCCTCTTTAACCGCTTTTCTGAACCGGTCAAGAAAAACATCCGGAAGCTCATCGGCAACATCAAGTCTCCATCCGCGTACACCGGTTCGAAGCCATCTTCGGGCAATTCCGTTTTCCCCCGTAATAAAATCAAGAAAGCCCTCTGACTCTTCAATAACCTCCGGGAGAATGCTTATTCCCCACCAGGAATGATAATTATCGGGATGATTAATAAACTTATACCAGCTGTAGTAGGGTGATTTTTGCGACTGATATGCACCGATAGAATTATATCTTCCGTATTTGTTGAAATATATGCTATCGTCACCCGTATGGCTGAACACACCGTCGAGAATTACAGATATACCTTTTTCTTCGGCTTTTTTACACAAAGAGACAAGGTTTTTATCGTTTCCGAGAAGAGGGTCAATGCGACTGTAATCAGATGTATCGTATCTGTGGTTGCTTTGTGCTTCAAAAATAGGGTTGAGATATATACAGGTTACACCCAAGGAGGCTATGTAATCAAGCTTTTCTTCAATGCCTTTAAGATCACCCTGAAAATAATCGTTATTTAGAACCTTACCCTCTTTCGTCGGTCTCCATTCAGGCTCACCGTAAATATCACTTCTGAGCTTTCTGTCAACAGGTACACATGATTTTTCTTCACCTGAGAAGTAGAATCGGTCCGGGAAAATCTGATAAAACAGACCGCCCTTGAGCCAATCGGGAGTTGAAAAATCCTTTGAGTAAACCGAAAGCTGCCAATCCTCTTCACCTGCAGACACTTTTCCCAGACAGTTTCCGCTATGCTTTATAAAGCTTCTCCCCCAGGAGGTTTCATATTCAAAATGATAAAAGTAAATATCAGGCTCTTTTGCAGTGTATCCGAGAGCCCACCACTCTTCGCTCTCGCCTTCCATTGAAAGCCATTTAAGCGGAAGGTATTCGTATTCACCGCGGTCACTTTTTATAACAAGATCAACACGGGTAACTCCGAATGAACGAGGCATAATCACCTTAAAAACAACATTTTCACCCTCTTTCAGGGCTCCGAATTTGTTTTTATGAATGGAGTTACGAGAATTATAAGGAATAAAATCCATAAAGCACACCCTTAAAATTTATGAGTTCTAAGTTTAATAATCCAACAATATAAATTTACAAATAAATAATGATTGGTGGTCAACAAATATGTTCGTTCTTTCTGTAAAATCCGATAAAGCATTAAAAGCAGCCTTGTGTTTTCTGCTCGTCTGTGCACTTTCCATAGGTGCTGTTATATCAGTAGCAAAAAACAGAACTCTACCCGTAAGCAACATAGGGAGTATATCTATGAAGGCAGGGACACACGAAGAAAGAATGAGCTTTTTTTCACAGTTTGGTTGGGAAATTGACGAAAATCCCGCAGTAGTAAAAGAAGTAATCATACCCGATGAATTCGACGATACTTACGAGGAATACAACGATATTCAGCGTCAGCAAAAACTTGATTTGGAAAAATACAAGGGAGCAAGAGTAAAGCTCTGGAGCTATAATATACTCAATTATCCCGGTTACGAAAACACCGATGGTATAATACAAGGCAACATTCTTGTTTATGAAAACACCGTTGTTGGCGGTGATGTGTGCTCAAATGAGCTTGACGGCTTCATGCACACCTTCTATATGCCTACACAAGATAATCCTTGATTTCATTTATAAGACTGATTTCTACCGTGGCTCTCATATAAAGTCCGTCTTCACGGTATTCTTCAAATTCAACCACACCTTCTTTTCTTATGCGGGCTGCAACCGCACCCGCCGAGAAAGGAAGAAGAAACTCCGCTTTTTTTCTGGAGGGCGGAAGCTCCTTTAAAATTGCACCCAGAAGCTCATCAAAGCCTTTTCCTTCAAGAGCAGAAATCATTACTGTTTTTCCGAAAGTCGGCATCGAATAAATATCACCTACAAGGTCACATTTATTCATAACAGAAATAATCGGTTTACCGGCACAGCCAAGCTCTTCAAGAAGGTTCTTTGTGACCTCAAGATGCTCGGCACTGTGTTCATCGGATGCATCACAGACATTGAGAATAACAGTAGCCGTCGCCGCTTCTTCAAGAGTTGATTTAAATGCTTCAACAAGCTTATGAGGAAGACGGCGTATAAGACCTACCGTGTCGACAAGCATAACCTGTCTGCCGTCAGGTAAGGTAAGGCCGCGTGAAGTCGGGTCAAGAGTAGCAAAAAGCTTGTTTTCAGCAAGAACACCCGCATCGGTTAAAGCATTCATCAGAGTTGATTTACCCGCATTTGTATATCCGACAATGGCAACTGTCTGCACACCGTCCTTTTCTCTTCTCTTGCGCATCTGATTGCGGCGCTTTTCAAGATGTTCGAGCTCTTCCTGTAATTTTTGTATTCTTCGTCTTATATGACGCTTATCACTTTCAAGCTTTGTTTCACCGGGACCTCTTGTTCCGATTCCGCCACCAAGCCTTGAAAGAGAAGTACCCTGCCCCGCAAGTCTCGGGAGCTGATATTTAAGCTGTGCAAGCTCAACCTGAAGCTTACCCTCGCTTGTTCTTGCACGCATAGCAAAAATATCAAGAATAAGCATAGTTCGGTCAATAACTCTTACATTTGTAAGCTTTTCAAGATTTCTTTGCTGCGAGGGAGAAAGCTCACTGTCAAAAATAAGAATGTCAACATCATTACTCTGACAGAAGGAAATTATTTCAGCAAGCTTTCCGACACCTACAAAGGTTGCCTTTTCCGGAGCTTCCTTTTTCTGAATAACCTTTCCGACAACCTCTGCACCGGCGGTATATGCAAGCTCTTCAAGCTCGTCAATAGAGGCTTCAGCATCAAAGTCACCTGTATCTACACTTACTAAAAGAGCCTTTTCCTGTTCAGTTCTGTTTTCATACATAGGCATAATATACCACCTTAAAATAGTTAATTATAAAACAATAAGTTTCTTTTCGCATTCGGTAAGATTTCTGCAGCCGTCAGCGGTAACAAGTGCCATATCTTCAATTCTCACACCGAACTGTCCGGGAAGATAAATCCCCGGTTCAACGGTAACAATATGACCTTCCTTAAGAACTGCTTTACTGGAAGGATTGAGTGACGGCAGCTCGTGAATTTCAACGCCTACACCATGACCGAGTCCATGACCAAAGTAATCACCGTAACCCTTATCAGAGATAATCTTTCTTGAAACAGCATCAACTGCCTTGCAATCAACACCGGCTTTTACAGCCTCAAGACCTGCCAACTGCGCTTTGAGAACAGTCTCATACACATCAATCTGCTTTGATGAAACCTCACCTACTGCAACTGTTCTTGTCATATCCGAATGATAGAATTCAGTTGTTGCGCCGTAGTCCATAGTTATAAAATCACCGTTTTCAATTTTCTTATCGGTAGGAACACCGTGAGGCAGAGAGCTGTTTTTACCGCTGACACAGATAGTTTCAAAGGAAAGTCCGTCAGCTCCGTTTTTGAGCATAAAATATTCCAGCTCGAGTGCAATTTCTTTTTCGGTTTTTTCTGTGGAAATGAAGCCTAAGATATAATCAAAGGCTCTTTCGGCAATACGCTGTGCCTTAATAATCTTTGCTGTTTCTGCTTCATTTTTAACTGTTCTTATTTCACTTAAAGCATTATCGAGTTCTCCGTCACAAACAACCTCTGCAAAATCAAACAGCCTTTTAACCTCATTGAATCTCGAAACAGTGATTCTTTCGCTTTCGGTTTCAAGCTTTTCTATACCGAGCTTTTTAACAAGAGGAACAAGATCTGCTTCCATTGATTTAATCTGCAGGATTTCATCACAGGAACTGATTTTGTTCTGTGCAGCTTCAATATAGCGGGAGTCAGTTAAAAAATATGACTTCTCCCCCGTTACAACAAGATAACCGTTAGTTGAATGGAATGAAGTGAAATAGCAAACATTCTCCTCACTCATAATGAGTGCGGCACTGCCTTTATTTTTGAGATATGATTTGAGCTTATTAATCATAGTATTACCACCCTTTTTAAGAAAATCAAAATCACCCAAAG
The DNA here is from genome assembly GCA_045613805.1 of Acutalibacteraceae bacterium. Classification (GTDB taxonomy): domain Bacteria; phylum Bacillota; class Clostridia; order Oscillospirales; family Acutalibacteraceae; genus UBA6857. The sequence goes on from JAZLBS010000013.1 coordinate 39,216, forward strand.
GTGTTAAGCCCTCGGGTGATTTTTGTAATTCAATTACTTAAATTTACGCTTACGAGCAGCTTCAGACTTCTTTTTTCTTGCTACTGAAGGCTTTTCATAGTGTTCTCTTTTACGAACTTCCTGAATGATACCATCGCGTGAAGTCTGTCTCTTAAAACGTCTGAGAGCGCTGTCGAGTGACTCGTTCTCTTTAACTTTTACCTGACTCATTTATATTTCCCTCCCTTACCTGTTAGCAGGGGTATATTTCCATTATGGATTCGAAAAATATTATACATTATTGATTACCACTTGTCAAGAGAATTTTTCAAACAATAACAAGATATTTTTCGTGTTTTTAACGTTTTTTCAAAAAAATCGCTAAAAATTTTATCTGACTACGATATTAACAAGTCTTCCCTTTACATAAAGCTCTTTTACAATGTTCTTTCCTGCGATTTCAGCAGCAATTTTTTCATCGCCTTTTGCTGCGGCAATAGCATCTGAAGCTTCAATGTCAGCAGCAACATTGATTTTTGCCTTAACCTTACCGTTGATCTGAACAACGATTTCGATTTCATCGTCAACACACTTTGCTTCATCATAAGCAGGCCACTGTGTTTCAGCAAGCATTCCGCTTCCCTCAAACACAATTGAGTTAAGCTCTTCTGTTACGTGAGGTGCAAAGGGATTGACAAGAAGAAGAAGCGTTTTAAGCTCAGCCTTATTGATTGAGCCCTTGTTATAAATGCCGTTGAGAAGAGTCATAAGTGCAGCAATTGCTGTGTTGTATTTAAGCGCTTCCACATCCTCGCTGACCTTCTTGATTGTCTTATGGAAGGAAGAGGAAAGCTCAGCTGAATATTCCTCACCCTCGGTAACAATTTCCTGAAGGTTCCAGATACGGTCAACAAAACGCTTACAGCCCTTAACAGAGCTTTCTGACCAGGGAGCGGCCTGTTCATAGTCACCCATAAAGAGGACGTATGTACGAAGTACGTCTGCGCCGTATACCTCAACAACCTCGTTGGGGTCAATAACATTTCCGCGTGACTTACTCATCTTAACACCGTCAGGACCGAGAATAAGTCCCTGAGCAGTTCTCTTTGCATAAGGCTCTGAGCAAGGTACAACCCCTAAATCGTAAAGGAACTTATACCAGAAACGAGAATAGATAAGGTGACGGGTAACATGCTCCATACCGCCGTTATACCAGTCAACAGGCATCCAGTACTTAAGCTTTTCCATATTTGCAAGCTCATTGTCGTTGTGAGGATCGATATAACGAAGGAAGTACCATGATGAACCTGCCCACTGAGGCATTGTGTCCGTTTCTCTCTTTGCTGCTCCGCCACACTTGGGGCAAGTGCAGTTTACGAATGAATCAATCTTTGCAAGGGGGCTTTCGCCATCCTGACCGGGCTCAAAGTTTTCAACCTCGGGAAGTCTGAGAGGAAGCTCGGAATAAGGAACAGCAACCATACCGCACTTATCGCAGTGTACGATGGGGATGGGTTCGCCCCAATAACGCTGACGGTTGAATGCCCAGTCCTTCATCTTGTACTGAACACCTTTTTCGCCTATGCCTTTCTTTTCAAGCTCTTCAAGAATACGTGCAATGGATGATTTCTTGTCTGTGTAGCCGTTGAGATAATCAGAGTTAACCATTTCGCCGTCACCTGTGTAGGCCTCAACTTCCATATCGCCGCCCTTGATAACCTCAATAATATCTACACCGAACTTCTTTGCGAAATCGTAGTCTCTCTGGTCGTGTGCAGGTACAGCCATGATAGCACCTGTACCGTAGCCCATCATTACATAGTCAGAAATGAAGATGGGAATTTCCTTGCCGTTAACGGGATTGATAGCAACAAAGCCGTCAAGCTTAACGCCTGTTTTGTCTTTTACAAGCTGAGTTCTTTCGAATTCAGTTTTCTTGGCACATTCGGTTCTGTAGTTTTCTACATCAGCAAAGTTTTTGATCATAGCCTTATACTTATCAAGTAAAGGATGCTCAGGTGCCATAACCATAAAGGTAACACCGAAAAGTGTATCGGGACGGGTAGTGTAAATACGAAGTGTTTCTTCTGTATCCTTCACGGAGAAGTTAACAAAAGCACCTGTTGATTTACCGATCCAGTTTTCCTGCTGAAGCTTGATGTTAGGAAGATAATCAACTTCCTTAAGTCCGTCAAGAAGCTTGTCTGCATATTCAGTAATTCTGAGATACCATACATCCTTTGACTTCTGTACGATGTCGCTGTGACAGATGTCACACTTACCGCCCTGAGAGTCCTCATTGGAGAGAACAACCTTACAGGAAGGACAGTAGTTAACAAGTGTCTTATCTCTGAATGCAAGACCGTTTTCGAACATTTTGAGGAAAATCCACTGTGTCCACTTGTAATAGCCTTCCTCAGTTGTATCTACAACTCTGTTCCAATCGAAGGAAAAACCTACTCTTTTAAGCTGACTTGTGAATTTTGCAATATTTGTGTCAGTAACCTGACGGGGATGAATTCCGTTTTTGATGGCGTAGTTTTCAGTAGGAAGACCGTAAGCATCAAAGCCGATAGGGAAAAGGACATTGTAGCCTTCCATTCTGCGCTTTCTTGAAATTACTTCAAGACCTGAATAAGCCTTGATATGACCAACATGCATACCTGCACCGCTGGGATAAGGAAATTCAACAAGAGAATAGAACTTTTTCTTTTCAGAATTATCCTTGGCTTCAAAAACACCTGAAGCTTCCCAATTTTTCTGCCATTTTGATTCGGCATTTTTAAAATCGTAATACAAATTTATCACTCCGTTTAATTAATTTACTTATTAAAAAATCAGTCTTCAGTAACAATATCGGAAACATCGACTGTTTTTGCATCCTGCCATAAACGCTCGAGATTATAATAATCACGGCTTTCACCTGTGAACACGTGAACAAGCACACCTGTGTAATCAAGTAAAATCCAGCCTGTGGCTCTGCCCTCAATGTGATGAGGCTCAACTCCCTGCTGACCAAGTTCGAATTCTACTTCGTCTGCAAGAGCTTTTACATGGGTATTGGAAGTACCTGATGCAATTACAAAATAATCGGCAACAATAGAATGTTCGGTTATTTCAATAACCTTGATATCAATTGCTTTTTTATTATCCAGAATTTTAACAATTTCTTTTGCAAGTGTAAGTTCTGTCATATATATCTCCTTTACTTATTCATTACAAGCTCATTATAAAAGCTAAGACTGTCAGGATGAATCACCGTCTCCCTTGCGGATAATGCTTTAAGAGTATACTGCAAAGAATAAAGACAAGCTTCATCAAGTCCCTTTTGCAATGAAAGATATCTCATTGTATCTACGTCGGGATAGCTTCTTTCAGCTGAGATGTAATCCGCTACATAAATAATCTTATCAAAAAGACTCATTCCCGCTTTACCTGTGGTGTGATAGCGGACAGAAGATAGAATTTCTTCATCAGTGATTCCCAGCTCCGTTCTCAGGTATGCCTCCCCCGCCATTGCGTGCCATAGCTTAGGATTCGCTTTTTCGATCCGGCTTAATATTATACCACCTTTTTCTATACATTTCAACATTTCTTCATTATTTTCATTTTTCATTATATCATGAAGAAGTCCAGCAAAGTATGTCTTCTTTACATCTGCACCGTATATGAGGGCCAGAGAAGACGCACTTTCAGCTACATTAAGTGAATGAAGAAAACGGTAATCATCAAGTCTTGTTCTTAAAAGCTTCTTATATTCCATAAAGGGACTTTCGTAAAGAAGGTTAAGTCTGATATAGTCATAAACAGCATCGGATAAAAGCTTACTTATATTTTCACCGCTCCTGAATTTTTCACGGATTTCCGTGGAGCTGCATTCAAAGGGCTCAATATCTGCAAGAATAATTTCATCCTTACTGCTGTCAAGACCGAGGTTTTCTGAAGCGTAGCGGGATAAATCCTCAAAAGAAATGCTGTCAAGACGGGACGCTACACAAAGGGTAGCCATTGAAATAATGTCTTCATAACGGCGCCACTCGTGAAAGCTGAGAAGCATATCTGAACCGATAATAAGAAAAAACTCATCTTCGGGATATATCTCTTTAAGTGTTGACAAAGTATCTACAGTATAGCTTTTACCTTGTCTTTCAAGCTCAAGATCGCTGACCGAATAATAATCCTCACTGAACGTTAGACGGCACATTTCCATTCTGTGTTCACCACTTACAAGGTCATTACCCTCTTTATGGGGAGGAGTAAAGGTGGGCATAATTATGATTCTGTCAAGCTTTGCTCTGTCTTTAATTTTCTCGGCTAACATCTTATGACCCTTGTGAACAGGATTAAATGTTCCACCGAAAACACCGATACGCATTATAATCAGCCTTTCTTTACGCCTTTGAATGCGAGCTTTTTATTTTTTTCTTTTCTTAACGCAAGCTGTTTTTCTCTCTGAAGCTTCGCGGCCTTTTTCTTGTTCTTTTCTTTTTGTAAAGCCTTTTCCTTAAGCTCGGGACTTTCTCTGTAAAGAACGATTACGCCGCCGATAACCTGAATAACCTCTGCACCTGTTGCTGCTGCAAGCTCATCGGCTGTCTGTCTGGGTGTGATGGGAGATGACTCTAAAAGCACTTTTACTTTTATAAGCTCACGTGCTCTGAGTGCATCGTCTGTCTGTTTTATGAGAGCATCAGACATACCGCCCTTACCTACCTGAAAAAGAGGCTCGAGATGGTTTGCCTGTGCTCTGAATGCTGCTCTTTCTTTACCTGTCATTTAATTTGCTCCTTATATCTGTAAAATTATCTCATTTTTTCCTCAAGCACCTTAAGTGCATTACCTCTGTGGCTGATGGCATCCTTTTCCTCGGCTGTCATTTCGGCCAGACTCTTAGCCCCCACCATAAAGACAGGATCGTAGCCAAAGCCGTTTTCGCCCTTCTTTTTATAGCCTATTTTGCCGTGGCATTTACCCTCGGCAGTAATTTCCTTACCGTCAGGGAAGCTCACGCAGATAGCACAGGCGAAATATGCCGCTCTTTTTTCATCAGGTACACCGTCAAGATTTTCTAAAAGTTTTATAATATTACCTTCGTCATCACCGTGTACACCGCTGTAGCGCGCCGAGTATACTCCCGGATCACCGCCTAATGCATCTACACACAATCCACTGTCGTCAGCAATACAGATAAGACCGCTTTCCTTACAGCCGCTTTCGGCTTTTATGCGAGCATTTTCCATAAAGGTAGTACCCGTTTCTTCTACATCTGTAAGCTCGATGCCGATGTCTGTATCTGTAACTACCTCGTAGCCCATAGGTGAAAGAATTCGTGCCATTTCAGTAAGCTTATGCTTATTATGGGTGGCTATAAGAATTTTCATTCTCATTCCTCCTCCACACTCGATGTATCTTCAAAGAGAGCCTTTGCAAATACCTTGGGACTGAAGGGCTGTAAATCGTCAATCTGCTCACCTACACCGATGAATTTAACGGGAAGTTTGAGTTCATTCTTGATTGCAAGAACAACACCGCCTCTTGCAGTACCGTCGAGCTTGGTAAGAGCAATACCCGTAAGCTCAGCTACATTCATAAATTCCTTAGCCTGGCTTACTGCGTTCTGACCTGTGGTAGCATCAAGAACAAGAAGAATTTCACGGTCAGCATAGGGAAGCTCTTTCTCAACTACGCGGTAAATCTTTGCAAGCTCGTCCATAAGATTTTTCTTGTTATGAAGTCTTCCGGCTGTATCGCAGATAATAATGTCACAATCACGGGAAATACCTGCACTGATGGTATCATAGACTACTGCTGCGGGGTCTGCCCCCTCTTTATGCTTAACGATGTCTACTCCGGCTCTGTCAGCCCAGACCTCAAGCTGTTCAATAGCAGCAGCACGGAAGGTATCGGCAGCACCTAAAATTACCTTTTTGCCCTCTTTTTTATACATAGCGGCAAGCTTACCGATAGTGGTGGTTTTACCTACACCGTTAACACCGATAACAAGAATAACAGAAGGAATGGTAATAAGTCCCATATCCTCACCGCCGTCAATCATATCTGCAACGATATCGGCAATAATCATTTTTGCATGCTTCGGATTGCGAACCTCATTTTTATTAACTCTCTTTCGGAGCTCTTCCACTATATCTGTAGCAGTTTTAACACCTACGTCACCCATAATGAGTGCTTCTTCAAGGTCATCAAACAAATCGTCGGTGATTTCCTCGTATGCACCGAGAACATCCTCTATTCTGCCGGTCATACCTTCTCTTGTCTTTTTAAGTCCGAATCCGAACTTTTTAAAAATACCCATAGTTATATCTCCTTATTCGGTAATTCCAAGTGTTTTTGCAAGCTCAGCCGTCTTAAGCTCAAGAAGCTTTGACACACCCTGCTCCTGCATTGTGATTCCGTAAAGCATATCTGCCTCTTCCATCGTACCGCGACGGTGAGTGATAAGAATAAACTGTGTGTTTTCTGTCATTCTTCTTACATTCTGAGCATATCTTGTTACGTTAACGTCGTCAAGAGCAGCCTCAACCTCGTCGAATATACAGAAGGGTGCGGGATTAACCTTCATAATCGCAAAAAGAAGCGCAATGGCTGACAGTCCCTTTTCACCGCCTGAAAGAGAATCAAGACGCTTAACGTTTTTTCCGGGAGGTTGAAGCTTGATATCAATATTACTTTCAAGAACATCAGCAGGATCTTCGAGTATAAGCTCTGCCTTACCTCCGCCAAAAAGCTCACAGAAGGTTTCATTGAAATTCTGATTGATTTTCGTGAACTGCTCTCTGAACTGAGTGGACATTTTGTCAGTAAGCTCACCGATAAGACGAATAAGCTCCTTTTTACTCTTTTCAACATCTCCTACCTGAGCAGACATAAACTCGTAGCGTTCCTTGACTTCCTTATATTCCTCAATAGCGCCCACATTAACTGAGCCGAGAGCTCTTATTGAGCCCCTGATTTCATGAAGTCTCTTCTGAGCCGCCTTGGGATCTTCGGGACGCTGTGCAACAGCTTCAGCCTCACGTTTTGTAAGCTGATATTCCTCGTAAAGCTTGCCGAGAGTATCCTCATAATCCTTATTCATTGTCTCTTTTCTTTCTTCAAGACGGGCAAGCTCACCGCTTATTTTTTCTCTTTCGGCGCTCTTTGTTCTTTCTCTTACACGAAGTCCGGAGGATTTTTCTTCCTCTTCACTTCTCTTTTTTCGCAGATTATCGATTTCTTCGTTAGCCTTCTGAATATCATTACGGTATCCTTCGGCAAGATGAGAAATAGCTTCAATTTCTTTTTCTATTTCTATATTTCTTGACTTAATTCCTTCAATTTCTTTATCAAGGAGCTTATCTCTGTCTTCATGATCGATAAGTCTTGCCTTAAGGAAATTAAGAGCCTGTGTACGGGCTGACAGGTCTTTATCAGCGCCGTGTATATCCATACTGAGCCTGGAAATATCAGAGGTAATTGAGTCTCTTCGTTCAGAAAGCTCACTTCTCTTTCTTCCGAGTGCCTCACCTTCAGCCTCTTTATCCTCAATAGCCTTTGTAAGTGCTTTGACCTTTTCTTCTGATTCATCGCAGGATTTTTGTATACTTGCAATTCTTTCGTCGGCACTGTTCTTTTCTCCGACAAGTTCATCAAGAGCACTTTTTGCCGAATAGAACTGTTCACAGATAAGATTGAACTGACCTTCAAGACGGATTTTTTCTTCCTGTGCCGCAAGAAGGCTTTCTTTTTCCGTTTCAAGCTCGCGGCCGATATGCTTAAGCTCATCGTCAAGCTTATCGTACTGACTCTGAAGCTCCGAGGTCTTTACGGAAAGCTCCTTCTCTTTTTCCCTGAGTCTTTCAATTTCATTTCCTCGTGAAAGAATACCGATATTCTGTATTGCAGAACCGCCTGTCATTGAGCCGCCGGGATTTACAACCTGACCGTCAAGAGTAACAATTTTAAACCGGTGAGAATATTTTTTTCCGATTGAAATTGCACAGCTGAGATCTTCTGCAATCACTGTCTTTCCGAGAAGAGAAGAAATAATCTCGGCATATTTTTCATCGTAAGAAAGAAGGTTAGTCGCAATATCAATATAACCGTAACAATCGTCAAGTCCCTCTTCGTTGAGATTCTTACCTTTTACGGAAGAAACAGGCTGAAATGTTGCTCTGCCTGCATTGGTGCTTTTAAGATAATTTATGGCGGCTTTGGCGTCACTTTCAGTTTCGGTTACAATGTTCTGAACAGCATTACCAAGGGCAGTTTCAATTGCAACGGCATATTCCTCTTTAACGGAAATAAGCTGTGTAAGCGTTCCGTGAATACCCTTAAGAGCACCCTTTTCACTTTCTTTTATTACCTTTTTAACTGCTCCGGAATAACCCTCCATACTCTTTTCGAGTTCTTCAAGCATTTTTATCTTAGAGCCGACACGCTGAACCTCAAAGGCCTTGTCGTCAAGCTCTTTCTTAAGACTGTCAGCCTTAATATCCTTGTTTTTATATCTTAAGGTATATCCCTCAACAGAATTGCCGAGCTCTTCAATTTCCTTTGTGCAATCAGTAAGAGCTTTTTCACTTTTACTCTTTTCAACACTGAGCTCATCTACAGCTTCCTGACGCTGTGCTATAAGAGAATCTATAACCTCTACTCTTGCCTTGATTTCACCGATTGAAGAAAGAGCAGTTGAGACAGCAACACGACAGTCTGCAAGCTCCCTGGTAAGAGAAGCGACAGTGTGGGCAATCTCGTTTGATTCATTAAGAAGTGAACCGCCCTCGTTCTGCATATTTTCAAATTCGGCATTAACCTTCTTAAGCTCAGCTTCTTTTTCTGTACGGATGTTTTTAATCTGAAGAATAAGCTTTTCTTCATTTTCAATTTCCTTCAAAAGCTGATTCTGACTGCTTTCGGAATCGTAACGGTCACGGGAAATTCTTTCGATTGTATCGTTGTTATGCTCAATAGAGCTTCTTAAAACAGCCTGTTCACTGCCGGCAGACGATACCTTTTCTTCAAGAAAAGAAATATTCTGACGGATTTCATCAATTCTTATGGTTATATTCTGTGTATCGGCTATGCTTTTCTCTATCATACACTCAATTTCGGAAAGCTCTTCCTCCGTCTGAGCATAATGACCTGATGCAATAGAGATATTATCCTCCTGCTTACGCAGTTCATCTCGTATTTTGTCGATATTATGAAGCCACAAGCCAATTTCAAGCTCTTTTTTTTCTTCTGCAAGCACAAGGAACTTTTCGGCTTTTTCGCTCTGATGCTTAAGAGGTCCCACTCTGCCTTCAAGCTCACTGAGAATATCCCTGAGTCTTACAAGATTATCCTCAGCCTGTGAAAGCTTTTTAAGAGAATCGCTTCTTCTGTAGCGGTAAGAAGAGATTCCTGCAGCTTCCTCAAACATTTCACGGCATTCCTTACCCTTACCGCTGACCATATCGGCAATTTTGCCCTGACTGACCATTGAATAACCGTCTCTGCCGAGACCTGTATCCATAAATAACTCGTGAACATCCTTAAGACGAACATTTACACCGTTGATTTTGTATTCGCTTTCGCCTGAACGGTAATATCTTCTTGTAACGGCAACCTCATCGGAATCAGCACCTTTTATTGACCTGTCCTTATTATCAAGACGCAGTGTTACCTGTGCAAAGCCGTGAGCCTTTCTGATTTTTGTTCCGTCAAAAATAACATCCTCCATCTTTGAGCCGCGGAGTGATTTACTTGACTGCTCACCGAGCACCCATCTCACCGCATCTGAGATATTACTCTTGCCGCTTCCGTTCGGACCTACGACTGCTGTAATCCCCTTACCGAAGGTAAGAACTGTTTTTTCAGGGAAGGATTTGAATCCCTGCATTTCAAGTGATGTTAATATCATTTCGTTAACCTCACACTAACTTCATATTTTTTATATCCGGGATCTCCTTTTACTTTTGCTGTGTATCCCATTTCTGAAAGCTCTGTTATATTTGATTTTTTCTGACCTGATGCCATTGAAATATAAGAGCTTCCGACAATAATTTCAATTTTTCCGCCGGATATATTTTTATCCGTCAGAGCTTCCTTGATTTTCATAAGATAAATTTTGCTTTCAGCGAGTTCTCTGAAAGCCGGATGATATGCTCCGGCAACAAAGCCCTCTTCTACATTACCGCCCGAATGAAGACCGAGTCTGATTACACGTATTTCCGCCTCGTGAAACATAAGCAGAAGCTCAGCGCACAAATCTGCGGCTTCTTCAGTTGTCTGCGGCGTGTACTCCCCTTTTTCATACAGAGTTGAAAGAGCGGTGTTTTCAAGAACAACTGTAGGATATATTCTTGCAGTATCGGGATCAAGTGCGATAAGCTTTCGTGCCGTTTCAACAGCTTTTTCTCGAGTATCACCGTAAAGTCCAGTCATCATCTGTACACCGAACTCAAAGCCATATTTTTTTATTAGATGTGCAGCCTTTACGACATCAGATGAGGAATGACCTCTTTCGTTAAGAGAAAGCACCTCATCATCCATGCTCTGGCAGCCCAACTCAATGGATGTGACACTGTATTTTTTTAAAAGAGAAAGGATTTCTTCGTCAATGCAATCAGGACGGGTTGAAATTCTTATTCCTTTAAAAAGACCACTGTCAATATAAGTTTTTGCTTTTTCAAGAAGAGTTAGCATATACTCTCTTTTAATTGCCGTAAAGCTTCCGCCGAAAAAAGCAATTTCTCCGTCAGAGCATTCCGATGATGAAAGTGCTGTATGAACAGCTTTTTCAATGTCACCTACCGTAAGAGGTACGGTTTTTCCCGAAATGGTTTTCTGATTACAGAAGCTGCATCTGTGCGGACAGCCTTCATCAGGAACAAACAACGCAACATTTATATGCTTCAAAACTTCACACCCATAAGCTCGAGAGCCTGCTTTGCAGCCTGCTGCTCTGCTATTTTTTTGCTTTTTCCCTTGCCGTAACCGATTGTATTACTGTTGAGATAAACCTCAACCTCGAAGCGCTTGTCGTGATCGGGGCCGCTTTCGGCAACAACAGCATAGGAAAGATGCTCATCAGGATTTTTCTGAATAATTTCCTGTAAAACGGTTTTGTAATCAACAAAGGACATCTGTTCGCTTGCTGCTTTTTTTACAAAATCAAGAACAAAGTTTCTTGCACTTTCAAGTCCTCCGTCAAGATAAATAGCGGCAATTACCGCCTCAAATGCATCGGCAAGAATCGAAGCACGCTTTCTGCCGCCCATTCTTTCTTCACCCTTACCGAGAAAAAGGTATTTGCCAAGGTCGATTTCCTTTGCGAAACCGTGGAGTGATTTTTCACAGGCACAGGCCGCTCTCTTTTTTGTCATTTCACCCTCGGGAAGATGATTGAGATTATGATAAAAATATTCAGCAGTAATAATACCCAGCACAGAGTCACCTAAAAACTCAAGTCTCTCGTTGCACTCTCCGGCAAGATGCTTTTCATTAGCATATGAAGAATGAGTAAGAGCAGTCTGCAACAGGTTTTTATTTTTGAATTCATAGCCGATAACCTGTTCAAAGCTTTCAAGACTCATTTAACACCCTCCTTTTCTCCATTTATATATTTTTCAAAATCTGCAAGGCCTCTTTCCGCAAGAGCCTTGTATCGTTCTTTTTTATCTCTGATTTTCGGCTCAATAGGCGGAAGAACACCAAAGTTCGCTCCCATTGGCTGAAAATTCGTAACAGTGGAATCGCTGATGTATCTGCTCAGCGCACCTATCATTGTAGTTTCAGGAAGAATCAGTGTTTCTTCCCCTTTAAGGCGTCTTGCCATATTAAGTCCCGCCATTATGCCCGAAGCGGCAGATTCCATATAGCCTTCAACACCTGTAATCTGCCCCGCAAAAAAGAGAGACGTTCTTTCTCTGAAACTGAAATCACCGCAAAGAAGCCTCGGTGAATCAATAAAGGTATTTCTGTGCATAACACCGTAACGTACAAAATCGGCATTTTTAAGAGCGGGAATCATTGAAAAAACCCTTTTCTGCTCACCGAATTTAAGATTAGTCTGAAAACCGACAAGATTGAAAAGTGAGCCATTGCTGTTTTCTTTTCTGAGCTGAAGAACTGCCCAGGGACGGTGTCCCGTTCTCGGGTCACGCAGACCGACAGGCTTAAGCGGTCCGAAACGCATTGTATCCTTTCCTCTTGATGCCATAACCTCAATAGGCATACAACCTTCATATACATCCTTTCTTTTATCAAAGGAATGTACTTCTGCGCTTTCGGCACTCACAAGAGCATCATAAAAGGCTTCATATTCTTCTTTGTTCATTGGACAGTTTATGTAATCGTCCTCTCCGCCTCTTTCATATCTTGAAGCGCAGAAGGCACTTTCCATATCAATGCTTTCAAGAGTGACAATCGGAGCTGCCGCATCAAAAAAATGAAGTCCGTTTCCGCATATTTCCGCGATTTTTTCGCTTAGGTCATCACTTGCAAGAGGTCCTGCAGCAATTATAACATTGCCTTCGGGGATTGAGGTTACTTCTTCATTTATAACCGTAATATTCGGATGAGAAGAAATTTTCTCAGTAATAAGACGGGAAAATTCGTCTCTGTCAACTGCAAGAGCACCACCTGCGGGAACCTTACATTCATAGGCGCACTCTATACAGATTGAACCGAGTCTGCGCATTTCCTCTTTAAGAAGACCGGCGGCAGACTCCACTCTTTCCGCTTTAAGTGAATTTGAGCAGACAAGCTCTGCAAATGTCGCTTTTTTGTGAGCCGGTGAAAATTTTACAGGCTTCATTTCATAAAGCTCTGTTTTTATACCTGCGTTTGCAAGATACCAAGCCGCCTCAACACCCGCAAGACCTGCACCAATTACTTTAACTGTTTCTGTGCACATTTTTTCACCGCCTTCATTATTATTTATTCGCTCTTCTTTTTACGGGTAGCTTTAGCGGAATAGCCACACTTTTCGTCAAGACAGTTAAGCATACCGCCTTTTGCCTTAAAAAGTGATTTTCCGCATTTGGGACATTTTTCGTTGGTGGGCTTATCCCATGTCATAAAGTTACATTCGGGCCATTTGTCACATCCGAAGAAGGTGTAGCCCTTTTTGGATTTTTTAGAAATAACCTTGCCACCGCATACGGGACAAAGTGCATCAGTTTCAATCACATATGGCTTTGTTGTCTTACATTCAGGATAAGCGGGACAAGCAAGGAATTTGCCGAATCTACCCACCTTGATAACCATTTTCCTTCCGCACTTTTCACAAGGAATATCTGTTTCATCCTCCTTGAGCTGAATTTTAACACCGTCCATTTCAGCCTTTGCTTTCTGGAGAGTTTCTTCAAAATCACCGTAGAACTCATGGAGCATTCTGATGTAATCCTGTGTTCCCTCACCTACACGGTCAAGGTCACTTTCAAGCTGTGCGGTAAACTTTATATTTACAATGTTCTTGAATTTTTCCTTAAGAAGATTAACTATTGCCTCGCCAAGCTCTGTGGGAACAAGCTGCTTTGCTTTCCTTAAAACATATTCACGCTTGACAATGGTTGAAATAATTGTAGCGTAGGTGCTTGGTCTGCCCACACCGTTTTCTTCGAGAGTCTTGATAAGTGACTCTTCTGTATATCTTGCGGGAGGCTGAGTAAAATGCTGTTCTTTATCAAGAGACTTGAGTTTAAGATCATCACCGTTGGAAAGACCCTCGGGAAGCTTGTTCTTGTCTTCGTCCTTGTCGCCAAGGTCGTAAAGAACAGTAAATCCGTCGAATTTAACAGAATAACCGCTTGCTGTAAAGAGACAGTATCTGTCTTCACTGTCGGTTACACCCTTGATTTCAATTTTCTGTGTGTTCTGAACGCAGGAAGCCATAAGAGAAGCAACAAATCTGTTCCAGATGAGAGTGTAAAGCTTAAGCTGTTCGGGAGTAAGACTGTCTTTGACCATTGCAGGAGTAATGGATACGGTAGAAGGTCTGATAGCTTCATGACCGTCCTGTGCATTACTTCTTGATTTGTAGTAACGGGGCTTTTCAGGAAGATATTTTTCACCGTAGTTATCCTTTATGAACTCCTCGGTGGCCTGTCTTGCTTCTTCCGAAATACGGAGAGAGTCAGTTCTCATATAAGTTATAAGACCAATTGAACCATAACCTGTAACCGTAACACCTTCATAAAGCTCCTGAGCAATTTTCATTGTTCTTTCAGCTCTGAAGCCAAGCTTTCTTGAAGCCTCCTGCTGAAGAGTTGAGGTAATAAAGGGAGGAGCGGGATTCTTTTTTCTTGTGCCGTTTTTAAGAGAGCTTATAAAATATCTTGCACCGTCAAGTCTTGAAATGATTTCGTCTGTCTGCTGCTGTGTTTTAAGCTCAATCTTTCCGGTTTCATCACCGTAAAAGGCAGCAGTAAGTGTTTTTCTTGATGCGCTGAACTTTGCTTCAAGTGACCAATACTCCTCGGGAACAAAGGCGCGGATTTCATTTTCTCTGTCAACAATCATTCTGACAGCTACGCTCTGAACACGTCCGGCTGAAAGTCCTCTTCTTATCTTCTGTGAAACAAAGGGACTGAGCTTGTAACCGACAAGACGGTCGAGAATACGTCTTGCCTGCTGAGCATTAACAAGGTCAAGGTCAACCTTTCTGGGGTTTGCCATACCGTTCTTTACACCAGTTTTGGTAATTTCATTAAAGGTAACTCTGTTAAGCTTATTAAGATCAAGACCTAAAATTTCGGCAAGATGCCAGGAAATTGCCTCTCCTTCACGGTCAGGGTCGGTTGCAAGATAAACTTCATCACTTTCGGCAACCGCTGCCTTAAGCTCCTTTACAAGCTTTTCCTTGCCTTTAACAATACTGTACTTGGGAGCAAAGTCGTTTTTTACATCAACGCTGAGTCTTGCTGCGGGCAAATCTCTGATATGACCCTTGGAAGCAACGATGTTATATCCGCCTCCAAGGTAGTTCTTAAGAGTTTTTGCCTTTGAGGGAGACTCGACAATAATTAAATTTGCCATATATTTTCACCTTTTCATAAATTTATTAATTAAGACGGTAGCGGTCAGAGCTTTCTTTTGTGACGATTCCGTTGATTTCAAGCTCAGTAAGAGCAGAAAGAACCTTTCTTACCTCTAAACCCGATTCACGGATTATCCCATCAGAATCGCAGACACCGTCGGACATTATATTATACACTATTTCTGCATTTTTAGAAATAGTTTCCAGATTAATTTTTATATTTTTTTCAGAATTTTTTTCAACTATCAGCGGTTTTCCTTCTTTTTTTGAAACGGATTTGTTTTCATTATCTGAAACGGCTTTTTTCTTTCCTGACTTTTTATAAGACGAGGCTTCCTTATCAATATTTTTGAAAGGATCACCTGTTTTTACAACACTTACTTTTGAAGTCTTTGCCCACGGAATAATGTCCTTTGCGGAAAAGACAGGCTTTGCACCCTCAGATATAAGCTGATTGGAGCCTTCAAAGTTACCGCTTTTTATGTCACCGGGAAGAACAAACAAATCTCTCCCCTGCTTCATAGCGTGTCTTGCCGTGCTGAAGGTACCGCTGAATTTTGCCGCTTCAGCAATAACAACTCCGCTTGTCATACCGGAAATAATACGGTTACGCATCGGGAATGTACCCGGAGTGACATTTGAATAAGGAGGAAACTCAGTTATGAGCGCTCCGTTTTGTGCAACAGATTTTCTCAGACCGCTGTTTTCAGGAAGATAACCTGAGCCGTGGCCGCACCCCATGACAAGCACAGTTTTTCCTTTGCATTCAATAGCCGTTCTGTGTGCAATTGTATCAATACCCAAAGCACCGCCGCTGACAATCAGTACACCGTTATCACAAAGCTGAGAGACAATCGTGTGTGTTGCCTCCTCTCCGTACAAGGACGGAGTTCTGCTTCCGATTACACCGAGAGCATTTTCGGTATTGAGACAGGTATAATCACCTCTTACATAAAGCACAAGAGGATAGTTTTCAATTTCAAGCAGTCTTTTCGGATAAAATTCACTGTCAGGAGTTACAATATGTATTTTGTGTTTATTGCAAAAATCAAAAATATCATAATATTTTTCAATATCCTCTTCCTTGATTTTATTTAATGTCTGACTGCTTATGCCCTTGATACGGGCAGCTTTAAGTTCTTCAATTGATGCGTCATAAATGCCCTTTGCACCGCCTAACGCTTCAACAAGTCCTTTTACTGACTTACCGTAACCGATAGCTCCCTGTAGCCAGAGCCAATAAATTTCATTCTCCATTTTTATCTCATCATCTCCCACATAGTAATCGCTGCTGCCATTGATGCGTTGAGAGATTCTGCATTGCCGAGCATGGGAATCGTTACTTTTGAGCAAAGAGCAAACACCTCTTGACTCACACCGTTACCTTCGTTGCCGATAACGCACAAAACACCGCCCTCCATTGAAACCTCAGTAATCTTCCGAGAAGAAGAATCGGGCGATGTGGCGTATACAGTCATTCCTTTTTCTTTCAGCATACTGATTGTCCCGATAAGCTCTTCACACTCAAAAACAGGCAATCTTAAAAGTGAGCCCATTGCTGCACGCTGACTTTTAGGAGAATAACGGTCACAGCAACCGCTTAGTACAGCACCGCTAATACCGAGAGCCTCCGCAGTACGGCAGATTGCACCGAGATTTGCCGGGTCCTGTATATTTTCAAGAACAATATATTTGCCCGTTACGTCAAGTGAAGAAAGAGACAGACTTTCAGCTGCTTCACATACACAGAAGAAGCCTTGCGAGGTTTGTGTAAGAGCAAGCTTATCAGCTACAGCTTCGGAAATAAGAAAGGCTTCCCTTGATTTCGAAGCAATAAGATCAGCATCATCAGCAAACCTTTCATAAGCTCTGTCAGTAAAAAAAGCGTACCGTATGGCAGTGCCGGTCAAAGCACTGTCACGGCAGAGACGGAGACCTTCAAGAAAGAACAGACCAGTTTCTTTTCGAGTCCTTGAAGAACCGGCAATTTTAACCGCCATCTTGATTTTTTCGTTTGAAACACTGTCGAGTCTGTTCATATTTTTCTCCTTTTTCAACAAATTTTAGTTCTTTTAAAAACACAAATACGCCCGAGAAAAAAATCTCGGACGTAATTTTTAGAAAATTAAAGAGCTGCCTTTGCCTTTTCAACAAGAGCTGTGAAAGCTGCGGGATCAGCAATAGCAATTTCTGAGAGCATCTTTCTGTTAAGAGTGATGTCTGCTTTCTTAAGGCCATTCATGAATGTTGAATAGTTTGTGCCGTTAGCCTTGCAAGCTGCAGAAATTCTTGTGATCCAAAGACGGCGGAAATCTCTCTTTTTCTGCTTTCTGCCGATGTATGCATAGTTGCCAGACTTCATAACAGCCTGCTTAGCTGTCTTGAAGAGGCTGTGCTTTGAGCCGTAGTAGCCTTTAGCAAGCTTTAATACTTTATTTCTTCTCTTACGAGTCATCATTGCGCCTTTAATACGAGCCATGATTAAGTACCTCCGTTAATTATTATTTTAGTTTGGTGTTACCTTAATTATTTGTAAGGAATAAGACGCTTAATCTGCTTCTCGTTTGTCTTATCAGCAACAACTGTTGTGCGAAGACCTCTCTTACGCTTTGAATTCTTCTTTGTAAGGATGTGTGACTTGTTTGCATGGTAGCGGATGGGCTTACCGTTCTTTGAAAGCTTAAAACGCTTCTTTGCACCGCTGTGTGTCTTAATTTTAGGCATTGTAAATTCCTCCTGTTATTACTTTTTCGGCTTAGGTGCCAGGAACATCATCATTGACTTACCTTCAAGCTTTGCAGCTTTTTCAACATTACTGAATTCCGTACAGGCTTCTGCAAACTGCTTCATTGTAACAAGACCGTTTTCTGTATGAGCCATTTCACGTCCTCTGAAACGGATTGAAACCTTCACCTTGTTACCGCTTGTGAGGAAACGTCTTGCGTGATTAACCTTTGTTTCAAAGTCATGTGTGTCAATGTTGAGTGAGAGTCTGATTTCCTTGATTTCAACAACATGTTGATTTTTCTTTGCTTCCTTTTCTTTCTTTGCCTGTTCAAAACGGTACTTACCGTAATCCATGATTTTACACACGGGAGGAACAGCCTGGGGAGCAATTTTTACCAAGTCAAGATTCTTCTCCTCGGCAATCTGGAGTGCTTCCTGAGATGACATGATTCCGAGCACCTCACCGTCACCGGTGATTACTCTTACTTCCTTGTCACGGATTTCTTCGTTGATTTGCAGTTCTTTGATAGCGATGTTCATACACCTCCAAAAATAATGCTGACTTTCGTCAGATAAAAATCAAAGCGTGAACAGAGAGCTGTTCACGCATCAATACACCAAATAATCAGTCTATTGACCTACAGGAAACGGAATTCCGTAGGTGAGAACGCATACTGCTCTGCTTTGTTTGCCTTGGTATATTACCACAGACAAAGACTTTTGTCAAGTGTTTTTTTGATTTTTTTCAAATTAATATTCTACATTATAATACTGAAGGTATTCTTCAAGAGTAACACCTGCATTTTTAATCTTTTCTGCGTGAGCAGGACCTACAAATCTCCAGTGCCAGGGTTCAGCAATAATACCGGTTATCTCCTGATTTTCTTCCGTGTAACGTTCAATGAAGCCGTACTCGTGAGCGTGCTCATCCAACCATGCATACTCGTCAGTGTAAATAAATTCATAATCCGTTCCGTTAATATCCATAGCAAGACCAAGATGATGCTCACTGCATCCGGGAGGAAGAATTTCAGTTGCAGCAATTGCTTCTGCTTCTTCTCTGGTCATGTCGTTGTTATCCATATACTCCTGCACAAGATTATTATAATTGGTCTGCTGCCTTTCGTAACTTCTGTAACCGGAATAAGCTACAAGCTCAATTCCGTCTTCAAGTGCAGCCTCACACATAGCATCAAAATAAGCTACAACCCTTGAATCAAGCTCTTCCTCAGAATCAGCAACATAATCCGTTTCAGGTACATAGCCTTCAGGAATCTGTCTGGTTTTATCCACTATTGCAAGGTACCAACGAGGATGCTCAGGATTAATGGTTTTTACAGCTGTCTGTGATGATTCGGTTGTTTTTGTTGTAAGATAATCACGGTGAATGTAGCAAATCTCACCATCATACTTAACTCTGCACCAGCCCTCTTCATCAACAGAAATAAAAATTACACCCTCACCTGCCGCAAGAACTGCAACAAGCTCATCCTCCTCTGACGGACCGCTTCTTATATTGACATCTTCCGTTGCATAAACCATTTTCTGTGCGGAAGAAGCTGTTGTTGAACTTACAGCTGTAGAAGAAACAGACGGCTGAGTTGTGATGACCGCATTATCCACATCCGGAAGGGTTGTAATAATCGGCAAAGTAGTTTCAATAAAATCAGGAGTAACATTGCCACCTGTTACAAGCTCATCATTACCACCGACAAAAGCCATCACGATTACGCCCACAAGAGCAACTGCACAAACAATACATGCACCTGTAAGAGCTTTGATAATAATATTTGTCTTTTTGTTGTTCTTACTGTTTCTTTTCATCTTTTTCACCCTTATTCCGTCAAAACAAACTTAATATTTTCTCTTGACTGTAATAGTATCATTATAAAACATTATTTTACTTTTTTCAACTATCTTACCCGTCTTTTAAATTATATTTTTGTAATTAACTGTTATTTCAAGCATTTAAATCAAATTCATCAAGAGTAATGACAATATCACTGTTGTAAAGCTCATTTAACTCATCTGCCGAGTTTCTGTCAGTAAGATATTCTGTATGCCAGGTCATGAACCAGCACCAGCCCTGCTTCTCAAATTCCTTCACGGCAGGGTTATCTCCGCACTCATGCAGACAAACAGGCTTTCCTTCAAAGGTAATGTTCTTAATTTTTCTGTACAGTGCAGAATAAGTATCGGCACTGTAGGTATCCGCTCCGATAATATCGCAGTATTTGTCTCCGGGATACCAGCTGATGCTGTTTTCACCCTGATCAGAAAAACCAAGCACCCATATAAGATTATCAAGCTGCCAATAATCCGTATATCGATCGTACATTGTTATCCAAAGCTTTTTGAAATTCTCTGCGCCGCCCTTGCTCCACCAGAACCAATTTCCGTCAAATTCATGAAAAGGTCTCCATAAAACAACTACACCCTGCTCTTTTAATTCAAGCAGCGCTTTTGCCGCCTTGTCCATACCTTTAATCATATTGTTATATTCATCCGTGCCTTCGGTAAACATAAGCGACCAGTCGGCAACCTCTGACTGCATACAGTCCTTCCATTCTCCGCTGAAATCACTTCCGCAGTGCCAACAGATGGTTACGAGACCGCCTTTATTCCACCACTCAACAGCCCTCTGATTAACTCCGTCGAAATCGTCATTCATATAATCGAGACCTCTTATAACCGGATATTTACCCGATGCTTCAAAAATATAATTCATCTCATATTCAGAACTCCCCATCCAGGTTGACTCCTGCTGAGCTGAAAGCACTTTATCGCAATCAGCAATATAAGCAAACACCTCTTTTGCAGAATCACCTGCATCAGGGTTTGATAAAACAGGGCTCTTAGCTTTGCTCAATTGAAAAACTGCGAGCCAACAGGTACTAAAAACAGCTGCAGCAGCTATAATCGCAAATATTCTTTTCATAAAATTCCTCCGCTTTTAACCTTCTGAAAAGAATTATATCAACAACACCACCGTGTGTCAACACAAAAAAATGCAGCCGTTTCCGACTGCATAAAATCTTATTTGTAGCTATCCTGTAAGCCCTGCTCGTCATAGATAAACAGAGTGTTAAGTGCAATATCAAGGCACTTTTCAACTGTTTTCATATCCATGTTGTCAGCAGTATCACCGATAGTATGATAATATCTCGGAGGACCGGGATCCATAGCTGCAAGAGTTACTGCGGGAACACCAAGCTTCTGAACAGCAGCAGCATCTGATGCACCGACATAAACTGAGCTGTAAGGAATATCAAGACCTGTTTCCTCACCGGCTTTTTTCATAAGTGAGCAAACTCTTGCATCCATCTTAACTGTACCGGTCATATCACGCTCATAAATAGCAATGCTATCATAATCACGGAAGGTTTCAAGACCGATGAAAACTGTAGGAATAGCCTTAAGCTCGTCGAGGTGACGCTTTGTGTAAGCTCTTGAACCGCGAAGACCTGATTCCTCTGAACCTGCCGCCATAGCAACAACTTCTGTATTTTCAAAATGGATGTTATTGTCTTCAAGATACTTCATAATAGCAACTGATGCCATTGTACCTGTAAGGTTATCGTTTGCACCTTCAACAGTGATGTTGAAGTTAACAAAGAACATAACTGCAATTGCACCGGGAATGCAGGC
Source organism: Acutalibacteraceae bacterium (assembly GCA_045613805.1). Taxonomy (GTDB): domain Bacteria; phylum Bacillota; class Clostridia; order Oscillospirales; family Acutalibacteraceae; genus UBA6857. The sequence goes on from JAZLBS010000013.1 coordinate 60,592, forward strand.
AAGCTGAATGTATCTGAGAATATCAGTTGCTTCGGGGAATACATTTGCTGAAATAAGAATTGATGAAACGAGAACATAAAGCATACTTACGATACCGTAACCGCCAACAAAGAAAAGAAGGGGTGCTCCGCCGAGACGGGTGTATGTCCATTCGTGTGATGAGTCAACGTGACCTGAGAAAATAATTCTCTGCTTGGTTTCACCTGAAGCTTTTCTCACGCCGATTGTGTTGTGAGACATTTTTTTCGGGAAAAGGCAATCATAGAATTCCCAATACATAAGGAACTCACAGAAAAGAAGAACAAGAGCAACGCCTGTAAGCGCTACAGAAATCCATGAAAATGCGAAGGGAACTTCAACAAACTTGTTGATCCATGCAAAAAGAATTGAAAGAATAATGAGAACGCCGTCAATTCTTACCCAGCTCATAAAAGCTTCGGGAGCAAGCTTGAACTCTTCAATTTCAACCTTATCGCAGCATGTTTCCATTTCCTTTGCGATGTACTTGTGAGCTTCATACTCCTGATCACTACCTGCAAGTCTCGGTCCGATATTCTTACAGATTTTTTTGATTTCTCTGACTGTATAGTTAGTATACATTCTCAGAGATGATGCGTAGTTGTTTACGCTTTCTTTGGCTTTCAAAACCATCTCTCCTTTGTTTGATATATGACGGGAAACGCCGCAAATAAGCGACACTTTCCCCGATATTGTACTTATTTTATCACAAACGCAAAAATTAGTCGATA
>JAZLBS010000014.1:0-49888 GCA_045613805.1 Acutalibacteraceae bacterium
AAGCCGCCGCACAGGCACCGCAACCGTTACATTTTTCTTCGTCTATTTTAATAATCTTTCTTATCATAGAAACAACTCCTATCTTGACTTGTTGAGCCCATTATATTACAATAATTATAATAAGTCGGTTGTTTTTACAACGGAAAAGAGGCTTTTATGAAGAAATACATTCCAATCTTGAAAAGAACCAAGCTTTTTTCGGGCGTGGGAGAGGATGACATAGCTTCTCTGCTCTCTTGCCTCGGTGCGAGAAAAAAGGAATACAGAAAGGGCGAATACATCCTCCGTGAGGGTGAGCACATAAGTGACATTTTCATTCTCGTGGAGGGCAAGATACACATTCAGAAGGACGATTACTGGGGCAACCGCAGTATACTTTCCGTCATTTCCGTGGGTGAGATGTTCGGCGAAGGCTACGCCGCACCTGAAAGCGGAGCACTTTTAAATGATGTTGTTGCCGTCGAGGACAGCTCGGTGATTTTCTTTGATGTAAAGAGAATACTTACTACCTGCTCATCGGCCTGCCGTTTTCATAATATGATAGTGCAGAATATGTTTTTCGCTATTTCTGATAAGAACAGAAAATTGGTGCAAAAGCTAGGACACATGTCGGGACGTACCACCCGTGCAAAGCTGATTTCCTACCTTTCCGAGGAAGCAAAACGCCAAGGCTCATCCGCTTTTACTGTACCCTTTAACCGTCAGCAACTGGCGGACTACCTTTGTGTTGACCGCAGTGCAATGTCAAACGAGCTTTGTAAAATGCGGGATGAGGGAATGATAAAATTTGAGAAGAGTAGGTTTGAACTGTTGTGAGTAAACGGAACCCCTGACTTCTTTTAAGTCAGGGGTATTTCATCGGCATATGTATTTTTATGCTTCTGACGGGAAACCATCCGTTATATCTGTGCCCAGTTTTTCCGTTATACGTTTCTTTTCTTCTTCCATTATGCTGCCGAAGGTTCTTTCATCAATTTCAAGACTTTCGGTGCCTACTGCAGATTCATCAGCGAAGGCATCAAATATCTCTTGCTTGCTTTTGAGAAGCTCTGAAATTCTTTCGTCAACTGTATCGTCACAAAGAAGCCTGTGTACAAGAACATTTCTTGTCTGTCCCATACGATAAGCACGGGATATAGCCTGATTTTCAATAGATGGCTTGAACTGAGGCTCACAAAGAACAACTACACTTGCACTCTGAATATTCAGACCCGTACCACCGGACTGAATCTGCGCCGCAAGGACTGAGCCGGCAGGAGCTTTATCAAATTCGTCGATGATTTCCTGTCTTCTCTGAGGTGCCACAGAACCGTTTATAGGCTCCATACACTGTTCACCTAAAAGTGATGTAACCTTTGCGATAGTGTCAAGGAAGAAAGAAAATACGATAACCTTTCTGCCGTCTTCCTTAGCATCCTCCACAATTTCAAGAAGTCGGTTTGCTTTTGAAGAACAACTTAAATCGCTAACATTCCAGGAAACTCTTCTTGCAGCTGCAAAATTACCCGACATAACAGCAGCGTTATACTGCTTTTCCTCATCCCTGCCCATAGTACACCAATCGGTGTTTTCAATAAGGTCGGGAAGTTCTTTAAGAACATCTTCACGTCGTCTGCGATAGTAAACAGGTGCTATCTTTTCTCTGAATTCGGGTGCTGAAGCCAAAAATTCCATTCCGTGAACGCTTCTTGCAACGGAGGGACTGAGAACCTCCATAAGAGAAACCATTTCCGAAACCTTATTTTCAAGGGCAGTACCTGTCATGAACATAATGTTTTCGGCATGTCTGCAAAGCTTTCGTACATTCTTGCTTCTTTGTGCCTCAATATTTTTGATATAGTGAGCTTCGTCAACAACAAGAGTGGAAAATCTGTATCTTTCGTTTAAAGTAAAATGCTCGGTGGTTTCATATGTAGTAACCGCAACTCCACCGTTTTCCTTCCAGTGCTGAAGAGCCTCGGTTCTGCCGGCACCGTGCACACGGGTAACGGGAAGGTCGCTCATTTTCTCAATTTCTCTGCACCAGTTGGTTATAACACTTGCAGGACATACAACCACAAAATGATGAGCGCCTGTATTTCTTTGTGATACCATTACGGCAATAGCCTGAACTGTTTTACCAAGACCCATTTCATCACCGAGAAGCACTCTTTTCTGGTGAAGAGTATACTTTACGCCCCATTCCTGATAGCGTCTGAGAGTACATTTAAGCCCTTCCGTATGAATCTCTACATTTGAAATAGCCTCGGCAAGCTCTTCGGGAAGACCGTATACAGTAGTATCCGTCTGCATAAGCTCCGGTGCGATGTCTTCAAGCACATTGAAAAAGGAAACAGAGCTTGAAGCAAAGTGCGCCCAGGCTTCTTTATCATTTGTTTCAGAAATCTTCGCATACTGTTCTGCACAGTCTGTTGCCGTAGCAATAATATCAGTCTGTGACAAATCATAAAGGTATGCGTAGCTTTCTTCTGCCGCGGCTTTTTTCTTTGCTGAAGCAAAGAACCACTTGAAGCCTGATGTAAGAGGAGTCACATCCTTAAGCGCAATCTGAACGTCAGATTTATGCTCTGCGAGCTTTCTGCACAGCTTTATTACTGAAGCAAGTCTTATGTATTTTGAAATTGCACTTACAAGGCTTGATGCTTCGGGCGTTCTGTTGTCGCCGCTGATTTTAAGATGTACGCTTCCTGCGGAAACTGCCGATATTTTTGAAGCTGCCCTTTTCATTTCGGATGCTGCTTCGGCACTTATACCGTTTATACCTGAAAGCTGCGCCACAGAAGCATCTTCAATATCAGCTATGGTATTGTAGCCGTTATCTTTGAGTGTTTTTATACGAAAACCTTTCTTGTCACGGTTAAGCTCATCAACAGGAATATTCTGAAGTGCCTTGTGAGCATCACTTCTGATGACCTCATTTGATAAAGCAATTATATCTTCAGCACTGCTGTCAGCATAACTGCAGACGGTGTCGATATGATTAAGAAATGTTTTATAGGTTTTTACTATTTTCTTTGCTGATGCAGAATCGATATTACGTGCCATAATGCCTCCTAAAAATACATGATGATTTAATTATATACCAAGTGAAAGATTAAGGCAATGGGTTGAACGTAATATTGAAGTAAAAGAAATATAAATATACCCCAACCGTCAATCTTTGCATTTTAATTGTACGAAGTTAAGGAGGAATTGTCGAATGTGTGAGATTGTTTACTCTAACATTTATTTGATTTATAAATGGTTTCTATCCAATGGTTTAATTATTCTAATTTCAAGCTCATCAGCAAGTTCTTCAAGATAATCAATGTGGTTGAAGTTGGGCGTGCTCCATATACGGCTACCGCAGATTGTTTCGCCGTTAATCTCACGCTGGGATCTTATTTCTTCAACTGAAATACTGTAGTGAGTGTTAAATAAATCGGTTGCTTTTTCAATGTCACCCATTTTGCCGTAAATCATTGCTTCCTCGAAGATTCTCAGATGGCTTAGCCAATCAAATTTTCTATGGTCTCGTCTATACAGTAAAATATTTTCTCGGCTGTTTAATTTATCAAAAACAGGCATTGCATATTTTTTCAGATTCTTAATAATATCCTTTGCTATTTTTTCAGGATTATTAGTCAGATCATAGCCATCATTTTTATCAGGTGTCAGTTCTCCGAGAACACACCTAATGTTACATTCATATTCGTGATAGTACTTTTTTAATGGAGGTAAATCCTTAAATTTACGTTCAACGCATTCGGGAACCCGTATGCCAAGATTTATCCACAAGATACCTGTGACACCTTTTGCAGCACAACCATTTTGAAAATTAACGACTTGTGCTATATCATTATCAACAAATCTGCAATAAGTTCTGCCATGCTTTTTGAATCCGTTTTCTTTTAGATATGGTGCAACAGCGGATTCAATAATATCAACTGTTTCTTTTGTTGACAGTTGTAGAGAAGTCTTTTTCTTAAACAGTTTAAGCATTGTAATCTCCTTGATAATAAAAAAGTGTTAATACGATTGACAATATTATTATACCATACCCAGTCACCAAACTTCAACACGCCTTTTTCCACAAAAACAACCTCCCTGATTTGTACATCATAGTACAACCAAGGAGGTCGATTTCATATCCTATTCAAATTAAACCGTCTCGTAAGGCCAGTCAATTATACCGCCGAACTCTTTAACATTGGTATATCCAAGCTTTACAAGCTCCTCTGCGGCAAGCTTGCTTCGTCTTCCGCTTCTGCAGTAAACGAGAATAAGCTGATTTTTATCCTTGAGTATACTTTCAGCCTTGTCGGCGATTTCGTAGTCGGGTATAAGAATCGCACCTTCTATATGTGCCTCATCAAATTCTTCCTGTGTGCGGACATCAAGAATAACATAGCCGCCTTGAGTGTCCATTATTTCCTTTGCCTCGGCAGGAGTAATCTGCTCGTATGAATTTTCCATTTTGTTTTCACCACCCGATGTACAGCCGTAAAGTACAGCAGTACACGTAATTATCAATATCAGTATTACCGAAAATCTTTTCATTATCAGCACCGTCGTCTTTCTAACGGGATTTATATCTTATGAGGTTTAGCGACAAGCATTTTGAGAAGCTCTCCGACCGTACCCTTTTTCTCTTTGTACCTTTCACCTCTGACCACCATATACTCCGCTTTGCAAAGGGTAATATCCGTACCCTTGCAGGAGAGAATATCTCTGTCGCAGATGAAGAAGTCAGCATCGTTGCCCTTTTGAAGCGTACCCGTGTTAAGCTCACCGAGCATCTTCGCAGGGTTAACTGTGTAGGTTTTCAGAGCCTCATAGGGTGTTATTGATTGGTCGGCAAGATAGAAGTCCACCATTCCGAGCATCTGCTCATAGGGGTTAACGGACTGCACGGGAGAATCACTTGAACCGCAGACACAGACATCGCTGTTCATTAAATCCTTAAGGGGTAACTGTCTGTTTATAATGCTTTCGGGTAAGAACTGCTCATAGCTTTTAAGAAAATGCTTGTCTATCCAGGAAAAGCCAGGCTGAACAGTAATGGCAAGAGGAAGCTTTTTGATAAGCTCCACAGCCTTTTTAGAGGGGAACTCAAAGTGGTCGATTCTCATCATAGCACCGCTTGTGGGGATTCGGTCTTCAAGCTCGCCGTAGATTTCCGTAATCTGATCAATGGCACTTTCTCCGATAGCGTGACAGGAAAGACGGATGTCTTTGTCGAGTGCCTCTTTGACCTTGGATTTGATTTTATCCTTTTCGTAGTAGCAGTGACCCTGTGTGCCGCTGTCCTTGTAGGGTTCATTAAATGCCGCACTGTGTGAGCCGACAGAGCCGTCAAGCTCCCACACACCGCAACCGCCTGCACGGAGAGTCTTCTGCTTTTTCTTAAAGGTATCGAGTCTTGAAAAGTCCATATACTGAGGGAAAAGTCGCACGTCAATATCCATTCTCTCTGCAAGAAAAGCAAGAGCCGTAGTGAGAATATCGTTCTTCACGTCCTCGTTGCCGTCCATTGCACAGACTCTGCTGATACCGTAGGATGCACAAAGATTAGAGAAGTTAGCAATACCCTTTGCGATAATTGCAGGGGTGACATTTGATGCGATAAGAGTTGTAACCTTACCCTGCATAAACTCGTGAGCTTCCCCCGAAAAGATACCGTCACTGTCCTCGGTGGGAAGCTTCAGCATTTCCATAAGTCTGGTTGAAATAGCACTGCTGTGACCGTCAATGCTGTAAACAATCATAGCTCTATTATCTGACCATTCGTCAAGCTCAAAGCGTGTCGGCAGTCTTTTCTCGTTGACCGCAGAAATGATAAAGCCGTTGGCGGTGATAATCTTCTGATTTGGGTTAGCCTTGCAGAAGGTCTTTACTCTTTCGCCAATATCAGCCATATTATCGGGCTTTACACCCTCAGATGTGATTTCGCAGATGTTGAAGCTTGCCGCTGCAAGTACGATAGTATAAAGTAAGTGCAGATGTGAGTCTGTCATTGTGGGATAAACGTGCTTGCTCTGAAGGTCAATCTTTTCGTCGAAAGTACCCGTTGGGATTTCGTCACCCGTGTAGACTATCTTTTCCCCCTCGGTGACCATTACGGAGAAGATATCATCCTCCGACATCATAGAGTGAATTTTTCCGTTAAAGTAGAGTTTTTTCATCATACGGGCACCACATTACCTACAGCCATAAGAATCTGTGCGATGATAACAAGAATCTGCACAAAGGTGCCACACTTGTTACCGAGTGTACTGTCGCCCTCGTCCTTGAGGCTCTTTCTGTAAGCAGGGATAACGAGAATCGCAATAAGAATACCGATAAGACCGCCGCCGATTCTCATAAACTCCATAAATCCGCCGAGGTTAAGGAAGGTCATTAGAAGTGAGGGGAGGGTAGCGATAATCCAGCAGATACGCTTGTCTTTCTTAATCTGCTCTTCCGTGATATCAGCAAGGGCAAGAGAGATTGCCCAATAGCTTGTAATCATAGCAAGAACGGTGAAGATTGAGCCTGCAATCTGTGCCCACGCACCGATACCCTTACTCCAGCCAATCATAGCAACCTCAGTAACCTCTGTTGAGGCAAGAAGCGCACAGAGAGTGATAACAACCATAAGGATAAGGTTATTTGAAAGACCGATGAAAACAGCCTTTTTTACCTTTTTAGCGTCAGCGTCAAGACCTTTTACTGCCTGGGGTACAGAGAAGAAAGCGGAGAAGGCAAGCATAGCCATACCGAAGAAAGCAAGAATGTGATTAGGCTGACCGATAGAAAAGCTGAGAGGATTCTTGATGTTGAACAGTGAGCATACACCGAGCACACCCACAACACCGAAGATAACTGACACGGCAACGCTTTCACTTAAGCCTACAGCTTTAAGTCCGAAGAGAACAACACTTGCAGCTGCCACATAGAAGATAAGCTTTGAAACTATCATCGGCACACCGATAAGGTCGGTGATGATTTCAGCGGCACCTGATATGTAAGCGGCAAGGTTCGTGAACATAACGAGAGCCATAACCACGAAGAAGAAAAGTGTGACAGGCTTCTGGAATTTGCCTGTGAAAAGATACTTTGAGAAAACCTCAACTATCTGTGATTTGCCACCGCTTTTGATTGAGATGTCGGCAATCATAAGGTGAATGATTAAGTTGGCAAGAAATGACAGCACAAGAATAATCATTGCCATTAAAATGCCGTTCTTTTCGGCAAGGTAGGGCATAGCCATAATGCCGCCGCCGACACCGTAGCCTGTGATTATGCAGGCGCTTTGCCATACTGAGAGTTTGTTCTTTTCCATATTTTTTGCACTCCTTAGTTTTGAATGTGATTTTATTATATACCAATAGGGGAGTTAAGGCAACTGATTTGCATTAAATCTTTATACAGAATCCTAAGTTGATTTATTGAACGATGCTGTCATTTATATTGAATTTACGGTAATATATATGTGTGTTTATAGATAGCATCGGCAGAGATAATTTACTATCTTTGTCACTGTTGCTTATTTTTTTCTTGGGAAATTTTAAAAAACACTTTCTTTCACTTGAAAATTATGTTATATTATATACAAGATCATAAAGAAAGGTGATTAATATGAAAAAAATTGATGAACAAATAGAATGGTATGATGAGAACTCTACATGCTTATATGATGATGTTATAAAAATAGACCTTAAGAAGATCAATGAATTGTACGAAGTCTGCAATGGTGATTTTGACGAAGTTTATGTAGATGAGATGATATCTGCTTTTTGTAATATTATAGAAAAGCAGCGTCAGAGAATAATGGATCTTGAGACGGAAAACGGTGTGTACGGATATAATATGAATACAAATCAGCAGAATTTTGTAACAGCGTATACTCCGGGGCAGAAAGACTTTGAAGACGACAAGCAGATTCAGGAAGCATTCACTGCCTATATGTTTAATAAAGGCAAGTCATCCTATACTGTTAATGATTACTGTTCACGCCTTAGAAAGCTGTGGAAAGAATTTTACGAAGAGTATAACAAAGGTGAACTGCCTGCAGAGCTTGAAGTTACGGAAGAAATAATCAAAGCTGATGCCCCTCTCTTAAATGTATTTAATCATGTCGATGAAATGAATTGCTATATCGGTATGAAAATAGATACAACAGAAAAGAACCGTAACTGGTTGAATGTTAGAGCAGCATATAATAATTTTGCTGATTTTGCAGCTGAGAGCAGACAGTGATTTTTTTATTTTCAGAGGTGATGTTCAGTGAATGTAACGGTGTACTCAAAAGCAAAAATGGAAAACCTTTTGAAAAAAGGTCCTTTGAAAAATAACATTATTGATTTGTAGCAATAATCACCAATATAAACAATAATATTTGTACAAAATACCACTTTCTTTCACTTGGGAGAGGGTGGTATAATATTTATATCACTTGGAAACAATATGTTTCGGATCACGAAAGGAAGTATTACTTATGAAGATTGCAGTTTTATTCGGTTCGTTCAATCCACTTACCAATGCTCACGTTACCGCACTTCGCACCGCAGTTAAGGCTATAGGCGCAGATAAGGGACTCTTCGTTGCAACTAACGGTAAGTACCTTAAGAGAAAGACCGTCAAAATAGACGATCCCTTCTACCTCTCAGAGGACGAGAGAAAAGCAATCCTTGAGAAGGTTTGCGAATCTGAGCCTGACCTTGAGTTCTGGGGTTTTGAGCTCGGCGGCATCAATCCCAACCGCTTTAAGACACTCTGTAAGATACAGAAGCAATACCCCGGTGCCGAGATTTATGAGATTCAGGGTGCAGATAAGGTGCACACACTTCTTAAGTCCGCCCACGGTGAAGAATATGTCAGCACCTTCCGCTTTATTGTATTTGAGAGATACGGCATTGACCTTGAAGCGTTGTTTCTTGAAAATCCGTTGCTCGGTAAGCGCAGAGACTCCTTCGTTATTCTTCCTCCTCTCGCTGAAACCAGCTCCACTGAGGTGCGTAACCGCTTCTATTCAGGTAAGGACTTTTCCGATCTTGTACCCTCTGCGGTTATCGAGGCTATGAGTAAGTACAAGCCCTCAGATTTCAGCATTTCCTTTGAGGAGCGCATGAAGGTCATTATGGCAAGCGGCAGATTCGGTCGTCAGAATGCCCGTAAAGAGATTTATAAGCTCAATACACAGATGTTCCACGACTGGAAAAAGGGCACAAACGACATTGACTTTGGCGACTACAAGACCTATCTTGACGGTTCGAAGCTTTATAAGAAGCCCTTTGATGTCAGCGATATGGGCAAGATATACGGCTGCACTCAGAAAGGATGTATCAACGCTGACTGTATTGACGTTGCAGAGCAACTGATTGCCGAGGGATACAATCCCGCTATTCTTAATCTTGCTTCCGCCAAACGTCCTTGCGGTGGCTGGGATGCCGGTATGGGTGCTCAGGAAGAGTCTCTCTGCTTTTCTTCTACCCTTAGTCAGTCTCTGTACCAGTACGGTGACCCCAAGTATAAGAATGTCCGTGACAGTGGTGTACCCTTGAAGGAAATCGGCTATCCCCATGACATCAACTACGGCGGCATTTACTCTCCCGGCGTGACCTTCTTCAGGAACAACATCTCGAAGTTCTACACGCTCAGAGATGAGATCTTCAGGTGCGATATTATCACTGTAGCGGCACTCTGCTTTAACGGCAAATCACACTATGCAGGCATTGACGAGCTTTCATATCAGGCTGAGGACGGCGGATTTACCCCTGAAGGTAAAGAGATAATGCTCAATAAGATTCGCACCATCTTCCGTATGGGCGTGGAACACGGCAAGGATTCTCTTGTGCTTGGTGCATTCGGTTGCGGAGCCTATGCACTTCTGCCTTCTGAGGTTGCTCCCTTGTTTCGCATTGTGATGGAAGAGTCTGAGTTTAAGAATAAGTTCAAGCTTCTTGTATTCGCTATTTTAGAGCGTCCTCGCAGACCTCATGGTCTTGACGGTCATTTCGCACCCTTCTACTGTGAGTTCGGAATATATAATATGCCCTGACAAATCTGTTTTGTAAAGAACTTATTTATTCTTCTGAAATGGGATCTACAAGTGAAAACACTATAAAATGACATAAATAGCAATTTCACTGATAAAAAACCTGAGCTTTTGTTGAAAATACCAGTTTCATTACTTGGGAGAATCTGATATAATTGTATTGTCACTTGGAAATAGATTTTGGGTGATGAGGTTCTGTTATAACTTTCTGGAGGTATTTATTATGATGGACACAGTCAAACACAAGATTTACGGTATCGGCGAAGTTGTTGCGAAAGATGTAAAAGAAAACTCAACAACTATCACAGTAAAATTCAATAACGGTAAAGAGATGCGATGCGCAATTCCTCAATCATTTGAGAATGGCGTGTTAGAGGCTGAAGGCAGTCTGAAAGATGAGGTCGATGCTGCGATTGCTCTGGCTAAAAAGCACGAAGATGAAATGATAACGGCAGCTGCTGTTGCCCGCGCCAAAAAATCATCCTCAGGTCCGTCAAGAAAAGGAACAGGTTCATCTGTAAAAAAAACAGCTCCGACTGCTGTAGTAGCAGCCTCCTATGAAGAGTATCTTATCAAATCCGGATACAGTGTTGAAACTGACAGCGGAAATCCCAGCACAGTGTTTGCTTACGTTAAAGCTGTTAATTCTGTTCTGGACAAAGAAGGTATTTCATGGGGAACATTACATAGCAATATAGATGATATCGTAAAGAAGTACGATGTGGGCGGTGTGGAAGAAAACTATGGCAACAAGTCCAATAAAACAGTTATAAATGCTCTGAAACGATTCAAGGATTTTGTTAATCCTTGAATCTATGGTGTGTAACGAAAGGGGTAGTCATATGAGCCTTTATTTTTCTAAGTCAAAATTCGTTTCAGCCTGTACAAGCTGCAACAAATATGCATGGTTGGATTTAAACAAACCCGAAGAAAAATCTCCTGTTGATGAGTTTGCGCAGTCGCTGATTGAAAGCGGTCATAAGGTGGGTGAGCTCGCAAAGGAATATTTCAATGCAGATGTTGATGTAACCGTTTTAACCCGAAGCGGAAGCCCCGACCTTGATAGAATGATAAACGCAACCGAAAAGCATCTGAAGCTCGGCACGAAAACCATCGCAGAAGCATCATTCAACTTCGGTGGGCTGTTCTGCTCCGTTGACTTATTGGTGAATAACGGTGACGGTACATACAGTATATATGAGGTTAAAAGCTCCACTAACGAAAAACCGACTAGGAAGGATCCGATCGGCGTCAAGGAAGAGCATAAGCTTGATGTGGCTTATCAAAAATATGTACTTGAAAATTGCGGTGTTTCAATTGATAAGGTTTATGTTGTGCTTCTTGACAGAGATTATGTGCGAGGAAAAACGCTTGAGCTCGATAAGTATTTTAAGATATGCGACATAACCGAAGACGCAGAAGCTTTGCAGAACTATGTTGTTGATAAGATTGCTGAGCTTCGTTCAGTAATTTCTGAGGTTGATGAGCCGAAAACAGAGTTCATAAAGAATTGTAATGGCTGTGATTATTGGAGCTATTGCAGCAAGGGGATAAAAGTTCCTTCACCATTCGATGTTTACAATCTGGATTTTAGCGAAAAGTGTAAGCTTTATAATGAGGGAGTTTCATTTTTTGATGTTCCGAAGTATGCTGAAAAAATTAAAACTGCCGCTCTTCGCCAGATTGAATATTATAACCGTCCTGATGATGCGTACATTGAAAAAGATAAAATAAAGGATTTTCTTGATGAGCTTACATACCCTGTTTATTCTCTTGACTTTGAAACTTATCAGGCAGTCATTCCTGAGTTTGAGGGTATTAAAACCTACGAACAGGTGCCTTTTCAGTATTCTTTACATATTATAGATTCTCCTGATGAAGATGTGTCGGATGTTAAGGAGTGTCATTTTCTTGATCTTTCGGGAGCGGATACCCGTCGTGCAATTGCAGAGAGCCTTGTAAAAAATATTCCTTACGATGCACAGGTAATGGCATACCATGAAAGTACAGAGAGAAACATTGTTGCCCGTCTTGCTGCATATTGTCCTGATTTATCCGATCACCTGCTGAGCTTTACATACAAGGATCCCCTTAAGATATTTTCCGGTGGAAGCTATTATGTAAAGGCGATGGGGAAGAAATTCTCACTTAAAAGTGTTGCTCCTGCTCTTTATCCCGAGGATAAGGATATGGACTATCTCAATCTTGAGGGTGATGTGAAAAACGGAACTCAAGCCATGAATGCTTATCTGAAGGCTAAGGATTTAACCGAAAAGGAAAGAGAACAGCTCAGTACAGACTTAGAAAAATACTGCGCCCTTGACACCCTTGCGGTGGTAAAAATTCTTAAGAAGCTTTATGAAGTGTCAATATAATAAAATTTCGGAGGCAGTATTATGAACTTAAACAGAAGAACGGAAAATATTCCGCAGTACATCCGTGAGCTTTTTGCCGCAACTAAGGATGGCAAGGTGAAAATAACCTGCTATACCGAGATCGAAGGTCCTTATGACCGTACCTACGAAATGGACTGGACCGGTACGGATGCTGAGAAAGTTCTTAAAAAATACGAAGCATTGATTGCCGCACTTTCAAAAATCGGTAAGCTGCACGATGAGCTCGAAAACGAAGACAAACTCAGAGAGCTACTTACAGACGAAGAGAATGCCGTATGGGAAACCTACATACGCCCGTTTGAAGAATTTGAAGTTGACCAAGAGTTACTTACCGAACTTTATGACCGCAGATATTGTGGAGATCAGTTGTCTGATGATGAAATTGATATTCTTGAAAATCATTATGAGTGGTTTAATGAACAGAGCTTGAAAAGATTGCCTTTTGAGCGATGTTCACCTATGCATGTTATAAACAGAGCTCAGCGGTACGAACACTTGGTGAGCATGAATGCGCCGGAAATCGTAATTGGTAATGAAGGTCGTTGTCTTGCTGAGGAAATGGTGCTTTATTATTGCAGTAAAAAGGAAGATTGACGGTATTTATCTTATAACAGAAGGGAAAAACTATGAAAATCAATGATTTTATCGGCAAGGTTGTTATAGACGCAAAAACAGGATCAAGGTACATCCTTCACGAAATTACTTCGCCGAGTATCGGTGTTGTGTCAGTAGCGCCCGACGAAAATGGACACCTGAAGAGATATATCTATAACACTATAAACGGAGATCCCATATCAAATGGAAGTCTTGTTTTTGAAGATGAAGGCTTGACTGAATCTTTTCTGAAGATATATGGTGAATACTGTCGCACAAAGGATGCGTATTACGAGGATTATGGTTATTGGATGAGAAAGGATTGATTTATGAATAGTTCTGTTGATAAAAGCTGTTATCTCAACCGTTTTTTGGTAAGACAGGAGAAAATTTACAGCCTGGCTCTGAAGGAAATTGAACAGGGGGAAAAAGACGGATGCTGGATGTGGTTTATATTCCCTCAGCTGAGAGGACTTGCTAAAAGCCGAAAATCCTTTGTGTATGGAATAGTCGATAAAGAGGAAGCGGAAGCTTATCTTGCTCATCCTGTTTTGGGCGCAAGACTGATTGAGTGTTGCAAAGTACTTTTAAAACACAAAGATAAGTCGGCTGAGGATATTATGGGTGACGTTGATGCAGTGAAGTTTCGTTCATCTATGACCTTGTTTGCTTTGATCAGTGAAGAAAAATCAATTTTTCATAAGGTGCTGGAGCAGTTTTATAACGGACAGACAGATGAACTGACAGAAGGCATTCTGAACGGTAAAATAGTAGACATAACTTACAGAAAATATATGATTCAATAAAGGAGATTTAATTATGAGTTTTTACGGAAAATGGGAAACATGGAAGATAGTATATACACCGAAGGTAATGAATGGCGGTATGCGTGGAGTGGCTCTTGTTGAGGCGGGAGACAAACCCCATGCAATATCTGTTTTTCAGCAGCAGTACGCAGGTCAGTATTTTACTATTGAATCGTGTGAAAAACTATTAGGTTAATGCATGAAGGAGGCTGCTGTAGTGGAAATCAAAAAATCTAATCTTGAATTATATAGAGAGAAAAGAGACAGAGTTTATACATTTTCTGATATAAAAGAAGCTTTTGATAACAACTTTTCAGCTTGCTTTGATGTTGATAAAGAAAAAATCACCGATAGCCGGTGGAGATTCGAATTGTTTTCGGGAATATGGAAAATTAATCCTGGTGCAATTATAAAAGAGGCGGATCTTTGCGTGCTGACAGGCAAGCCCACAGTTAAGCGTAAACAGATTTTAGTTATAAACAAAAACGGAACAAGAGACAGTGCCAATGAAATAGGACACTTTATCGAAAGCACCGGTTTTGTGACTGAGGCATTCTGCTTTTTTGGTGAAAGGAAAGGCAGTGCGAAAAAGTGTTACCGTAATATTTTCGGAAACAGTAAACCAGCTTTCATAAACAAAGGTAATCTCCTTGTGGACGGAGACAATTTGCTTGTAACTGTAAGAAAAGGTATCCGAATCACAAAATAAAGCTATCAGCAAAATATAATTGAATTGATATGTAAGGATGTTTAGAATGAAAAAGAAACAGAAAGAGATATTTGAGAAGGCATACAAAAAAATGACAGAACTTTACAGCGGAGAGTATCACGCTCCCGACATAAGAATAATCAACCGTTTTTATGATGAAAAAAAGATTTTGCAGGAAAGTGAGTTGTACATCTGCTACCTGGATTTTATAGGAAGACTCAGAGAAATCGCAGAACAGAAAGGTGAGGATATAATGGTAAGGGGAACCACGGGTTCGTTGTTTATTGCTTATCTCCTGGGTGCTACGGATATAAATCCTTTGCCTTTATTTGAATACTGTCCGCATTGTAAAACAACTAAGTTTTTGGGACTGGGAAATCCTTTTGACTGTGAAGAATATGTGTGCTCTTGTAAAACTACAACTGTCTTTGACGGATATAACATTCCTTTTGAATCAAATTTGAAAAGTGTAATGAGTGAATATATTCAGGTTGCGGTTTCTTATAAATTCTTCAACGAAGCAAAGAAATTGATTTTTGCTGAGGATTGGGACAAGTCGGTTATTACTCTTGAAAATGAAGACGTAGGTCCTGTGTGGTTCTGTTTCCCTGATGAGGGTAAATATGAAAACGCAAGGTATATTTTTACGGGAAACAGTGAACGATTTGCAGGTTATCCGCGGATTACACTTGTTCCGAATGCAATGCTTGATAAATGCCGTGAGCTTGAATTAACTACAGGGGTTAAATGGAAAGAGCACAATACTTATGGTAATGTCTTTTCAGAAGGCTTGCTTTGCCAGTGGCTTTTAAAATCTGTTCCGCAATTCAGAGATGACTTTTTTTCTGAGCTTTTTGATGTTATACATCCGCAGAACGCAGGTGATTTGTTGAAAATACTTGGTTTTGCACATTCAACTACTGTATGGAATGATAATGGTGAGTATCTTTTTAAATCGCGTAAGATGTCCTTGGGAGAAATCCCGGCGTATAGAGAAGAACTCTATGGTATGCTTTGTGATAAGCTTCATGAAAACGGTATTTACGAAACCGGTCTTGCGTATGAAGTGATGGAAAAAGCAAGAAGTGGTTGTTATGCTCGGAATGGCGGAATTGATGAAGATACACTGCTTACTCTTTCAAATTTAGGTTTTGATATGGATTTTATATTCTTTATAGGAGAGATCAATTATATGTTTCCTAAAGCTCATGGAGTTTCATACCTGAAGGATGCAATAAAAATGATGTTTTATAAACTGAATTTCAGCGATGAATACGATAATGTTATGGAAAATGACGGGCAATAAAGAAGAACAATCTTTATTTGAAAGAAATATATGATTAATATAATAAGTTGATTTTATCTCATGTGAAAAGTAAAACCTACTTGATTTGTACATCTGAACCGAGCCAAATTTTCTGAATAGGAAAAAGGTTCGGTTTTTGGTTTATATTTAGGTTGCATGTAAAAAAAGCTCCGTGGTATACGGAGCTTTCAGACTGTCGATAAAGTCACAAGAACAATAATTGACACTTTAAATATAAATGTCGGGCAGTCAGGATTAAATCTTTTTCTGTATAAATACGGTTGAAACATCGAATTTCAACCGTATTTAAATTATTTCGTGCTTTTTTCGCCCTCTCGGAGTACCACTGTACACCTTCGGAGCGAAGAAAAGCCCGTCTTGTATCTTTCTCGAAAGTCTGACAGCTTGTCGAAAATAATTTTTCGACAAGCTGAAAGCTCCGTGGTATACGGAGCTTTTTCGATAAAGATTTAAGTACAGATTATTCATCATAAAGAGCAGGATAAGCAGATGATTTAATCTGTTTTTCCTTTTATTTCTTTTTACCCCAAGCAGAGTCTGCCTTAGCTGCTTTTTCTCTGTTTGCGGCGGCATGATTGTAACAACTCTTTGCTTTTCCGTAGTGGTAATTGCCTTCACCGTTTTTTGCCTTTCCCCAGTGACAGTCTCCCTGTCGCTTATAGCTTTCTGCTCTTTTTTCAAACATATCCTTTGGTGAACTGTAGTATGCCATGATTTTGTCGCCTCCTCAGACAGTTTTATTCATACCGAAACGATTATACACAGACTTATTTTGGCGTGAGGATATCTTTGAAGCAGTAACGGACTGAGGTTTACGGCAATGCTTACATACCATACCGAAATCTCCGACAGACGGATTATAAGTGAAGGTGCGTCTGCAGTGTATACACTGTTTTGTTATTAGTCTTGAACTCATAATTCAATCCTCCTCCGATTTGCTTTTGTTTTTTTCTTTGGCATCTTCTATTGCTCCGTTTACGGCACCTGTCGTTGCTCCGATTACGGTACCGGCTGCCGTGCCGGAAACTGTAATTGTTGTAGCTGCTGCGGCAGCCATAAGAGGGGCAACTATAACATTAAGTCCCGGTATTGCCAAGGTTGCCCCTGCAAAAATTGTTCCGAGGGCACCTCCTATCATACCGCCTAATGTACCTCCTGATATGCCTTTTTCAAATATTGTGCTCATAATTCAATTCTCCTCCGATTTACTTTTGTTTTTTTCTTTGGCATCTTCTATTGCTCCGCTTACGGCACCTGCCGTTGCTCCGATTACGGTACCGGCTGCCGTGCCGGAAACTGTAATTGTTGTAGCTGCTGCGGCAGCCACAAGAGGTGCAACTATAACATTGAGTCCCGGTATTGCCAAGGTTGCCCCTGCAAAAATTGTTCCGAGAGCACCTCCTATCATACCGCCTAATGTACCTCCTGATATGCCTTTTTCAAATATTGAACTCATAATTTTATGCTCCTTTTGTTATTTTGATTAGTATTTGTGTTATTGTCTGCTGCTTTCTCTGAATGCTGTTTACGCTACCTGTTCTTCCGCAACAGGTTTTCGCTCAACAGTTTCTTTGATTGTGAGAAGGTCTATGTAATTTATGCCTGTTGCGTGCACCAGCTCGGAAGCTACACATCCGCGACTGGATATAACCTTTACCTCCTTTCCACGGGATTTCAACTGCTGGAGTGCACGTTCAAAATCGCCGTCGCCGCTTATGAGAATTGCCATATCATAACGGTCGATCATGTTGAACATGTCGAGGACGATTTCAATGTCCAGATTTGCTTTTTGTGTTGTCTGACCTGTTGCATAATCTGTTATAGTCTTGACAGGCTTTGTTACCAGTGAATATCCGTTGTAAGCCAGCCAATCGTGAAACTTT
This sequence comes from Acutalibacteraceae bacterium, assembly GCA_045613805.1. Taxonomy (GTDB): domain Bacteria; phylum Bacillota; class Clostridia; order Oscillospirales; family Acutalibacteraceae; genus UBA6857. Next base: position 17,734 of record JAZLBS010000014.1, read on the forward strand.
CTTTGATTCCCTTCGTTTGAAACACCGGTATAGTAGATTGCCTCCGTTATTTCGCCGTACTCCTTGCAGTAGTCAAGGAGTCTTTCAGAATCAACATCCCAGCCGATTTTTTTCTGTGTGTAATAAAAATTGCTTCCGTCTACGAAAACTGCGATTCTTTTCATTTTTGTTTACCGTCCTTTTTGTGGTTTGTTTAATTTGTGATTGTATTTTATCAGACAATAAATTATATTTCGTCCTCTTTTTGTGGAAAAATTTCTTCGATAATCGCTGCACTGTCCGGTCGGTGATTTAACATAAATCTCCATATTGCATCTTCCCGTCTTTTTACATATAAAGGAGGATGACCGGATTCACGAAGCAGCATGTTGATTTCTTCTGCGGTTATTCCTGTCAGATAGGAGATAATCAGTAATTCTATCCGACCGATATAATCTCTTTGTGTCAACGTGCTTTTAAACTGCTGCAACGAATCATAGTCGAGGAAAGCTACCGGTAAATGTTTTTCAATCAGGTCTTCAAATTTTCTGCTAAAGCTTTTATTCATGTCTTACCTCCAAATAAAAAAGAGTGATTACACGCTTATCTTAGCATGTAGTCACTCTGCTTTCGTCCTCTTTTTGTGGAATTTTGATTTTTAATAAATTTTTTCTACTGTTATTATGTAATCACCGTTTGCAACAGGATTTTTCCTATCGGAGTATATTTCAAAATATATACTTTCTCCTCTTTTCATAACTAATTCTCCGGTGCGGCTATCTTCGTTCGGAATAAGATCGTTATCTCCGGTGCGTATATCACAGCCTATATCAATGTTATGAATGGAGTATCTGTAGGTTCCGTTATCGGGAGCATAAAAAACGTGCCAGTTACTCAAAGTAGAGGCGAGAGTAGTACTTTCCATGGTGCCGAGTATGATTTCTGTGGCATTTTCCTTATCTGCTCCGGCAAAGCGCCCGCGCTCCGTTACACATATTTCATATTCTGCTACATCTATTCTGCTTCCTGCATAAACATTTAGAAAGTATTCTGTATCGGGCTGTAAAGAAACATCAAGGAAGCCGTAATTATCTGAGGTCCAGATCTCAGTTTCTTCCGATTTTATTCCGAGATAATCAAAAACAGCTACATATATATAGGGAAAGGTCATATGACTGACACTTTCCTGATTTGTAGGAAAAATCTCGATTCTGTAGTCGGAAGTCTTATCTGAGGTTGAAAATTTATACCAATCAGCCTCTTCGGAAACAACTCCTGTCTGTTTCTGAGCTAACGGGATCACAGCGGCAGTTTTTCGTGAAGGGTTTGCATTTGTAATGTTTTGATTGCCGGTAGCTTCGCTGATGCTTTCCGTGCCGGTTTCGGAGAAGTATTCTGTGCTTTCAGCTGTGATGTCACTCTGCAATGTGCTCGGCTCGGTTTCGTCTGCTATATCGGGAGTATCCTTTTCCGAAAAAACACTGACCAAAAATAATGTGCCGATAATTATAGCAGTAAAGAGTATCATATAAAGAGCTTTATGGAAGATTTTGTGCTTTCTTACCGAAATCTTTTCAAGGTCTTTTTTTAACTCGTGCACAGAAATATATCTGTTCTTCGGGTCAAATTCCAGACATTTATTGATTATTTTTTTTAGCTTGCCTTTATAAGTGCTTTTGTGCTCCGGGGTCAGATTCTGACCGGTCAGCATTTTGTGCATTGTGACACCGAGACAGTAAATATCGGTTCTCGGCTCCGATTGTCCGTATCCGAAATGCTCCGGCGCAGCGTATTCTTCCGTACCGAACAGCATAGTATTCTGATTCTGTCCCTTTTTATAAGTACGGGATATATCAAAATCAAAAAGCTTCACACTGCCGTCTTCGCGGATTTTGATGTTGGAGGGGTTTATATCATTGTGAACAATGGGCGGCTTTTCGCTGTGAAGCACCTCCAGAGCCTTACAGATTTCTATAATGATTCTGGCGGTATCCTTCTCGGACATAGTCCCGTTATACTCCAAAAGCTCCTGTACGGTACTTCCGTCTATGCATTCTTCAAGAATATATGTGTCACCGTTTTCGTATACAAAATCGTGTACAACAACCGTGTTAGGATTTCGTATGCTCTGCAATTTACCGTATATGTGTGAAAGGTCTCTGCCCTTACACACACGAAGGATGCAGGCGGATCTGAGCTCCTTATGATAAACCGCACTGATTTTTGTTTTCTCTGTGTCTTTTATATCCTCGATAAGTGAAATCTGAGACATAAGAAACTGATATTTCATACTGTAATTCATAGCTTTTTTTCTATTTTTCCGACAATGTAAAGGTTGAATTTTCATCATACAAAAGCTTGTCTATTTCTTCGATAGATTTTCCTTTTCTAATGCCGTAAAGGATTATCATATCCTCTTTTCGTTGTGCGTAAAGAGGATTGTGATTTGCAAGCTTGAGCAGTTCATTGATTTCTTCTTCTGTCAGCTTCAGATATAAGCCCATTTTTATAATATGGTGCTTTTTAGGAACTCTTGTTCCGTTTAAAAAATTATAAAAGTGGCTTTTTGTAATTCCGCAATCTGACTGAAGCTTGGAAGTGGTGACACCGTATTTGTTACACAGCTCTTTAAGACGGTCGCCGAAAGAGATCTGGGGTAAGATTTTTAATGTTTTCCGAAATTCATCATCAGATTCTGCCTTATCAATTTTGTTTTCAAGCTCTTTTGTTGATATTTTCATCCGGATCCCTCCCTGTTTATACCTTTGCATAGTATTATATAATATGAGAAGTATTTTTTCAACAAAAAAGAGACGTTTTTCAAAAAAAGTATTTTATATAAAACACATTCTCAAAGTGCGCTGCCCTGAATTGCGGAGTCGTAGAAATGAAAAGTCAGTGGCGTTTTTTTGTGGGGACATTTCATCGCTTTTTGTTGAAAAGGCCTGTTATGATGTGATATAATCACTTTAATTAAGAATGTAACATTATGGAGAACAATATGAACAAGATTATAGAAGTAACAGATTTTCTTGCTCCTGAGCTGGATGTATACGCACGGTTAACCGAAAATCAGCTCTTAAACAGAGAATTCCCTGAAAAGGGCTTGTTTATAGCAGAAAGTCCTAAGGTTATTGAACGGGCCCTTGATGCGGGGTATGAGCCGGTTTCGTGTCTGATGGAAAAAAGACATATTGAGGGTGAAGGAAGACCGATTCTTGAAAGAATAAAGGATGTCCCTGTTTATTGTGCCGAAGCGGATGTTCTGACTCAGCTGACAGGCTTCAAGCTTACGAGAGGTATGCTTTGTGCTATGAAAAGAAAGCCCTTGCCGGGGGTGAAAGAGCTTTGTGCTGACAAAAAAAGAATTGTAATTCTTGACAGGGTTATGAATCCGACTAACGTGGGTGCCATAATCCGTTCGGCCGCGGCTTTGGGAATGGATGCGGTAATTCTTACGCCCGGATGCTCTGACCCTTTGTACAGACGTGCCGCAAGAGTCAGCATGGGTACCGTTTTTCAGATTGAATGGACATTTTTAACAGATGACAGTCTCGATGAAATAAAGGCTCTCGGCTTTAAAACCGTGGCTATGGCACTTAAGGATAATTCTCTTTCAGTCAATGACCCGAGGCTGACAGAAGAAAAAAAGCTTGCCGTTGTTATGGGAACAGAGGGCGACGGGCTTTCTGACAGCACCATATCAGGGTGTGATTTTACAGTAAAAATACCGATGTATCACGGCGTTGATTCGCTGAATGTTGCTGCGGCATCCGCTGTGGCGTTTTATCAGCTTGGCAATAAAAATAACTATGCATAAAACGAAGAGAATATTGTGCAGCTTTGTTAATACAGCAAAAAATGATATATGGAGCATCTTGTGAGGAGTAAAAATGAAACTTTTTGAATTTGTTCAACGAATATACGATTTTCACAGACCCAACAGATACGCGCTGAAGCCTTATCTTATAAATGACGGCAAAAAGCATCCCTTTGCTCTTATTTGTCCCGGCGGAGGTTACAGTGCTGTCTGCTCCTTCTGTGAGGGAAGGCCTTTTGCGGAAAAACTGAACAGACTTGGTTATCACGCCTTTGTTGTTTATTACAGAGTAAAGGATAAGGCACGTTATCCTCATCCTCAGGAGGATCTGAAGCGTGCAATTGAAGAAATTTTTGCCCATGCTGAGCAGTGGAGGATTGACATGGAGGGCTGGTCATTGTGGGGGAGCTCTGCGGGCGGTCACCTTGCAGCAAGCTATTGTACGGAAAAGTGGGGTACGCCCGGGCCGTCTGCGTTAGTGCTTGTCTATCCCGTAATCACTATGGGAGAATATACTCATAAGGGCTCGAGAGATAATCTTATCGGTGACAGTGCAGACGAGAGCCTGACGGAAAAGCTTTCTCTGGAAAATCATGTCGGCTCAGATTATCCGCCGACCTTTGTCTGGTACGGAACAGCAGATGATACGGTGGATATGATTAATACAAAAATGCTTGATATGGCCCTTGACAGAGCTTCCGTACCGCACAGAGTTGAAGTATATGAGGGAATAGGTCACGGTGCAGGACTTGCTGAGGGTACTGCTGCTGAAAGCTGGTTCAGACATGCGGTAGAGTTTTGGGAAAACCGAAGGACTGAGGATAAATAAGAATTTGATAAAGGAGCTCAGGTATGGTAAGACAGTATACAGACAGTGATCTGGATGAAATGATTCGTATATGGAATGAGGTGGTGGAGCAGGGCGTTGCTTTTCCTCAGGAGGAATATCTTGACAGAGATACAGGTGCGGAGTTTTTTGCTTCGCAGACCTATACGGCTGTAGCAGAAGCTGACGGTAAAGTGGTAGGGCTGTATATTCTGCATCCGAATAATATCGGCAGATGCGGACATATCTGTAATGCCAGCTTTGCAGTTTCTTCTGAGCTCAGGGGACAGCATTTCGGAGAAAAGTTAGTCCTTGACTGCCTTGAAAAGGCGAGAGAGTACGGCTTTGATATAATGCAGTTCAATGCTGTTGTGGAGAGTAATATCCACGCAAGACATCTTTATGAGCGTGTAGGCTTCAGAATGCTCGGAACAGTTCCGGGAGGCTTCCGTATGAAGGACGGATATTATGAAAATATCTGTCTTTATTATTATGACTTGTTACAATGAGTGAATCTTATGTTGAAATTCACTGTATTCTGAGATATAATGCTTTTATAAAAATTGAAAGGAAGAAAGATAATGATTAAGGAAAAGCTTTCTAAAAAAACATGGTTTACAATGTGTCTGTTCAGCTTTATGGGCGGTATTGCGTGGAATATTGAAAATATGTATTTCAATACCTTCCTTTACAATTCCGTTTATGCAAGTGCATCTGCGGAAGCAATGGCAGGCTCAATGGCTCCCACAACCGCTATCAGCCGTATGGTTGCTCTTTCAGCCATCGCCGCAGTGCTTACAACCTTTGTAATGGGCACTCTCAGCGATAAAATGAAAAACCGTAAGCTTTTTATATCCGTCGGATATATACTTTGGGGTCTTGTTACCGCTGTTTTCGGCTTTATTACAAAAGATAATATAGCAGCAATTTTTGGTCTTGTCGATGAAGCCAAGATTCTTACAATCACCGTATGGGTAGTAATTATAATGGATATAATTATGACATATATGGGCTCGACAAGTAATGACGCAGCCTTCAACGCATGGGTAACTGACATTTCCACACCGAAAATCAGACCGTCTATTGAAACAGCATTTACCTTCGTAGGCTTTCTTTCAATGGTTGCGGTTATGGGTGTCGGCAGTCTTGCTCAGTCAGGTGCCGTTTCCTATCAGAACTTCTTCCTGTATCTTGGTCTTATTGTTACAGCCTGCGGTGTTGCAGGATTGTTCCTTATCAAAAATCCCGCAAAAAAAACCGATACAAGCGAAGTATCCTCAAGTTATTGGGCGGATCTTTTTTACGGCTTCAGACCGTCAGTTATCAAAGAAAATTCAAGGCTTTATCTTACTCTTTTAGCCGTTGGCTTTACAAGTGTTTCCTATCAGGTATTCTTCCCGTATCTTCTTGTATATCTTCAGTATGTTGTAATTCCCGACAACGGAGACAACCTTCTTGCTCCGAGTGTTATAGCAACCTTTGCGGTTATGCTTGCCATTCTTATAGGCGGTATGGTATTTCTTCTCAAGCTTTCGGGTAAGAATAAAGCGAAGGGTCTTATTCCCTCTGCGATTCTGATGACCGTGGGTCTTGTTATACTTTCAACCTCAACCAATATACATATTATTCTTGTAGGTATTGTGCCCACTGTAGTCGGCAATCTCGTTATGGGTATTCAGCTCAATGCCTCAATCAAGGACTTTATACCCGAGGGCAAGGCAGGTCTTTTCCAGGGCATCAGAATGATATTTACCGTGCTTATTCCTATGGTTCTCGGCCCCGCACTCGGTGATATGGCTTGCCGTAATTCGGCAGTTACATATGTAAATGAATACGGCGTGGATACCATTGTTCCCTCAGCAAGCATGTTCGTTTATGCGGCAATCGTTTCTGTTTTTGTCCTTGTACCTTTGTTCTTCCTTATCAGAAAGGGCTTCAGAGTAGAAGAAAAATAAGACGGGATTTTGTTCGTTCTGAAGGTGTACAGCGGTACTCCGGAGAGGGCGAAAAAATTAAAAATTTTGAAATACGGTTGAAATCATACGTTTCAACCGTATTTGTATAAAATAGTAATTAACCAGGAATGTTTTACTTTTATATTTTATTGTTCTTGTTTCTTTGGACAGAATGGTTGACGTATCGACCTGCTATTTCCCTGAAACTACCTGGATTGTTAAAAATTCCGTTTACAGCACTGTCGTTTTTGTTTTTTTGCAAATGTTCACTTTAACAGCGTCACTATGGGATTGTCCTATGAGTTTCGCGCTGCGTATATATAATGTGTTGAAAATCGTAGTTGATTATGATAAAATAAGCCTATGAAATAACCGTTATCACAAAAAAATAATATCGGGAGGCTTATATGAACATTTTGCAGACTATTATTTCTTATTTTGCCATAGCGGCAGGCTTTATTTCTTCAATTTTCTCGTGGGGTGATGCGGTAATGATACCGTTTACAAATGATTATGAGATTCCTGAGAATATACCTCAATACAGTGTAATTCCCGCTGAAGAGAAGAATGACTGGAAGGCGAAGTGGATATGGGACAGGGAAAACCTTGTTGAGAAAAATGTATGGATGTGCTTTAGTAAAAAGGTTAATATTGAAGAAAAGCCCGAAGAGCTTACAGCTCACATTTCAGCTGACTCAAAATATTGGCTTTACATAAACGGAGAAACTGTTGTATTTGAGGGCGGAGTGAAAAGAGGACCTGATGAAAACGGCAGCTATTATGACAGCATAGACATTGCTCCTTTTCTTAAAGAGGGTGAAAATTCTGTCTGCGCACTGGTGTGGTATTGGGACAATGAAACGAGCTATTCCTATAACAGCAGCGGTCAGGGCGGTTTTCTTTTTGAGGCTATCGGTGAAGATATTACTATTGTTTCCGACAAAAGCTGGAGAGTAAAAAGAAATCCTGCCTACATCGATTCCGCTCTTTATCCTCCCAACTACAGACTTCCCGAATACAGTATTTACTTTGACGCAAGAGAGGATATGGGTGATTGGACAAGCGTAGATTGCGATACCGCAGAATGGGAAAATGCAACTGAATATGCTGACGGCGGCGAGGGTGCTTACGGAAAGCTTTATCCCAGAGGAATACCTTTCCTGAAGGATTACGGCTTAAAGCAATATGAGAACTCAGCCGATTATGAAAACTATACGGTCAGTAAGCTTTTAGGAGAAAAAATCATCGTAGACATACCCTATAACGCACAGCTTACTCCATATCTTAAAATCATAGCACCTGCAGGTAAAAAAATCAGAATAACTACAGAAAACACCTTGATAGGAGCAGTCTCGAACACCTATATAACCAAAGAGGGTGAGCAGGAGTTTGAAGCTTTAGGCTGGTTTAACGGTGAGCATATAACCTATAAAATACCGAAAGGCGTTACCGTAGTGTCTCTTAAATACCGCGAAACAGGATATGACAGCTCTTTCAGCGGTGACTTTAAGTGTGATGATGATTTTCTTAATTCTCTGTGGCAAAAATCATTGCGTACTCTTTATGTTACTATGCGTGATAATTTTATGGACTGTCCTGACAGAGAAAGAGCTCAATGGTGGGGCGATGTTACCAGCGAAATGATTATGACCATGTACTCTATGGACAGCAACTCTTATCTTCTGTATCAGAAGGGTGTGGAGGCTATGCTTTCTCATATTGATGATACAAAGGTGCTTCAGACCGTGGTGCCTATAAGCGGTGACTATTTTGAGCTTCCCGTTCAGCAGCTTGCAGGAATCGTAGGCTTTCTCACTTATTATGAATATACAGGTGATAAAGCCTTTATCGGAAAGGTTTATGATGCCTCTATTGATTATCTGAAGCTTTGGGAAATGGGCGAAAATAATCTTGTTGTCCACAGAAGCGGTTCATGGGATTGGCCTGACTGGGGCAATAAAGCTGATATGACCGCCATAGAAAATGCCTGGTATTATTATGCTCTTTCAGCTGTAGCGGAAATGGCAGAGATTTCAGGTGAGACTAAGGATATCTCATTTATTACCGAAAGAAAGCAAGCTATTTCAGAGGGATATAAATCACTGTGGACAGAGGAAGGATATAAGAGTGAGGATGCCAAAAATCCTGACGACAGAGCCAATGCTCTTGCAGTTTTGTCGGGACTTGCAGATGAAGAGCAGTATGCTGCAATTCTGAATGTGCTTACAAACACAAAGAATTCAAGTCCTTATATGGAATACTATGTTCTTGAAGCTCTCTGCAAAATGGGAGAATACGAAAAAGCAAGAGACAGAATCAAGGACAGGTATGAGGATATGGTGAACGAGGACTACTCTACTCTCTGGGAATTCTGGAACTCCTGGCAGGGCACTATGAACCACGCCTGGAGCGGAGGGCCGCTTGTTATAATGAGTAAGCATTTTGCGGGTATTGTACCTCTTGAAGCAGGTTATGAAAAGGTTAAGATCGATCCTCAGTATAATCTTTCAGACAGTATGAGCTGTACCGTTCCGAGTGTAAAGGGCCTGATTACTCTTAATTACGAAAAGACTGACAATTACACTATAGACCTTACTCTTCCTCGGGGTATGAATGCTGTTTTATCTGTGCCTGACGGTGCTGAGGTAAGTATCAATTCCGAGCCTTATTATCATAACGGCGAATATACAGAAGATAATGCGTCCGACGTTGAGATTATCGAAAAGGCAGCAGTTAACGGATAATCTTAAGTACGGCTTCAGAGAAAAGCTTAACCCCTGACCTGTGAAGGTCAGGGGTATATTTATTTTATTGTAAAGTTATCAGTCAAGCTCAAACACGTAGCTGTCATAGCCTTCAAGCCACTGACCGGTAATATAGTTGCGGAAGCGGAAAACTACACTGCTTTCATAAACCTCCATCTGTACACCGATACCGTCTGCTCCGCATTCCTCGTTTGCGGGGTAGTAGTTGCCGGGATTGCCTGTGGCGGGAAGATTGAGATATGTAACATTGTTTGAGGTCTGTACTGAATCATCGCTTACACCGTAATGGGAGTGACCGCAGAAATAGAAGGTGCGTACACCGCTGGTTTCCAGAATTTCTGTCAGGCGGTCATTCTGATCGGCAATATTGAAATCTGCGTATGAGCGTCCGCCGTTACGTCCGTAAACAAGATAGTGATTGAGAATAAAGCAGGGCTTACCGTTTTCTTTAGCTTCAGCCAGTTCGCTTTCAAGCCAGTCAAGCTGTTCGTCACTGAGAATCTGCTTGCCGTCTTCACCTGTTCGGCCTTCTCCGCCAAGCACGATAAACTTATAGCCCTTTTCTTCACGGCTGAAATAAACCTTGTCACCGTCATCGCCGAAATATATATTTCTCATGGTAACATAGCGGTTATAGAGTGTTTCAAAGTCACCGTTGGTGTTTTCGCTTGTGTCCATATCGTGGTTTCCGGGAGAAACGATAACATCATCTGAGTCAAAGAAACGGCTGACCAATCCGTAAGCGAAAAGAGTTTCTATTACCTGTCCGTTCATTGTGTTGTCACCCAGAAGCAGAAGAAGGTCGTTATCAGCTCTCTTTGCGGAACGTAAAACATTGCCTACACGCTTATGGCGTTCGGGGTTGGTTCCCTCCATATGAAGGTCTGATAAAACCGTCGCCGAAAGCAGGCAGCTTTCTGCATCTGTTTTTTCAATAGCTTCGGGAGCATTACCGATGGGAAGGAAAATAAAAACAGAAAGGAATATTGCCAGAGTTTTCATAAATGTATGTATCATAAATTATCACCTCGGTTTTCATTTTAACTTATAACATGTAAAATGTCAATAATAGAAATAAAGCATATATGAGTATGTTTTACTGCTTACGGAGTGATGTATGTATCTTGAAAAAGGATATGAGATGTGTTATCATAATTTAAAATCAGCACTTATAATGTATTAATTTCATTATGGAGGAAGAAAAAATGAAGAAAGTCTTTAAAATAATTTCACTCATACTGGCTGTTGTAATAGTGGGAACCTTAGCCCTTTCAATAAGACCCGAATACAGCAAGGTTAATTACAATCCGGCAGACAGTCAGAATGAAACGGATAAAACAATTAAATTCGGTTCAGACGGAAAGCTTAAAATTCTGCATATTACCGATACTCATCTTAAGCATAACCACAACTTCGACCCGACAATCTGGATGGTAGAGAGAGCCTGTGATGCAGAAAAGCCTGATATTGTTATGCTGACAGGAGACATTGTCCTGAACTGCGAGAGTGCAGATGATACGAATAAGCTGATAAATGCACTGATGAACATTTTTGATTCAAGGAATATTCCCGTGGCAGTAACCTTCGGTAATCACGATTCGGAGCAGGGTGCCATGTCAAGAGAAGAGCTGATGGAATATTATAATACATTTTCCTGTTCTCTTTCTGTCGATGACGGAGATTCACTTTCCGGCTGCGGTACATATAATATTCCCGTGCTTTCATCCGACGGTGAAGAAGTAAAATTCAATCTTTGGGTGTTTGATTCGGGTGATTATGACGAAGAGGGCAGATACAGCTGTGTTCAGCCTGACCAGATCGAGTGGTACAAACAGACATCCGATAAGCTCAGAGCGGAGAATGGTGGAGAAAAGGTGAATTCTCTTGTCTTTCAGCATATAATTGTCGCTGAAATTTACGATGCGCTTCAGAAGTCGGATTCCTGGAAATCCTATGCGTATAAGCATTTATATAACAAGGAAGAATATTATTTGTTTGATCCTGACCGTGTTAATTACGGTACAATAAGAGAATATCCTTGCCCGGGTTATGCCAACCACGGACAGTTCGATGCGATGGTAGAAAAGGGTGATGTCCTTGCTATGTTTACCGGACACGACCATACAAACGCATTCGGAGTTGAATACAAGGGAATAGACATTGTAAATTCTCTCAGTACACGCTATATCGGTCTTTTCCATTCTACACAGTGCGGCTACCGTGTAATCGAGGTGGACGAAAATGATACATCTGTATACGGGACAAGAGTAGAGCGTATGTTTGATACATACGGCTTTGATACCGTGAAAGAGGAAAAGCAAAGCGGTGACAGCTTTACTTATAAAATGGCACGTGAATTTGCTTTCAAGGGTACGGTTCAGAAATTTGCAACTGTTGTTTACGGTAAATTCATTGAAGCAGTTACAGGCAGACAGGTAACTTACCCCGATTGATCCTAAAAGAGTCTGACGGTGAAAAATAAGCAGTGCGGTGAATTTATGCCTGCATAGAGAAAATAGACAGTTTTCTGCCAATTGTTTACATATATTTAATCAAACATCTTTGCTTTGTTTACTGTTTCTGTCTTATAATGAAATTACAGAAAAGATTTCATTATAAGCAAAAGAGAGGATGTTGAATATGAAAATTACCTGGTACGGAACGGCAACAATCGGAATTGACGACGGAAAAACGAAGCTGCTTTTCGATCCCTTTGTGCGTATGAATAAGCATGTAGAAACAACACCTGTTGAGGGATTTACAGGCTTCGATGCGGTTTTGGTTACCCACGGACATTTTGACCATATTTACAGCATCCCCGCACTCACGGAAAAGGATAAAAACGTTCCTGTCTATTGCACAGAAACGCCCAAGAAAACTCTTATGGAAAAGGGTGTTTCAGGGGACAGAATAAAGGAAATCAAGCCTGATGACGTTATTCAGATCGGTGATTTCACTATCCGTCCGCGACGATTCAGACATATTATTTTTGATCCGCTTTACATTCTTTCTGTTGTACCAAAATGTATTGTGGGCTTTCCTCGTCTGTTCTGGCAGGCATATATGAATCATCAGATGCCTGAAGGCGGAGAAATTGTCGCCTATGAGATAGAAGGACACGGAAAAAGAATTTTCCTTACCGGCTCTTTCCGTGAGCATCCTGATGAGGTATATCCTGAGGATGTCGATCTTTTTGTTTTAGCCAACGGAGGCAGCGTTTTCGTTCCCGAAAAAACAAAAAGCTTTATAGAAAGGTATCGCCCGAAGAAGATTTTCGTTGACCATTTTGACGATGCATTCCCACCGCTTACAAGAAATGTCAGCGTGAAAAGATTGAAGGAAACAGTTGAAAGAAATCATCCGGAAATTGAGTTCATCGTTCCCGAAATCTGCAAAGCTGTAGAAATATAACCGTAATGCGACGGGATATATTTATGTGAATCGGTAATGACATGTATAATGGTATAATATAAAAAAAGGGTTCTCCGAGAAAAATTCGGAGAACCCCTTTTTGTTTTATTTCTTCCTTTTTAAAGGACTTCTTTTTTGCCGGTAATAAGCTTTTCTTCGATGCATCCCTTAAAGATATTATCCTCTGTAAAGAGCTTGTCTGTGTCGGAATTATCAAAAACAATTCCGTAGCTCGGACAAGCATCTTCTTCGGGTGCAATGAAGATGTTGTTTCTTACCGCTAAATCATATACCAAGGACCTGAAGGATATATAGCCTCTGCTTTTTCCGTATAAGCCTGAGGGTCCGTCGAATATGTTGCTTTCAACTGAAATGCTGTTATGCGGACAGTCTCCGTGATGGCCTATGGCAGGAAAGCCTGCACATTTGAAAAGATTGTTCTTTATCGTAATGTTGCGGCAGACAGTATCGTCCTTGCAGAAATCAATGAGAGTGCCGTCACAGTTGTAAACGGGACCGTAGGAGCCGTCACGGGCAAGGTCAAGCTGTATTTCCTCATTTAAAAGCTTTTCGTGAATTGCCGTGTATGTAGGGCCGTCAAAAACACAGTTTGTCACAACAGCGTTTTCCGTTGAATTTATTTCAATCATGTGCCAGCAGGAGCAATGTCGGAATCGGCAGCCCTCAATGAGGATGTTGCGGCAATGGACAGTGTTGACAAGAGTGGAGCGTTCGGTGAGATTTTTGTTTCCGTCAAAGATGCCGCCTGATATTATAACGTCGTGTGTGCCCTCATATCCGCTCCATTCGGGCTCGGAATAAGATGCAAGAAGATATCTTGTAAGGGGCTCACTCTTATCACTTCTCAAGATTACGGCATTGTCGGAAAGCTTGAAAATCTGGTTGGAATAGAAGATGAGCGACGCAGAAACAAGGTAGGTTCCGTCAGGGAAATAGATTGTACCGCCGTCCCTGAGACTGTCAATACATTCCTGCAAAGCCTTTGTGTCGTCGTGAATGCCGTCGCCATAAACATTTTTATTATCCGTTACCTTAATAAAATTCATTTCAGTTCTCCTTTTTTGTGTTAACATCATTATAATACAACGGTTCTGATTATACAATAAAAATTTTATAGTTCATCTTGTAAAGAAAAGATATTTTATGCTATCATTATTAAAAATAACAGTGCTGTAAAGCTTTATCAGAGAGGTGGTTGCCGTGTTAAAAGCCGACTGGGTTACTCCTTCATATAATATGGGTAAGGTGTGTCCTCTTTTCAGAAAGGATTTTTCTGTTGAAAGAGAAATAAAATCTGCTGCTTTGCATATAACAGCCCGAGGTGTTTATGAAGCGACCGTTAACGGTCAGCGTGTGGGAGATTTTATTATGGCACCGGGATGGACCTCTTACCATAACCGTATTCAGGTGCAGAGCTATGATATAACACAGCTGCTGAGAGAGGATAACACTGTAATTCTGGCTCTTGCAGAGGGTTGGTTCTTCAGACTCAGAAAATCTCAGCCCAAGGCAATCATTGCGCAGCTTCATCTTGATTATGCCGACGGTACTGAAGAGGATATAGGCACCGACGAAAGCTGGCTTGTGGCAGAAAGCAATCTGCGCTTTTGTCATTTGTATAACGGCATCATATACGATGCTTCTCACACGCCCGTGTTTGATACCAATGCTGTAACAGCCTCAGATAATTCTCAGGCTCTGCTTATACCGCAGGAGGGTGAAGCCGTAAAGGAGCAGGAGCGACTCGGCGTAAAAGAGATTATTATAACCCCGAAGGGTGAAACCGTTCTTGATTTCGGGCAGAATATGACGGGATATCTTGAAATCACCGTCGATGCAAATGAGGGAGACGAGCTTTCTTTTTCCTTCGCTGAGATTCTCGATAAGGACGGCAATTTTTATAATGCAAACTACCGCAGTGCAAAGGCAATTTACAAATACATCTGTAAGGACGGAAAGCAGAACTATAAGCCTTCACTTACCTTCTACGGCTTCCGTTATGTGCGTATAGACTCATATCCCACTGATATTGAGCCTGAAAATTTCACTGCCGTTGTGGTACACAGTGAAATGAAGCGTACGGGATATATTGAAAGCTCTGAGCCTCTTGTCAATCAGCTTTTCAGTAACATTGTGTGGGGACAGAAGGGTAATTTTCTTGACATTCCCACAGACTGCCCTCAGCGTGACGAAAGATTGGGCTGGATGGGTGACGCACAGGTATTTATAAAAACTGCAAGCTATAACTATGATGTGCTGAAATTCTTTAAAAAGTGGCTCAACGATGTGAAAGCAGAGCAGTATGAAAACGGAGCGGTGCCTGATTTTATTCCGTCCATTTATCCCCGTAAGCCGAGGATAAGCACAGCCTGGGCTGATGCAATTGCTATCTGTCCCTGGCAATGTTATCTTACATACGGTGACAGGGAGATACTTGAAAATCTATTTGAGCCTATCCGTAAATGGGTGGATTATATTACAAAAACCACCACTAAACCCAATCTCTGGTTCGGCGGAAAGCATTACGCCGATTGGTTGGAGCTTGGAGGTAAGTACGGAGCCTTCAAGGGTCCTACCCGGGACAATCTTGTTGCCTCCGCCTATTATGCCAATACAGTAAAAATACTAATAAAAGCCGGAAAGGTTCTCGGAAAGGATGTTTCTTATTACGAGGAGCTTTACGCAAGAATACGCAAGGCATTCATTTCTGAATTCCGTGATGATTTTACAACACAGACTGAGCATATAATGGCTCTTCAGTTTGAGTTGACGGACAGACCTCAGCAGGTTGCCGATTCTCTCGCTGCACTCATTCACAGGCAGGGTGATATGCTGCAGACGGGCTTTGTCGGTACACCCTATATTCTTCATGTGTTATCCCGATACGGTTATGCTGAGCTTGCATATTCTCTGCTTCTGAGAAGGGAATATCCCTCGTGGCTTTATCCCATCAGCAAGGGTGCCACAACCATCTGGGAGCATTGGGACGGCATCAAGCCCAACGGTGAAATCTGGCCCGATTCCATGAATTCCTATAACCATTATGCCTACGGTGCGGTGGGTGATTGGATGTACGGTGTTATGGCGGGAATCAATACTGTTGAGGATGCTCCCGGTTTTGCAAGGATTCATTTTGAACCGATAGCTGATGATAGGATTGATTGGTTCAGGGCTGAAATTGAGACTGCTTACGGTAAGGCTTCATCACGCTGGTGGCACGAAGACGGCACAGTGCATTATGAAATAATCACACCTGTGGAAGCGGTTGCTGTCATTGAGGGCAAAGAGCAAAGCCTTTTGCCGGGCAGATATATTTTTTGAATTTATTCAGAAAAGAGACAGACAGTAAATCAACTCAAATTTAACAAAAGACTTTATTTTAATTAAATACTGTGATATAATTTATTTATTATTTATTCAGGAGATGAAAAAAATGAGCGAAAACCGTTCAATGCAGTATGCTGAAATACTTTCAAAGCTTATAAAGGTTGAAACTATTTCATCAAGAGAAAAACAGGATATAAACAAATTTCTCGGCTTCCACGAGGTGCTTCGTGAAACCTTCCCAAAGCTTTTTGCCACAGCTGAGGTTGAAAATTTTGACGGCAGCCTTTTACTCAAATGGAAGGGAACAGACCCGTCTCTCAAGCCCATCCTGCTTATGAATCATCATGATGTAGTTGAAGCAAGCGGTGAATGGACACATCCGGCTTTTTCAGGTGCAATTGCAGACGGCAAGGTATGGGGAAGAGGAACCCTTGACACAAAGGGCGGTCTTGCAATGATGTTTCAGGCTGCTGAAGAGCTTATCGGTGACGGCTTTACACCTAAGAGAGATACATATTTTATAACTGCCTGTACCGAAGAAATCGGTGGCGAAGGCGGAGAAGCAATTTCAAATGAGCTGAAAAAGAGAAATACGGAATTTTATATGGTGCTTGACGAAGGCGGTATGATTCTTTATGATCCCATCGGCGGTGCTGACGGTACCTTTGCTATGATAGGTGTCGGTGAAAAGGGGTATGTAGATCTTAAATTTATCGCAAAATCAAACGGCGGTCATGCATCTGCACCGGGCAAGAACACTCCGCTCGTTCGTCTGGGAAAGTTTATGGCTGAAGCAGAAAAGGCAGAATGCTTTGATGTTTATATGTCAGACACGGTAAAAGAAATGCTTTCACGCTTTGCTCCTACAATGAAGGGTGTTATGAAAACTGCGTGCAGTAATATCAATGCCTTCAAGCCTGTTCTCAAGAAGGTAATGCCTATGATTTCACCTGCAGGTGCAGCTCTTCTCAGAACAACTCTTGCCTTTACAATGAGTAAGGGCTCCGACGGAACAAATGTTATTCCTCAGGAAGCCTGGGTTGTAGGTAACATGCGTTTTTCACATCATCAGGGAAAGAAAGCAAGCGTTGATGCAATTACGGCTCTTGCCAAGAAATATGATATTGAAACCGTAGTCACCGATGACGGAATCGAATCGGGAATTACAGATTTCAAGGGGGATGCATTCCGCTTTATAGAAAAGGCAGTAACCGATGTATTCCCTGAATATAAGCCTGTTCCCTACATTATGAACGCTGCTACGGACAGCAGATATTTCGGTAAGGTCTGCGATAACTGCATCCGTTTTGTTCCCTTTAAGATTGATAAGCAGCAGCTCGACAGTGTTCACGGAATCGATGAAAATGTCGATGTGGCTACACTTGCTCCTGCAGTTGACTTCTATAAATATGTGATTAAAGAAGCATAATTAAAATGAGGACGGTGCCCGTAATGAGCACCGTCCCTGTTTTATATAAGCGAAAACTATGCGTTTGTCAGCATACAGCTTTATTTAACCTTGATTACCTCGCAGGGCTTATCAACATAAAATTTGTATTTTGTGTCATAGTCCATACCGGCACACATAAGCATAGATTTTTCTTTGCAGTTGTAAACTGCGCTCCAGAGAGTGATTACCATATGCTTGAGTGTCTTGTGCTGATAATGAAGAGTAACCTGAGAAAGAAGCTCCATGGCTTCATCCTCTGTAAGGATGCCGTTTTTAGCCTTGAGGGTTGTTTCTATTTTCTCGTAACGGTCATAGCCTCTGCCGTCGTGGTTGTCTCCGCCCGGAGTAAGAAAGTAGTTGGTGAGAATAAGATTCTCCTTGCCCTTCTCCTGGCTGATAACTACCATTTTGTTGTCAACATATTCTATGATTGCGCTGTTTCCCTGTGCATCTGCAAGCTGGTAGTGGTAGTTTATGCCGAGCAGATCCTGCATATCATAGGATGCAAAAAGCTCGATTCCCTCCTGTACGGTAGCGCATTTGTCAAGAGCAGCACGGATTGCAACGGTAGTGATGAAGGGCTTTTTGCCTGTGCTTTGCTTGGTGGCTTTTGATTTTATTTCAAGAACAGCCACAGAAAATCCCTTTTCGTTTATGCCGTCCATTGATGTGTAGGGGGCAGCAAGAGCACGAAGGTGATTTTTGGCCTTTGCCATAGGAAAATATTTTGTTCCGTGGATGAAAAATGTCGTGTCAACAACAGACATACTCTTGTATCCGTTTTCGGGGGCAGTCCAGCAAACAAGACAGGGAGCTGCCTTGTAGTCAAAGTTTCTGCCTAAAATGAAGTCGCCTTCAGGTGTTTTTGCGTTATAGGTTGAACAGGCAAATCCGCCGTGGTCGGGATTGGGAGTGAGGTGGGGAAATTTAACCTCTTTTTGTAAAAAGCGGACAGCATCCATTATTCCCTTTGTACCCTTTTCTAAAATTGCGTCAAGGCCGTAGGAGCATTTATAATTCATTATCCACACGTTGCCGTCAATCTGCTTTAAGCTTTTAAGGGTTTCCTCCTGTGCTTTTTCAGCAAGAGCCTTTTGATTGTTATTCATTTTTTATCATCTTCTTTTCTTAAAATATTTCAGAGTATAACATAAGAATAAAAAATAATCAAGCAGGACGGATTTATTACAAAATAATTTGAGTCTGCACCGTTACTGAGATATTTAACGGTGGAAAAATCGGAAAGAGTGTGATATAATCGCTTTGAGATTGAATCGCTCTCAAGGAGGAGAAAATATGAAAAATCTTATCATCAGAGACAATGAGCTTCTCTTTACGCGCTACACAGAGCTTGTCCGTATCAGTGCCTGCGGAAAAAATGCTATCCGCTTTCAGGGCTTTCCTGACAATCAGGTGATTGACGAAAACTATACTCTTATGCCTCAGAAGGCTGACGCCGTAATCGAGGACTGCGGTTATTGCGTGACCCTTACCTGCGGAACGCTTAAGGTAAAGCTGGAGGAAAACGGAAAGCTGACCTTTTACGCAGGGGACAGGGTGATTCTTTGTGAAAAGCCGGAGCTTACCTTTCACAGTAATTTCCGTCACTTTGATAATAAGGGGAGCGGTCTGTGGTCGGCAAGAGTAACCTTCGAGCCGAATAAAAATGAACACTTCTTCGGTCTTGGACACAGCTGGGATAATGAATTTGACCTTAAGGGCTCGTCAATTGATATACGTAATGTGAACGCAAAATGTACCATACCCTACGTTTATTCCTCCCTCGGCTACGGCTTTTTATGGAATAATCCATCTACGGGTCTGTGCGAGCTTTCCAATAACCGTACCCGCTGGAGCTGTGACAGCTGTAAATTTATGGATTTCGTAGTTATGGCAGGTACACCGAAGGAGGTTTGCACCACACTTTCGGATCTGACAGGCTATGCACCGAAAATGCCTGAATGGGCGACAGGCTTCTGGCAGTCGAGGCTCCGCTATGAAACTCAGGAGGAGCTTCTCTCCGTGGCGAGAAAATATAAGGAGCTCGGTATCCCTCTTTCAGCTATTATCGCCGACTATTTTCACTGGACGGAGCAGGGAGATTACAAATTCGATCCGAAATACTGGCCCGATGTCAAGGCTATGACCGATGAGCTTCACCGTATGAATACGAAGCTTATTGTTTCAATGTGGCCGACGATAAATGAGCATAGTGAAAATTATTGGCATATGAGAAACAATAATATGCTTATGCGAACTACTCACGGACCCGACAGAGTATTTGATTTTTACGGCTGGCAGAATGAAATTGATGTTACCAACCCTGCAACAAGAGACTTTGTGTGGAGTAAGCTTAAGGAAAATTATATAGATAAGGGCGTTGATGCCCTGTGGTTTGACGAAGCTGAGCCCGAAATTCATCCCGAGCAATTTGACAATCTTATCTGGCACAAGGGCAGAGCAGACACTGTTGCCCTTCTCTATCCCTATTACTATTCCAAAATGGCCTATGACGGCTTTAAGTCTATGGGCAGAGATGATATAATCACTCTTACCCGCTGT
This sequence comes from Acutalibacteraceae bacterium, assembly GCA_045613805.1. Classification (GTDB taxonomy): domain Bacteria; phylum Bacillota; class Clostridia; order Oscillospirales; family Acutalibacteraceae; genus UBA6857. The sequence goes on from JAZLBS010000014.1 coordinate 37,850, forward strand.
GCTTATCTCGGAAGCCAGAAGTTCGCTTCACTTGTGTGGTCAGGCGATATTGAATCAACCTTTGAATCTTTAGCCTGTCAGGTAAGGGCAGGACTTAATATGGCTATGTGCGGTATACCCTGGTGGAATACGGATATCGGAGGCTTTTACGGTGCAGATATCACAAGTGATTATTTCAAGGAGCTTATCGTGCGCTGGTTTCAGTTCGGTCTTTTCAGTCCTGTAATGAGGCTTCACGGCTCAAGAAACAGACACTTCGAGCCTACACCGGGACTTAAGGAGCCGAGTGGAGATCCCAATGAAATCTGGTCCTTCGGTGAAGAAAATTTTGAAATACTCAAAAACCTTATCTTCATCCGTGAAAAGCTCCGTCCTTATATACTCAGGCAGACGGACGTTGCTTCTGAAAAGGGATGGCCTGTTATGAGACCGATGTTCTTTGAATATCCCGATGATGAAATCTGCTATACTCTCGACAGTCAGTATATGTTCGGTGATGATATTATCTTTGCACCGATTGTCAATAGAGGTCAGACTGTGAAAGCTGTCTATATTCCCGACGGAGAGTGGGTTTTAACCAAGGATAAAAGGGTTTACACAAAGGGAACATACGAAATAACGGCGGAGATTGATGAATTCATTGCCTTTGTAAGAAAAGGGTCGGATGTCATTGAGTGCTTCGGATAAATACAATATATGAAAAAACAAACGGCAGACTCCTGCACTGACTGAGTCTGCCGTTTTTTATATCTCACTGCGGAAGCAGACAGCCTTTCCCAAAACCTTAATACTGTTCAGCTCCTCGTTTTTATATTCGATTTCTTTAAAGGACGGGTTTTCAGCACGAAGAACTACTGTATTGCCGTATCTGTAAAAGCGCTTGAGAGTTGCCTCGGTGTCTATAAGAACTGCAGCAATTTCTCCGTTTTCAACTGTTTCCTGTTGCTTTATATATACTATATCGTTGTTGTTAATTCTTGCTCCCGTCATACTGTCACCCTTGCATCTGAGAGCAAAATCAGCATTGATGCCTTCAGGAAGAGCAAGCATAGCCTCCGTGTTTTCTTCGGCAAGCAAAGGTGCCCCGCAGGCTATTGTACCGATAAGGGGAATTGCTTTTATCCGGGCGAGGGGAAGACTGTTATTTATATCGGAGGTGTCATTTTCCGTAAAGCCCAAAATGAATTCAGAAGATACACCGACTGCCTTTGCAATAAGACCGATGGCGTCTACGGGAATCTTTTTTGTTGTGCCGCTTGTGTACCTTTGTATCGTGGATTTTGGGATGCCTGTTACTTTTTCAAGCTCTACATAGGAAAGACCTGAATTAACAACACTTTTTTTAAGTCGGTCAATAATTACGGAAATATCCTCAAGCATAATTCTCGCTCCTTTCTGCAGATAATATAACACAGTTATCCCAAAATTGCAACTGCGCGGTAATCTGTGTACGAAAAAACGGATTGACAAGGTGATTTTTTGCGGATATAATAGAATTATCCCAATAATGGGATGAGGAATCGGATTCTGAATTTATGAAAGGATGAATTTGTTGAAAAACTATCTCATTTATCCCTGTAAAACAATGAGAATCACTCAGACTTACACGGGAACAACCTCCCATTTTCCTCATACTACGGGAGCACCGAAGGATTATCCTGTTGATGAGGGCTGCAGTGATACAGGAAGGGATTACATATTCTGTCCCTGTGACGGAATGAAAATAAGACGTATTTACGGCGTGGGAACGGGCGGAACGAACACATTGTGGCTTGAAAGCACGGAAAAGGTCCTTTTTGCTGACGGGACAAAGGACTACTGTACACTTCTCATCACCCATCCCGACGATGCTGATCTTAAAAAAATCAGAGTCGGTCAGATTTTCAGCCGGAAGCAAAAAATATGCCGTGAGGGCAAGGACGGAGCCTCGGCATATCATTTCCATATATCTGCGGGTAAAGGAAAATTCAAGGGCAACGGCTGGGTGAAGAACAGCAAGGGTAAATATGTTCTTACGACAACAAAGGGTGCTGACAGACCTGAAAGCCTGTTTTTTCTTGACAAAAGCTTTACAGAGGTTATTAATGACAGGGGGCTTGATTTCAGCTTTCTCCCCGTATATTCTGTGGGCAGATATAAGGTTAGTACGGCTGTGCTTAATGTAAGAGCAGGTGCGGGAACCTCATTTAAAAAGACGGGCACCGTTCTTGTTGGAAAGAAAATCACAGTGGACAAGGTTTCGGGTGATTGGGGCAGAATCGGTAAGAACCGCTGGGTAAATCTTGATTACTGTAAGAGGGTGACGGAATGAGTGAAGCTGTGTCGGTTGCAGTCATAAGTCTTTTCGGAACTCTCGGCGGAAGTCTTATCGGTGTTCTTGCATCGAACAGACTTACGGTTTACCGCATTGAGCAGCTTGAAAAGAAGGTTGAAAAGCATAATAACCTTGTTGAGCGCACCTACAGAATCGAGGAGGAGCAGGAAGTCGGAAAAGAAAAAATCAGGGTTATCAATCACAGGATAGATGATCTTGAAGCATACCACAAGCCTAAACAGACATGATTTGACAAGTGTCGGTGTTTATGCTATAAATTAAAGAAAGGATAAATAAATTTGGAAAATATTGATTTAACGCCCGTTATTGAGGCTTTAATTACTCTTATATCTGCAATTATAACTGTTTTTGTTCTGCCGAAGCTTACACAGTGGCTTAAGAGTAAGCTTTCCGCTGAACAGCAGTCTGCTCTTAAGGAGTGGGTGAGGATTGCCGTTGCGGCTGCCGAACAGCTTTACGGAAGCAAAACCGGACTTCAGAAAAAGGAATATGTTGTTTCTTTTCTTTTGTCAAAGGGCATAGTTGTTGATATTGATGAGGTTACGGCACTTATTGAAAGTGAAGTATATAAGCTGACGGCTGAAAAAGCCTTTAAAAATTGACGGAGATATTTTACCGTAAAGGAGCTGTGTGCTTTTGGAAATCAAAGGAAAATGTAAATATGACTATGAAACCTGTAAGGCAATGTCTCTGGTGTATTCCTACAAAAGAAACAAGCCTCTTAAAGCGGTGATTACCCATATAATAATAGCTGTTGTTCTCGCACTGCTGAATTTTTATGTGATTCAGACAACGGGCGGAGAAACAGGTAATATACTTATTTTTGCTCTTTGTATTTTTATCGTGGTGCTTGAACTTACTGTGTACTTTATTATGCCCCGTGTGCAGTATAACTCTATGTCAGGAATGAAGGATATGGAAAATGAATATGTTTTCCGTGACAGTGATTTTATTGCAAAAACAGATGCTGAAGAGTATAAGGGTAATTCGGTCATAAAATATACTCTTCTTGAAAGAGTTATGGAAACAGAAAGATATTTCTTTATTTTTGAAAACAAAAGACAGGCTTTTATTGTGGATAAAGGAACCGTTGAGGATGGTAATGCAGATGAGATAAGGAAAAAGTTGCAGTCTGTTCTCGGAAAAAAGTACATAATCTGTAAATATTAATAGGGCGGTGCTGAAAAAGCGAAAGTTTTTTCAGCACCTTTTTTTGTATAAAAATGTTGCATTGGCAAATAAGTGGTGATATAATGATAAAATATTATTTCTATGAGGTGATGAAATGAATATAGGCATTTACGGCTACGGAAATCTCGGCAGAGGTGTAGAAGATTCCATAAAAAGAAATAAGGATATGAAGCTTGTGGCTGTTTTCACACGCAGAAATCCCGACTCACTTAAAATTGCAACAGAAAATGTTCCCGTGGTTTCCGCTGAGGATATACTCAATTGGAAGGACAAAATTGATGTGCTTATCATCTGCGGCGGAAGTGCTACCGACCTTCCCGAAATGACACCGTATCTTGCAAGGCATTTCAATGTCATTGACTCTTATGACAACCATTCGTCTATACCCGTTCATTTTGAAAACACTGATAAGGCGGCTGTTGAAGGGAAAAAAACAGCGCTTATTTCTTGCGGCTGGGATCCCGGTATGTTTTCTCTTAACCGACTTTATGCCTCTTGTATTCTTCCCGACGGAAGCGATTATACCTTCTGGGGTAAGGGTGTTTCTCAGGGTCATTCCGATGCAATCCGCCGCATAGAGGGTGTTATTGATGCACGTCAGTATACTGTTCCCGTTGAAGAAGCGGTGGAACGAGTAAGAATGGGTGAGGCTCCCGAGTTTACCGCAAGAGACAAGCATAAAAGAGAATGCTATGTTGTGGTTGAAGAGGGCGCAGACAAGGAAAGAATCCGCAACGAAATTGTGACTATGCCCGCTTATTTTGAGCCTTATGATACTACGGTTACCTTTATCTCTGCCGAAGAGATGAAAAAGAACCACGCCGAGCTTCCCCACGGAGGCAGTGTAATCCGAACAGGCAGAACAGGCAGTGAAGATTGTCATAAGCAGGTTATTGAATATAAGCTTACTCTTGACTCCAACCCCGAATTTACGGGTAGTGTTCTTGTCTGCTACGCAAGGGCTGTCTGCCGTATGGCGGAAAGAGGAGATTTCGGATGTAAGACTGTCTTTGATGTGGCTCCTGCCGACCTTTCCTCTCAGACAAGAGAAGATCTGATAGCACATCTTTTATAAGGAAGTGAAATTTATGTTATGTGAAAATATCGGTGTAAACGAAAAGGGGCATCTTACCTTTGCGGGTCAGGATACGGTGGAGCTTGCACATAAATACGGCACACCGCTTTATCTTATGGACGAAAACCGAATCCGCGAGAAATGCCGTATATATATGAAGGCTATGAAGGAGGCATTCGGTGAGGGAAGCCACCCTGTTTATGCGGGTAAGGCAGCTTGCTTTAAGTATATTTATAAGATTATGAAAGAGGAAGGAATGGGTATAGACCTTGTTTCTCCCGGCGAAATTTATACTGCTCACAGTCAGGACTTTCCTATGGAAAACTCCTTCTTCCACGGCAACAATAAAACCGACGCAGATATAGCTTATGCTATGGATTGCGGTGTAGGTTATTTTATGGTTGACAATATGTATGAAATGGCTGCTATAAATAAGCTTGCAGGGGAAAAGGGTACGGTTCAGAAGGTCATTCTCCGTCTCACACCCGGCATTGATCCTCACACCTATTCCGCTGTTGCAACGGGAAAGGTAGATTCTAAATTCGGCATCGCCATTGAAACAGGTCAGGCAGATAAATTTGTAAAAGAAGCTCTTTCTTTTGAAAACGTGGAAATAACGGGATATCATTGTCACGTAGGCTCACAGGTTTTCGACGAAGAGGGCAGCGTATATCTTGACGCTGCAACCATAATGCTTACCTTTGCCGCAGAGATTGAAAAGAAATACGGTCTTAAAATGAAAATTCTCAATATGGGCGGCGGCTACGGTGTGGCTTATACTAAAGAAGATACAGGCGTAGACATCTCTGCCAACATCCACCTTCTTGCAAAGCACATAAAAGCAGAATGTGAAAGACTCGGAATCGAGCTTCCCAAGGTGCTTATGGAGCCGGGCAGAAGCATTGTGGCTGATGCAGGTATGACTCTCTATTCCGTCGGTACAATCAAGGAAATCACAGGCTACAAAAATTATGTTTCCGTTGACGGAGGAATGACAGATAATCCCCGTTTTGCTCTTTACGGCTCAAAGTATACGGTTTGTCTTGCCGAAAGAATGAATGACGAAGCGGCTTTCCGCTGTGACGTTGTCGGAAGATGCTGTGAAAGCGGAGATATTATTCAGCCGGATGTGCTTCTTCCGAAGCCTTCAAGAGGTGAAATTCTTGCCGTTGCCACAACTGGAGCATATAACTACTCCATGGCTTCAAATTATAACCGCATCCCCAGACCTGCTCTTGTTATGCTTAAGGATGGAGAAAGCTTCGTCGCAGTAAAAAGAGAAACCTTTGAAGACCTTGTTAAAAATGATATGTAAAATCAAGAGGCTGTTGCATTTTTGCAACAGCCTCTTTAAATATTCTTATTTCTTTTTAAGCTCATCTCTGAGCTTGTTGCCGTAGGCGCGCATTTCCAAAACAAAGTCGCCCTTGCTTTCGTAATAGCAGCCTCTTTTTGAAAGGAATCGGTATTCGCCCTCTTTGAGAGCCATAATAACAAGACCACCGATAAAAGCACTTATAAGAATTATAAAGAAAAGGGGAATACGGCAGGTCAGCCAGTCGCCTGAGCGAAGAGGAAGAGTGAAGCTCATATAAATTTCGCCTCTTTCAAAAAGCTCTGCATATGTATAGTCAACGGCACCGTAGGTGTAGTTTCCTGTGGCATATCTCGGAAGAGAGCCATCGGTATAGGCGGTATTAACTATGCCGAAAAGAGCAGTTACAACACCGCCCACTGCAGAGCCTGCCATAAGACCGGGGATAACAGTGAAGGGACTTCTGCATGCAAGGGGCATTGCAAATGCAGTTGTCAGCTTTATGTTTTCAAAGAATGCATTGATGGGACCCGATGTGGCAAGGTTCATATCGTCGGTGTCTGTCTTACCTTTTTTGAAAAGCTTACAGTTGAGAATACCGAAGAAGGCTGTCCAGCCGACAGTTATGAAGCATACACTGTAAATAGTAATAAGACGGGCATTTCCTGTTGCAAAGAAAGCAGCGGTGGCCACGCTGAAGGCAGAAAGTGAAAGGGGACCGATAAGGTCAAAGCCTACCATAAGACCCATAAGAAGGGCGGCAACAACGATATTGCTTTCGGTAAGAGAAGTAAGAGCTTTGCCTAATGCTTCTGAAATGTAGCCGAAGGGAAGCTCAATTCCGTATCTTACAAGCACAAAGGTTGTTGCGGCACAGGCGACGGGGATAATGAGGATAAGCACAATAAGGTCAACACCTTCAATTATCTCAAGTCCCTTGATTGCTTCGGGGATAGCCTTGATTTTCTTACGAAGAGAAGCCAGAAGCTTATCAATTTTACTTCCGATTACGGGCTTGAGGCTTGACCATCCCGCATAGAGAAGCTTTATCAGTAGACCTAAAATTACTGCCATAATAAGGTAGCCCATATAGCCGATTGCCGTTGCGGCAGAGTAATTTTCGGGAGTGGAAAAGAAGCAGGGGTACATGCTTACTGCTCCTGATGAGCCTTCGGTGAAGTGGGCAAAATAAACCGACAGAGCCAATGACGGAGCAAGAGCGGGCAGACCTGCAATGAGGTAGGCTACAATTACAGCCAGTGCAACAAAAAAGAAGTCGGTAGCCCAAAAAAGAATGAACCATAATGTAGGCTCCGTTTCGGCACCTGTCAGACCGAAAATGTGATAGGTCTGAAAGAGGTTCTGGATTACGAAGAAAAATCCTGCGCCGAGAGCACCGAAAAGCTGAACAATGAAGATAATTGACGTGGCACGGTAAATTTTTTCTTTTGTGTCAAGATATAATTTTTTCATATGCTTTCTCCTGTTTGTTTGATATTTCTAATTATAGAATAAAAGCCTTATAGGGTCAATTGCCTTTTTGTATAAATATTTATGTTGTTTTTAGTGTAATGTAACGCCGTAAGACAGCAAAAAACTTAAAACTACTTTTCAAAAGGAAAATAATGATATATAATCTGCTTATAAAAATTTTTAAGATTATAAGGTAAAAAAGAAAATGAAAAAAACAAATATACAAAAATTAAGTCTGTCTGCAATGTTTCTGGCTCTTGTGTTCATTCTGCCTCTTCTTACGGGTCAGATTCCTCAGCTTGGTGAAAAGTTCTGTCCAATGCATATACCCGTTTTTCTTTGCGGATATATATGCTCGGGAATGTGGGGACTTGCCGTAGGCTTTATCGGACCGCTTCTGCGCTCTTTTATTGTGGGAGTGCCCGCACCGCTGTTTCCGAAGGCGATTGCCATTGCCTTTGAGCTTGCCGCCTACGGATTTATGTCGGGAACGTTATACAGAAAAATGCCTGAGAAAAGGAGTAATCTTTATCTTTCTCTGATTATTTCTATGATAGGCGGAAGAATTGTACGCGGCTTTGTGGAATTCTTTTGTATGGGTCTTGGTGCTACATCCTTCAGTCTTGCGACATTCTGGACGGGAACAGTGGTAAATTCATTGCCGGGAATTGTTATTCAGCTTCTTCTGATTCCGGTTCTTGTTTCTTCTTCGGAAAAATATAAGAATATGAATATTGACAGATAAAAAATTTTAAAATATAATAGATTTACAAATTATAAATTTATGAAAAAGGAGAAATAGCAATGAAAAAAATGAAAAAGCTGATTTCAATATTTCTTGCAGCGGTAATGGTTATGCTTATTATGGCGGCACCTGTTTCTGCTGCGTCAAGGCTGAATCCTTCAGAAGGCCCCTGGCAGCAGACACAGGCAGTGCTTTATATGCTGCTTGACAAGCTGGTTCAGTTTGTGGGCAGAATCCTCAATGGGGTTATTCCCGGTGTTGATTGGGGAAAAAGCTGGCAGAATTATGATGATTATGTTACTCCCGAAAGCTTTTTCAGAGGCGAGGAGGTCTTTGAAAAAGAGGTCAGCATCGATGCAAAGTGGAGTGCAGGATATGCCTACGGGTCACTTCTTGAAGGACTTGATGTGCTCAGCGGTGAGTACAATCTTGCCGGAAGTCTTCAGGTGACTTCAACTGCAAAGCCGACTGAAATTCTTGACGACCAGGGAGTTACCGTTTATGCTCTTTCTGACGGTGTCAGCGGTACGGTTGTTCAGGCTGTTGTTGACGGTTACGGTCTTGCAAGAGGAGATGTTCTTGAAATCAGAGAAAGACTTCTTTCTTTTGCTCAGAAAAATAATATAATAAGCATTAATATTTCTACTCTGCATCAGCATTCCGCTATTGATATTCTGGGTATGGGTGTTGCTCTTCTCCCTGCTCTTGTTATAAATCCCGGTATGAATGCTATGGGTGTTGATAAGCTTGTAAGCGGTAAAACTGAAAAGTTTATGAACAATCTTTATGAGGTTGTTACTGCAAGCATTATTGAAGCTGTTGAGGATATGGAATCGGGCGAGCTTTACTATTCCTGTGCTGATGTTACCGATCTTATCAAGGATAAGCGTAAGCCGACCGCTTTTGACAACGAAATCCATCGCTTCCGTTTTGATCCTGAAAATGAAAGCTCCAATGAAATCTGGATTTGTGAGGCGGGCATGCACTGCACCGGCTACAGCAAGGACGACAAAGTTATTTCTGCTGATTATCCCTATTATTTCAAGCAGTACATAAAAGAAACAACAGGTGCTGATGCTGTTTATGTTCTGGGCTCACAGCTTGCAATTTCCCCCGAGCGTGGAAATCTGAAGTATACAGATACGGGAAAGAATGCAAGAGTAAAGGCCTACGGTGTCGAGCTTGCAAAGAGAGTTGTTGCAATTGAAGATGAAACTGCTCTCGAGCCTGTTCTCAACATTACTCACAGAGAGGTTGCTCTTACACCTGATAACCCGGTTCTCATTCTTGCCGCAAGAGAGGGCATAGTCAGTACTGTAGCAGCAAAGGACGGAATGAACTTTAAGATTATTACCGAAATAGGCTATATGGAGCTGGGTAACAGGATAGGTATTGTTTTTGTTCCCGGTGAAATAGCTCCCGAAATTATTTGGGGCGGTGCTGTTTCAAAGGAAGAGAGCTGGACAAAGACAAGCTGGGATTATGCGCCTGTTGAAGAGTCGGCAGGAGTGGAAAAGGTTCTTTGCTTCGGTCTTAATAATGATCAGACAGGTTATATTCTTCCTGATAATGATATCCGTTCGATGTTTACGGAAAACGAGGAAATCAACGTCGCTTCCGTAAAGGCAGGCTCTGTTTTCACCACCGCCTTTGAAAAGCTTTTTGCTGATGTAAGATAAAAAATAAAAGGAGAAATAACAATGGAAGTATTTACTAAAATACGTGATATTTTTATAAGTGTGATTATGGCAATCCTCTTTATCGTTTCACCCGATGCACTCAGCACGGAAACAGCAGTTCTTACGGGAACGGACACCTTCATAATGGAAAATGCTCTTATTATGGGGCAGGGCATAACCACTGACGGAGATTATTATTACACAAGCGGTACCATTACAGCAATAGATGTTACAGCAATTGCAAAGCTTGATGCTGATACCTTTGAAACAGTAAAGCGTAACATCAATCCTCTTCCTTCCGTGTGCAGAAAAAGAGGAAACAATCATATCGGCGGAATAAGCTACTACAACGGAAAAATCTATGCGCCTGTTGAAGGCGGAGAAGAGGTTCCTGCCTGTATTGTAGTCTTTGATGCAGAAACACTCGTGGCAGAAAAGGTTTATGATTTACCCGCAAAAGATTTCCCTGACGGTGTGCCCTGGTGTGCAGTGGATAAGGAAACAGGATATCTTTATGCTTCAATGTGGTCACAGACGAAAAAAATTCATGTTTACGACGTGAACAGTGAAATGTCTCAGGTGAAGGTTCTTGACCTTTCATCACCCGTTAAGCGTATTCAGGGCGGTGAGTTCCTGAACGGTACACTCTATCTTTCACAGGATACCAAGGATAAGGGCAGTATAAGAGATATTCTCAGTGTAAATGTGCTTACGGGCGAGGTTACCGTTGCTGCTGAAAGAAATATCGGCTCGGCAAATTACGAAGCAGAGGGAATGACCTTTACCGAGGGTGAAAACGGTCCGGTTCTTCATGTTCTTGATTATAACAAGAATATCGGTATTTTCCTTCACCATTATGATGTTGATTTTTAAGGTGCACGCAGTATGAAAAAAACAATACTTTTTCAGGGCGATTCAATAACCGATTGCGGAAGACTCCGTAAAGCTCCCTCAAATGCTGTTGAAAGACTCTATCATAAATTTATAAGCAAGGCAACTACTCTCGGCCCGGGATATCCTTCAATGGTAGCCAAAGAGCTCGGCGATGAAAAATACTGCTTTGTCAACAGAGGTGTGGGCGGTGACAGAATTTTAGATGTTTACTCCCGTATAGTAAGAGATATTATTAAAATCAAGCCTGATGTAATGAGCCTTCTGATCGGTGTCAACGATATATGGCACGGCTTTGACTGGAACAACGGAACGGGACTGAAGAGATTTGAGAAAATGTTCAATATTCTTTTTGATGAGCTTGTAGAAGAGCTTCCCGATACTAAGTTCATTATCCTCGGTGCTTTTGCGCTTGAGGGCTCCGCTACGCAGAACAGACCCGGCCAGCCCGACAGATACAGGCTTTTCAGAGAGGGTGTGGCACAGGTAGCTGCTATAGAAAGGGCAACGGCAGAAAGACTCGGAATTAAGTTTGTTGACCTTGGTAAAATTCTTGATGAGGAAGCTGAAAAGTATACTGCAAGAGCACTTGCCGGAGACGGTGTACATCCCACGGAAAAGGGACACGAAATCATTAAAAGAGAATGGCTCAAGGCATTCAATGAATTATAAAAGTTAAAGGGTAGTTAACGCCGACGCCCCATAAGGAAGTATTTCTTTAAAAAGTGAAATAACTTCACAATAATGCGTTAAAAATCACCGATATGCGTCAGCATTATCGGTGATTTTCGCCTTTTCTTGCAAAGCTATTTCGCATTTTAAAGTGCTTCGCAGTTTCGTAAGAACTGAAAATTTTTTGTATTGAAGCCACAAAACGCAGCAAGGCTGTCGCCTTGCGAGGCTTTTGGCAAAAATACAGGGAATTTTGTTCGAGAAACAAATACTGCCTTATCGGGTGTCGGCGAACAGATACCCGATATATTTTTATTCTGCACTCGCTCTGCGGATATAGTTTTTGAAGAACACAAGTGCTGTTTCAAGGCAGGCAACGGGAACTCTTTCATTTGTGCCGTGTGTACAGCGAAGAAGCTCTGTGCTTACTCTGAAAGGAGCATAGCGGTAAATGTTATCGCAGATAGGCTCATAGTTATAAGCATCTGTGCCACCCATAACAAGATAGGGGGCAATGATTGCATTAGGCTCAATTGATTTGCAGATGTCACCGATAATTTTAAAGGTTCTTGAATCAGTGGGTGAGAACTTTGAAGCCTCTTTTGAGTTAAGAACGTTGATTTCGATGTTATCATTTTTAACAACCTTACGGATATGATCAAC
>JAZLBS010000015.1:0-63234 GCA_045613805.1 Acutalibacteraceae bacterium
CGGTTCGTTTTATCATAGTTTTGAGTTTTTATCACTGATTTTAGCACTTTTTGTTCTTTACGGTTCGATTAAAATAAAAATAAGAAAGTGGCTTAAAGCCTCTTCCTTACTGGGGTTTTAAAAAGTAAAAGACATCTCAATCGAACCGCGTTAGTTCGGATTTGGGATGTCATTCACATGGAGGTACCACCCGGATTTGAACCGGGGCATAACGGTTTTGCAGACCGTGGCCTTACCGCTTGGCTATGGTACCATATATGGAGCGGATGACGAGGCTCGAACTCGCTACCTCCACCTTGGCAAGGTGGCGCTCTACCAGATGAGCTACATCCGCATATTTTCTTAAAATGGCGACCCGGAACGGGCTCGAACCGTCGACCTCCAGCGTGACAGGCTGGCGTTCTAACCAACTGAACTACCGGGCCATTTGGTGGGAACAACAGGGCTCGAACCTGTGACCCTCTGCTTGTAAGGCAGATGCTCTCCCAGCTGAGCTATGCTCCCATTTCCAAGTCACTCGTTAGCCATTACTCACAAGCGACTTGTATACTATACACCATAAAAAACGATTTGTCAACACTTTTTTTAAAGTTTTTTTGGTTTTTTCAAAAATATTTTTTGGGCCTTTTTCTTATTTTTTTGCCCTGCTTATAAGTGCCTTTATATCGTCGGGAGTGAAGACATATTTTTTGTCACAGAACTGACAGGACACTTCCGTTTTTTCGTCCTTCATCATATCCTCAAGCTCTTCTATGCCTGTACTGATGAGAGCACCCTCAACCCTGTGCTTTGAGCAGTAGCATTTATACTCGGGCTCAGCAGTATCAAGAATATCAAGATCAAAAAGATGAAGAGCGTGTCTGCAGATTTCCTCCGGTGTCATTCCCCTGTCAATAAGAGTGGAAATAGGCTCAAGAGTTTCAATGCACTTTTCAACAAGGTCAATTGTATCATCAAGAGCAGTCGGAAGAAGCTGAATAATAAGGCCGCCCGCAGCTCTTATTGTAAGGTCTGGATTCACCAATACCCCCAGAGCACATACCGTAGGTGTCTGCTCACTTGTGGAATAGTAAGCGGTAACATCCTCGGCAATCTCACCGGTGATAATCGGACTCTGTCCAACATAGGGCTCCTTCATACCAAGGTCCTTGATAACGGTAAGAAAGCCGTCTGTTCCCACTGCACCGGCAACATCAAGCTTGCCCTTTTTATTAAGAGGTATTTCAACCACCGGCTGAGTTACATATCCTCTTACATTGCCTTCGCTGTCAGAAACGGCAATAACACTTCCGATAGGTCCGCCGCCGTTGAGACGCAGGGTAACAGAATCATCCTTACCCTTGAGAGCAGATCCCATAAGCGATGCAGCAGTCATAAGTCTGCCCAGAGCCGCAGAGCATACAGCAGAGGTTTCGTGAATTTCCTGAGCACGGTTCACTATATCCGTTGAATCAACAGCCATAGCAATGATTGTGCCGTCCAATGATATACATCTTGCAGATTTACCCATTATTAATCTTATCCTTTCAATAATAATATATTATTGCGTTCCGTGTTTCTTTGCAACAAAGACTGCCCTTTCGGTCTTATCGCCTACGGGACTCTTTGTCATTTCCTCATACACGGACATAACTTCAAATTTGTTTTCCTCAAGAATGCCCTTGATTTTTCCAAGCTCGTAGCCTCTTTCGCAGAACTCCTCACTGTAGCGGAAGTAAACATCCTCTTCATCCTCAGTATCCTTTTCGAAAATATCAAGACTTACCTGTGTAAGAAGCTCTTCATCGGTTGTGTTCTGCCATACGCAGTAAACCTCATCCATATCATAAACAAAGGTGTTGTCACCGAGAACCTCTTTATGCTTATAGGGAGTATTTACATCAAAGAGGAATATTCCCCCGTCCTCCATAAAAAGAGAAACACGACGGAAAATCTCACGGAGAGCTTCTTCGTCTGTAACATGATTGAGACTGTCCAGAGTGGAAACGGCAGCATTTATTGTTCCGAACAAATCAAGCTCCTCCATTTTCTGACAAAGGAAGATTATGTCTGCACCCTTTTCCATTTTCTTTTCCTGTGCCTGGGAAAGCATCTCCTCGGATGCATCAACACCGATAACGTCGTAGCCCTTTTCACTCAGAAGAAGAGACATTGTTCCCGTGCCGCAGGCTAAATCAAGCAAAATCCCCTTGCTGACACCGTTTTCAGCAAGGAGAGAACTGATATAGTCGCAACGGCTTTCGTAATCAACGTTTCCCGTAAGAAGATCGTAATAATATGCGAAATCACCGTAACCAGCCATTTTTATGCCTCTTTACCAAAGATTTTTTCATAACCGCCCGCACCGAAAGCAAGTGAACGGTTAACACGGCTTATTGTAGCGGTTGAAGCACCGGTTTCGGAAACGATTTCGCTGTAAACCTTTTTGTCACTGAGCATCTTTGCCACAACAAGTCTTTGTGAAATGGAAGCAAGCTCGGTCTTTGTGCAAAGGTCATCAAAAAGAGCCTCACATTCTTCCATAGTTTCAATTTTCAGTATTGTCTCATAAAGATACTGAATATTTTTTAATGTTTTCTCATTGATTCTTTCTGCCATGTTAGAATTTTCCTTTCAATACAGCACATATTTTCTCGTTTTGTTATTTTAACACATTAAAACGAAAAAGTAAAGAGTGTTTTTAATTATTTTTAATGCTGCACATCACATTTGCTTTGTCCATCACAGGCTGGTTGTAATCGGGGTTAACGGTTATTCTTTTCCACTGCTCTTCCGTACCCTCAAAAGCTATACTTTTAAGCTTTTCACATCCGCCGAGTGCTCCTTGCCTGATTTCGTTAAGACTTGAGGGAAGAGAAAGAGCTTCAAGTTTTTCACAGCCGTAAAAAACAGAATCCTGTAACACGGTAATTTTACCTTTGACTGTCGCACGTTCAAGATAACATTCACTAAAAGCCCCGTAATCAATCCTCTTCACTTTTTCCGGAACAACGATTTCTTTAAGAGGATTTTTAGCAAAGGAGAGCTTACCGACAGAAACAAGACTTTCGGGAAGCTGTACATTCTCTAATTCACTGTAATAGAAAGCTGCTTCATCTATACTCTCAAGTCCGTCGGGAAGCCATATTTCATCAATATCCATTCCGCTGAAGGCATATTTTCCCACAGAGGTCACGCCCTTTTCGATTACTACCGTCTCAACATTGAGGACACCCCTGCTCTTCCAGGGAGCCTTTCTTGCCCCATCGTTATAATCGTACATATCTCCCTCACCGCTTATGGTAAGCTGACCGTTAAAGGGATTAAGCTTCCAACTCAGATTTTCTCCGCATTCGCCGACACATTGGCTGTAGTTAATAATAAACACAGCAAAGGACAGTAAAAAAATCATTGCAAGACCGAAGCGTAAAACTGTTTTCATTTTTAAAATCTCCTTTTCATTCGGCAGATATTATCTGCTGCTTCTTTTATTTTTTAACATTCTGCTTCTTAATTGTAGCACACACTTTTACCATTTGCAAGAAAACCGTTCTTTGTCTTATTAAAAAAGTCTTGATAAACATTTTTTTATATGTTAGAATAAAGTAACTCATTGTATCAGGAGGAAGAAAAATGGCTTATTTAAGCGATATCGAAATTGCACAGCAGTGTCAGATGAAGCACATCACAGAAATTGCAAAAAAGGCAGAAGTTGACGAAAAGTACATCGAACAGTACGGCAACTACAAAGCAAAGATTGACCTTTCCCTTTTAAACGACAGTAAAGATAAAAAAGACGGCAAACTTATTCTCGTTACCGCAATCACTCCTACCCCCGCGGGCGAAGGCAAGACCACCACAACAATCGGTCTTGCTGACGGTATGCAGAGAATCGGCAAAAAGGTTGCCGTAGCTCTCCGCGAACCCTCACTCGGTCCCGTTTTCGGAGTCAAGGGCGGTGCTGCAGGCGGCGGCTATGCTCAGGTAGTTCCCATGGAGGACATCAACCTTCATTTCACAGGCGACTTCCACGCCATCACAAGTGCCAACAACCTTCTTGCCGCTATGCTCGACAACCACATCCAGCAGGGCAACGCTCTCGGTATAGATGTAAGAAGAATTACCTGGAAGCGCTGTGTTGACATGAACGACAGACAGCTCCGCTTCATCACCGACGGTCTTGGCGGAAGAATCAACGGTACACCCCGTGAAGACGGCTTCGACATCACCGTAGCAAGTGAGGTTATGGCTGTTTTATGTCTCGCATCGTCAATCACTGACCTTAAGGAAAGACTTTCACGAATCATCGTCGGCTACAACTACAAGGACGAGCCCGTTACCTGCGGTCAGCTCAATGCAGCCGGTGCAATGACTGCTCTTTTAAAAGACGCTCTCAAGCCTAATCTTGTTCAGACTCTTGAAGGCACCCCCGCCTTTGTTCACGGCGGTCCCTTCGCAAACATCGCTCACGGCTGTAACTCCGTCATCGCTACCAAGACCGCTCTTAAGATGGGCGATTATGCTATCACAGAAGCAGGCTTCGGTGCAGATCTCGGTGCAGAAAAATTCCTCGACATCAAGTGCCGCATGGCAGGTCTTGCTCCCTCTGCAGTAGTTATGGTTGCAACCATCCGCGCTCTTAAAATGCACGGTGGTCTTCCCAAAACTGCTCTCGGCGAAGAAAATCTTGAAGCTCTTGAAAAGGGAATCCCCAACCTTCTCCGCCACGTTTCAAATATCAAAAATGTTTATAAGCTTCCCTGTGTGGTTGCTGTTAACCGTTTCCCCACCGATACAGATAAAGAAATTGATTTCGTTATCGAAAAGTGCAAGGAGCTCGGCGTAAACGTCTGCCTTTCAAATGTATGGGCTGAAGGCGGTAAGGGCGGCGAAGAGCTTGCAAAAGAGGTTGTCCGTCTCTGCGAAGAAGAAGACAATTCAAACTTCACCTTCTCTTATGATGTAAACGACAGCATCGAAGCCAAGATCAAAGACATCGTCACCAAGGTTTACGGCGGTAAGGATGTAGCTATTCTCCCCTCTGCACAAAAGCAGATCAAAAAGCTTTGCGATATGGGTCTTGACAAGCTTCCCGTTTGTATGGCAAAGACACAGTACAGCTTCTCCGACGATGCCACAAAGCTCGGTGCACCCGTAGATTTCACTGTAACCGTAAGAAACGTTAAGGTTTCAGCAGGTGCAGGCTTTATCGTAGTTCTCACCGGTGACATTATGACCATGCCCGGTCTTCCCAAGGTTCCCGCAGCTGAGAAGATTGATGTTGATGCTGAGGGTAAGATTACAGGACTGTTCTGATAAGTTCAAAGTGCAAAATGCAAAGTTTCGGGTGAGGCTTTATTAAGCATAAAGCGATAGTCCGCTGAGTAAAATAACATATTAACCGCAGAGTTGATTCTCTGCGGTTATATTTTTTATGCTTTATGAAATTTTACGGGACACCGTCCCTTACGAAAGTACAAATCAAAGAAGCAGTAAAAACATACCTTAATTCTTTTTAATCCTATCTTTAATCTTATTTAAAGTAATTGTTGTATACTCTGATTGTGCGATGGGAACAGATAAGTGTTTTTTCCGATTTTTCACTTGTCTACCCTCCTTCCCACCGCACTCCCCTCTCCTTTCAAATATACGTAAAGAAGCCAGGCTGCACAGCTTGGCTTCTTTATTTTGAACCTTGTTCAAAACATACAGAATTAAGGGTCGCTTTGATCCGATTATATCCGTGCAAGGGTATTCTATAAATTAATGCTTACACCGACAAACCTCTTTGTAAATTTAAGCAAATCGAAAAATCTTTATTTTCTTTTTACCCCTTACTTCCGCTTTTTCTCTGTGGAAAACAAAATAAAACATTATATCGTGGTAAATCTGCGACCGAAATTCTGCACTTTGCGTTCTGCATTCTGCATTCAATACGGCTCACTTCCTTTTTATGACAAACTTTTCCGTCACTCGGTGGTACACTCTTTTTCACAACAAAACAAAAGGAGTGTTTTTATGGTTTGTCAGAAATGTAATCACATTTTAAAAGGAAGTGAAAGCTACTGTCCCGATTGTGGAAATCCCTGCAACAAGGATAAGGAAATCTACACACAGGCAGAAGCACCTTCGGTCATCTTTTCTCCGGACAAGGATATTTCCTCCGACATTTTTTCCGAGGACCCGGTTCAGAGGCACCGCAGAGAAATGCCGGAAAAGAAAAAATCAAGAGCCGGACTTTATCTTGTCATGGTTTTATGCGCGGTGATAATCGGAGTTGTCGCTGTAGCAGGCGCAGAGCTTCTTGACTTCACACCCGCCATTGCATCCCTGTTTTCTTCCTTTCCCGCCGAAGAGACAACGAAGCCTGCAACAACAGAAGCGGACTACAGTCCCGACACAGGTATAGTTTCACCTCAGGTCAATTACAGAACCGTAGTCACTTATGTTACGGGAAGCAAAGGACAAGCCCTCAGAAAAGGTCCTGACAACTCATACGGACAGATAAACATTCTGCCCTCAGGCACAGAAACTCACATCGTAGGCGGTGCAAGTGTTGACGAAAGCTGGGTTTATGTCTATATCCCCGAAATGGACATTTACGGCTGGATTGACGACGCCTTTCTTTCATCGGTAAACGAAGAAGCAAGTGTACAAAATGAGGAGGATGAGCCTACACAGAGCACAAAATAAAAATAAGGTGCAGTCTCTTTTTTCAGAGGCTGCACCGATTTTATTCAGATGGTTACTGTACGTTTTTATTCAAGAGTATCCTCATAAAGCTCACCGAGAAGATGATTTTCATGAGATTTCATATTTTCCGTTTCAGGAAGAACATATTTACCAAGATCAAGACGAAGAAGCTTATGGCCCGAAAAACGTGATGAAAGCGGTAAAAGCTGCATATATTTGTCGCCGTACCACATACGAAGATAATTATCGTAACCTACAGGAACCTTGAAGGTCATA
The DNA here is from genome assembly GCA_045613805.1 of Acutalibacteraceae bacterium. GTDB lineage: Bacteria > Bacillota > Clostridia > Oscillospirales > Acutalibacteraceae > UBA6857. Next base: position 6,949 of record JAZLBS010000015.1, read on the forward strand.
TCTTCATATTCCATATCAATGAAATCACCGAACCATTCAGCAGGGAATGCTCCCTTATCAAGGTTGAGTCCTACACCGTCAATAAGATACTTGCTCTTCTTATTTTTGTGGAAAATAGTAAGAGCCTTATTGTGGAAAAAGTGATAAAGTCCGAAGGGAACAAGACGCATAAGAGGAAGGAATATTTTCGTTGCACGGTAATGTATTCCCTTTCTTGCCACATTAACCCAGCGGATATTGATAAGTCTGCGGAAAATCTTGATAAGCTTTATGTGTGACTTCTGAACAGCTTTGCTGTTGCCGGTTTTATCAAAAACAAGAACATCAATGAATATACCGTTCTCTATATCGTTGAATCTGTTTGAGAATCTTGTGTTGAAATAGGTATTCTTTAAGCGAAGCTTATCGAAAATATAGTGGGATGTGGGTTCTTCTTCAGGAGACTGATAGCTGAAATGAGCCTGAAGCTCCTTGGGACAGACGGCACGGAATTTGTCGTAATCGTCACGAAGCATACCGATATCCATATCGTCGTCCCAGGGGATGAAGCCCTTGTGTCTTACCGCACCGAGCAAGGTACCGCCGACAAGGAAATAGGTAATGTTGTGCTCCTTGCAGACACGGTCAATTTCACGCATCATTTCCATTTCAAGCTTCTTTATGCGGTCAAGCTTGCCCTGATAAACAGAAACATAGAAGCTAGCTGCATATTCATCATCACATTTTGCAAGTGCAGTTCTGTAAACAGCCTCGGGCAAATCAGTTTTTCTTTTCCATCCGAGATTTTTGATTTTGATGTTACCGAGACAATCATAAACTTTTTCGGGAACCTCACCGTCAATATCCTCAACAAAGCTTGCCAAAGGCTTTCTGCCGCAGAATTTTTTGTAAAGAGCACTCTTTACATCATACATTGTAAAGCAGTAGTTTGCTGCATTATATATGTTACCGTTCATACCCTTGAAGTCAACATAAAGAACGGCAGTTACAGCCTGTCTTATATAGCAGCCTGTATGGAAGCTGAATGAGTCGGAGGATTTAAAGGTAATTTTATTTTCGCTGATAAGCTCATCTATAACCTCATCAAGACCGAGATTTGAGGTTGAATCAACAAGAGGACCGAAGATATTATCAAAGCGGACAACCTTTATACTGTTCTTTTTGCCGTCGAAGTGTTTACGGCAAAGCTCTTCCATTCTGCATAAAATTCTGCCCTGATAAAAATCCTTATCATACTCAGCAATTGCTTCAAGCTCTCTTTCAGAGCAGGCAGCAATTCCGTCAGGAAGAGGATTTGCAAAATTAAATATAGGTGCAAAGATAAATCTGCCCTTATTGTCCGCCGCATAAGAAATCCATTTTTCAAGATCCTTAAGCTTTGCTTCAACAAAAGACCCATCCTTATATTCATCAAGCTGAAGATTGGCTATATAATAAAAGCATTTTCCTTTGACGGAATCGGTGTTTTTGATGTATTCGTCATAATCCTTCAAAAACTTAAGACGTCCGCCTTCACCGTAGTCTTCTTCTATTTCGTCATAAATAGCCTTACTGCGCAGCTTACCGTCGGTGATAACATTAACTGTACCGCTTTCTCTTTTTTCAAGTACAGATACAACATATCCGGCAATGTAAGCCGAAAGACCGTTTTCATCACCGATAACATTTATCTCGTCTCCACAGCAATCACGGAAAGAGGGCAGATATTTGTCAACCTCTTTACTGATACAGCTGAGTTCATCCAAAAAAAACTGATTCATATTTTATCAATCCTTTTTCTCTAAAATTCGTTGTTATTATACTATGCACAACGTTTTTTGTCAACCGAGCAAAAACATTTAAATTCGTTCTCTGTTCTGCACCGGGTCATCCGGTCTGCTGTTTTCTTTCTGCTGTTTCATATAAGCTATAAAAAAACCGTACTCCGCCCGATTGCGAAATACGGTTTTTATAATTATTCTTCTGTTTCTTCTTCGTCCTCTTCATCAATCTCAAGAATTTCTTCCTGATTGGTGAAAAACTTGATTTTGTTGATGGGTGTACCGAGAACCTTTTCGCAGCTTGCACTGAGAAGAGCCATCATTCTTGATTCAATCACTGTATTGATCATAGCAAAGTCAATGAGCACCTGCATCTGATTTTTAAGGAAATCGGTATCCTTGTCTTCAAAGAATGAATCTTCAACCTCTTCAACGGTAACGCCTGTAAGCGCCATATCCTGGTCATAAATCTTCTTGTTCTTCTGAAGGCATTTCTGGATGAGAGAAAGCATCTGGTCGTCCTTACCTGCCTTAAGTGCGTTCTGAAGAGAGGTAGCCTTCATCTGGTACTTGAAGTTAAGCTTGCAGGTTTTGATAATTCCGAAGCAAAGCTTTACAAGATCAGGATTGATTTTTTCGGGAATGAAAATTCCCCCGTCTTTTTTGTAAAAATAAGCCATTTTAATTCTCCGTTCTGTTTTTTATGCCGATATATTAACACTATTTTTTGTTTTTTTCAAGTATCTGATGTTATTTTTCTCAGTCTGTACCGTCATCGGTTATTTACTTTCAGACGGTACGGTGATATAATAAAAAACAGTACCGTACAACAAGGAAGGATGATGATAAAATGAAAACAGCCGATCTTCACACACATTCCGTTTATTCCGACGGCACCCTTACTCCCTCGCAGCTTGTTTCCGCCGCCGAAGAAGCAGGACTGTCTGCCGTTGCTCTGTGTGACCACAACAATGTAGACGGACTTCCCGAATTTTTAAGAGCCGCCGAAGGAAAAAAGCTTGAAGCAATTGCCGGCACTGAATTTTCCGTTAATCATAACGGCAGAGAGCTTCATCTTCTGGCTCTTTTTATTCCTGAAAAGCATTTCAGCACTGTTGCACAGCTGACCGCCCCTACCCTTGAAAGTAAAAGACAGAGCAACATAAACCTTATTGCATCTCTGAACAAAGCCGGATATGATATAGATTATGATACCCTTTACAATTCAACCCCGAACGGCAACTTTAACCGCGCGCATGTCGCTACTGCTCTTATGGAAAAGGGTTATGTCAAATCCGTATCTATCGCCATTGATACCGTTCTCTCACCCTCTGCCGGTCATTATAAAGAGCCTGACAGATTAGACTTTTTCGAAACACTCAGTTTTATAAGAGAAATAGGTGCTGTTTCCGTTCTCGCTCACCCTTTTCTGAATTTAAAAGACATTGAAATTGAAAATCTTCTTCCCGAGGCAAAGGAAAGAGGTCTTGTCGGAATGGAATGTCTTTACTCCCTTTACAGCGATGAAACAACAAGAAAAGCTGTTGCTCTGGCAGATAAATTCGGTCTTTGCTACAGCGGCGGCAGTGATTTTCACGGAGATAAAAAGCCTGACATAAAGCTCGGAACAGGCAAAGGAAATCTCGAAATCCCCTACAGCTGGGCTATATCACTGAAAGCACAGACAGAAAAATGCTGAATCGCATAAAAAATTTTTTCGTATTCTATTTCATTATTGAGAAAAATGTGGTAAACTTTACAAAAAGATAAAAAGGAGAACAAAATTATGACTTTAATGTCCTTTCTTCGTGTGGTTGTTGCAATAATCATGGTTGGCTATAACCTTTTCAACTACACCTTCAACAATTACGCCTACCCCGCAGTAAGCACCGAGGGTGCTTACCTTTTCTGCTACTTTGTAGGCAATGAGCCTGATGAGCAGACAATTCACCTTGCAGTAAGCACTGACGGCTACAATTTTGCCGCACTCAATGACAACAAATCTGTAATCGACCAGACAAAGGGTACAGGCTGTGTCCGTGACCCCTATATTTTCTCTGCCAAGGACGAAAACGGAAAGGACTGCTACTACATAGTCGCCACAGATATGGATGCAATGTTAGGCTGGACCTCCAACCATGCAGTCATTTTCTGGAAATCCTACGACCTCATCAACTGGGAGGACGAATTCGTTCTTGACATCCGTGACTTTGAAGGCTGGGAGGGCTGTAACAGAGCCTGGGCACCTCAGGTAATCTGGGACGAAGAGGCAGGTAAATATATGCTTTATCTTGCTCTTTCCACCTGGGATAATCCGGATACTGAGCTCAACGAGGATGTGGCCCAGCACTACTATCTTTACACCGAGGATTTTAAAACCTTCTCTGCCCCCGAATACCTTTACGGAAGAAGAGGCGAAGCCTTTACCCGTGACGACGGCTACTCAGGAGTAGGTGTTCAGTGCATTGACGGTGATATGATTTATAACGAAAAAGACGGATATTACTATCTTTACTTCAAAGAAGACCTCACTCAGAAAATTGCTTACGTAAAATCAAAGAGTGCAACAGGTCCGTTCAGTGAAGAATATACCATCTGCTCTCTCAACTGGTTCGGCGTTGAAGGCAGCACAATGTACCGTATCACAGGAACAAATGCATGGGTAATGATTATGGATGAATACAGTAACGGAACCTTCTTCACTCAGATGACAAGAGACTTCAAAAACTTCCGTCAGGTACGCCGTGCAGGAATGGCGGTTGACCATCTCAGACCACGTCACGGCTCAGTTGTTGCCATTTCCGAAGAAGAATACTTTGCTCTGTGCGACCATTACGGTGTACAGGAAATACCCAAGAAATAAAACCGACAAAAAATTTTTAAGGCTGTTGCTTTTTCTTGCAACAGCCTTTGTTTTTCAATTAATTATTCATCAACACCGTAAAATTCTATAAGCTTATCTGCCGTTTCGTCGCTGATTTCCATTACGCTGCCGTGACGCTTCCTTCTCTTGCCCATATTATAGCTGCCTTCTTCGGCAACCTTGAAATCCGCCCTTGCAAGGTCAGTACAGATAAAGGGAAGATAACCGCCCTTAGTGTGGTACTGATCGGCAATAAGACACCATCTTCCGTCGGGAAGCTTAAAGGCTTCAGGACCCTCCAGACCGAAAAATGAATCGAGAGCATCACAGGAAAGTCTTTCAAAAGTCTCCCCTTCTTCGGGAACAAGACTCTTACAGCGTTCAACGGTTATAATCTTGTTTGTCTCGTCCTTTGAAAAGCGGTAATAGAAGCCCTTATCCCATACGATATTCGTATCAATTACATCAGTTTTTGCATCAATATATATGAAGGCAGGAGTAAAATCTGTGAAATCCTTGGTAAAGGAGCCGTAAATTCTTTGCTTATCATTTACTCTTGATGCCCAGAAAACAAACCAACTTTCCTTTTCTCTGCAGTAAACAGCCTCGGGTGCCCAGACGCATCCCGCCTCGGGAACACCGACCTCCACAAGTCTTTCCTCGCTCCAATTCATAAGATCCTCGGATTCCCATACAACAAGACAGCGGCTTCCTCTTGCTGAATAATCCTCCCAGCTTCCGCCCTTGGTGGTGCAAAGGTCAGTGGCAATTATTACATATTTTTTTGTGCTTTCATCATAAAGAACAAAGGGATCTCTTATACCTGTTGTACCCTTTGAACAGCTGAGAACAGGCTCGTCACCTCCGAGATCAGTCCAGTTAAGACCATCACGGCTTACGGCAAACCATACACATTCTCTGTCGCCGTTTTTACCGTCAGTAAAATGCGGAAATAAATAAGATGACATAATATTTTCTCCTATCAGGTTGTTTTTTTGTAATTATAAAATATGAAAGGAAAAAAGTAAAGAGATTTTGTAAATTACGGCTAATTATTCATTGAAATACACATTTCTTTATGATAAAATAAAAAGGTAATTTAATTCTGCAAGGAGGAAGTAAAATGAAAACTTTCGGTACATATTTTCAGAACGACAAGGATGCACCAATAAAATACGGCGAGATAAACCTAATCAATCCCAAAAGGCAAAGACTCCGCGGTGAACCGCTTTATGAGGGCATAGAGGCTATACCTGTTTTTCAGGGCTTTTGCGGAACAGATTTTGAGCTGATGAAAATGGGCAGAGACGGCAAGCTCTCGGCAAAATTCCCCGAGGGTGAAAACCGCCTTATCAACGGTCATGAGGGTGTTGTCTGGGTTCCCTCTGAAAACCGCTTCGCCATCGTGCTTATCCGCGGCGGAGACAGCTATGACCCCACCCGCTACAGAGAGGATGAAACCTATTTTGAATACGGCTGTGACGGTGCCGACGGTCTTTTCTGCGATAAGAACTACTTCAACCCCGATATGCTTCTTCATCTTCCCGAAAGATATAACGGACTTAAAAAGCTTCCTCTGCAGGTTGCAAAAAGACTTTCCTTTGCCGACCCCTATGCCTGTGCTATTTTCCAGCTTGAAAGAATGGAGGATCTTGGCGAAGCGCACAACTTCCGTATTGAAATGGCTAAGCATAAATGCTCTGAAGCTGAGGCAAGGAAAATCGCTAAGAATGGAATTTTTGAAAAGACAGTTATTTTCGGCCTCGGTATGACAGGTCTTTTCATCGCTGACCAGATAAGAAGAAACCATCCCGATGCCAAAATTCTTTTCATCGGAAGAAGCGACGAAGACAGCAAAAAGGTTGTCTTTTCAAAGGAAATTGCAAAGGCGGATTATCTTTGCACGGCTGGTCTTACAGAAGAAGAAACAGCCGAAAAGATCATTTCCCTTTTCGGCGGCAGAGCTACCATGTTTGTGGGCACAAGCGGAACTAATATTGAGCACCGTGTAGCCTTTGAGCATAAGGTTCTGGGCTGTAACGGCGTTTACAACAGCTTCTCCCTCGGCCCCGTAGTGCAGTATGACACTATGCCCTTCGGCTTTGAAAACCATCTTATCTTCGCATCTATCAACTTCCGTCAGGAGCATATGGAAAAGGCAATCGAAGTGCTTGTTGACAGCAGATATGATGAGGTTGTCGAGCTTATTGACAAGGAAGAATTTATAAAAGATCCCCTCGATGCTTATGAAAACAAGATTTTCTGTAAGGGCGCTCCCCTTAAGACAGGCATCATCTGGAACAAGGAATATATGGAGGCAGAATAATGAAAGCAATAGTTATTGACAATCCCGGTAAAATTGAAATAAGAGATATACCTATGCCCGAGGTAAAAGAAGGTGAAGCACTTTTAAAGGTCAGATATGTAGGTATCTGCGGTGCTGACCTTGCCTCCTACACAGGCAACCAGCCTTTCACCACCTATCCCCGTATACCGGGGCACGAATTTTCCGCTGAAATAATTGAAATTCCCGAAAATGACAAGGGCTTCAAGAAAGGTGACATTGTTACCTGTAACCCCTATTTCAACTGCGGTGAGTGTTATTCCTGTGAAAGAGGCTTCGTAAACTGCTGCACAGACAATCAGACAATGGGCGTTCAGCGCGACGGTGCCTTCTGCGAATACATAGCTATGCCTGTTGAAAGAATTTACGACGGCAAGGGGCTTTCACCTGAAGAGCTTGCCCTCATCGAGCCCTTCTCAATTTCACAGCACGCAGTTTCCCGTGCAGTAATCAAGGAAAGTGATACTGTTCTTGTTATCGGTGCAGGTCCTATCGGTCTTTTTGCACTTTTAGCCGCAAAGCAGAAATGTAAAAAAATTGTTGTTGCAGATATTCTTGACAACCGACTTGAGCTTGCAAAAGAATACGGTGCAGATGCTGTGGTAAATACAAAAAAAGAATCTCTGGAGGAATTCACACAGAGCTTCACCGACAGCAAGGGCTTTGATGTATGCATTGAGGCTTGCGGTGCTCCCGAAACCTTCCTCAGCTGCATTGACAGCTGTGCCTTTGCGGGCAACATCATTCTTATCGGTAACGGCAAGCGTGACACCACCTTCCTTCATTCCGTCATACTCAAAAAAGAGCTTAATATCCATGGCAGCAGAAACGCTCTCAGTGATGACTTTATAAACAATATTGACCTCGTGGCAGAAGGCAAGGCTGACGTTATGAAAATGGTCAGCGGTATTTACGATATGGAAAAAGCCACTGAAGCCTTTGAGGCACTCAAAAACAACAACGGAACTCTTGCTAAGCTTCTTATTAAGATAGGTGACTGATATGAAAGAAACAGTTATACAGTTCGGTGAAGGCAATTTTCTTCGCGGATTTTTCGACAGCTTCCTCGACACTATGAATAAAAAAGGCATTTATGACGGCAAGGCAGTAGTTATTCAGCCCCGTGCCGGAGGTAAATGCGCTCTACTCAACGCTCAGGACTGCAAATACAATCTCTATCTGCGCGGAATAGAAAAAGGAGAAATCAGAAAAGAACATCAGCTTATCGAATCCGTTTCAAGAGCAATTGATCCTTATAAAAATTACGATGAATATATGAGTCTTGCTGACGGTGAAAATTTTCGTTTTATCGTCTCAAACACTACCGAGGCGGGTATTGCCTTCGATGAAAGCTGTTCTTTCGAGGACAGACCCTGTAAATCCTTTCCGGGCAAGCTTGCACAGCTTCTTTACAGACGCTACAAAAACGGAATGAAGGGTTTTATCCTTCTTCCCACCGAGCTTATTGACAACAACGGTGACAAGCTCAAAGAATGTGTTAAAAAGTATGCTGACTTCTGGGGACTTGAAAAAGAGTTCACTCAATGGCTTGACAAAGAAAACACCTTTGCAAACACTCTCGTTGACCGCATAGTTACAGGCTATCCCAACGACGAAACAGCCCTCGCCCACCCGGATGACAAATTCCTTGATGCAGCAGAAATTTTCCACCTGTGGGTAATAGAGGGAGATTTTGAAAGTGAACTTCCCTTAAAGAGAAGCGGCTTCAATGTGATATGGACCGACGATGCAAAGCCCTACAAAAAAATCAAGGTTCGCATCCTTAACGGTGCACACACTTGTCTTGTTACGGGTGCACTGCTTTCAGGAATTGAAACTGTTGGTGAAGCCATGAATGACGAAACGGCATCTGCATTCCTGAGCAAATGCATGAAAGAAGAGATCCTTCCCACAATCGGTGAAAATGAAGAAAGCATTTCCTTTGCAGAAAGTGTTTTTGACCGATTCAGAAATCCTTTCATTAAGCACAAGTGGAGATCAATTTCTCTTAACTGCGTCAGTAAATTTGCAGTCCGTGACCTTCCTACACTTCTGGAATACAGGGAAAAATTCAATAAATACCCTGTATGCCTTACAATGGCTCTTGCTTATCTTATTTATTTTTACAAAAACGATACTCCCGACGATGCTGCTGATGTCGTGGCAAAAATGAAAGAGGGCAGACTTGCTGAAATTCTTTCTGACAGCAGTCTGTGGCTGACTGACCTCAGTGATATGACGGAGATTATAACGGAATTTTACGGCATAATCGAAAATAAGGGTGCAAAGGGTGCAATGGAATGGATACTGTCAGAATAAACGAAAAGGATAATGTGCTCGTTGACCTTGCTTCGGGACACAAAACTGCCGCCGAAGACATTAAGGAAGACACAGACATAATCAAATACGGCTTTCCCATCGGTAAAGCAACACGTGCAATAAAAAAAGGTGAAATAGTACATTCACATAATATGAAAACAAAGCTCAGCGGTGTTCTCTCCTATGAATATAAGCCGAATTTTTCCTTTCCCGAAAAGGAAGAGCCATTTGAAATTAATGCTTTCGAAAGGGAAAACGGTAACATCGGCATAAGAAACGACATATGGATTATTCCGACCGTAGGCTGTGTGAACTCCACAGCCAAGACTCTTGCAGATAAGACGGGTGCAATTGCTTTTTCTCACCCCTACGGCTGCAGTCAGCTCGGCGGTGATATGAAGATAACACAGCTTATTCTTAAAGGCCTTATCACCCACCCTAACGCAGGCGGTGTGCTTGTTCTCGGTCTCGGCTGTGAAAACAACAATATCGTAGAAATGAAAAAAGTTCTCGGAAATATAAACGAAGAGCGCATACGTTTTCTTAACGTTCAGGATTGCAAGGACGAAATCTCAGAAGCTGTGTCAATAATAAACGAGCTTAAGGAAATTGCTTCCGGGGACAAGCGTGTGCCTGTTCCTGTTTCAAGGCTGAAAATTGGTCTTAAATGCGGAGGCTCTGACGGCTTTTCGGGAATTACCGCCAATCCTACCGTAGGCAGAGTTACAGATAAGCTCTGTGCTATGGGAGCAAGTGCAGTGCTTACAGAAGTACCCGAAATGTTCGGAGCTGAAACTGTACTTTTTGAAAGATGCATAAACCAAGAGGTCTTCGGTAAAGCCGTAAAGCTTATCAATGATTTCAAGGAATATTTCAGAAGTCACGGTGAGCCTGTTTCAGAAAACCCCTCCCCCGGCAATAAAGATGGCGGAATAACTACTCTCGAGGAAAAATCTCTCGGCTGTGTACAAAAGGGCGGTTCTGCTCCTGTGGTTGATGTTCTCGACTACGGAGACAGACTTGTTAAGTCAGGTCTTAATCTTCTTAACGGACCGGGAAACGATATTGTTTCTGTTACAAATCTTTCTGCAGCCGGCTGTCACCTTGTTCTTTTCACAACGGGCAGAGGAACACCTTTAGGCGGTGCTGTGCCGACAGTAAAGATTGCTACCAACGACAAGCTTGCAGAAAATAAGCCCCACTGGATTGACTTTACTGCCTCCTCCTATAACACACAAAAATCAGCAGAGGAGCTTCTTGTTCTCATCAAAAAAATCGCAGACGGCAAAGAAACAAAAAATGAAATTAATCTTTCAAGAGAAATCGCTATATTCAAGGTCGGTGTAACCTTATGATAATAGATGCACACGCTCATTTATGGAAAACACAAAAAGGCATCGTGAACGGCAAGCCTGTTTTTGACATCGGCGGCGGCAGAAGTGATTTCGGCGGGGAAATCAAACAGATGATGCCTCCCTATATGACTGACGGTGAAAACAGCGGTGAACGCTTTATAGCAAACATGAATTATGCGGGAGTTTCCGCTGCAGTAATCACACAGGAATATATTGACGGAAATCAGAACAGCTACCTTCTTGAATGTAAAAAAGCATACCCTGACAGACTCAAGGTATGTGCCCTTTATGAAGAAAAGGAAATGAGTGACATTTCTGCTTTTGACGGAATAAAAATCTGTGCAGGCAGACTTGCAGACAAAAATCTTTTGAACCATCTTTATCCCTTCCGTCTCGCTTCGGAAAACGGCAAATTCATATCTGTTGACCTTGCCGACGGAAACGAGCAGACAGAGATGATGGAAAGTATTATAAAGGAATTCCCTGACCTTAAAATTGCCATCGGTCATTTTGGAATGGTAACCCGTGAAAACTGGCTCGAGCAGATTAAGCTTGCAAAAAATAAAAATGTCTTTATCGAAAGCGGCGGCATAACCTGGCTTTTCAACAGCGAGTTTTATCCCTACCCGTCAGCCGTTGAAGCAATAAAAAAAGCCGCAGACCTTGTGGGCATGGAAAAGCTTATGTGGGGCAGTGACTATCCGCGCACAATGACAGCAATTACTTATAAAATGTCCTATGATTTCATAGTAAAAAGTGACAGGATGACAGAAAAAGAAAAAGCTCTTTTCCTTGGTGAAAATGCAATAAATTTCTATGGATTTTCAAATTTATACATCCCCGAAAAAATAAAAAATATGGTAGAGGATTAAGGAGAAAAATATGGGCGAAGAACTTAAAAGAACCTATATACCCTTCACGGAATGGAAAGAAAAATCAAAGCAGACCGAATACACAGAGCCTACCCCCCTTCTCAATAAAGACGGTACACTCAATGCAAAGGGCTGGGCAAGACATAATGTTTTCGAATATGACAGAAATCTCGTGAAAAGTGAAAGACTCATAAGCCATAAGGAATGGGACTACTACACGGTTACCGACGGACAAAAGCAGCTGCTCGTTTCTTTTGCAAATGTCGGTATAGGCGGATTTATGGGGCTTCGTCTCATTGATCTTCACACAGGCGAGGTACACGCAGACGGATCGAAAATTTTTGTCGGCGGAAAAAAATGTCTCCCCTTGAACCGTGTTGATGCTCCGGGAAGATTCACCTATAAATCAGGCAAGACTGAATTCGATTTTCACACCAAAGAGGCAGAAAGAACCGTCTTCTTTAAGACGGAGCATCAGGATAAAGAATTATCCTGCCGTCTTTCAATGGACATTCCCGAAGGACTTGAAAGCATAACTACAGTCATTCCCTTTGAAGGCGATAATACGAAGTTTTTTATGACCACAAAGCAGAACTGTATGCCTACGTCGGGTGTTTTCCGCTTCGGTGATTACACCTACGAATTTGAAAAAGACAAAAGCTTCTGCTCTCTTGATTGGGGCAAGGTTAATACACCGAGAAAGCTTGTTTGGTATTGGGGAAGCGGCGCTTCATATATCACCGACGAAAAGGAAGAAAGACACATCTTCGGTTTTGAAATAACCTGGGCAATCGGTGATGAAAGCCACGCCACGGAAACCTGTCTTTTCTATGACGGCAAGGTACACAAAATCGGTGCGGTTGACGTAGAGAAGTTTCCAAAGGACAGATTTATGGAAGAATGGAAAATCGTTTCCGAGGACGGACGGTTCAATCTTACAATGAAGCCCACCTTCAACAACCGAAGCGACCTGAACTTAGGTCCCGTAGCACGTATGAACTGCAATCAGATTTACGGAATCTGGAACGGTGATGTCACTCTGGATGACGGAACAAAATTAGAAATAAAAGATATGTTTGCTTTTTGCGAATATGTAGAAAACAGATGGTAAAATACAAGTAAAAAAGGGCAGCCACAAAAAAGTGTCTGCCCTTGCAGACTGTCGATAAAGGCACAAGAACAACAATTGACACTTTAAATATAAATGTCGGGCAGTCCAGATTAAATCTTTTTTCTGTATAAATACGGTTGAAACATCGAATTTCAACCGTATTTCAATTATTTCGTTCTTTTTTCGCCCTCTCGGAGTACCGCTGTACACCTTCGGAGCGAAGAAAAGCACGTCTTGTATCTTTCTCGAAAGTCTGACAGCTTGTCGAAAATAATTTTTCGACAAGCTGAAAGGGCAGCCACAAAAAGTGTCTGCCCTTGATCTTTGCTTCTGTCAATATAAAAGATAATCAAACATAAAATCTGCGCTTTCACCGGCAATCATCAAGGCAACATATCCCGAAGGGTTTTCAAGGGTGTAGCTCTGAGAGAGCTCGTTGAGAGCAAACTCGTGTACAATTTCATCGTTATGTATAAGCACCATTCTGAAATTGCCTGAATCAACACGGGCATGATTTACGGTTATGTCAAATCTGTTTCCCTTGATGTTGGTTCCGTAGACTTCATAAACACCTGTAAACTTTTTGGAGGAATATTCAGTGGTGTTGCTGATGCTGTTCCACTCTTCATTTACATTCAGGGCACCAATATCTTTTTTTATGATATTACTGTCTGTGATTGTCTGAAGATTGTAATTATCAGCACCGTTAGTATCCTCAATATGCTTTGTTCCGTCAGATAAAAACCATACCGCAATAACAATTACAAGAGCTGCCGCACCTATCCATACAAGTATTTTTTTCAATTTTTCCATAATTTCTTCTCCTTTAATCTGATATATATTTTATATAGTCATCATAAAGACTGCATGAGCCTTTATGTCCTGCAAAAGCACTGCTCTCTTTCGGATTCATAAGACCTAAATACTGATAAGACAAAATCTTATCAACATAAGGTGCTGCATTTTCTATCTGCTTTTTTATTCTTTCAAAAGACGCAGGAATCAGGGCGCTTTTATATACCATACCTTCAAAGTCAAAAAGCTCAATATCTGCCCACAGCTGTGCTCTGCCGGCTTTTTCGTGCGCTCTTCGTAGCCTTTCAAAAATTTTTTCCGTCCGTTCAACTCTTGTCTTACGCACACCGACCTCATCCTGATAAGCAATGAAATCAACATCAGTCTCAGCAAGAGAGCGGGCAAAATAATCACTTGCAAGGACAAGATTAGTACCGTAGGGCGCAATAAGAGTTTTCTTTTCAGGTGTAAGCTCACGGCAGCGCGCCGAACAAAGATTAACATATTTTATGAAATCCTTTGAAAACCGAAGTATTATACAGGTCTCATCAGGAAAGTACCAACCGTAAAAGCTTTTATGATGTCCGTAAAGATTTGCAAGCTCATCCATCGCTCTGAAGGAACGGTCAATAACAGCCTGACTCTTTATATTTTCTCCCGCCTTTCTCCAATCTCCGTAAAAGCCGTTGCCGAGAAAAACCTTCACTCCGCATTCATCAGCCTCGGAAAGAATTTCCTCTATAGGATCTTCACAAGGCATATCGGCAAACGGAAAAACAGAAGAGCTGAAGTAACATCTTTCATAAAGTGCCGTCGCCATCACAACTATGTATTCCATACCGATTGCTGAAATTTCCCTGACCTTTTCTCTCCACTCTGATGAAGTGAATTTTTCCAAAGCAGGATTCCAGTATTTTCCCTCAGCTGTATTGTGATGTCTGAATTCAAAAAAAGTTCCGTCTATCTTTCTGTTCATCATCATCTTCTCCCTTTTCTCTCTTTGAAAATTATATCACGTTATTCAAGAATTTTCAACCTGAAAGACAACATAACTTCACTCCCGGATAAAGCTCCGGGAGCAAGTTATATTATCTATAGAAAGGAGAGTTGTTGTTTTATCTTCCGAGGATAGCCAGGATAAGAAGCTCTATAAAAAGCTCAAGCTTGTCACCGAGTCCCCTGACATTTTCTCTTTCTGCATCTCTTACAAGGCCGTTTGAAGAAGCTACCTCACAGGAATACTTTACCGAATAAGGCTTGCAGAATTCAACTTCATAAACGGAGCGTCCGTCATCATAATCCTTTCTTACTTCAAGAAATCTTATCTCTTCCGCCTTTTCTCCGAAATATTCAAGAGCGATTCTCTTTGCCTGCTCGGCACCGATGTCGTTACTGCTGTTTATGGGAACCTGCTTGCTTTTTCCTCTTTCCCTGTCAACATCTCTTTCACGGATTTTTCCGTCGGAGGCCTTTATTTCATATTCATACTCAACAAAGCTTCCGTCGTGATTAAAGGAAACAAAGCTTACATCATAAACCTTCACTCCGTCATCATAATCGGATTTTACATTAAGGTAGGAAACCTCATTCTGCTTAAACCCTGCATCTGAAAGTGCAATTTCCTTGGCTTTTGCCGATGAAATATCAGCTGCGAAGGCATTCACCGAAAGAGACAGAACAAGCACAAGAGCAAGGGCGAGTGACGATAATTTTTTAAGATTCTTTTTCATATATGAATCCACCTTTCATTTTGTATTTTTAGATTGTAAATCTTTTGTTTACAACTACATAATACATAGGAAAGATTAAAAAACGATTAGAGATTTTAATTTTTCAAAAAATAACCGTACCGAAAAATTCGATACGGTCTGAATTTATATTCCGAACTCAACAGTGAAGCAGCTTCCCTTTCCTTCTTCGCTTTCAAGATAAACCTCACCGCCGTGAAGCCTTGCTATCTGCTTAACCATGGGAAGTCCGAGTCCCGAACATCCCTCTTCTCTTGAACGGGACTTGTCGACACGGTAAAATCTGTTCCATATTTTTTCAATATGCTCTGCTGCAATACCCTGTCCGTCATCAATAACGGAAAGGCAGATTTTTTCTCCGTCTCTTTTCAGCTTTACGGTTACATTACCCTTTTCCTTACCGTAGCGATAAGCATTGGAAAGCAGATTGCTGACAAGCCTTGTCATAAGCATAATATCCATATCCATGCTTATTCCTTCGTCAATATCTCTGACGAGAGTAATACCTCTGCTGTCTATCCCGTCCATATCATCGCAAATGGCATTTAACAGCATTGACATATCCTCTTTTTCAAAGGAAGGCTTTATGCCGCCCTGTTCAATCCCGGTCATTTCAAGAAGCTGAGAAATAAGCTTTTTCATGCTCTCTGCCTGCTTTTGTATGCTCTCAAAGCCTTCCTTGTCCTCTTCATCAAGCTCCGTCCGTGAAAGCTGATATTCACATTCGGCAAGAATAACTGCTGTAGGTGTGCGAAGCTCATGAGAAACATCACCCGAAAACTGTCTTTCGTTTTCAAAGGAAATCTGAAGCCTGCTGAACATTTCATTAAAATTGTCGGAAAGAGAAGAGATAAGGGGATCTCCGTCAGATATTTTCACCCTCCTTGTAAGATCGCTGCCGCTATGAGTTTCTTCAACAGCAGAGCTTAAAAGTCTCACCGGCTCAAGTGCTCTTTTTGTAATGAATCTGCCTACAAGAGAGCATATAATCATAAGAAGAGGCAAAAGCACTGTAGCAAGACGGGCTAAAACAGTCCATATACCTGTACCGCTGTCTGCCTTGACCATCCCACGGACCCATATATCCTCAAAGGCCTTTTGAGGACTGTAAAATTCTACCTCGTAAATCGGCTCATCGTTATACTCATAATCTTTAACATTGATAATATCTATGGATTTTCTGTCAAGACCGCTTTTTGTCACGGCAATATCAAATGCTTGTGAACAGGAAATGTCACAGTCATCACCGAAGAAATCAAGACTATCCTTAAAGGGTGTATAATAATCCGCTCCCTCCACCTCGCTGCTTATTATCTCACCTGTTTTTCCGTTAATTTTGTAATCGTACTTTGTAAATTCAACCTTGGTATCATAAACATAAAAGTCCTCAAATTTTCCGAAGCGTTCCGCCTCCAGCGCTATGTCCGTCTGTGCACCGTCGGGATATTCACCGCCAAGAAGCTCTCCCTTTTCAGAAAAAACAACTGCATAAATATCACCGTTACGGTGAGCAAAATCCGATTCAATGTCGAGAAGACCGTTCTCAACCTCTATTTCATCAATGTTTCTTTCCACGCTTCTGATAAGATTCTGTTGTGCTTCCGAATTTTCCGACATTCTGGCAACAGTCACAACAGAAAGAATGAGACAGAATGAAACAATACCAACCAGAACTGTATAGCCGATATTAAGCCTGGTGCTTATCGGCACTCCTTTTTTATTTTTCAACTGCTCACTCCTCCTCTCTGAGCACATAGCCTACACCTCTTACGGTGTGAATAAGCTTTTTTTCGAATCCGTCATCTATTTTTTTGCGAAGATAACGGATATACACATCTATCACATTTGTTCCGCCCTCATAGTCATAATTCCATACACTGCTTTCTATCTTTTCACGGGACATAACTGTACCTGCATTCCTGACAAGCGCTTCCAGAATGGAATATTCTCTTGCGGAAAGATCAATTTTTATGCCGTCTCTTTTTACCTCGCGGCTTTTCACATCAACAGTAAGCTCACCAACAGAAAAAACATTGGTGCTGTTTCCCTTGGCGTCCCTCGTTATCATCCTTACCCTTGCAGCAAGCTCTTCAAATGAAAAAGGCTTAATCAGATAGTCGTTGGCACCCAGATCAAGACCGTACACCCTGTCACTTATTTCTGTTTTTGCCGTAAGAAAGATTACGGGAGTTTCAATTTTACGGCTGCGCATTTCACGAAGAACCTCAAATCCGTCCTTGCGTGGCATCATAACATCCATAACAACAGCATCATACTCGGCACCGGCAAGAAAATCAAAGACACTCTCTCCGTCAAAACAACCGTCTACACTGTAGCCAAGTCTTGTAAATTGCTTTACCAATATTCTGTTAAGGGCTTTTTCATCTTCGGCAACAAGTATTCTCATAAGCTTATCTTCCTTTCTCATAAGTTGCTTTTACAGAAAAATTATATCACAGTTATTATTAAAAATCCATTAGAAAAAAGAAAAAGCATCCCCGACACATACTTTTATGTATGAAGTCAGGGATGTTGTTTTTGAAAGATGACATATCCGTCATAGCCGCAAGGGCAAAAATCAGCTTTTCACTCCGGCAGAAAGAGTATCAATAAGCTCTCTCATTCCCTCAACAGGACTCACACCTTTAAGCTTGTAAGAAATATAAGGAGATGTCTTTGCGGCACTTATCATCGCCTTTCCGCGAAGCTCATGTCCGACAGAAGCAACAAACTCAGGTCGCAGATCATTGACAAAAGCAAGAAGCATTGTATTCTGCTGTTTGATTTCATAAATACCGAGTCTTGCCGCCTTTGCACGTAAAAGAGCAACATCAACAAGGCCCTCAACAGCCTTCGGCGGATCACCGAAGCGGTCAATAAATTCATCAATGACATCCATCGCATCTGCCTGTGTTTCAATTTCCGCTATTCTCTTATACATACCTATACGGTTTTTAACTGAGTCAATATAGCTTTCGGGAATATGTGCGTCTACAGAAATATCCACAAGACATTCCTGCTTTTCTGCCACAGCAATGCCTGTCTTTTCCTCCTCAATCGTTTCAGACAGAATCTGAAGATACATGTCATATCCCACCGCTTCCATGTGTCCGTGCTGCTGTGCACCGAGAACATTGCCCGCACCTCTTATTTCAAGGTCACGCATAGCGATTCTGAAGCCTGAGCCGAATTCGGTAAATTCCTTTATAGCAGAAAGTCTCCGCTGTGCAATTTCTGTAATTTCTCTGTTTTTATTGTAGGTGAAATATGCATAGGCTCTTCTTGAGCTTCTTCCTACTCTTCCTCGTATCTGATGAAGCTGAGCAAGTCCCATCTTGTCGGCATCCTCAATAATAAGAGTGTTTGCATTTGGAACATCTACACCCGTTTCGATAATTGTAGTGCAAAGAAGAATGTCGATTTCGTTTTCAAGAAGCTTTCTCCATACCTCACTCAGATCGTCCTCGGTCATTTTTCCGTGGCCTATACCGATTCTTGCGTCGGGAAGGTACTTTCTGATTTCTGCTGCACACCGTTCTATTGTATCCACCCGGTTATGAAGATAGTAAACCTGGCCGCCTCGCCTTATCTCTCTTTCCATTGCTTCAGCAAGAACATCCATATCCTGAGGCACCACATAAGTCTGAACAGGATGTCTTCCGACGGGCGGAATTTCAAGAACAGACATATCTCTTATTCCCGTCATAGCCATATTCAGCGTACGGGGAATCGGGGTAGCGGAAAGAGTCAGAACGTCTACAAGAGGGAATCTTTCCTTTAGCTTTTCCTTCTGTGCCACGCCGAAGCGCTGCTCCTCATCGACAATGAGAAGTCCGAGGTCCTTGAACTCAACACTTTTGGAAATAATGGAATGAGTACCTACAAGAATGTCTATGTTACCTCTTTTGAGTGCTGTTTTTATTTTAGCTTTGTCCTTCTGTGTTCTGAAGCGTGAAATCATATCAATTTCAATAGGGAAACCGTCAAAGCGCTTCTTTATGGTCTGAAAATGCTGAAAAGCAAGAATTGTTGTAGGAACAAGAATAGCACACTGCTTTCCGTCTGCTACACATTTGAAAGCGGCACGAAGAGCAACCTCTGTTTTGCCGAAGCCTACATCACCGCAAAGAAGCCTGTCCATAGGACTCGGTCTTTCCATATCACGCTTTATTTCGTTTATTGCTTCAAGCTGGTCATCAGTCTCCTCGAACTCAAATCTTCTCTCGAAGTCACTCTGCATATCCATATCGGGAGAAAAAGAAAAGCCGGGTGAATTAAGTCTTGCCGAATATATCTTTGTAAGCTCTGCCGCCATATCCTTGACAGCACTTTTTACTCTTGAACGTGTCTTTTTCCATTCATCGCTTCCAAGACGGTTAAGCTTTATAACCTTATCCGTATCCTTGGGAGAGATGTATTTTGCTATAAGGTCAAGCTGTGTTACGGGAAGATAGAGAACATCACTTCCGCGGAAGTTTATTTTGATAAAATCCTTGACCTTTCCTGTAACAGTCATTGTTGTAATTCCGTCAAAAATTCCTATTCCGTGAACGGCGTGCACTACATAGTCTCCCCGGCTGAGCTCCTCAAGAGATGTTACTCCTTTTCTGCCCTTGAAGGCTGGGTTGGTCTTTCTCTGCTTTTTTTCCACTGCTCTTCCATAGGTAAACAGAGCAAATTTCAGATTGTTGTACTCTATACCCGACGAAACGCTGCCTGATATTACGCTGACGGTTTTTGCAGGGAATTCCGCAGGAACAACAGGAAAATAGTGGCTTTTTATCCCTTCTGTTTCAAGGTCAAAGGCTAGCTCCTTAGCACTTTTTTCCGTGCCCGCCATAACAACACATGTAAAACCAAGCTTGACAAGAGGCTGTAAATCCTCCATAAGAAAGGTCAGCGTTCCGTCCCAGCGGGAAAGAAGAGATGCGTTTATGCTTACAAGACTCCTTACGGGAGTATCAAAAGAGCCTCGTGCAAGGTTATCCATATAAACGGTACTGCAATTTTCGTAGTAGGATAAAACCTCGTTCCAGGTAAGAGAAAAAACCTCAAGCCCCTTTGTAAGCACACCCTCTTCAAACATTGCTCTGATATCCTCGGTAAGAAGAGAATAGGCAGAATTGAATTTCTGCTTTACTGTCGAGCTTTCACAAACGAAAATAAGACAATCCTTCATATAATCAAAGATTGTTTCCTTTTCGTCATACGCAAGAGAAATGTATTTGTCATTTGCCACACTCAGGTAATGGCTGAGCTTTTCAATATCCTCATTTATGAGAGCCTTTGCCTTTACACTGCCCTTACCCCTTACTGCGGACAGAAAAGCCTCAAGCCTTCTTTTCATTTCTTCAGGTGAATCAAAAAGAACCTCACGAGAAGGATTGATTTTAACAAAATCGAGAGAGTCCTTTCTTCTTTGTGTTTCAATGTCAAAGGAAGAAACAGAGTCTACCTCGTCACCCCAGAATTCAATTCTGACGGGATTTTCGTGACCCGGAGGGAATATATCAAGTATACCGCCACGAACAGAAAACTGTCCCGTTCCCTCAACCTGTTCTGTTCTTGTGTAGCCCGCACTCATAAGAGCATTGACCGCCTCGTGAGTAGACAGCTCTTGCGAAACCTCAATTCTGAAGGAGCGTTTTTTAAGCTCGCTGCGAGGAATTGTAACCTGCATTGCCGCCTCAATACTGCAAAGAGCAAAATTACATTCTCCGTCAAGAATATTTTTAAGTACACCCATTCTCTTCTGCTCAAAGTCAAGAGATCTGCTGTCGCTTTCCCGGAAGCGGAAATCCTTAGCGGGATAAAGCTGTGCACCGTCGCAAAATTCAGAAATATCTCTGCATAGCTTTGTCGCCTCGCCCTCATCGGCACAGATTATAA
Organism: Acutalibacteraceae bacterium; assembly: GCA_045613805.1. Lineage (GTDB taxonomy): Bacteria > Bacillota > Clostridia > Oscillospirales > Acutalibacteraceae > UBA6857. The sequence goes on from JAZLBS010000015.1 coordinate 28,005, forward strand.
GAGCCTTCTTGCCTGTTTCCTTAACAAGAGAAGAGATGTAATGAGCCTTATGAATACGGGAAAGACCTATAACGCCGAAAGGATGAGCCCCCCGACATATGTTATCTTTTATTTTGAGATATTCTTCACTCTGATTAAGGATTTTTTCGAAAGCAGACATACACTTACCCCCCTTTTTACGGATGCTTATATCTATTATATTACACCTTACAAGTAAATTAAATGCGTTTTTCATTAAAAATAAAGAGACCGTGCGAGCTTTTATCCGTAACGGTCTCTTGATTTAAAGTTTTGTTTGTTCAACTGTATGCGTGTTGATTATTCCACAACTTCAGCAAGTATATCAAAGAACCTTTCAACAAAAGCAACGATTTTTCCCCAATTATCCAAAACCCAATTAAATATTTTTTCCATTTTTATTCTCCTTTCTTTTATTGCTGATTCGATTAAAAAGATTATACATCATGCCGTTAACAAAGTCAACAAAACATTAAAAAATTACCTCCCATTTTCACCTTTTTCAGGTATTGCAAAAAAATTTTCACTGTTTTGCACCTTTTTTTGCGTAAACCACGCAAAAAAGACTGTTTTCCCGTGTATAGGTGAGAGACAAAAATTCAACAAACAGAAAGGGGTTGCTAAAAATCAGCAAGCTGACATCAAAAGAAAGGCTCTTCTGCACCTATTACTGTCTTTCAAGAAACGGCAGCGAAGCGGCTTCAAAATCAGGATACATATTTCCCGACAGAAGTGCCGCAAAGCTACTCAGAAAAAAAGAAATAAAAGAAGAAATCGAAAGAAGTGACAGAGAAAAAAGAGCCTCCCAGAAAGATATTATATCGGGTTATTACCGTCTGGCCTTCGGCTGCTTTGCAGATGCGGTAAGCTTACTTTTCAAGGATGAAATAACCGCAGAAGAAATCAGTCAGATGGATTTATATAATATATCCGATATAAAGAGAAAAAAAGGCGGAGACATAGAAATAAAGTTTTTTGACCGCCTTAAAGCACTCGAGCATCTTCAGGAAATATCCTGTCATGAGGAAAAGAGCCCTGCGGCTTCTCTGTTCAGCGCAATCGAAAAAGGCGCCGCTGCACTAAGAGACGGAGAAAATGACTGAAAACCGTTTCACAACATTTTCCGAAAAGCAGCTTACAGCACTTTCCTGGTGGCACAGCTCGTCTCCTTACAGCCATCTTGACGCAATCATCTGCGACGGTGCAGTAAGAAGCGGTAAAACTACCTGCATGTCTCTTTCATTCATACTCTGGGCTTTTTACGCCTTCGACGGAACATCCTTTGCTCTTTGCGGAAAAACCATTTCCTCCCTCAGGCGGAACATTACCGTTTCTCTCGTTCCTTTACTCACGGATCTTGGTTTTGATTGTAAAGAAAAAATAAGTCAGAATCTCATAGAAATCACCTACGGAAATCAGACTAACCGCTTTTATCTCTTCGGCGGAAGGGACGAAAGCTCTGCATCCCTTATACAGGGTATGACTCTCGGCGGTGTTCTTCTTGACGAGGTTGCACTTATGCCCCGTTCCTTTGTCGAACAGGCTCTCGCCCGTTGCTCCCTCAGCGGCTCAAAATTCTGGTTCAACTGCAACCCTGAAAACCCCAGGCATTGGTTTTATGAGGAATGGATTAAAAACGCCAAGGATAAAAACTGTCTTTACCTGCATTTTCTTATGAGCGATAATCCGTCTTTGTCTCCCAAGGTAATAAAACGCTATGAACGCCTTTACAGCGGTGCCTTTTATGAGCGTTTTGTTCTTGGAAGATGGGTTGCCGTTGACGGTCTTGTTTACAGTGATGCAGCCAACGGGAAATATACCTGTACGCCTCCTGTCAATCAATTTGACAAATATTATATTTCCTGTGACTACGGTACGGTAAATCCGACATCAATGGGCTTATGGGGACTTCACAAGGATAAGTGGTACAGATTTGACGAATATTACTATTCCTCCCGCATTGAAGGCAGACAGCTTACAGATGAAGAATATTACGAAAAGCTTTGTCTTCTGGCAGATGGCAGAAAGATTGAGGGTATAGTCATCGATCCCTCCGCCGCTTCCTTTGCCGAATGTATACGCCGAAAGGGCAAATACAGGGTAATTCCCGCAAAAAACGATGTTGTTTCGGGAATAAGAAAAGTCCATAGTGCCTTCAAGAAAGGTAAAATCTTTATTTCGCCTGTGTGCGTGGCTGCAATCAAAGAATTTTCCCTTTACAGATGGGAAGAAAACTCGACCAAAGACACACCGAAAAAAGAAAACGACCACGCTATGGACGATATACGTTATTTTGTCTCTTCTGTACTTGCTGACGGTGATGACACAGGCTTTTTTGCCCTCGCCGCAGCAAGGTAAAACTTCACAGCCCGTCATTAAAACGGCGGGCTCTTCACAAAAAAATATTTGTCCCGCTGAGGACAAAAGAAAGGAGAATATTTTGGCATTAATAAAACGCAAAAAACACTCTGAAGCCAAGGAAGTAGTTGCTGTTCCACAAACGGGAGGCACATCTCACCCCTTTTCGTCCCTCTCGGCATATATGCCTCAGAGCCCCGCAGATACCCGTCTTTATATGGGGTTGAGGGAAGCTGTCCCCGTCATTGATGCAGCAATAAACAAGCTCGTTCGCCTTCTCGGTGAATTCAGGGTAGTATGTACTGACAGCCGTGCTCAGTCGGAGCTGTCGTACTTTTTGGATAATGTCAATGTAGGAGGTACAAGAAACGGGATTTCAGCCTTTATAAATACCTTTTTCGAGCAGCTTCTCACCATGGGCACTGCTGTGGGTGAAATGATAACCGATTCCTCAACAATCACTCATCTTTTTAACAGTCCCCTTGAGAGTATATATCTGTGCGAGGGTAAATCTCCTCTTGATATTATCATTAACGCAAAAACACAAAACGGCACCTTTACTCCCGTTAAATATCCCGAACTCATACTTTTGTCCGTTCACAACCCGGAGCCGGGAAAAATCTACGGAACTTCGGTCCTTAAAGGACTCCCCTTTGTTTCCGATGTTCTTCTTAAGATTTTTAATTCTATCGGCCTTAACTGGGACAGAGTGGGAAACGTCCGCTTTGCAGTCACTTATAAGCCGCAAAATGACTCCGTCGACAAGGCATACGCCCGTGAAAGAGCAATGCAGGTGGCAAGTGAATGGAGCAATGCAATGAAATCAGGCGGACCTGTAAAGGACTTTGTTGCCGTAGGTGATGTAAGCATCAAGGCAATCGGTGCGGATAATCAGATTCTCGACAGCGAAATTCCTGTCAGACAGATTCTGGAGCAGATTATTTCAAAGCTCGGCATTCCGCCCTTTCTGCTTGGCTTCAACTGGTCAACAAGCGAAAGAATGAGCTATCAGCAGGCTGATATTCTCACAAGCGAAATTGATGCTTACCGCAGGGAAATAACCCCTGTCATAAACCGCATTTGCCGTACATTTCTTAAGCTTCACGGCTATGACTGTGACTTTGCTGTAGAATGGGATAATCTCACCTTACAGGATATTACCCTTATGGCTCAGAGTGAGCTTTACAAGGCACAAAGCGAACAGATTTATTGGGAAATGGGAGGTGAAAAGGATGAACATGACAATTGATAAGGAGCTTGAGCTCATTAACGGATACACCCGTTCACCCCTTACCGCAGAGGATGTATACGTTTTTTCCGTCACACTTTGTGATAACGAAATAGACAGAGATTTCGAGCGCTTCAGCACTGAAAGTCTTATCACCCTTAGTGAGCTCTTCAGGGGAAAAACAGGAATTTCTGACCACAGCATGCGTTCAGGTGACCAGAGAGCAAGAATTTTCCGCACCTATGTGGAAAAGCAGTCAGGAAAGAAAACCTCTTTCGGAGAAGACTATACAGCCCTTAAAGCAAGAGCTTATATGCTTCGCACAGAAGAAAACGCCGGCTTTATAAAAGAAATTGAAGGCGGAATCAAAAAGGAAGTAAGCATCGGTTGTGCCATGAAGGAATGCATATGCTCGATTTGCGGCAAGGATATGAAAAAGCACCTTTGTGAGCATATCAAAGGAAAAGCATACGGCAATAAAATATGTCACGGTATTCTTAAAGCTCCTGCCGATGCATATGAATGGTCCTTTGTGGCTGTTCCGGCACAAAGAAATGCAGGTGTAACCAAATCTTTCAGAAAAGAGGAAAAGAAAAAGGATATGACAATCGAAAAATTCAAAAGTCTCAATGAAGATACTCTCATCACAGCAGAGGAAATGGAAAGCCTTAAAAGCCACATTTACTCTCTCGAAGCCCTTGCAGCAGAAGGCAAGGCCTACCGCGAGCATCTTATGGCACAGATAAGAAAATACGCTCTTATCATTATGCCCACAATAAATGCTTCTGCCTTCGTAAAAGGATGCACAAATATGGACATCGGTGAAGTAAAAGAGCTTTGCAGCTCACTGAAAAGTCAGGCAAGCTCACATCTTCCCGTTGTTTCACAGCTTGCATCAGCCAAGGCAGAAATAAACCCCGACAACTCAGATTTCAAAATTTAAGGAGGAAACAATATGTTAAATTATCTTGACGGATACAACAGAAAAGAAGTGACACTCAGAGCTGTCACTGACGTAAGCAAGGGTAATACCGTTGTCGCAGCATCTGATTATACTGTAAAAACAGCAGAGGACGGCGAAAAATTCATGGGTGTATGCACCCATACGGCAGATCTTTCTGCAAGCGTTCTTCTCAGCGGCTTCGTAAAGGTTTCTTACACAGGCGAAGCACCTGCTTACGGCTACAACAAGCTTGCCGGCAACGGTTCAGGCGGTGTAAAAAAGGATGCAGACGGCAGAGAAATTCTTGTTGTCTGTGTCGATACCGCTTCTTCAACCTGCGGCATTATACTTTAAGGAGGATTTGATAATATGGCTACATACGATAATATCAGACTTGAAAAAGCTCTTTATACAACGGGTAAATCTTTCACACAGGCCCTTGAAAGCATTGACCCCAGCGAAAATTACAAGGGCACATCTCTCGAAGGACTTGATGCCTATCAGCGTCAGCTTAAGCGTTTTGATATCAAGGTAGGCGGCAAAAACAGCGACTCTATCGAAAAGTTCTTCAGAACAACCGATTCCGCAACACTCTTCCCTGAATATATCTCAAGAGCAGTGTATCAGGGCTTCAAGGAAAACGACCTTGTTTCCCGCATCGTTGCTACAACAACTGATATAAACGCTCTCGATTACCGTTCTCTCGCCGTTGATATCACAAAAAGCGAGGATGTTCTTGACGAAATTTTAGAGGGCACTCACATTCCCGAAACAAGAGTTTCCGTTAAGGAAAATCTTGTAAGACTCAAGAAAATCGGCAGAATGATTACCGCTTCCTATGAGGCTATCAAGTATCAGCGTCTTGATCTTTTCACAATTGCGCTCAGACAGATAGGTAATTCAATCGCCGTTACCGAGTTTTACAATGCTCTTTCTGAGCTTATGAACGATGACGGCAGCGGTACAGCCTCAGAAACAATCACCCTTGATTCTCTTGATAAGCTTACCTACAACGACCTTGTGAACCTTTGGGGCTCATTCCGTAATTTCAAGCTTACCACCCTTATTATGGGTACAGATGCTGTTTCAGCTATTCTTAAAATGGATGAATTCAAGGACTCTGCTGCAGGTCTCAATTTTCACGCAACCGGTAAGCTCGTTACCCCCTTCGGTGCGGAAATCATCTGCTTCCCTGACCTTGAGGATGACAAAATTATTGCTCTTGACAAAACAAGTGCTCTTGAAAGAGTTCAGTCAGGCGGTATCGTAACCGAATTTGACAAGCTTATCGACAGACAGCTTGAAAGAGCAAGTGTGACCGTTACATCAGGCTTTACAAAGATTTACAACGACGCTACAAAATTCCTTGTCTTTGGCTAAGAGGTGAAAACATGAACGGGTTAAGCGAAGTTTTAGCCTGTCTGATGAATTACGCTGATATGGAGGGATATACGGCAGCACAGCTTCAACCCTCGTGTGAAAGGGGACTTTTATGGGTTTATAATCATCTGAGACCCGGAACTGACAAGGAAAGTCCCCTTGTCATTCACACATCTGCCGCTCTCGCTCACTATTTTTTCTTTCTCTCCCGTCTTACAGATGCGGACAAGTATGAATCCTTCACCGCAGGCGATATGACAGTAAGAAAGAACATAGCGAAAGAGCTTGAATTTGAAACCAATGCAAAAAATGAAGCGATAGCTGCCGCAGCCTCAATACTCAGAGACGGAGGTTTTTTCTTCAGTGAAATCTGATAAAACAATCAAAAATCCCCTTTTCGACAAATACGGTGTTACAGTTATTGCTTTTAAAAATGAAGATGAAAAGGCTTTCAGTGCTTTTCTTCAGCCTTTAAGATATAAAAATAAAATTTATCTCAGCGGTGTTCCGACAGAGCTTGGCTATGACGGCCTTAACAAATATCTTCTTCTTGCACCGCCTGAGATAGATATAAAATATCTTGAGGGAGACGGATATACACTTTCTTTCGGTGCTGACACCTTTTCTACCGATCATTGCGAGCCCGTATATTTAGGCAAGAAAAAGCTTTATTATTGGGCAATCGTCCATAAGGAGGGATAATATGCAGTCATCAACAGCACTTATTGATTCATTTATAAAAACCGTCACTGAGTCAGAGATTTTAAGCAGCTCATGTAAAGCAATCAAGGCTTATGAGAGCAAAAATCTGCCCGTGCCCATAAAATACACCTACTTTTCCTTTTCCGCATTGGAAAACAAGCTTTATTTTTCGGTTGATGAAAACGGAACCAAAACGGAAATAAACAGCGTAAAAATAGCTGTCAGCTGCTTTATTCCTCTTAATTTTTCTCCTGCCGTAGCCTACACTCTTACAGAAACAATTATGAATATTCTTATGAAAAGCAACAAGAATATCATAGGCTTCACCGTAGGCAAAACAAAGTATGACAGTAATGTCGATGCTTTCAGAATAAACAGCGAGCTTCATTTTCAGACAGAAAAACAGGCATAATACACGCCGCACCCTCAGGGTGCGGCATTTTTGCTTGCTTATTAAAATGCATAGTGATATAATAAAGAATAAAAGGAGATGAAATTATGGAAATACTTATCGTGCGTCACGGAGACCCGGATTACGAAAGAGATTCTCTTACCTATAAAGGCATTGAAGAAGCAAGACTCTTAGCTGAAAGACTTTCAAAACTTGAAGTAACAGACTTTTACTGCTCACCCCTTGGCAGAGCACAGAAAACCGCATCCTACACTCTTGATAAAACAGGCAGAACAGCAGAAACTCTTCCGTGGCTTACCGAATTTGAAGGAAAAGTAAAGAAAGGTCTTTTTGGAAAAACCTCCTGTTGGGACAGGCTTCCCTCTTATTGGACATCACAGCCTGACTATTATTCTTACGATAACTGGCACAAGGTAAAGCTTATGAAAAATGGCGGTGTGTACAAGCAGTATAAGCAGGTATGCGACGGTATAGATGAGCTTTTGAAAAAATACGGCTATTACCACAAGGGCAAAATTTTCAAGGTCGAGCAGGAAAGCCACGCACGAATAGTTCTTTTCTGCCACTTTGGGGTTGAGTCCGTAATTCTCTCCCATATTTTCGGTATCTCGCCCATGATTATGTGGCATAATTTTGTAGCTCTTCCCACCTCAGTAACCCGCCTTGCCACACAGGAAAGAGAAAAAGGAACCGCCATTTTTACCTGTATACAGTACGGTGATTTAAGTCACCTTTATGCCGGCAATCACGAGCCTTCATTTCAGGCAAGATTTTGTGAGTGCTACTCAGATGAAACAAGGCATTAAGACACTGAACATAAAAATGAGGTCGCAGAGTTTATCTGCGGCCTCAACTGTTTATTATTTATTTGTGTCGGTAAGAACAATTTCAACAAGCTCGCTTGTCATAGCATCAATATCAGTCTGTGAGGGGTTGGAGCTTATTTTCTGCATCTTTTCTGTATACTCGCTCTGAACCGCTTCATCACACATTGAAAGCACATGATAGAAGGTGGTTGTATTTATACCAAGAGCATCAGAGAAATTCTTCTTACCCCAGATGGCAGTGCCGTCCTCACTGTAGCCGGTAAAGACAACTGTTCCCTCGTCGAGTTCAAAATCCCATACCGCCATCGGATAGATATTATATTTTACGGAATCAATGACAACCGTATAATATCCGCTTTCTTTTGCGAGAGTTCCTTCTGTTGAAAGCTTTCGGTTCTTTCTTATGTCAGTTTCAGAAATGACTGCCTTTTCAAGGATTGTCACCGTCTGCGAAACATTTCTTTCAACCGCCTTGTAATCCTCACTGTCACCCGAGGGATCGAAAATAACTGTATCCCAGTTACCGTAGATTGAAGACTGCTTCACCTTTGTGCTTGCGGCAGTACCCGAATAGGTTTCGGGACAGGCTAAAGGCCAGCCGTCGGTTGTCCACTTAAGCTCTCTTACCTCCAGAGACGGGAAAGGATAAACATCAGTGATTCCCTTCTGAGCTGCCTGTGCAGCACCTGTAGTTATAAGAGAGTCAAGCTTATAATAAAGCTGTGACTGTGAGCCCATAAACCATTTCCCCTTAGAGGTTTTGATAATTGAAGGGCTTCCTATGGAGGCTCTGCCTATATCTGTATAGGATACGCCGCCGTTACTGCTTGAAAGGAAGTTATATCCGCCGATAAGCATCAGGCCCTTAGTGTACTGATTGTTTCTTGCACTTTTTCCGAAAGAAGACATGTCAGCACCGCTGAAATCCGTAAAGGGTCCCTCGGGAGATTTTGATCTTGCCACACGTATGTTATAGTTGCTTTCCTGCGTGCCGTAAGTAAGGAAGAGATAATAATAACCTGTTTTGTTGTTGAAAACAATATCTGCACCGCTTAAAAGGCTGCCGTCGTTCTTTGAAAGAGCAGGGATTCTGCCCGGCTTGGCAACAAGAGTGCCGGCCTGATATCTTGCAGAGCCGTGAAGATTAGAAACGATTTCTCCCTTGCTGTTAAGAGGACTTGCCGCCTTGAGAAGACCTGTCTTGGGGCTGAGCTCAACGATATAGATTTCACCGCTGATTTTCTCTCTTCCGTAGGAGCCGCCGTAAATCATAAACAAACCGTTTTCCGTATTGATAACAGCGGGATGTACCGCATTTGCCGCATCATAAGAGGCTTTATAAGAATGCTTTGTCTTTTCTCCGTTCTCATCCTCAATGATTTCCGTTCCGGCATGTCTGCCGCAGGTACTTATAACAATACCGGCATCCTTCCATTTCTTTGTTTCGATAGCATTAGCAAGGTTGTCAGTTGTAACACAGAAGATAGCACTTTCATTTGCATCAGCAGTTTTTGAAAGTGAGAAATAAAGATAGTATACACCCTTACGGTAAACTATTTCAGGTGCAAGAGGTGTTCTGTCCTGAGTTTCGTTCGAATAGGTTTCATCCTTACCGTAGCCGTGCTCCTTTGCCCACTTTTTAACGCTCTTGAACGCCGAGAAGGACATTATTGTATTGCTCTCTGCCTCTTCCGGAGTGGGGAAATATGTTGTTCTTGAAGACCAGTTGATAAGGTCCTTTGATTTTATGACAACATTATCTGAACCAAAGCAGTAATAATATTCTGTCTTTTCATCATAGAAAATACAGGGATCCTTGATATCATAGGCAGCATATGAGCCTATATATCTGTTGTCGGCATATTTGTCAATTGAGGGCTTTGCAATACTTGAAGTTGCTTCTTCTGCCTTATAGCCCTCCGGTCTTTTGCCCTTTTTGAAGAATGCAAGAACATTAAGCTTCTGATCTGCGGTAACCTTATATTGAAGCATATTTACATCCTTCGTAACATTAACCCCGTTTACAACAAGCTTTTTCAGATTATAATAGGTAGAATCCGTTCTTTCGGGATTGATGTTAAGAGTAAGAACCTGTCCGTTATCACAGGCAACACGGTATTTTTCATCGGTACCCACAGTGTTTTTACTGTCAACGGTAATGACACCGTGTCCGAAGGTTTCGACAAAAACCATATATTCAGAGGGTCTTACATGCTTCCAGTAAATGAGAAACACCCCGCCGAAAAGCAAAACAGTAGCAGTAAAAAAAGCCAAAAACTTTTTCATTATATTTTGTTCATCCTTTCTTTTATTTTGTTGTAAGAGAAGAAATTATATCAGAATAAATTGAAACCGCATTGTTGAAGAAATTCTTTTTCACCGTTTCAAGCTGACTTTCATCGGGAACATAAACGGTTATTTTAAGAAGCTCCGTTTCCATGTCCATAACGGTAAAATTCACATGAAAGCCATGCTCAAGAGGTACTATTTCAACATTGCTCTCCTTGCTTATCCTTTCCCTTGATAAAACCTTGAGAGCCGCCGCAACACTTCTTTCTCTCACAGTACGGGGAAGAGTTTTTTCTATTGTCGCAACGTCAAGCTCTGACTTTGCCGTAAGGGTAATAAGCTCATCTCCGTCGCTTATTTCACTGATAAGCTGACCGCCCGAAACAAGCTCGCTTACCGCTCCGTTGATTTCGAAATAATTTGCTACGGAATATTCACTTAAAATCTCGTTTATCTGCGTTCTCGTAAGAGATTTCTTAAGAGTCTTGAGAAGATAGCAGACAAGGAGCTTGATTTCATTTTTTTCCCTGAGACCACCGGGAATGATGCCTTCGCTGAATGTATCTGATGACATAATTAATCTGCCTTTCATTATAATTATACATTGTTAATTGTACCACAAGAAAAATAAAAGTAAATACCTATACGGAAAAATTTATTATTTTGTAAGATTAATAATATGTTTGACAGACTGTAACTTTTTTAGTAGAATATTTTCAGAGGTGATCAAATTGGCAAAAAAATATACTACCGTGCTCTTTGATGCAGACAATACTCTGCTTGATTTTGATAAAGATGAAGACTGTGCTCTGAAAAAAACCATGGAGCTTTACGGTGTACCCGTGACGGATGATAATATAAAAACATATGTAGAAATAAATCAGGGAATGTGGAAGGCTCTCGAAAGAGGAGAAATCACCAAGCCCGAATTAAAAAGAACCCGCTTCCGTAAATTCTTTGATGCCATAGGCTTTGAAACCGATGCGGATGTTTTCGCGGTAAATGAAAAATATCTTTCACTTTTAGGTGAGGGCGGAAACACTCTTGAGGGTGCCGTTGAGCTCTGCCGTGAGCTTAAGAGCGAAGGCTATGACCTTTACATCGTCACCAACGGAGTAGCAAACACACAGAAAAACCGCCTTACAAAAAGCGGTCTTCTCCCCTTTTTTTCTGAGGTTTTCGTTTCCGAAACCGTAGGACATCAGAAACCGAAAAGGGAATATTTCGACTACGTGCTGTCACATATAAAAGAAAAAAACACAGAAAAGGTTATTCTTGTCGGCGACTCTCTGACCTCAGACATCAGAGGAGCTATGAATGCGGGTATTAAATCCGTATGGCTCAATCTTAAGGTTCAGAAACTGCCTGAAGAATATAAACCTGACTATGTAATAAGCGATGTAAGAGAGGTAAAAGGAATTTTATATGAAGAATAATGAAGATAATCCTATTAAATTTAAAACCTTGGCAGACAAGATTAAAAGCATCGTAGAATCTCCCTCAGACGGAGAAGATTTTGACCTTGAAGAATTCAGAAAAAGCGGAACGGCGGAAGCTTTTATGGAAATTCTTTCTGAAAAGCTGTCCGAACCCTCCGGACTTTTAACAGAAGAAGAAATATACGAGGAAATCACCGACAGCTATTTATTTCTCATCGGATTACTCGGCATAAAAGAATTCAGCTTTTTCCGCTTCGCAAAATATGATTACTGTCGTGAAATCATAATCGACGGAAAAGAATACGATTTAGACGGTGAATTCTGCCACGACGATGAGGAGGCGACGGAGGCTCTGTGTGCCATCGACTGTCTGATTGGGGATTTGGATGAGGATGATGAAGAGGCTGTTCTGAAAAAGGTAGAAAGTATAATCAATGTCCGTAACCGAAAAGAAAAGTGAAGATAAAAGAATAAAGGTGCTGTTTGATTGACAGCACCTTTATTTGTTGTTTTTTTAAGAATATTTTGTATATACCATAGCCATATATGTTTCCATACAATGTGCTTCAGCAATTTTAGTTGTCATCTTGCCGTTTTTCACCATTTTTCCAAGAACATCAACTGAATCACTATCACTGATGCCACACCCCGCAAGAAGACCGGCAGCTTCCCAGTTAAAACCGGCTTTACTCATCGTAAGACCAAGTGCTCTTCCGAAATCACTCGGTGAAGAGCCAAGATTTTCGGTATAGTAAGCCTTACGACTCGGCGAATAAGTACAGAAAGCAGTTATCTGACTTTTCCTCTCTTTCTCTGTAAGTCCGTCATAAGAGTCGTTGGACAATGCCTTATACAATGATTTTTCTTTAGAGCCTACAGATATCTCATAAGTGCTTCCGAACTTTGTAAAGCCCCAGGAAGAGGGAACAACATAAGGCACAAAATCACCGGGATTAACGATGTTAAAGATATTTTTGCTGTATGTTTTCTTTGCAATATCATTTGGAACACCGTTAGGAGTAGCGAAACCGTAAGCAAATACGTTCTCTGCTCCGTATTTTTTGTTAAGCTTTACAGCAGTCATTCCAGTAACTGCACCGCCTCGGCTGTGACCTGTAATCCAGATTTTAATTTTCTTGGAGTTGATTTTATTATCGCTGATGTATTTATTGATTTTTGCAGCAACTTCGTCTGAAGCCTTTGAGAAGCCCTGATGCAAACCTGACTTTCCTACATTGAAGTTACTGATCCATTCGTATCTTCCGGAGGTATAACCGTTAACGAGCACTGCTACCAATGTAGTGTTTGTCCCTTTTATATTCTTATGTCCGATAATATATCTTGCATGGTCATTTTTTCCTGCCGTAGTCGTCGAACTTTCCGAAGATGAATTCTGGGCTTCTACCGTTTTGAATCCGCAATTTTTCAGAAACTCCTTTGCGAAGCTCTTGTTATAAGAAGCGGTTGCACCAATTGCAGAAAGTCTGCAAAGATAGCTGTTAAACCTGGCAGTATTGTCTGTTTTGAACTGTGCATCATCAAACTTTACAGCTACATATACAGGAGCTTTACCTTTATCGTTCTTCTCGCTGACCGAATACACAGGTCCGTTACCTACTTCAGGGTAGAACTTGGCTACGGCATAATCTGCTCCCCTTTTCTGACCGCAGTACTTACACACATCACAAACTAAAGAATGTTTACGTTTATCTGTAACAGTTTCTGTTATTTTCTTTTTACAACCGACACAGGTAAATTTATGTGACACGGTGTGATATTTGTAATCTGCAGAAGAATAAGCCGTTGAAGTATTTTTTTCCGCATTATGCACGTGTATTTTTACGGATTTCGAGCTCTTTCCGTAATACTTTTCGCCGTCAATAACTTTAAAGGCACGAACATAACATTCAAATTCACAATCCTTTCCGTACGTCACACTTACCGAAGCGGAGGTTCCGGGATAAAACTTTGAATCTGTACCTGACAAGCCACGGAAAACAACCTCATATCCGTCAGCACCACTAACAGCCTTGTGCGAAACACTGAAGGTACGTCCGTTTGATGAGGGCTTTATTTTCACCCCTGTAGGCGCAGATAACTGTTTTACGGTTATTTTACAGGTATCTTTTTTTCCGTTTGCACTTGCCGTTACCGTGCAAGAACCGCTCTTTAATCCAATTACATTTCCACGTCCGTCAACAACAGCTACAGAAGGATTATCAGCTGTCCAGATAACATCGGAGCTTGGACCTTTAACGGTGGCTTTAAGCGTTATCTTCTGCTTTACATAAACAGTTGCAGATTCCTTGTTAAGAGTTGTCTTTGCCGTATAAAGAGCGTAATCTTTAACATACTTACCGTATATATATCCGTCTTTATATTTATACCAGGTGTTTTTACTTGCATTTACCACCTTTTCCGTTACTACAATTTCTGTTCCCTTTTTAAGAGTTTTAACTGTCTTGCAACCGCCGTAAGGACCTGAATGTACCTTTGCACTGTCGCTTACTACACAATACTTAACATTGCTTACAGCTGACTTTGATTTAAGACTCGCTGTGTTCCAGCTTCCGCAGACAGTACAGACGTTATCTTCATATTTGTGACTTGTCTTGGAAAGAGTTGTTGTCTTGCTCTTACCGCAAGCCTTACACTTCTGCACCTTGGTTCCGGTATTCTTACAGGTTGCCTTCTTTGTGACGCTTCCGCTGTTCCATGAACAGGAATCATGTGCCGCAACATAATCGGAGAAAATATATCCGCCATTGTATCTGTACCAGGTGTTTTTACTTGCATTTACCACCTTTTCCGTTACAACAATCTCTGTTCCCTTTGAAAGGGTTTTAACTGTCTTGCAACCGCCGTAAGGACCTGAATGTACCTTTGCACCGTCTTTTAAAACATAATACTTAACATTGCTTACAGCTGACTTTGATTTAAGACTTGCTGTGTTCCAGCTTCCGCAGACAGCGCAGACATTATCTTCATATTTATGACTTGTCTTAGAAAGTGTAGTTGTCTTGCTCTTACCGCAGATCTTACACTTCTGCGCCTTAGTTCCCGTGCTTGTACAGGTTGCCTTCTTTGTGACACTTCCGCTGTTCCAGGAGCAGGAATTGTGCGCTACAACATAATCGGAGAAGATATATCCGCCGCTGTATCTGTACCAGGTGTTTTTACTTGCGTTTACTACCTTTTCCGTTACAACAATCTCTGTTCCTCTTGACAGGGTTTTAACTGTCTTGCAACCGCTGTAAGGACCTGAATGTACCTTTGCACCATCGCTTAAAACATAATACTTAACATTGCTTACTGCTGTCTTTGATTTGAGACTTGATGTGTTCCAGGTTCCGCAAGCCTTGCAAACATTATCTGCATAGCTGTGACTCAATTTTGCTATGGTTGTGGTTTTACTCTTACCGCATATGGTACAGTTCTGCACCTTTGTTCCCGTACTTGTACAGGTTGCCTTCTTTGTGACACTTCCGCTGTTCCATGAGCAGGAATTATGTGCTACAACGTAATCGGAGAAAATATATCCGCCGCTGTATCTGTACCAGGTGTTGTTGCTTGCATTTACAAGCTTTTCAGTAACATATATTTCATTTCCGCGATAAAGAGTAGCTACAGTAGCACATCCGCCATAAGGACCTGAGTGCACCTTTGCACCGTTGGTGGTTACATAATACTTTACATTATTCACAGCTGTTTTTGATTTGAGACTTGATGTGTTCCAGGTTCCGCAAGCCTTGCAAACATTATCTGCATAGCTGTGACTTAATTTTGCTATGGTTGTGGTTTTACTCTTACCGCATATAGTACAGTTCTGCACCTTTGTTCCCGTGCTTGTACAGGTTGCCTTCTTTGTGACGTTTCCGCTGTTCCAGGAGCAGGAATTATGTGCTACAACGTAATCGGAGAAAATATATCCGCCGCTGTATCTGTACCAGGTGTTGTTGCTTGCATTTACAAGCTTTTCAGCAACATATATTTCATTTCCGCGATAAAGAGTAGCTACAGTAGCACATCCGCCATAAGGACCTGAGTGCACCTTTGCACCGTTGGTGGTTACATAATATTTTACATTGTTCAGGTATGTTCTTGATTTAAGACTTGAAGTGTTCCAAACACCGCATGTTTTGCAAACATTACTTTCATATTTATGTCCGTAAGCAGCCGCATTAACCTTTTTGGTCTGTCCGCATTTGTTACATCTGTAATTAGTTACACCTGAAGAGGTGCATGTAGGACTCGTTCCGCTTACCCATGTCCATGAACAGGAATGACTTTTCACATTACCCGAAAAAATCCAATATCCGTCTGTAAGCTTATACCACAGATTTCCCGCACTGTTCTTCTTGCTGGAGGCAACCCAGACAATATTTCCCTGTGCCTCTCTTCTTACGGAAGAAGCACTCTCAGCATAGGAAGTTCTGACAAGAGCTCCTCCGGACTTTGTTACCTCATAAGGCGAAGCAGCAAGTGCACTGACAGAAAAAATTGCAAGAAGAAGAAGGTTCATCAAAAAAACAGTTAAACCTCTGCCAATTTTTTTGGTTCGAAATTCATTCATATTTAATTCCTCCGAAAAATCATAATAAAGCAATCAAAAAACAATATCAGGTCTTTTTTCCATAACAAATATAACATAAACTCAAATTATGTGTCAACAAAAATCTTTCCGTTTTAAAAATAAAAAGGTAATACATTACACAGCCTATCCTGTGATATATTACCTTTGATTGTATGATTATATGCTGTCCGTAAAGCTTACTGCAGCCAATGCCGCAACCGCACCGTCAGCGACGGCAGTTGCAACCTGTCTGATTCTCTTGCTTCTGCAGTCGCCTGCCACAAAAATACCTTTCTGTGCATTTTCAGGAAGACAGCTTTCGTCAGCGTTTATGTAACCGTATTCGTTGAGACTTACATTATCCTTGAAGGGCTCGTTCATCGGCTTCTGTCCGATAGCAACAAAGACCGCATCACAGGAGAGAACGGACTCCTCACCTGTTTCCGTGTTTGTGAGAACGATTCCCTCAAAGGTGTCCTCACCCTTGATTTCCTTGACGACGGTGGAATAAATAAAGGACACATTATCCTTACTGTCGAGATCCTCCTTGAGCTTGGGCTCGCCGGTTACAAAGGCAAGATTCTGCACTACGGTAACCTTTGTACAAAGCTTTGAGAGCATAACAGCCTCCTGAAGTGCGCTGTTACCGCCGCCGATAACGGCTACCTCCTTGCCTGCATAAAAAGCTCCGTCACATACTGCACAGTAGGAAATGCCTTCACCTGTGAACTTATCTTCCTTGGGAAGTCCGAGTCTTCTGTGTTCACTGCCCACAGCGATGATAACGGCCTTGGCTTTGTATTCCCCTCTTTCACCCTTTACGGTGTAGTCACCGGGTGTACCTTCGATGGAAACTGCCTTGTCAAGCTCAAACTCAGCACCCTGAGCCATAGCCTGCTCTACGAGTCTGTCGCCCAGCTCACTGCCTGTCATTGTAACAAAACCGGGGTAGTTTTCTACCTTGGGTGAATGGGTAATCTGACCGCCAAAGGTTTCTCTTTCGAGAATAAGAACACTTTTGTCTGCTCTGCGAAGATAAACGGACGCGGTAAGACCTGCCGGACCCGCACCGATAATTATAACGTCATACATATTATATACCTCACAAATTGAAAGCGGACATATTTTTTTGCCCGCTTTCTTTAATTATCTTGTCTGAAATTATCTTTCTGTGTATGCTCTGATATTGGAAAGGTTAACGATTTTTTCTGCCTTGCCGCCGCTGATAACAACAAGTGTGGGAGCCTGGTGAATATCGAATTCATTAGCCATAGCGGGGTTTTCGTCAGCTAAAACCTTTTCATAGTTTACGCCTGCATCATCAAGGAACTTTGCAGCCATTTTGCAGTTGGGACAGGTCTTGGATGCGAAAAGGATAACTCTATCCTCTGTTGCGCACTCTGCACATTCTGCCTGCTGTGCTGCGAAATTCTTGCTGATTTCCTTGCCGAGCTTCAAGGGGCTGTATTCCACTCTGTGCTCGAATTCCTGACTCTTACCGTCATTCCAGTTCTGAACGGGACGGTAGTAGCCTGTGATACGGCTGTAAACCTCTGTAGCCTCACCGCATTCGGGACACTTGTATTCTTCACCTGCGATATATCCGTGATTCTTACATACGGAATAGGTGGGAGAAATTGAGTAGTAGGGAAGACGGTAATTGCTTGCAATTTTCTTAACAAGGTTTGCTGCACTCTTCCAATCGGGAAGCTTTTCACCGAGGTAAGCGTGGAATACGGTACCTGATGTGTAAAGGGTGTGGAGCTCATCCTGCTTGTCAAGAGCCTCGAAGATATCGTCTGTGTAGCCTACGGGAAGGTGTGAAGAGTTTGTATAGTAAGGTGTTTCACCCTTCTTTGTGTCACCTGCTGTGATGATGTTGGGATAATGCTTGAGGTCGTGCTTTGCAAGTCTGTAGGAGGTAGACTCAGCGGGAGTAGCCTCAAGGTTGTAAAGGTCGCCGTACATTTCCTGATAGTCGGAAAGTCTTTCTCTCATATGGTTGAGAACATCCTTTGCGAACTGCTGTGCTCTGTCATCGGTAAGATTGCATCTGAGCCAGTTTGCATTGAGAGCAGCTTCGTTCATACCGACAAGACCGATGGTTGAGAAATGGTTAGCAAATGTGCCGAGATATCTCTTCGTGTAGGGATAGAGACCTGCTTCGAGAAGATTTGTGATAACCTTTCTCTTGATAGCAAGAGAACGTGCAGAAATGTCCATAAGCTTATCAAGACGGTTGTAGAAATCCTTTTCATCCTTTGCAAGGAAAGCGATTCTGGGCATATTGATTGTTACAACACCGATTGAACCGGTGCTTTCACCGCTGCCGAAGAAGCCGCCGGACTTTTTACGAAGCTCTCTGAGGTCGAGACGGAGTCTGCAGCACATTGAACGTACATCGCTGGGCTCCATATCGGAGTTGATGTAGTTTGAGAAATAGGGTGTGCCGTACTTTGCGGTCATCTCAAAGAGAAGCTTGTTGTTCTCGGTTTCTGACCAGTCGAAATCTCTGGTGATGGAGTAAGTGGGAATGGGATACTGGAAGCCTCTGCCGTTGGCGTCGCCCTCGATCATAGTTTCGATGAAGGCACGGTTGATCATATCCATTTCCTTCTTACAATCCTTATACTTGAAGTCCATTTCCTTGCCGCCTACGATAGCATTGAGCTCTGCAAGGTCGTTAGGTACTGTCCAGTCGAGAGTGATGTTTGAGAAGGGAGCCTGTGTACCCCATCTGGAGGGTGTATTTACACCGTAGATGAAAGATTCGATGCATTTCTTAACCTGATCGTAGTTGAGGTTATCTACCTTTACGAAGGGAGCAAGATAGGTATCGAAGGATGAGAAGGCCTGAGCACCTGCCCACTCATTCTGCATAATACCGAGGAAGTTAACCATCTGGTTGCAGAGAGTTGCAAGGTGAGAAGCGGGTGAAGAGGTAATCTTGCCTGTTACACCGCCAAGACCCTCCTGAATGAGCTGCTTGAGTGACCAACCTGCGCAGTAGCCGGTAAGCATTGAAAGGTCGTGAAGATGGATGTCTGCATTACGGTGAGCAGATGCAATTTCATCGTCATAAACCTCTGAAAGCCAGTAGTTAGCAGTGATGGCACCTGAGTTGTTGAGAATAAGACCGCCTACAGAATATGTAACGGTTGAGTTCTCCTTAACTCTCCAGTCATTTACATTAACATAGTTATCAACGATTTCCTTGTAATCAAGAAGAGTTGTGTTGATGTCACGAAGCTTTTCGTGCTGACGGCGGTAAAGGATGTATGCCTTGGCAACATCAGAATATCCTGCCTGTACGAGAACATGCTCAACGCTGTCCTGGATGTCTTCAACGGCAACATGTCCGTCCTTGATTTTGGGTTCGAAATCGGCTGTAACCTTGAGAGCAAGGAAGTCGATGATGTCGGGATTGTAGTCTCTGCCCTGTGCTTCAAAAGCAAGAGTAATAGCCTGGGTGATCTTCGCTAAATCGAAGTCGATGATTTTACCTGTTCTTTTTAATACGGTATACATTAGTTTTCCTCCTTATTTAATACATATTTGGTTTCCGCTGCTTCCGGCACTCTTTTTTAAGAAACGCCATATATAGGGGTTCCCATCCCTTAAGCAGCGGGTGCAGGACTAATAATAACACAAAATATAGGTGATTGCAATAGTTAAAACACAAATTCTTGTATTTTTTGAAAGAAAAAATTAAACAAGATATACGGGTGTAGCCCATAAGTTTTTTGTATAAAATTCCTTTTCTTTCAGATTTGCATTTTTCTTGTGAAAAAACTTGATACTTTCAGAAAAATGTAGTATAATGAAGGTTATAAAAGATGAAGGAGAGTAATTATGGTTTGCAAAGCATGTAAAAAATCAATTGCAAAAAACAGCAATTACTGTAAATATTGCGGCGTTAAGGTAGAAAAAGCAGTTGCTGTCGAAGGTGCTCCCGACGACGGAAGCCGTCTCATTTTCGAAGAAATCAATGTAACAAAAGAGGAAGCCGATACAGGTGCTGAAAGAGTTCTCGAATTTGACGGCGCAATCGAGCCCTTACATATTTTCTTCCCTAAGCTTTTCTGTACAGGGCAGCTTTTCATGGTGAAGAAATACAAGTTCCTCAACGAGGAAGGAAAAAAGTATAAGAAGAACATTCTTATCAGAGTAAACATAGCATAAGACAGTTACCGGCAGAGCTGCCGGTAATTTTTATTTACCGCAAAAACGCATAAAGCAAGATTAATAAAGGGTTTCTTTCGGTAACTGCCGAAGAAACCCTTTAAAATTATAAATAAACCTATCACACAAAGCTTTATGCAGAAAAATCATATCTGCCGGTAACACACTTGCGAATAATCATGCTTATCATCTCTGTCGTAGCCTGACAGTCATCATTCAGCCACTCTGACACAATAGCAGTAACCCCTGTCAGATAAAATTTCATTATATACCGTCTTTCCTCCTTGGGAAATCCGATGTATTTTCATAATGCAGATAAAAGGTTGAACGGTTGACTGCCGCCTTTTCACAGATTTCTTTAATCGTAATATACTCAAAATCCTTCTTTTCAAGCATTTCAATTAAAGCCTTATCCATTTTCTCCGCTGTTTTAAAATATTTGCTTTCGTTCTTATTCATACGACAGCACCCTTAGCAATCATTCTTCCTTGCTGATTTCTTTCGCAAGCTCAACAATTTCAAAAGCGTATTTATTTTTTCCGTTTTCAAGAATTTTTTTATAAATAGGATAGTTGATTCCGCACCCTGCAAATCCGATTATTCCTATAACAATGCCAAGAATCATAAATGATGCTGAGCCGCCGATTACTTTCATAGAAAGACACATTCCCAAGCCGGCCAGAAGGCTCGAAGCAATGCCGAAGGTGTAAGTAAACACCGTTGCAGGCATTTTGGCTCTGCGGTCCAACTTACGTAACGCTACAATTTTTGAATTATCCTTCGGAGCATACTCCTTTGCGATGGATTCTGTATACACTTACAGGTATCTCATCATCGCCACAGCCTTACCTAAAATGATAAGCTCGTTTACGATAATAGGCTCAAAAGCATCATTTTCAGGCTGGAGACGGAAATGTCCATTTTCCTTATAAAAGGTTTTTACCGTCGCCTCGTCCTCGATAAGAGCGACAACAATATCCCCGTTGCGTGCAGAAGGTGTCTTTTCCACAAATAGAATATCACCGTCATAAATACCGGCATTAATCATACTTTCACCCTTTACTCTAAGAGCAAAAAGATCCTTGTCCTTTGAAAGGTGACCGCCGGTGAAGGGCAGATAGCATTCCACCTGCTCCACAGCCAAAATAGGCAGACCGGCCGTAACCGTACCTAACAGGGGCACGTGACGTACGTTTTCTGCCTGACCGACGATACGGATAGAGCGTTTGAGCATCGGGTCACGGACAATATAACCCTTTTCCTCCAGAGCATCAAGATTTGCCTGAACGGATGAAGTCGAGCGGAGTCCTACTGCCTGACAGATTTCTCTTACCGAGGGAGGTACACCGTCGCCCATTCTCTGCTTAAGATATTCAAGAATCAGATGCTGATTTTCACTTAAAGGCTTCATATTATTAACCTCTTTTCATATACTAATAATCAAAACAAATGTTCGGCAAGTTCAGTATAACACATATTTTCCGAAAATGCAAACATTTGTTCTGATTTTTTTAAAAATTTTTTCATTCACCTAAAAGTATAAAAATCCTTTCTCTATCCATAATAAAAATAAAGAAAAAGTCTTTTTGAAACGAGGAATTTTTATGAAGGATAAAAAGAAGTTGCTTTCATCTCTTTACACCGGCAAGGGCTTTTATATCACAACTGCTGTCTGTCTTTCTCTCATAGCAATAGCAATAGGTGTAATTTACAAAGCCTCTACAAATCTTATCTCGGAAATCGCCTACGATACGAACACGAGCATTTCCTTCGCCACCGAGCAGGCCAAGGCAGACAAAAAGGATGAGGCTGACCCGAGACTCACCGAAACGACTACGGAAAAGCAGACAACCTCCCACCCCTCAACCACAGCACCTACCACTAAAGTGCAGAAAGAAACCACCACTCTTGCCTCCACTACAGAAACAACCAAAGCCGACTACGGCAACACCTCCTACATCCTCCCCTGTGAGGACGAAATCCTCAAGGACTACTCCCCCACTCCCACCTATGACGAGACCATGGACGACTGGAGAGTTCACCGTGCCATCGACTTTGCCTGTGAAAAGGGTACACCCGTTTACTCTGTCGGAAACGGACTGGTAACCAAGGTTTATGCAGACACCTCCTACGGCTACTGCATCGAAATCGACTACGGTGACTTCATCGGCAGATACTGCGGTATGGAGCAAGGCACTACGGTAAAGCTGGACACTGTAATGAAAAAGGGTGACACCGTGGGCAAGACAGGTGATTTGCCCTGTGAAAGCGGACAAGAGCCCCATTTTCACTTCGAGGTGCTTAAGGACGGAAAAAATGTGGATCCGATAGAAGAGATAAGATGAGCATTATTAAAGGACAGGCAAGTATCATACTTACCTGTCCTCATTTCATTATTAATATATCACAGACTGTTAATCATAGAAAGGTGTTCCACATAAAAGTCTCTCACATTATTAGGCTTGGTCATACCGCCCTGAAGGGACATGTGGTCACCGTCATAGGTAGGCATAATGTTCCACATTCCCTTTTCTATATTATTAATGTCGAAAGCCTTCTGAGGTGCACCGAAGGGAGCTGTGGCGGAAAGAGTGTTTACCAGACCGTCATTCTGCTGCCAGGCTTCGTCAATGACATATCCTTCCTCTGTAGCTCCCGTATATACGCCCATAGCCTTTGATGCTGCCACAAAAAGAGATTCCATTTTCTTTTCTTTGGGAGCATAGGTGCCGTCCTCCCTCTGCTCAGAGGCAGTACAGGGGAAGGAGAAATAATATGCTGTGTCAAGAGTGAGAATATTCTCATTCATTTTAAGCGCATTGTCAATATACATATCATAAGAAGCAAAATCCTTTTCACTTCTGCCGTCATCCTGACCTGCCGTTGTCACCCTTATAAGGTTGGAAAGAGCATACTGTATATCGTTTACTATACCGTCGGTCGGCTTTCCGGACGCGGGCATATCCTCCTTATCAATCATATAGGCTGTGGTACCGTTATGGGGCGCGGCAAGAGCAGTTATGCTGTAAATCCAATCGCCCTTACCGCCCTTGAAGAAATCGGAAAGCTCTTTTTCGGGTGTTGCTTCAATTTCAGCCTCGACACCCTTTTCCATTATACTTGCGAAAAGTCTTACCGTGGCACCGCCGAAGGAATGACCTAAAAGATTAATCTTGTCCTCGCTGCTGAAGGAGTCGATGAGTGCTCTGCCCGTGTAGTCAGTGCCGTATCTTTCGTGATTGCACTCCTCGCTGTGTGCCTTGCCGTAGTCAACCACATTACCTGTAAGCTGTGCATAAAGCTCACAGGCTCTGTCCCAGGCACTGCCCGTGGGAGCCACGGAAGCGGCATAGCATTCGAAGCCCTTATCGTTAAGATATTTCATAAGGTCGCCGCCAAACATTCCCCAATAGGGCATAACCTTGTAAGCGGCATCATAGCTGCCCCAACCGGAAAGACCGTGAACGAAAACATATTTGTAGTTTGTGTTCCAGCTGCTGCTGTCAGCCTTCAGACATTCACCTGAATATCCGAAAAGCATAGCGGTTGAGACCAGAAGACTGACTAATTTGTATACAATATTATTTATAAAAACCTGCATAAATTTATCCTCCTTAAATTACCTGCTTTAATAATACCACAATTTATATCAATTTTACAATAGTTTTATTCTTTTTTAAATTTTAACTGCAACGTTTATATGCTCACGGATAAAAAATGCATATTTTTTCTTTATGTATTCAAAATTTATGTATAAAAATGTATTTTTCTTAAAAAAACACTTGACTTTTGCATAAATGAGTGTATAATCGTATGCATACTTTCAAAAAAGAGGAGTTATAACTATGAAACAGATTAAAAAAATTGTACTTGCTTATTCAGGCGGTCTTGATACATCCATCATCATTCCCTGGCTCAAGGAAAACTACGAGGGCTGTGAAGTTATCGCAGTTTCAGGTGACGTAGGTCAGGGTACAGAGCTTGACGGTCTTGAAGAAAAAGCAATCAAAACAGGTGCTTCCAAGCTTTACATCGAAGATCTTAACAAGGAATTCGTTGAAGATTACATCTACCCCACTCTCAAAGCAGGCGCAGTATATGAAGGTATGTACCTTTTAGGCACCTCCTTTGCACGTCCCATCATTGCAAAGAGAATCGTTGAAATCGCTCTTGCAGAAGGTGCTGACGCTATCTGCCACGGCTGTACAGGTAAGGGTAATGACCAGGTTCGTTTTGAGCTTGCTATCAAGGCATTTGCACCTGATATGCAGATCATTGCTCCTTGGAGAACATGGGAATTCAAGAGCCGTGAAGACGAAATCGAATATGCTATCAAAAAGAATATTCCTCTCAAAATCACAAGAGAGACAAACTATTCCAAGGACAAGAACCTCTGGCATCTTTCTCACGAAGGTCTTGACCTTGAAGATCCCGCAAACGAGCCCAAATATGACGAAATTCTTGAAATGGGTGTAACTCCCGAAAAGGCTCCCGACGCTCCCACATACATCACCATCGGCTTTGAAAAGGGTATCCCCGTAACTCTCAACGGTGAAAAGCTCGACGGTCCCGCTATGGTCAAGGCACTTAATAAGGTCGGCGGTGAAAACGGTATCGGTATTGCAGACATGGTTGAAAACCGTCTTGTTGGCATGAAATCCAGAGGCGTTTACGAAACACCGGGCGGAACAATCCTTTACAAGGCACACGAAATGCTCGAGCAGCTCTGCCTTGACAGAGACACACAGCATCTTAAGCAGCAGCTTGCTACTAAGTTCTCCGAGCTTGTTTACTTCGGTCAGTGGTATACTCCTTGCCGTGAAGCACTCTCTGCTTTCGTTGACAAGACTCAGGAAACCGTTACCGGTGAAGTAAAGCTCAAGCTTTACAAGGGCAACATCATCGGTGCAGGTATGACCTCTCCCTACTCACTTTACAGTGAGGATATGGCTACCTTTGATGAAGATGACTGCTACGACCAGATGGATTCACAGGGCTTCATCAATCTCTTCGGTCTTCCCCTCAAGGTTAAGGCTATGCTTTCCAAGGATTGGGATATTAAATAAGATGAATTTAAGGGGGCTGTGGCAAAACAGTCCCTGTTTTGCAAGTAAAAAGTAATAAGGAAAAGTGAATAGGTATTGACAATCAAGATATTTTTTAGGATAATTGATACTGTAATGTCGACATTTTAATTCAGGATGTGACACTCTATGATTCAAAAAAGAAAAGAATATCGATTAAGAAACTACGATTATTCATCACCGAATTCATATTTTATTACCGTTTGCACGAAAAATCGTGAACCTCTTCTCTGGCAAATGAATATGAATTACGAAAACGTAGGGGCGGCCATTGGCCGTCCGCATAAATATATTCTATCATCCTATGGAAGAATTACGGAAACGGCGATAAAGAATATACCTCACATTTACAAAAATGTCTCTGTTGATGAATATGTTGTTATGCCTGATCATATCCACATTATTTTGACAATACATAACGAAAATCCTTCTGCAGGAATTGATAATATTATCAATAAAATGAAAGGTTATGTTTCCAAAACGATCGGATTTTCACCGTGGCAAAAATTATATTATGACAGAATTATCCGGAATGAGGAAGAATATAATAATAAAATAGAATATATACGAGATAATCCCCGAAAATGGACAGAAGACGACGAATACATAATAATAAACAAATAAATAAGGACGCCCAATGGGCGCCCCTACGAATAAACAACCATTAACACAGGAGGAACACCTATGCCGCTCTGGACAGGACGCTTTAAAAAATCACTTGACAGCAAAACCAACGATTTCAACTCATCAATTTCCTTTGACAGCCGTATGTATGCTCAGGACATAACAGGCTCCGTTGCCCACGCAACAATGCTCGGAAAACAGGGCATAATAGCTAAAGAGGAAAGCGATAAAATCGTTAAAACTCTTAAAGAAATTCTTTCCGACATAGATGAGGGCAGACTCGAATTCGATATGTCAGCAGAAGATATACACACCTTCGTTGAGGGTGAGCTTACCAAGAGAATCGGCGACAGCGGAAAGAGACTTCATACAGCCAGAAGCCGTAACGACCAGGTTGCTCTCGACTTCAAGCTTTACCTCATCGATCAATATGACAGAATCAGCGGTGCATTAAAAGAGCTTATTGAAGCCATACTTGATAAAGCAGAGGAAAATTACGACGCTGTTATGCCCGGCTACACTCACCTGCAGCGTGCGCAGCCTATCACCTTCGGACACCATCTGATGGCTTATGTAAGTATGCTCAGCCGTGACCTTGACCGTCTTTGCGATTGGCTCAAAAGAACAAAGGTATCTCCTCTCGGCTCAGGCGCTCTGGCAGGAACCACATATCCTCTCGACAGAGAGTATACAGCGGAGCTTCTCGGTCTTGACGGAAGAGTTACCGACAACTCTCTCGACGGTGTTTCCGACAGAGACTACGCTCTTGAGCTTCTGAGTATCCTTTCAATTATAATGGTTCACCTCTCACGTTTTTCCGAAGAAATTATTATGTGGTGCTCCTGGGAATTCAAATTCATCGAGCTTGATGATGCCTTCTCTACCGGAAGCAGCATTATGCCTCAGAAGAAAAATCCTGACATTGCAGAGCTTGTCCGCGGCAAAGCCGGAAGAGTATTCGGTGATCTTCAGACACTTCTTACTGTTATGAAAGGCATTCCTCTTGCCTATAATAAAGATATGCAGGAAGACAAGGAGGCTGTTTTTGATGCTCTTGACACTGCTCTTATGTGCATTGAAACCTTCACTCCTATGCTTGCAACAGCCACTGTTCTTCCCGATAATATGAGAAATGCTGCAGCAAGAGGCTTCATAAATGCCACCGATGCAGCCGACTATCTTGTAATCAAGGGTCTTCCCTTCAGAGATGCATACAAGGCAACAGGTCAGCTGGTAGCTCTTTGCATTGACAGAAATCTTACCCTTGAAACCTTACCTCTCGACGAATATAAGGCTGTCTGCGACCTCTTTGATGAAGATGTTTATAAGGCAATTGACCTTGACGAATGCGTAAAAAGAAGAACCTGCAAGGGCGCACCTGCACCTGAATGTGTTCTCAATGAAATCAGAAACGCACGAAAATCACTCGGACTGTAATTAAAATAAAGCGACACTTTGAAAGATAACAATTTTACAAGGTGTCGCTTTTTGATTTTTTAAAGTCGAAAAAATCAATTTTATTCCTTTTCTTTTCAAAAAAATACATTCTCTTTACCTTTTTCGACAAGGTTTTTGCTGATTTACGGATAAAATAATATTGCAAGAAAAAAATACATAGAATATTTCAGAAAAGAGGAAGATTATGAAAGAAAAAATGATTATACTGTCAAACGCTGTCGTAATGACAATTCTCGGTGTCAGAATTGATTTTTACAACCGTCTGCTTGCCGCTCTCTTCCGCAAGAAAAAAATGCACTTCATATGCAGAGCCATCGACAGCCGTCTTATTACACTGAGAAAGGAATTTAATATGCTTGAAGGAATACATCTTTCCGCAATCCGTCTTGACATATAACTCACAGTGAATTATAATTTTAATAAATAAAATAAAGGAGAAATAAACAATGAAAACAAAAGAAGCTTCTGCCGAAAAGCTTAAAAAGCTGCAGCAGAAAAGAGAAAAAGAGATTGCAAAATGGGAAAAAGAAAAAGCAAGACCTAAAAGAAATTACTACTTTGCTTATCTGGTACTGATTATCTGCATAATCTATGCCACCGACGAAATAGCTTCCCAGATAAGTACCCTTATGAAAACAGAAATTGCCAATGACCTTTTCTCAAAGTTCGGAGAAAGCTCCGTAGGTCTTCTGGATATTCTTTCCATTCTCGTTGTCCCCTTCCAGGCACTGGGTCTGCTTTACCGTCCGTTAGCAGATAAATGGGGCAGAAAGAAATTTCTCATCATCAACACCTTCGGTATGAGCTTTGCCATGTTTGTGGTTTTCCTTTCCGGCAACCTTGCCATGTATTTCATCGGTGCGTGCATGATACAGTTCTTCATCCCCCACGATATGCATGTTGTATACATTATGGAATCCTCACCTGCCAAAAACAGAGCAAGAATATATTCGGTTATAAAATTCTTTGCAAATATGTCAGTTATGCTCGTACCCCTACTCAGACGTATGCTTATGACCGATTCCTCACAGTGGAGAAATGTATATCTTGTGCCCGCTATCGTAGGTATTGTAACAAGCCTTATTGCCCTTCTCTTTGCAAGAGAGCCTGACACCTTCATTGACTCACGTCTGCGATATCTTAAAATGAGTGAGGAGGAAAGACAGGCTCAGGCGGCACAGAAAAAGGCAGAGAATGCTCAGGGAGGTCTTATCCCGGCACTTAAATTTGCCATGAAGCACCGCCAGCTCAAATGGCTTTACATCACTTCGGCTATAGCCAACTTAGGATTCATCGGCACTATCAATTATCAGGTAATTATGTCTTACGGCTATGCAGAGAACTTCTTCGGCAAGGGCTTATTTAATACACTTGATGCAGCTCTTGAGGCAGTAAGCATCGGTGACGTTACAACAGCTCTGTTTATGTTCCCTGTAGGCTGTGCCGTGTCTCAGGTAATTATGGGCTTTATATGTGACTCCAAGGGAAGAAAAGCCGCCGCTGTTACCACCGCATTCAACGGACTTCTTTTCTTCGTCCTCTTCTCCCTCGGCTCAAAAATCGCCTTCAATCCCTATGTTGTCGGATTCTGCTGCGGTGCATTTATAGGAAGCTACTACTCAACTAATGACGTAATCATTATGATGATAGGTGAATCCTCGCCCACAAACCTCCGCTCATCAACAATGTCCGCTCAGTTCATCGTTACAGCCGTCGGTGTCGCAATTTCATACATAATCAGTCTGCCTCTTATTACCGTTCTCGGTAACAGCGTAACAGGCATCGTTTCATTTGCTCTTCTCGTACCCGGATTTGTTGCAGCGCTTATCTGCCTTATCCGTAAAACAAACGAAACCAAGGGTATTGATATGGACACAGTAACAGGCTGCGAGTGGGACTGATTATATAAGTGCAGAGTGCAAAGCGGCGGGAAAGGCTTCGGAAAATAATATGTAATATTCCGCCTTCTGAACGCTGAACGGTATTACCTCTCTGTCACACGAAGTGGCTGATCAACAAGCTTCCTCCCCTGAAAAACGGGGAGGATTATTTTCCCACTGAAAGGAGACAAAAATGAGTAAAATTTTAGTTGCCGGCGCAGGCCACGGCGGTCTTGTAGCCGCCATACATCTGGCAAAAAACGGCTATGACATCACAGTAGTTGAAAAGGGCACTCCCGACACTATCGGTCACGATTGGCACGATTGGCTGAACCTTGATGCCTTTGACCGCTCAGACATTGAACGCCCTGAAGACGGAAGCTTTTTCAAGGGAATTCCTCAAGGCTTCCGAAATCCCTCTGCCACGGTTATGCTGCGTGTCCCGGTAGGCGAAGATTCAATATGTATGGACAGAAAAATCCTTATAAAGCATCTTCTGGCACTTGCGGAAAAAGCGGGAGTAAAGTTTATATATAACACTGAGATTCTCTCTGCAGTAACCGAAGGAGCAAAAGTAAAGGGTCTTAATCTCCGCGACAATGAAAGAATATATGCTCTTTACGCAGACCTTGTTATTGACTCTGCCGGTATGTATTCTCCCGTCCGCACAAACCTTCCCTCTGTATGCGGAATAGAGAAGGAGCTTGAAGGCACAGGCGTTTTTCACGTTTACAGAGCTTATTTCAAAAATCTTACAGGCGAAAAAACAGATCCTCCGTATCTTATCAATCTTTTTAACCGCAACATTCCCGGAATAGGCTGGACGGTTACCGACGAAAATTATGTTGACATTCTCATCGGTAAATTCGGGTCAGCAGGTCCTCTGACTGCCGACGAGGTAAACTCTTCTCTTGATGCATTCAGAAAAGAGTTTCCCTTTATCGGTCAGGAAATCTTAAGGGGCGGCACATTCATTGACCTTCCCATAAAGCGTATGCTCCCCCTTCTTGTGTGCGACGGATATGCAGCTATCGGTGACAGCGCCGGCATGACCGTTCCTCTCAACGGCAGCGGTATAGTTCTGAGTATGAATGCAGGCAAAATTCTGGCTGAGACAATTATAAAAGCAGTCGGAGTCTATGATAAAAAAGCTCTGTGGCCCTACCAGTACGAATATTTCCACCACTACGCCAAAGACTTGATAATAATTGATAAGCTGAAGGACTTTTTTAATTTCGTCAAAGGCGAACAGGTAGACTATCTTCTTGAAAAAGAGATTCTCACCCCCGAGCTTATTGCCGTTGCAGACGGAGCGCCTCTTACTCTTTCACCGAAGCAGATAAGACACATCATAGCCGTCTGTCCTCCCCTTCTGAAGCTCATCCCACCGCTTATGAAAAACTTCCGCACTCTTCCCTTTATGGATTCCGTATGCAGAAAAATGCCTGACCGATATGACGAAGATACAGTCAGAGCATGGGCAGAAAAATATAAAGCACTTTAAAAAAGATAAAATTTGCCGCCGAACAAAAAAGTCGGCGGCAAATCAAATTATTTTCGAAAATCACTTGATTTTTTTGTTTTAATAATGTATAATATCCGAGTTGCTGACAGATATATCCGAGGGCTTGTAGATTGGTCTTACAGCAGTAATCGTGTATACAGTTTCACCGTTTCCGAAAGCCGAAGCACAAAATGTAGTCTTTCAGATTCACAAAAGCTGAAAAAACACAATATATGGAGAGTTGTCCGAGCTGGTCGAAGGAGCACGATTGGAAATCGTGTAAGTCGCTAAAACGGCTTCGAGGGTTCGAATCCCTTGCTCTCCGCCAAAAAATGAAAGGTAGTACCAACGGTGCTACCTTTTATTTTTTCGATGAAATCAAAAGTAAGGGATTCGAACAAGGAGGGAGCGCAGCGGTAGAAAACAGTCCGGTGGACTGTTTTCCCGACGGGGCAACGAGCGAAGCGAGGCGATAGCACGGTAGTGCGGGAGAAAATCCCTTGCTCTCCGCCAAAGAAAGTACCACTATTGATACAATCGTATCGATGGTGGTATTGTTATTACGCACGAAGTAAGTAACAAGGTTCCGGGGCACCCATAGAAATCTTTGATTTCGTTATGGGTCGGGTTCTTATTTTATAGTGTTTTACCCTTACGGCATAAGGGATTATAAAAATAAGCGTTGCAGTTGGGGTAGATATGCTACCGGCTGCAACGCTGTTTTTATATGTGTAGGTGTGAGACTCTATGCATTTGAGGGTGGGTAATCGTTAAATTGTGGGGTATCGTTAAAAGGTTGGATATTCTTTTAATTACCAACAAATCATACTGATATATCGATCGGAACTTGCAATTTCAGCATTTAATTTTGAGTAATATGCGGATACTGCACTATTGTAAGCGATGACAGCACTATGTTCAAGGAAGATTTCTGTCGCATCTTTTATACCATTAAACATAGCTGTGGTAGTTGCATTTAAAGAATTCAATTCATGATTGATTTCACTAAGCTGTGAATAGAGCATATATTGATTGCCTTTTATTGTTTCTAAAGAATCGCCTATAGCATCTAATTTGTTTATGATTATATTAGCTCGAAGCTCTGATTCATATAAATTATAACATCCATTTACGCCCTCTAAAGTCTCGCAACGTCCTGAAATCAAATACTCATAAAAACTTGTAATCGCTGCGATATCTCGATATTTACCAAAAATAATATCTGTACCATAAAGCTGATGTTTTTTCTTGAATAAATCTTTGAGTAACTCTTCGGCTGCCTCAATTTCTTTATCTAAGCTAATTTTTAGTTTAACAGCAGGGTATTCAGTTTTTGTTTTTAACTGATTTGTTCTATTCTCAAAATCAGATTCTATTGCTTCAATTTCTGCTTTGTAGGCATCCAATTCGGAGATCATTTTTGAAATTTTTTCATCAAACTCGCAGATTTCTTTTTCTCTTTCTTCAAGAGCTTTTCTATGTAATTCTGCCTGATGTTGCTTTGCTTGTTCTAATAATATGGGATATTCACTTAAAGCTTTGTTATATAAAACAACATCGTTATTATACTTTTCAGTTAAAGCTTCGTTTTCTGCGGCAACTTTTTTCTTGTTGAATATGTTAGGTGTAGCATATGTTGGTCTTGTAGGTTCAATGGGTTTCACAGGAAAATCAACGTCAGGAGGAAATATTTTTTTCTCACTACATTGTTTTCTAAGAATTTTAAACCAATTGATTTTATTTGACATATTTTCAAACTCTGTGCGCATTTGTTCTAGTGTGTTATCTCTCTGTTGCTTTGTTGCCATTATAGGAGCATATTTTGCATAATTTGCATCTTGGTTAGCTTGGTAGCTTAAGGCAAACAACAGAAATAGGCGTTTCTTTAAAAAATTTATATTTTTTTCTATATTTATAATTTTCAAGAGATATTCTTGCAATTTTTGTGAATTAGATTTTATCTCTGATGAAATATCATGATTAACTGTCACAGCAACGGGAACATCATATAGTGTATCAATTTCCAAGAGAGCTTCATTAGCTTTCTTTTCAGGGATATCTTTACGAGCCTCTTTCAAAAAAGAACATATTTCATCTAACCCACTTAAGTACACAGCTCTATTTCCAACAGGCTTCATTGAATTACGACAAATAGGATTTGTAAAAAATTGCATCTCATCTATTGTCAAATCATTTTGAATAAAAAATCCACTGTCGTGAATCAACTCACAATCACAAACAGGACATTTTTTTAAATCGGCAAACGAAGAAGCTTCTGCCTGTAAATTTTTATACTCCAAAATTGAGTCGTCTACTGCTTTCTTAATTGCAACATCGGTTTTATTTTGCGGATTGTAGAATAAAGTATATTTCCATTCACCATAAATTTCAGCTCCACAATTAGGGCAAAAATAAACTGCACTAACAGTGCCGTTGCGATGTACAAGACCATTAATATCGTTATTTATTTCTTTATGTGCTAAACCGAACTTATTCCACCTAATTCTCATAACAAAAACCTCCTAAATAATTTTTGTTTTATATGTTTTATTATAGCAACAAATAGTAAGTTTTTCAATTATGTTTTTAAATGTTTTTTTGAGTATACATTCTCAATATTTTTCAATAACAATATATTTATAGCATCACCTCACACCTATTCCTAAACCTCCACACTAACCTACCATCTCCATGCACCGTCACATTCTCAACCGTCATCTGCCACAGCTTTTCATTAAACTAAATGTTTGGTTCACGTACCATAAACAAAAACGCACATAATGCAACGCAACCAAAAACTGTTGCATTGTATTAACTAACAAAGTCTTTACCAAAGAAAGTACCCTTGTTGATACAATAGTGTCAGCAAGGGTATTGTTAATTTATAGCGATTTCCCCTTATGGCATAAGGGGTTATAAAAATAAGCGTTGCAGTTGGGGTGATATGCACCCTTGATGCAACGCTGTTTTTGTGTGGTTGGATATTGAATTGTGGTTTGGTATAGGTAAGTAATCGTTAAATTATGGGGGTATCGTTAAAAGGTTGAATTACCCCGATAAACGCCGTAACCGTCTTCGTCGGCATCATCATAAAGCTTTCTGTAAGAGCTACGCCCATCTTCTCTTCTACAGGCAAAAGAGAGAAAAACTCCTTCTGCTGTGTAATACTCAGATCACCGTAACCGGGGCTGAAGCGTGGTCTGTGCTCACCTTTAATCTGTTCTTTAATCTCATCACATGCAATGTCACAGAAATTTTCTACCATTGAGCTGCTGACAGCCTGAACTACAGCTGCCATTGCAATATCATCAGCAGAGTATTTGTGTATAAGGTCATCGACACCTTGACCCAATGAGGCGGAAAAGAGAATAATTGATGTTGAATCCTTAAGATGATTCAATAGCTTTTGACTTTTGAATTCAACTCCTTCAATGATTATTCCAACATCTGTCCTGCTGAAATCATATTCCTTGAAGATGTATCGGGGCTTGATAACCTCACAAAGCTCCTCATATGCTTCGTCAATGAGCTCCCTGATGATTTCACTTGGCTCGGCACCGTGCTTGTAGCCTAAGTATCTTGCAGTTTCTCGCAAGTCATATTTTAACAGCATTTTATTACTCCTCCGAATAAAGCTCACTGACACATCTGAAATACTCATCAATGTTTTCCCACTTGCTTTCAGCAGGGATATCACAGCCTGAGGACAGCATAAAGTTATCGTACTGTGAGCATTCGGTATAAACCCTTCTGACGCTTTCTCTTATGTTTTCAGGTGTGCCGTTTCTGAAAAGCACAGGGTCAATGTTACCCATAACAAGGCTATCTTCGGGCATAAGAGGAATAATATCCTTAAGGCTGATTGCATTGCCGAAATGATAAATATCTGCTTCGATAGCGGCAATATCCTTTGCCATATCCTTAACTGCATCACCGCAGTTGTGGTAGCAGATTACAAAATCATCATCCCTTACTGCATCAAATATCTCTTTTACAAATGGTACGGAAAACTCTGCATTAAGGCTCGGTGATAAAAGACCTGCCGCAGGCTCTGCCATAATTACACCGTCGGCTCCTGCTTTTTTGAATTCTTTTATGTAATTGATAATGAATTCCGTTGCCTTTGAAAGCAGAATTTTAACCTCATCGGGACTGTCATAGCATTCCATCATAAGCTCGGTCATATCAAAAAGTCTGCCTGCAAGTGAGTAAGGGCCGATTACACCGCAGAATACGGGCACATCTGTAATTTCCTCTTTAGCTCTTCTGATACCCTCAACGCAAATGGGTGCTCTGCCGTCCTTTACGCTTGGTACAACAATGCTTTCA
>JAZLBS010000016.1:0-42911 GCA_045613805.1 Acutalibacteraceae bacterium
TTGTTTATATTACCACCTCTTTCCGTCTTTGTCAACAGTTTTTCGATATTTTTTTTGGATATTTTGCCGACGTTTCTCTCTTTCTGTACTCCTCGCCGGGTGTTTTTGGTGACGAGCTAAAATACACCACTATATCTTGTGTCTGACTTCGCTTTAACTTAGTAAAAACTATATGTAGATATGAAAATAGAGGCGGATAATATCCGCCCCTACTGTTACTTATTTAACTTTTACTGTTTCAATTAATAATGTGCAACACCACAGGAACAAACGGGATTCATTTTAAAAAGCTTCCAGAAGAAAAGAACAATCTTATACAAAAAGCCGTTGAAACCACCCTTGTGACAAATACAGGAACAGTTGCTGCTATCCGGTGTATCCGTTTCTTCCTCGTCTGAAGATGTATCTTCGTCCGGCACGGTCGTTGAAACGTCACCGTTCACATCATCATCTCCTGTGTCAGGTTCTGTTATTTCTTCTAACATACTGATAAGAATAGTACCTCGTACATAATATCCTTCATCGTAGAGTGCTCTTACTAAATATACTTTGCCTGCTTCAAGCTTTATATCTCCTAACCAGCTATCATAAGAACATATATATCTCCCTGTTTCAGCATTAATAATATCAACTTGATTTATGAAGCTACCGACATCAATGGTATAAATTCCGCTTTTTTCCGGGATCAATCTTAATATATCTTTTTTACCGTCACCAACGATAAGTGTATTCTGTCCGATTAAAATATCCGACGATGTTCCTTTGCACACATCACAAACACTATCATTTTCTACATCCGTGTGCCGCAAGGGTTTAATAAATAAACGACCGCAAGCCCAATACCCGCAATCATTACAGAACGTACCTTCAGTAAGCCCCGCTTCGGTACATGTAGGTGCCAACTCAGGATAATAAACGGTATTGATGTGATTTTCGCAGAATCCATATTTTATGGATTTCTGAAGCACTTGATTATTTGCTCCTACGGTCACTTCCGACCACTCAGCTTCTGTTCCTTTATAAAGAACATCTTTAAGTACATTATTTCCGCAGAAATAAAAAATACCACTGCCTATTGTTTGTACACTTTTCGGAATTATTACTCTCTCTAACTTCGTACAAAAGGCAAAGCAACCTGAACTTATTTCAGTAACACCATCAGGTATATTGATATATGATATATTATCGCACCCCTGAAATCCGCTTATAACTTTAAGAGAATTCGGCAAATAAACTTCCGTCAAATTACCACACTCAAAAAATGCGCTGCCGTAAATACTCGTTATTCCCTCATTTATAATAACACTTTTTATTTCATTATTACATTCAAACGGACTTGAATATTCTTTCATAGCTCCCGTGCCACTGATAACAAGCTCACCCGTGGTTTTATTAAATGTCCAGTAAGCATTCTCACCGCACTGACCCGTTTCCGCAAGCGCACTCGCACCGAAAACAAACCCCAACATAAGCACCGCAGTAACCAAGGCAAACAATAAAGACTTTTTAACCTTTCTCATTTTAAATTCTCCTTTTCTGTTAAGATATTTACATTTTATAACAAAATGTTATATTTGTCAATATAACATTTTGTTTTACCTATACTTTTATATATAAAACAGAAAAGGTGCTGACATTATGTATAAACGTATACGTGACCTACGTG
The DNA here is from genome assembly GCA_045613805.1 of Acutalibacteraceae bacterium. Lineage (GTDB taxonomy): Bacteria > Bacillota > Clostridia > Oscillospirales > Acutalibacteraceae > UBA6857. Next base: position 1,667 of record JAZLBS010000016.1, read on the forward strand.
AAGACCGTGACCTTAAACAAAAAGACATAGCCGATTATCTGAAATGCTCACAGGTCTGTTATTCTTACTATGAAACCGGTCAAAGAGACATACCTACCGATGTTCTTATCAAGCTTTCCGTCTTTTATGACACAAGCATAGATTATCTCTTAGGTCAGACTGACAACATAAATCGTTACAAATAACAAAGACAGACTTCCCTGGTAGAAAGTCTGTCTTTTGCTATATATATTGTATATTATTTTGCCTTTATATTCTTGACTGCACTCCATGCTCCGTAAACAGGCTTTCCGTTCACTGTCTTGTATGCACGGATTCTTACATAATACTTCTTGCCCTTTGTAAGCTTCTTTACCGTTGTCTTATTTGTCTTTGAAGATTTAACCTTAACCTTTTTGGTTGTTTTTGAAGTAAACTTACTTGAGGTTGAGTATTCTATTTCATATCCTGTTATACCGCTGAGTGTTTTCCAGGTTGCGGTAAACTGCTTTGAGCCTGCGATCAGTTTGCTGAATGTAACAACCGGAAGCTTTGTAACGGCAAAGACCTCTTTGGAGTATGTGCTCCAGATTACTCTTTCATCGGCTGTTTCTGTGTAAGCTCTTACCTTGAATTTATATTCTGTACCGGCTTTAAGAGAAGAAACGGTGTAAGAGGTTTTCCCTTCAACAAAAGCTATGCTCTTATACTTCTTTGTTGAGGGGTTGTACTGATAAACTCTGTACCCCGTCGCGCCTGAAACCGCTTTCCAGCTGATAACCATTGTTGCTTCCTTGACCGAAGACAGCTTAACAGTTGACGGAGTCTGAGGAATAATATCAAAGCTGAGCTTTGCCTTGCCGGAATAATTACCCTTAAATTTAACAGTTACAGTATGTCTGCCTATACCCTTTGCAGATGAGCTTACACTGTAATCCGTGCCTGGTCTGAGCACTTTTCCTTTTGAATCTTTGACAACTACAGAAGGAGTTATTGTCTTTCCGTTGTAGACATACTTCTCAGCCGACAGACTTACGGAAGAAATGGCATAAATGATTGATTCTTTTTCTCTTGTGCAGGAAGAACAGACCGTTACAATTTTTCCGTTTTCCTCTTCAGAGGCCTTTATAACATAGTTTTTTTCTTTATGCTTGTTTGTGGCAGAGGTACGTTCAAGCTTCTCTGTACCACAAACGGAACAGGTATAATATTTTGCTCCGCCGACTGTGCAGGTAGCATCAACGCTGTCTGTCAGCACCCACTTATGATCATCTGATGCGGTAATAGCTTCAGATTTATAATAACCGCAAAAAAGACAGTACTGTCTTTTTTCTCCCGACTTACCACAGACAGGCTCTCTGCAGACAAGCCATAAACCGAACCGATGTTCCAAAGCAGGAATTTCATTCTGTTCAACAAAAACCTCCTTGCACACAGAGCAATGGGAGCCTTCTGTAAGCCCAGGTGCCGTACAGGTTGCCTCAACAGCCTTGTCTGCAACAACGGTGTGTGCCTTTTTTTCTATGCTTTCGGTATAAAAATCACCGCAGGAGCAGGTAAAGGTTTTTGAACCTTCGTTTGCACAGGTTGCTTCCACTGTTTTTGTAACAACATAAGAATGAAGAGTTATTTTTTCTTTGCCGCAGATACATCTTTCGTATGAGCAATAGTCGTCTGTCTTAACCGATTTATATTCGTGAGTATGTACAGTCTCAACATCAACAAATCTTGCACCGACAGAAAAGGCAATTTCTTCGGCAGTTGAGCCTTTGAATCCTGTAATTATATGTGCGGAACCGAGTCCGCAATCGGAAGAAATCTCGCAGTCGGGATTATATACGGTTACCTTTTCTATTGTTTCCGGAAAAACACCGCTTCCGATACTTTCAATACTCGGAGGAAGAATAAGCTCCTTTATTTTTGTCTCGCCGAGTTCAGGCACGGTAGTAATTTTACTGAAATTCTCTTTATCGCATCTGAAAGTGAATTCTTCAAGATTTCCGCAAAGAGAAAAAGCACTCTGCCCGATTTCGACCACATTGCTGCCTATTTCTGCATTTCTCAGACTGTCGCAGCAATTGAAGGCATATTCACCTATAAAAGTAACACTCTCCGGAATCACAACACTTTCGAGTAATACACAGAAATTAAAAGCTCCGTTACCGATTACAGTCACGCTTTCGGGAATTGTTACTTCAACAAGATTATCACAGCCCGAAAATATTGAATTACCGATAGTTGTAATGCCGTCTTCTATTACAACTGTCTTTATATCCTCTCCCGTAAAATCAGAAGCAAAGCCCAGCTTGTCGTCCATAGGTCCCATACCGCTGAGAACAAGCTCCTTTGTGTCAGAATTATAATTCCAGAAAACATTTTCACCGCATTTTCCTTTTTCATCAAGAGCACTTGCAGAAAAAGAAAAACACACCGCCGTTATGATTATTAAGGCAGCAAGCAAAATAATTTTCTTAAAAGTCAATTTCATTTCTTTTACCTCCAAAATTATTCCTTTGTATATAATACACTACCGCCCTGAATATTGTCAATAAAAACAATAAAGGCAGACCCTGATGTGTAGGTCTGCCTTACTGATATAATAAATTTATTTCTTGATTGTGCCGAGGTAATCTTCAACCATCTCAACCATGCTCGGATCAAGATTTACAACAGGAAGATTAAGAAGCTGTCTTAATGTGAAGGGCTTAACTGCAAGCATAAGAGGACTCTTGAGAAGCTTGCCTGCTACACCTCCGACCATACCCATAATATCATCACTCTTGAGAAGATCGCCGATGGTGTCATCAAGTGAGAAGCAATCCTCGTTCTTGGTGCTGTCTCTTTCTACGAACCAGTTGCGCACCATTGATTTTGCGCCCTCAGGCATAGAGTATTCTGCGGGATATTCTTCTACACCGTTGATGATATAAGTTTCCTTAATATCGCCTGCGGTAATAACAATTTTGTTTTCGCCGGCTTTGATTTCCATACCCTCGAACACAAAGATACCTTCAGCTGTAACGGTCTTCTGCTTATTGTTGACCTTAATCTGCACCTTATCGCAGTTGGAGTAAACCTTAAAGGTCTGCTCACCGATTTTACGAAGAGGGTATCTGTCACCTACAAGGTGAACAAACTTATCGTCTGACCAGAAAGCCTTATAAAGCCAGAAGGAATCCTTCTTTGTCTTTCTGTCAAAGGTAACAAGGCCCTTGTTGTTTCTACCCTTGACGCCGCCTTCGTTTCTTACTGCAGAACCGAAGTCAAACATATTCCACACATAGGAGCCCCATATCCATTTGTTAGCATTGATGCTCTTGATGTAATGCTCGTGGTAAAGTGCCTGGTAGCCTTCAGAATAGTCACCCTGAACGGGTGCATCATTAAAGTAGCCGAGAACACCCTCTGCGCCGTATTCAGAAATACCCATCTTAAGATCAGGGTTAGCAGCGTGGAATTTTTCAAGCCATTCGTCGAGACCGTCACAGGTTTTCATATACCAGCCGAAATAATGGTTGTATGCAAGAATATCGGTAATCTTATTGAGTTCGGAATCAAGACCGCACATTGTAAACTGAGCACAGGTTGTAGGTCTTGAAGAATCAAGAAGCTTTGCGTAAGCATTCAGCTCTTTGATGCCTTCGATAAGAGCTTCGTTTTCGCTTGTAATGGTAATTTCATTCTGAATACCCCATGCATAGATAGATGCGTGATGCATGTTCTGCTTAATGAGCTCCTCAAGCTGAACGAGAGCGTTTTCCTGAGCAGCCTTTGAGAAGCGTGAAATTACGGGAATTTCTGCCCATACCAGGAAGCCCATTTCGTCGCAGAGATCGTAGAACTCCTCTGCCTGCTGGTAGTGAGCAAGACGGATGGAGTTAGCGCCCATGTCCTTAATGAGCTCAAGATCTTCCTTGTGCTCTTCAAATGTAAGAGCATTGCCGATAACCTCTCTGTCCTGATGACGGGAAACACCCTTGAGCTTAATGTATTCACCATTGAGGAAGCAGCCTTCCTTTGCGTCGAATTTAATATCTCTGAAGCCGAAGCGGAGTTCGACTTTATCAACAAGTACCTCACCCTTTTTAAGAGTAGCTCTTAAAGTGTAAAGATAGGGATTCTTCATGCCGTTCCAAAGAACGGGAGAATCAACGTGAAGCTTTTCCCTGTCACCGGCAGAAGCAACAACTTTTCCTTCAGCATCAACAACCTCATAGAGAACCCTGATGTCCTTCTGATAACCGGTAATGACAGCCTTAACCTTAACATCACCGTTTGTCTTTGCAGTTACATAAACGCCCTTGCTGCCGTAGTCATCAAGAGAAAATCTTGTTTCGGGAACATCTGTGATAAGGTTTACCTCTCTGTAAAGACCGCCATAGAAGGTAAAGTCTGCAAAGCCGGGATAAACCTTCTTGTTTTCACCGTTGTCAACTGTGATTTCGAGGAAGTTTTTAGGTGAAGAAAGGAAGGAAGAAATGTCAAAACGGAAGGTTGAGTAACCGCCTGCGTGTGTACCTACCTTTCTGCCGTTGATTTTAACTGTTGCAACGCTGTTTGCACCCTTGAGCTCAAGATAGGTTGTGCCCTCATATTTTGGGATAATTCTTGTGTAGGTGCAGGCACCTCTGTAATATGAGCCCTCGTTCGCGCCCTGACCGTCGAGCCCGTTCCAGGTGTGAGGAAGATTTACAGTTTCCTTTACACCTTCCTTGCAGAACACCCAATCGTTATTAAGTGAGACAATCTTTTTCATTTTTATTCTCCTTTTATATTACATTATTATTTTATATAACAGCTTACCACTTCACCGATATACATACGGTGATAATCCTTTTCGGGATAGTTTTTCGCATCTATGCTTTCATCAATAAAACCGTCAGGATTTATATCCTGATAAGCGACCTTTTTAAGAACAATAACAATTTCACTTTCTTCAAAAGAAACAGAGCCGTCAATTTCTACGGGAGTCAGACCGGTTTCCTTTGCCTTGTCATAATCTCTTCCGCTGTTTCTTCCGCAGAAGGAGAGAGCTTTTCTGTATTCCTCACCGAAAAAGCTGAGTGTAAAAAGGTCGTTCTTTTCCGTAAATTCATAAGTGTATCTTTGAGGGCGAATAAAGCAGAAGCATACATCCTTGTTCCACAGCTCGCCCATAGCACCCCAGGAAGCAGTCATGGTATTGTAGCTTTCACCCGTACCCGCTGTAATAAGACACCACTTATCGTCAAAGAGTGAAACGGCATTTCCTTTAAGGTCTTTAATGTCAATTTTATTCATAATTTCACCTCAGTATATTATTGTATGCCTTTAAATCAAATGATAGCATAAATTATCTGTCTTGTCTATAAATTTTTTGTTTTTAACTTTTCGTTTATAAAGTTTAATTTATTGCTTGACCGGAAATGCTAACAATGGTAAAATTTATTTATCAAAGATAAAGGATGATACATATGAAAAAATCCGTCACGCTTATCGGTATGCCCGGTGCGGGAAAAAGCACAGTAGGTGTCCTTCTTGCAAAATCACTTCTTTTGGATTTTACAGATACTGACCTGATTATCCAGAAGGAAACTGGAAAAAGCCTTTGTGAAATAATTGAAGAAGAGGGTATTGATAATTTTCTGCTCAAAGAAAACGATATAATAGCAGCGCAGACCTTCCGAAGCAGTGTCATTGCTACGGGCGGCAGTGCTGTATACGGAAAGGAAGCAATGGAAAAGCTGAAAGAAATCAGCACTGTAATTTATTTGTCTCTTCCCGTTGAGGAACTCGAAAAGAGAATAAAGGATATTCACTCTCGAGGTGTTGTCTTGAAAAACGGAATCACTCTTAAAGAGCTTTTCGAAGAAAGACGGAGCCTTTACGAAAAATACGCAGATTTCATCGTAGAATGTCAGGGACTTACGGCAGAGAACTGTGTCGATGAAATAATAAAGATATTATAAAAAGGAGAAAGCCATAATGAAAGAAAACAAAAAATGGGTAGCCTGCTGGTCTGCCGCACCGGTAAAAGGCGGCATCCACATCGGCCCCCTCCACCTCAACAACGGTCTTTTTAATTCTACGGCAAGAACGGTTTTAAGACCTACTCTCAAGGGAGAAAAAATCAGGCTCACATTTTCAAACCGTTACAGTAAAAAGCCTCTTACCATTTCAGGCTGTTCCGTAGCCACAGTGACAAATCTCAGAAAGCACGAAACTGACACTCCCGTTACTGTCACCTTCGGTGGAAAGGAAGAGGTAACCATTCCCGCAGGACAAGATTTAACCTCAGATGAAATCGTTTTCGCAACGGAAAGTCTCAAAGAAATCGCAGTAAACATCTTCGTTAAATCTGCCGTTATGCGCACAAAAGGTCTTTACGGCAGCGACACCTGGCTTTCCTTCGGCAATCAGACAAAAAATAAAGGCTTCACTCCTATGTGGCACCTTATCCTGAAAACTAATATCGCAGTTCTTCAGACTAACCCTTTTCTGACCCGTGTAGATACTCTTGCAGACGAAGATGCATATGCCATCGTAATTGCGGGCGACTCAACCATGGCAAACGAGACCCCCTTTCTTCTGGCGGAGAGACTCAGAAGAACAGGCAAAGACAATATTGCTGTTATTCAGCAGGCCATTGCAGGAAACCGCATCGGAGAAAACGGCAAAGGCATCATTGCCAACCTTTACGGTGAAGCCTTCCTCAACCGTTTTGACAAGGATATTGCAAAATGTCCCGGCGTAAAAAAGGTTATTTTCAAAGAGGGCATCAACGATGTAATTCACCCTCACTCTCTCACCGTAGGCGGCACACCCATAACAGCCGAAGAAGTAATCGACAGAACAAAAAAAGCTATCAGAAAGTGTAAAGAGCAGGGTTGGGAGGTTTATGTGGCAAGAAAAACACCCTTCAAGGGCTTCGGAAAGCTTTTGCCTGGCATAAGAGATTTTACCTGGAAGCAGGAAATTCAGGATGTGGTTGATGCCATGGATAACTGGATAGCTGAAAGTGACGAACACGACGGACAGATTACCACAGAATATCTCAGAGATGAAAAAGACAGCCTTATGCTGAAAAAAGAACTGACAAAGGACTTCATCCACTATAATGTCCAAGGACAGAAAATGTTTGTGGAAAGCATACCCGAGGAATATTTATAACAGCACATAAAAAAGCACTCAAAGCGAAGGCTTTGAGTGCTTTGATTTTTAAAATTATTTTTTAAGCAAAGAAAATTACGCTTTTGTTTTATTCTGAAGCTGTCTGACATTCTTTGTTGACATGGAACACAGACAGCACATCCTGAGGCTCTTTACTTGCAAGCTGAATATAAATAATTTCAGCCACATTTACTGTTGCGTTAACAGCAATTACTACAATCCATGCTATTACCGGCATAGCCTGTACCATAATAGGAAGAACAAAAATCACCAGACCAAGAAGCTTTCCTATATATGTGTGAGGAATAAAGAACTTTTTGAATCTGATCAGAGCGATAACTGCACCGATAAGAGCCAGACCAATGTCAACCAGAATCAACACAACAATCCAACCGGGAATGAGTTTCTGAACTATGAGAATCTTAAGAAGCGGTAAATACGTCATTCCGTCACCGATACTGTCAAGTGCTGCACCAAGCTTGCTTTCACAGTGATATTTTCTTGCTATCTTGCCGTCAAAAAAGTCTGTAGACGCACAGAAAATATATATAATTAAAAAAGCAGGCTCATAAAAGCTGTTAAAGGTAAATAAAAATGCCGCTGATATTATTCTGCTCGCAGAAAGAATATTGGGCACATATTTTATAAAATTCTTCATAAATACTTCCTCTTTTTTTGTTTCTCATTTTCTCTACAATTATACTTGCAATTCATATAAAACAAAAGATGTGTCTTTAATCTTTTTTATTTTTTTTATTTTTCGTTAACAAAACAGAAACAAAACATTCAGAAAATAAACAGCCGACCTGAAAGTCGGCTGTTCAACCTGTCAAATTATTTCTTTTCTACGGTTTCCTTTTTCTTAGGCTCATAATCCGTGTGGAAAACGGAAGGAACAAAGGGCTTCATTTCTTTAAGTTTGCAAACGATGATAAGTGTTTCAACACCTGCGAAGAAGAACACACCTCCGACAATGATAAAGAGAACATTGAGTGGAACAAGCTTGAAAAGGAATGGTGAGCTTGCTACGCAGCATCCGTTGAGCTTACCGAAATAGGTGTGAGGGAAAGTGAACTTCTTGAACTTTATCTGTGCAACGAGTGCAGCAGCGGCAAAAACAACAACTGTAACGCCCAGTAAAATATAGAACCAACCGGGGATAAGCTTCTGAATTACCAAAACCTTAACCGGTGTGAAACCGATAAGACCGTCACCGATGGTGTCAAGAGTAACACCGAGAACACTTGAAATGTTAAGTTTTCTTGCAAGGAAGCCGTCGATGGCATCTGTTGAACAGAAAATAGCATAAAGAATCAGGAATTTAGGTGTGAAATCATTACCTACATCTGTAAGCAGAAGGTAAAGAGCTCCCACTATTCTGATAACCGAGAAAAAGTTTGCACAATTTTTTCTGATAAATTCTTTCATTTGTTTTATCTCCTTTTTGTTTTACTACACAACAAATCTGCTCGTTCATTATATATCATACCAAATTTAAAAAAAAGACCCAATTAAAGCTTTTCACTCCAATTTACAATTCATTTACATTTTTTAAACAATAAGCAAACATTTTTTTGTTCAAAATTTTCGGGAATCAGCAAAGCTGATTCCCGAGTACGAAGAGCTTTAAAATTTATACAAATGAGATAATTCCTGTTTCGTTAAGAACAAGGCAAACCATATATCCCGCATAAATAGCAAGAAGAGCCACGCCCTGCCATTTTCTGAATTTACCTGAAATAATTGTAGGAATAACGGCTACTGCACAAGCAAAGATACATACAGGGAAGTCAAAATTAATGTTCATCTGTTCTACAGGAAGAGCCTTGCCGTCGATGATGGCACAAACAGGAAGAATAAGTGTAAGGTCAATGATGTTGGCACCGATGATATTACCTACCGAAAGACCGGATTCTTTTTTACGGATAGCGGTAAGAGTAGTAACAAATTCAGGAAGAGAGGTACCCAGAGCAATAACAGTAAATCCGATAATTGCCTCGCTGATACCAAAGCCCTTGGCAATTGTCTGTCCTGAGCCTACAAGGAATTCTGCACCTAAAACAATACCTGCAGTACCGAGAACGAAGAAAAGAAGCTTTGAGGGAATCTCTTTCTTTTCATAAGAGTCAATTTCATCACTTGCAGAAGCCTTTTTTCCTTCAACAAGATTGCTTATCATAAAGATAAGGAAGATAGCCCAGAGTATGTAAGCGGACCATGTAGGAAGCTCAAGAGAGAGAGAAAGAAGAGTAAGAGCGATGGAAGCGCCTAAAAGAAGACCTCCCTTAAGAGAGAAGCTCTTTCTGTTGACTGCACCTGCCATAGCTACAAGAGAAACACCCATAATAAGTGTTGTGTTGGCTGTAACGGAGCCTACTGCATTGCCGATAGCAAGCTGTGCAGAACCGTTCATTGCTGCTCTTACTGAAACTAAAAGCTCAGGGAGAGTTGTTGCAAAGGAAACTACTGTTGCACCTACAACAAACTTGGGTATACCTGTTGCCTCAGCAAACCATGATGCCGAATCAACAAACCAGTCGCCACCCTTGATAATAAAGATGAGACCTACCACGAAAATTACAGCGGATACTGCCATAAGCGCTCCTCCGCCAAGAGAGCCGAAAAGTGTGCAACCAAAAAATTCCATAATGTCCTCCGTTTTAAAATTATTTATTTGTGATATTTGGTACCGATAGAAATTTGTGACGACCTGTAAATCTGTTCAAGAAGCATAACTCTTGCCAACTGATGCGGGAACGTCATTTTGCTCATAGAGAGACGGAAATCACTTACAGCCTTAACCTTATCGCTTATACCGAATGAGCCGCCGATAATAAAGGTTATACTGCTGTAACCTCTTACGGCAAGATTATCCATTTCCGCACTCAGCTCTTCACTTGTCTTCTGCTTTCCCTCAATGCACATCGTATAAACATATGCACCCTTAGGTATTTTTTCAAGAATTTTTCTTCCTTCACCTTCAAGAGCATTTTCTATCTCCTTTTGTGAAGGATTATCAGAAAGCTTTTCAGCAGGGAGCTCAACAACATTTATTTTACACAGCCCTGAAAGTCTTTTTATGTATTCATTCACTGCATCTCTGAGATAGGCTTCTTTAAGCTTACCGATGCATATAAGTGTTATATTCTGCATATTTAAAACCTTATTATACCTTCATCGTTTTCCTTATCATTAACCTTAAGCAGATAATCTATGCCCTCTCTTGCGCCCTCACCTTCAAGAGCGGAAAAGGTTGTCTGATAAGCAAGAGCCGGAAAATTGTTTTCTGTACTCAGATGTCCTAAAAAAAGACGTGTAGTGCCCTTTCTTATAAGCTTTACCGCTTCTTCAGCACAGGCTGCATTGGAAAGATGACCCTTATCGGAAAGAATTCTTCTCTTAAGATAATAAGGATAATCTCCACTCTGAAGCATTGCAACATCGTGATTTGATTCCAGCATAACCAGTTCTGCTCCCATAAGCGCATTTTCCACCGCAGGAGTTATTTTTCCAATATCAGTGGCAACCACTGCTCTCTGTCCGTACGGAAAGCTTATCTTATATCCGCAGCTTTCACGGCTGTCGTGAGGTGTTTCAAAGCTGCTTACGAACAGATCACCGGCCTGTACACCCTCCCTCGGCATAACCTCAAAGGGAAATTTTCCGTTAATTGTACCGTTTTCCTCCAAAGCAGACAGTGTGCCCTCCGTAGCATAAACAGGAATCTTATAGGCCGAGGCAAGTACTCTTATACCTTTTATATGGTCATTATGCTCATGTGTGACAAAAATTCCGTCAATTTTCGCAGGGTCAATCTGCCTTGAAAGGAGTGCTTCCTTGATTTTTTTTGCACTTACACCCGCATCAATAAGTATGCCGCGGTCTCCGTTTCCAAGGAAGGTCACGTTGCCTGAGCTTGATGAAAACAAAGAACAAAACTTCGCCATATTATTCCTTTCTCAAAAAAAAGAGCTTGTCAAAATACTGATTTTTCACAAACTCTTTTTTATAGTTATTTAACCTGCATTGTTCTTGACCTCAGCTTCGCGGATTTCCTTGCGGTAAATATCCGCTCCGAGATTTCGGAATTTTTCAACATAATCCTCATAGCCTCTGTCAATGTATACAATGTCTTCAATTTCAGTGCTGCCTCTTGCCATAAGACCGGCAATAATCATAGCTGCACCGGCACGAAGGTCGTCTGCCTTTACGGGAGCTCCCGTAAGCTCTTCAACACCCTGGAACACGGCAATTGTACCGTCAACCTGAACATTAGCACCCATTCTTATAAGCTGCTCAACATATCTGAATCGGTTATCCCATACGCCCTCAGAAACAATGCTTGTACCCTTAGCAACAGCAAGAAGAACTGCCATCTGAGGCTGCATATCTGTAGGGAAGCCGGGATGTGGCATGGTTTTAAGATTGCACTTTCTGAATACGCCGTCAGACTGAACTCTTACCGCATCATCATATTCGGTGACCTGAACACCGCATTCAACAAGCTTTGCAGTAATTGATTCGAGATGCTTCGGAATTACGTTCTTAACAAGAACATCGCCACCTGTAGCTGCAGCAGCAACCATATAGGTGCCTGCCTCAATCTGGTCAGGAATAATGGAATATGTGCAACCGTGCATATTGGTAACGCCATGAATTTTGATGACGTCGGTACCGGCACCTCTTACATCTGCACCCATTGCATTGAGGAAGTTTGCAAGATCAACGATGTGAGGCTCTTTTGCAGCATTTTCGATTATTGTAAGCCCTCTTGCCTTTACAGCAGCGAGCATTATGTTAATTGTAGCACCTACAGAAACCTTGTCCATATAAACGGCACTTCCGGTAAGATGGTCAGCCTTGGCATTTATCATTCCGCCCTCGGTAACTGCAGTAGCACCGAGAAGCTCAAAGCCCTTTATATGAAGGTCTATGGGTCTTACACCGAAATCGCATCCGCCGGGAAGAGCAACATTTGCTCTGTTATATCTTCCCAAAAGTGCACCGATGAGATAATAAGAAGCACGAAGCTGCTTTGTCATCTCATGAGGTACAATATAAGAATTTACGGTTTTTGTGTTCACTTCAATAGTATGTTTGTTGATGTATTTGACCTGAGCGCCCATCTGGCTCAAAATTCTCACCATGCATGATACATCACTTATATTAGGTATGTTCTCGATGCGGCATACATCCTGAGCAAGAAGTGTTGCGGGAATTATTGCAACGGCTGCATTTTTTGCGCCGCTTATTTCAACTTCGCCCGACAGTCTGTTACCGCCGTGGATTACTAATTTTTCCAAAATTAACTCTCCTTTTCCGTTTTTTATTCGGAAATGCACCAATATATTTTCGTCTTTATTCATTCAAAGACAGTATAACTCACTATATAACTAATGTATTATAACACTGTTTTCAGCAAAATAAAAGTACCTTTCAGCCTTTTTGTGAAAAATATACTAAATATATTTTATTGAATTTACTTTTTAGTGAGGTCTTTAATATTATCTGTCTTTAAAAAGCAAAAAGTCCGCTTAAAATTTCCCTTCAAAGTAAAAGACAGCATTCTCATAAAACTATTTACAACAGAAAAAATTAATGTTAAAATTATGAAAGATAAAACAAAAAAGCAGGTGAAAATATGAAAGCTCCTCTTGCTGACAGAATACGTCCGCAGACAGTGGAGGATATTGTAGGTCAGAAGCATCTTCTTAAAGAGGGTGCTGCACTCCGCAACATAATCGAATCAGGTGACCTTCCCAATCTGATTTTCTACGGTCCCTCGGGAATAGGCAAGACAACACTTGCCTCAATTATCGCAAAAAAGACAAACCGAAAATTCCACAAGCTCAACGGCACTACCGCCTCAACAGCAGACATAAAGGCTATCGTTGCCGAGCTTGACACCCTCGCTGCACCTCAAGGTATACTTCTTTACCTTGACGAAATACAGTATTTCAACAAAAAGCAACAGCAAACTCTTCTCGATTACATAGAAAGAGGAGAAATCACCCTCATTGCCTCAACTACGGAAAACCCTTACTTTTATATTCACGGCGCAATTCTCAGCAGATGTACCGTATTCGAATTCAAAAGCGTTACCAGTGAAGATATTATTCCCGCTGTAAGAAGAGCCTTTTCCTTTCTCGCAACGGAAAAAAATATTCCTATAGCTGCCGACGAGGAAACCATAAAGCACATCGCTGTTTCTTGCGGTGGCGACGTAAGAAAGGCTATGAACTCAGCCGAGCTCTGTGTTCTCAGCACTCTCCCCGATAAGGAAGGAAAAATCTTCGTCACCATCGAAAAAGCCAGAGAGCTTACACAAAAAAGTGCCCTCAAATACGACCGTGAAGGCGACGAGCATTATGATATTCTTTCAGCCTTTCAGAAAAGCATGAGAGGAAGCGACCCTGACGCAGCACTTCATTACCTTGCAAGACTTTTGGAAGCGGGAGATTTGCCCTCAGCAACACGAAGACTTTTAGTCTGCGCCAACGAGGATGTAGGTCTTGCTTATCCTATGATAATTCCTATTGTCAAGGCAGCTGTGGACACAGCACTTATGGTCGGTCTTCCTGAAGCAAGAATACCTCTTGCCAATGCAGTTGTTCTTGTTGCAAGCTCTCCGAAATCAAATTCTGCATATATGGGCATAAACGAGGCAATGGCGGATGTAAGCAAAGGAAACTTCGGACCTATCCCCCGTCAGCTACAGAACATGCACTATGACGGTGAGGACAATCAGAACAAGGGACAGTTTTATCTCTATCCCCACGATTATCCCGCCCACTATGTTCCGCAGCAGTACCTTCCCGATAAGATAAAAAACAAGAAATATTACATCCCCGGCGACAACAAAACAGAACAGACCGCAAAGGAATACTGGGATAAGATTAAAAAATAAGGAGAATTTATTATGGATTACGCATGCCCCGCAAAAAGTCTTTTCGGAAAATATCTCTTCGTTTACTTTGTCGGCAACGGTGAGGGCGAAGAAAGAATACACTTTGCAGTAAGCGAAGACGGCTACAATTTTTCTCCCCTCAACGGCAACAAAGCTGTTATCACTCAGCACAAAGGAAAAAAGTGTGTCCGCGACCCCTATATATTAAAAGGACAGGACAGTTGTTACTATATCGTCGGCACAGATATGAGATGTGAAGAGGGCTGGGAATCCAATCACGCCCTTGTTACCTGGAAATCAGAAAATCTCATTGACTGGACAGATGAAACAATCATCGACATAAAAGACCTGGGCGGAGAATTCGAAAATACCACCCGAGCCTGGGCACCTCAGGCATTGTGGCACGAGGAAAAGCAGACCTATATGCTTTATTGGGCACACTCTACCAAAGAGCACAACACAGCGGGTATGTACTATGCCTTCACCGACGACTTTAAAACTATTACCAAGCCTCAGAAAATGTACTGCCGTGACATACAGACCATAGACGGAGACATAATATATAATAAGAAAAACGGCAAGTATTATCTTTATTTCAAGCACGACGAAGACCAGACTATAGCTTACGTTCTTTCCGACAAGCCTGAAGGCCCATACGAAGATAAGCCTGTTGTGGTTTCCGTAGCACCCAGCGGTGTTGAAGGCAGCGAGATGTATAACATTAACGGCACAGATACATGGGTAATGGTTATGGACGAGTACGGCAAGGGCAGATTCTTTATGCAGCAGACCGAGGACTTTGAAAGCTATCTTCCCGTGAAAAGAGAAGACTATTCCATGGACTTCGGCCCGAGACACGGCAGTATATGCTCCATAAGTGACGAAGAATACGAAGCACTTGTAAAGCATTTCGACATATAAAAAAGGAGGAAAACATTATGTTCAGCAAAATCATTGCATTTTTCATTTCGGCTATTTACACAATTATTAATCTTTTAGGGCTCGGCGGCCCTGCCATTGGTGTCGATGACAGTAACTGTAAGGTTTACGCCAACCTATCCTACGGAAGTTATCAGCGTCAGTTCGTGGATCTTGCTATACCTGATGACAATGCCGGAGAAGTTGGTCTTATCCTTTTCATTCACGGTGGCGGATGGCTTGCAGGAGACAAAGACATCTACAAGGATGCCCTCAGCAACACCGCAAACAATTTCGGTTATGCAGCAGCAGCTCTCAACTACCGTTATCTGAGCAAAAATGTCGATATGTTCGATATCGCCGATGACATTGACAGCGCTCTGGCAATAATAAAGGAGAAGGCAAAAGAAAACGGAGTGGAAATTAATAAGGTTCTTCTCACCGGCGGTTCTGCCGGCGGACACCTTTCTATGTTTTATGCTTACTCCAAAAAGGACACCGCTCCTATCACACCCACTGCTGTTGTCAGCTACAGCGGTCCGACAGACCTTTATGACGATAACTTCTACTTCAATAATCCTTTAGGCACTACCGAATTTATCTGCAAGCTTTTCTCAATGGGCTGCGGACAGAGCTTCACCTATGAAGAAAAGGACAAGGTGAAGGATGCCCTTTACGGCGTTTCGCCCATTTCTTATGTAGATGAAAGCACCGTTCCGACCGTTATCTGCCACGGAATGAAGGACTCGGTAGTCCCCTATTCAAACGCTCTGTCTATCGTAGAAAAGTTCGAGCAGTACGGAGTGACCTATGATTTCATAAGCTATCCCAATTCAGAGCACGGACTTGAAAGCGATCCCGACTGCGCCAAGCAGGCAGACAGACTGCTTCTCGAATATGCAGAAAAGTATCTGAAGTAAAAAACTTAAAGTAAAAGCCGTGTCCTTTTCGGGACACGGCTTTTACTGTCGATAAAGGCACAAGAACGATAATTGACACTTTAAATATTAAATGTCGGGCAGTCCGGATTAAATCTTTTTTCTGTATAAATACGGTTGAAACATCGAATTTCAACCGTATTTCAATTATTTCGTGCTTTTTTCGCCCTCTCGGAGTACCACTGTACACCTTCGTAGCGAAGAAAAGCCCGTCTTGTATCTTTCTCGAAAGTCTGACAGCTTGTCGAAAATAATTTTTCGACAAGCTGAGCCGTGTCCCAAGGGACACGGCTTTCGTTTATTTAAACTCCGAGACTATAATTTTCTATATCCACATACCTTCCGAACTTAACCCCTACCTCAGGAATAGTTCCGCAGAAGGTAAAGCCGAATTTTTCATGAAGACGTCGTGATGCTTCGTTACCGGCAGTAATAACCGATACCACCGTATGTATGCTTTCGTCTTCCTTAGCCATAGCGATTATGGCCTCCATAAGAAGAGTGCCTACGCCTTTTCTTCTGTGGTCGGGTGAAACATAAACGGAAAGCTCTACCGTTGATTTGTAAGCTTCTTTTTCTCTGTAGGTAGAAAGCGTGGCATAACCTGCCACCTCACCGTCAACGTCACAAACTATAAGCGGATGGTTTCCGATATTATGGTTATCGTACCATTTTGCCCAGTCAGACAAAGTCTTTTGGTTAATATCAAGAGTAGCTATCCCGTTTTCCACCTCAAAATTATAAATATCAAGAAGTGCGGATATCTCTTCTCTCACGGGTTTTCTTACTGTCATAAATACCTCATACAAAAATCTCCCCGACTAAGCGGGGAGACTTAATTTCAACCGGAAATTATTCTTCGATTTCGAATTCAAGGATAGCGCCACAGCAAGGGCACTCTGCTTCACCGTCGTCGTCGATTTCATCGAAGCCGATGCAAACAGTATTTTCGCAAGCGGGGCATTCTACTTCAAGACATTCATCGTCACAGCAATCGCAATCGTCATCATCGCAGCAGCAATCACAGTCACAGTCGTCTTCGTCGTAAACATACTCTTCAACATCGCCGAGATCTTCATCGATTTCTTCAATGTAATCTGCAAGGTCTTCCATTTCTTCTTCCATATCGCTGAGCTCTGATGCAATTTCATCAAGAGTTTCAATGATAGCATTGAAGAGCTTGGTTTCCTTCTTATCCTCGTCTAAATCAAGACCTTCCATAAGGCCCTTTAAATATGCAACATTTTCTGAAACTGACATAGTAGTTGTTTCCTTTCTGTAAAAATAATTATTAGTTGGAACGACCGAGATATTCACCTGTTCTGGTGTCAATCTTGATCATTTCACCCTCATCAATGAAGAGAGGAACCTTAACCTCTGCACCTGTTTCAAGTGTAGCGGGCTTGGTTGTGTTTGTAGCTGTGTTACCTGCAAAGCCGGGATCTGTCTTGGTAACCTGAAGGTCAACGAATGTGGGAGGTTCAACACCGAAAACGTTACCCTTGTAAGAAAGAACCTTACAAACCATGTTTTCCTTAACAAACTTGAAGTTGTCAGAAAGCTCACTTTCATTGATAGGAACAAGCTCATAAGTTTCAGGATCCATAAAGTAGTAAAGACCGCCGTCACTGTAGGAATATTCCATATCCTTTCTTTCAACGAAGGCTGTGGGGAACTATTCGTTGGGGTTGAATGTACGTTCAATAACAGAACCTGTAATAACATTCTTTACCTTTGCACGAACAAAGGCAGCACCCTTACCGGGCTTAACATGCTGGAATTCAATAATCTGAAGTACGTTACCGTCCATTTCGAAAGTAACGCCGTTTCTGAAATCACCTGCTGATACCATTTTTATATTCCTCCGAATAATATAAGATTTTTTATCTGTTACATTTTATAACAAAACCTAATTTTTTTCAAGTCTTTTTCTTAAAATAGAGTATATTTTATTATTTCTGAAGCCATTTTCTTACAAAATTTATAAATTAACGGCTTTTCTCTTTATTTTTCCCGCCTTCTGTGTTAAAATTCATTTGATTAAAAATTCAAGGAAGTGAAGAAAATGAAAAAAATAACAGCGTTTTTCCTTGTTCTCTGCACCATGTTTTTATTCGGTTGCGGAAAAAATGAAACGGGAACAGGAACCACGGCACCACCTCCTTCAACCACGGCAACCACAGGCATTCCCACCGCTACAGTAACCTTCCCTGAAGGCTTCAACGTAGTGCAGATTGCAGAAAAGCTCGAAGAAAACGGAGTATGCTCCGCCCGGGAGTTTATCAAGCTGACAAACGATGCGGACTACATCACCTCTCTCGGCTACACCTTTACGGAATTCATTCCCGGCTCACAGCGTGCCTTTCTTATGGAAGGTTATCTTTTCCCTGACACCTACGAATTTTATCTGAACGACAGTGCTGAAAATGTTTTGAAAAAGATTCTTCGCAACACCTCCGCCAAATTAACAGGTGAATACTCTTTAAGAGCAAAGGAGCTCGGTTATACCCTTGACGAAATCATATCTCTTGCCGCTATTATACAGGAGGAATCCTACTCCGAGGAATCAATGAAGCTTATCTCCTCCGTTCTTTATAACCGTCTGAACAGCGGCACCAAGCTCGAGTGTGACGTAACAATCAAATATCTCGAAAACTATGTGGTAAGATCGCCCTACCTTAAGAAGCTTATTGAAGAAGAAAAAGGCAGAGAAATTACCGAGGACGAGCTTCTCAGCGAAACAGACAAATACAGAGCTCTTTACAATGTTTTCAAATGCCCTGCCATTCCCGAAGGTCCTATCACCTGTCCCGGCAAGGCAGCCATAGAAGCCGCTCTCTACCCCGCTGAAAGTGATTATTTCTTCTTCGTGACAGACGAGGAAAAGAATTTTTATTTCAACGAAACCTGGGCGGGACACGTGAAAAAGTGTAAAGAATTAGGGCTTATGTAAACAATAAAAGTGACAGGCTACCCTCACGGATAGCCTGTTTTTTAATTATACTTTTTCTTCTGCCACTCTCTTCTTAAAGTGCTTGACTGTCATAAGCAGAGGAATAACCGAAAGAGCGATTATTATTGCTCCGACATAAAAAACATTGCCGTTCGGAATATATTCAATCTGACCGCTTAATTCGTTGGTGATAACTACACCGCTTGTTTTTACCACTGCTTCACCTATGAAGGATCCTCCTATCATCGGAAAAAGAACATAGAAAAGAATCCATATACCCTCGAACTGACCCTTACTGTCGGCAGGATAAAGCTGCTTTGTCCATACCTTTGTCACTTGCAGTATACCGATATAGCCAACACCTACAAGGAAGATACCAAGCCACAAACGCAGATCAAAAAGCTTTGTATTATCCACCATATCGGGAGTAATGGGAGCTACGATAAGCAAACCGACAATATTGATAATAATGGCGAAAACCGACAAAGGAATATGCTTGTTTTTGTTAATGAGAGCAGCCATAGGAATAGCCGTAAGCATAGCGAGCACAAGAGGAACGGCCTCAATAATACCCATCATATCCGCTGTGTAACCAAGATAATAAATAATATAGTTACCCATATACGCGAAATAAACATTGAAGCCGATGAAAAATACTGTGTTGATAAGATTTACCCACACAAGCTCCTTAAGTGTGAAGAAGCGTTTGAAATTAAATACACTGAGGAACTGTTTTATAAAGGATCCTCTTTTTGACTGCGGCACATCATCTGCCTTACTCATAAAAACAAGAGAAAGAATACCGAAAAGAATTACAAAAATGCCCATCACGATGAAAAGACGCATATAGTTATTATCCTCACCGACTAATAGACCTCCCACCACTGTTCCGAGAATTGTACCTAAAACAGGCTGTGTTGCAAGGGCAGCGCCTATCTGTCCGCGGTTTTTATCAGTCATAATGTCCGTTGTCCATGTATTGTAGCCGGCATCGTTACCCATGGAACCGAAAAAGCTCATTATTGTATCTGCAAGAACCACTGCTACGGCAGCCAGAAGATACATATCCTTACTGATAAACTCTGTCAGACCGAAACCGATGGTAAAAATACCCCAGAGTATGTAGCCAACGGAAACAAAGATTCTTCTTTTTCCCGTTCTGTCTGCCCATGTGCCGAAAAAGAATGTTGCAAAGGTTGTTGCAAGGGCACTGCAAATAAGCATACCTGTGATTATAGACGGATTTTTACCGATTTTGGAATAAACAAAGGTGTTAAACCACTGATTTTCCATATTCCAACATATCTGTCCCGCAAGACCGAGCCCCCACACAAGAACCCACATACGCACACCTGATGTTTTTTTCTTCTGTAAACTGTTCATAAGCTTTCTCCTTCTGTTTATCTTTATTAAATCATAACACATAAAAACATCTTTTACAACGAGCAAAACAACCAAAAAGACTCATAATATTTATACATAAAAATCCCTCGACAGTTATATAAATAAAAGTGAAACCAACTAAAGGAGTTTTGCTATGAACGGTAATAATTTCGAAAGCATGATAAAAAAATATGCCGACGAGCTGATAAAAATGAGCAGAGAAAAAATGCTGCCCGACTCACCCGAAGAAAAATCTGAGAAAGAAAGCGTACAGGACGCCGACACTGCAGAAAAAAGTGATATTTTCCCTTTTGAGGAGGAAGTTATAAATGAAATCGCCACAGAAAGGAGTTCAATCTCAGACATTCCGGGCATAGAGAGCACAGATTTTTACGAGGAATTCGCGGAAGAAATCCTTCCTGAAGAAGCAGATGAGCCGACATCCTACGCCAATTTCTCCGCAAGGGTCTTCACCGGCAACAATGTCTATCCCATAGAAAACGCCAAGGTTCTTGTTGTAAAAAATGACCGACTTTACACCTTTCTCACCACAGACAGAGACGGGGTGACAAAGAAAATCCGTCTGCCGGCTTATCCCGAAGCCAACTCCCTTAATCCCGAAAGTGACAGACAATCACTCGATTATACAGGAGAAGTTTACGCCACCGGCTTTACTCCGAAAAAAAATCTTCTTATAAGTGCCGTAGGCGGATCGGATATAGTTCTTGATGTGCAGATGACACCCATAAGCGAAAGAGAGATATGATATGCCGACCGTACCTATTGTTCCGACTACTATAACCGTACATCTCGGTGCTCCCTCATCGGACGCAGAAAATGTCACCGTCCCTTTTACCGACTACATCAAGAATGTAGCCTCCTCGGAAATTTTTTCTACCTGGCCTCCCCAGGCAGTCAGAGCAAACATACTCGCCCAGATAAGCTTTGCGCTCAACCGTATTTACACAGAATGGTACAGAGCAATGGGGTATGATTTTGATATTACGAACAGCACAGCCTTTGACCAATCATATGTAAACGGCAGAAATATTTACGAAAACATCAGCTCCGTAGTCGATGAAATTTTCAATGATTACGTAAGAAAAGAAGGAACTGTCAATCCTTATTTTACCGCCTACTGTGACGGACGCGAAGTCTCCTGCGAGGGCCTTTCTCAATGGGGAAGTGTTGCACTTGCCGAAAGAGGATATTCAGATATAGATATACTCAGATACTACTACGGCAATGATACGGAAATTGTTGTAAACGCTCCCCTCGGAGATAATCTGCCCTCATATCCGGGAACGCCACTCGAAAAAGGTCAGCTAAATGAAAATATCAGGCGTATACAGATTTATCTGAACAGAATTTCGGCAAACTATCCCGCCATACCAAAAATCCCCGTTATAAACGGAGCCTTTGATGAAAACACCGAAAATGCAGTACGCTCCTTTCAGCGTATTTTTTCCCTGGCATCCGACGGGATTGTCGGCAAGGCTACCTGGTACAGAATAATTTATATTTACGATTCAGTCACACGTCTTGCGGAGCTTAACAGTGAGGGAATAGGCTATGAAAATATACCAAAACAGTTCGTCGGCTCTCTTGGTATCGGTGACCGTGGCGGCCAGGTGGTTACGGTGCAGTTTTTCCTCACTCTCATAAGTCAGTTTGTTGACTTTGTGGCACCCGTAAACACGGACGGCGTTTACGGACAGAACACCGCAAATCAGGTCAGTGCCTTTCAGCGATACAAAGGCTTACCTGTAACAGGAGAGGTTGACAGAGCCACCTGGGAAAGTCTTTACAGCGCTTATAAAGGAATAGTTGATTATCTTGAGGAAAGACAACAGATTACACCTGTACTGACAGAGCCGTTTCCCGGTGTAATCCTGCGCATAGGAGATACGGGACCTTCAGTCGGACTATTCAAAAGTTATCTTTCATATCTTTCAAAAATCTTTTTTGACATTCCTCCCGTAACCGGAAACAATGTTTTTGACCGGAGAACGCAGAATGCCGTAAGAGAATTTCAAAGGATTTTTTCCCTGCCCCAGACAGGTAATGTTGACGAAAGAACCTGGAACACGCTCGCTGATGTCTACTCAACTGTCAGAGAAGGTCAGCAAAGACTTGTCGGGCAATATCCGGGCACAGAAATTTCACAGGAGGCACAATAATGGATTCTGCTGTCTTTGAAATACAAACCTACATCAGAAACATATCACGTTACGACAATGACATACCCTCTCTGATTCCTGACGGAATTTTCGGAAATGAAACCACAGAAAGCATCACCGCCTTTCAACGTAAGCATCTTCTTGAGCAAACCGGCAAGGTGAATTTCACAACCTGGAATAAGCTTTTCGAAGAAAACAGCAAAGCACTTTATTCCTTTTCTCCACCCGTACAGACAGCCCCCGCAACCAACAGCGACTTCCCCTTAAAGCAAGGAAATACAAGTCATCTTAACAAAAATGTAAACCTTATGCTTTTGCGTCTTTCCGATTTTTACAGAAATTTTGACGGAGCGGAAATGTCTGACGAGTATACCGAAAAGACAAAGGAGCTTATAAAGATTTTTCAAAAGCTTACAGGTAATACCGTAACAGGGGAAACAGATAAAGCCACCTGGAATCTTCTTTCTTATCTTTACCTTTTGCTCACAGAAGACAAAGAACACTGATTTTGTCCTTTTTTTCTTATGCAATGCTTTTTTTGTTGTAATTTACAAAATATTTTGTTATAATAAAAAAGTATACAAAGATATAGGCAGGTGAAAAAAATGGAAATCGGTGCTTCTTCGGCGTGTTTTTATCCTCTTGAAACAGAGCACTCCTTTAAACAGATAGCCGAGCTCGGCTTTAACAACTGTGAAATCTTTTTCAATGCTCATTCAGAGCTCCGCACCGACTTCATCAAAGAGCTGAAGGCCATAAAGGACAGCTACGGAATTAATGTAATTTCTCTGCACCCCTATGCCTCCTTCGGCGAAGGCTACGATTTTTTCAGTGCCTACAAAAGACGCTTCGACGATGCAATGGAAAACTATAAGAGATATTTCGAAGCCGCAAGCATTCTCGGCGCAGAATATATAGTTATGCACGGTGCAGCAAAGCTTTACGATATCGACATGCACGAATATGCACAGCGCTTTTACAAAATTACATCGGCTGCAAAAGCATACGGTTGCTGTGTCGCCCACGAAAATGTGGTAAATTTTCTTTCAGCCTCCCCTGAATTTTCTCGCTTTATGAGCAAACAACTTGGCGATGACTATAAAATGGTGCTTGACATTAAACAGGCAAGACGTGCGGGTTATGAGCCGAAGGAATTTATTGATATCGCCAAAAGCAACATTGTCCATGTCCATCTCAGCGACTATAACGAAAAGAGCGACTGCATTCCCCCTTGCAGGGACGGTCTTTTCGATTTTGAAAATCTTTTCACTCTTCTTCATAAAATCGGATATAACGGTAAATATATTATAGAGCTTTATTCCGACGGTTATGAAGGAGATCAAGAAATAATAAACAGCGGAAAACATCTTGATGCCTTACTGAAAAAAGTGCGTCAGGGTTAATAAATATAAGGAGTTTTTTAAAATGAAGTGTCCGTTCTGCAACTACGAAGAAAGTAAAGTTATTGACTCAAGACCTACCGATGAGGGCGAAAAGATACGCCGCAGACGTGAATGTATCTCCTGCGGCAAGCGCTTCACAACTTATGAAATCATTGAAAGTGTTCCCATCGTCGTAGTAAAAAAAGACAAATCAAGACAGGCATTTGACCGCGTAAAGCTTTTCAACGGTATGCTCCGTGCCTGTGAAAAAAGACCTGTTACCAGTGAACAGATGGAGAAGATTGTCACCGAAATTGAAGCAGAGCTTCAGAATTCTCTCGACAGAGAGGTTACCTCCGTACATATCGGTGAGCTTGTAATGGACAGACTCAAGCTTCTTGACGAGGTTGCTTATGTCCGTTTTGCATCCGTTTACCGTCAGTTCAAGGACATCAATACTTTTATGGATGAACTTGCAAAACTTTTGGGTGAAAAATAAGGTGATAGTATGATTTATAAAGGCTTTTGCTCCATTGTGGGCAAAACACCACTTCTGAGAGCTGATTCCTTCGCACAGAAAGAAGGTATTAACGCCACGATTCTTGCAAAATTGGAATACTTTAACCCTGCAGGCTCCGTAAAAGACCGTGTTGCCGTCAATATGCTTCTGAAAGCAGAAGAAAAGGGCATTTTGAAAAAAGGCGGTACAGTTATTGAACCCACAAGCGGAAACACAGGCATCGGACTTGCCGCAGCAGCCGCATCTATGGGCTATAAGGCTATTCTTGTTATGCCTGATACTATGAGTGTTGAGCGTCAGGAGCTTTTGCGTGCCTACGGAGCGCAGATAATCCTTACCCCCGGCAAAGAAGGTATGCTTGGTTCAATAAAAAAAGCTGAAGAACTCAGAGATGCTACACCGGGTAGCTTTATCCCCTCTCAGTTTGACAATCCTGATAACCCGAAAAGCCATATCTTATCAACAGGACCTGAAGTTTTTGAAGATACAGAGGGAAAGATTGATATTTTTATTGCCTGTATAGGAACAGGCGGTACAGTTTCTGGAACGGGAAAATATCTAAAAGAAAAAAATCCCGATATAAAAGTTATCGGCATCGAGCCCTTTGACTCACCTCTGATTACTCAAGGAAGAGCTGCCCCTCACGGCATACAGGGAATAGGAGCAAACTTTATCCCTGAAAATCTTGATATGAATGTTATTGACGAAGTAATTACAGTCAGAACAGATGATGCTTTTAACCAATGCCGTGTTTTTGCACAGACAGAAGGGCTTCTTGTCGGAATTTCTTCCGGTGCAGCACTGCAGGGTGCAAAGATAATTGCAGAACGAAAAGAGAATAAAAACAAAAACATTGTTGTCCTTCTCCCTGACTCAGGCGAGAGATATATGAGTGTAAAACTCTTCGGATAAAAAAAGAATGCTGCACAAAAGTGCAGCATTCTCATTTTTTATCAGTATTTATTTCCGTAAGCAAGAACCTTACCGTGAACTATAAACAAGTCATCACAGCAAACAAATTCCTTGCCGAAGAGAGAATAAACAATATTATAAATCTTTATAATGATAGGACTTAAGATTGAGTGACATATACAGCTACAGCCTTTGAGCCCTTCCTTCCACTCCTCTGTTACCTGAGGAAGAATTACGATTCCATTCTTTTCCAACATTACAATTTCTTCATGTGTACGGCAAGAAGCAAGATCAAGATAATGATCACCGTAATATTTTTTGTTGCTTGTTGTTGCAGTAATTGTCAATCCGGGTCTGTAAGTAGTTGTAAAACGGAATTCGCCGTTTTCATCAGTCTGACCGCCGGCTATGTAATTTCCGCTGCTGTCTTTTACCTGAATGATAAACTGATCAAGAAGATACGAGTGAAGATCGTTATCCTTTTCATAAACATCCTCTTCACTGAACAAAGCAGGTCTTATGCTTATCTTAAAGCTGTAGTTTGCAAAATAACGGTCATACTTAGGTGCAATTGTAAGCACATCTCCGTCACCGAAGTTAACCATTTTGCTCTGTTTGTTCTCTGCATCTGTTACAATAATGTTTGCAGGAAGATTGAATCTGTTGGGGTTAACCTCAATCACGGTATTGGGCTTTTCACCGTTTACCGCCTTAACAATCCAAGCGTTTTCGTTTCGCTTATAAAGATATTCCTTATCCTTTGGAACATCAAATGCAGAATCAGGAACCTTACTGTCGATAATATGTCTTACAAAGCTTTCATCACAGATAATGTCAAAATCAGCAAGAGTTGTATTTTCATCAATAGCAATCGGATTACCGTAGTGGTTTACAAATTTCAGCTTATACTGGTTGTTTGAAACTTTGTAGTTAGCATAAATTCCTGTACTGCAATAAAGTCTGATGTCACTGTCAATAGGATAAATGTATTCTTCATTGGTTTCGTTTTTCTTAAGCGCCCAACCGGAGAAGGTGTATGAATATCTCTGGTCGTGAGGCCTTGACGGAGTAACAAGATTTCCGTAATTTACAGTATCGGCATAAGGAATAGTCTTTGTCTGTGTAAGAGCAAAACTGTTATAATCATAAAAACGTGCAACTACGGTAACATTTGTAACGGGAGAAAATTCAGCTACATATGTTCTGACGCCGTTTTCCGTATTCTTTAAAGCCCAGCCGGAAAAATCATATCTTCCGTACTTAAGATCCTTGCCGCGTACAGGAAGGTCACCGTTATAAAGGTTGTCTTCTTTTCCGTCCTTGGCAAATAAACAGATAGCACCGTCTTTTTCAACAAATTCAAAATCAGGAGATGCTTTCTCACTGTCAACGGTGGACTTTTTATCGGCAGGATAATATTTCACCTTGAAAGCATCAAGATTTTTACTCGGATCATCGGGGTTATAATTCATAACCCAGGTATCATAAACATTCGCATCATAGCAACCCGGATAATAAGAATCAGCACGGTCAGGATCGTCAAATTCGGGAGACGCCCATTCATTCCTGTACTCAACGGCATAATAAACAGACTCTGTGCCATCTTCTTCTTTTGCTGTTTCTGTGTAATTATCGAGCATATCCTTAGCTGTGGCGTCAACGGGATCAAGACCCGCTCTGCAGCATACACCGTCGTTTACACATGTTCTGACTCTGCGATAGCAATCGCCGTCTTTAACATAAGAAACCTCAAATTCATGTCCTACAGGTTCAGTAAAGTGATAGGCTCCAATTATTTCAACATTACAGTATCCGCATTTTTCTATGGTGTAACCATACTGCAGACATGTGGGTTCATAAACCACTACCTCGTGATTCTCTTTGCTATGTATGCCGTTGGCACCGTCGGGACAGGGAGAATAAACCTTTCCTTCAGCGGAAGCAGGCATAATGAGAGCAAGAATCATCATTATTACTGTAACAGAAAAAAGGATAAGCTGCTTCTTAAAAGTTTTTTTCATAATTGTACCTCCTCATGTTTTATGCACTCTTTGTGCAAAAGGGTTCAGGTGCCCTTAAAGACACCACACCTATTATAGTATAACTATATATTTTTTTTCATAAAAAGTCAAGGAATAATAAAAATATTAATTTTCACAAAACAAATCCTTAACTATTCAGTCCAGATTCTGTATTGCTTTTACAAAAAAGCTTCCGTCTGAATTTTTACCGAGAGTTATTTTCATATATTTACCCGGTTCGGGAGGTACCATATTGCCCTCGCCGTCCTGTACCCAATCAGTTGAAGCAAGGTATCCTACAGTCAGAACCACCGAATTATCCTTTTCATCTATTTCTCTTACATCAGGAAGATAGATAGGCATAATTCCGGTAATCGGAATTACATAGCACTCCTTCTTCTTACTGTATTTGAACGTAACTCCCTCACCACCATCAACAGTGCTGTGCCTGAGGGTTATCTCACTGCCGAAAAGAGAAACAAATTCGTCCTCTACTTCCTTTTGAGGCATAAGCATTCCGTCATCGGTATATTCATATTTTTCCGGATCTGCACCGCTGTCGATAACGGACCAGATTGCAATGGAAAGAAGCTGTTGCAGATTTGCTTTTGTAATATCATCAAAGGTATCGGGATCATTCATTATAACAGGAGAAATGAAATCCTCATAAACCTGAGTCTGTTCCTGTTTCGATTTGTTAGCCGTACTCTGAAGCTTATCCGAAACAAATGAGCATACACTTATAAAGCCGATTACCGTAAGGATGATTACAGCAAGCCCTACTATGAAATTAAGTGGAGATTTTTTCTTTGCGTGTTCCATTTGCTCACCTCGTCTGCCCTGTGCCGCTGATGATATACTTCTGAGAAGTAAGCTCAGGCAAGCCTAAGGGGCCTCTTGCATGAAGCTTCTGAGTGGAAATTCCGATTTCTGCACCGAAGCCGAATTCACCGCCGTCAGTAAATCTTGTGGAAGCATTGACATAAACTGCCGCTGCATCCACACAGGATGTAAACAGATTTGCTGCGCCGTAATTTTCCGTAATAATACACTCACTGTGGCCGCTTGAATATTTCATAATATGGTCAATTGCTTCGTCTATATCTGCGGCTATCTTAACACTGATTTCATAATCTAAATATTCCTTGCCGAAATCCTCTTCTGTTGCCTCAAGAGCACAGGGAAGTATCTCACGGCATTTTTTATCAGCATGAAAAACAACATTTTTTTCTGCAAGTCTTTCATAAATTAAAGGAAGAATATTCTCTGCAATATCCTTATGAATTACCAGACTTTCACAGGCATTGCAAACTGAGGGTCTTGATGTTTTAGCATTATATATAATGTCAACCGCCATCTTAAAATCTGCATCTTTATCAACATAAATATGACAGTTGCCCGTACCTGTTTCAATCACGGGCACACTCGAGTTTTCGACACAGGCTTTAATAAGACCTGCTCCTCCGCGTGGAATAAGAACATCAACATAATCGTTCATTTTCATCAGTGCAGTAGCCGACTCTCTGGAGGTATCCTCAACAAGCTGAATACAGTCCTCGGGGAAGTCTGCCTTAATAAGAGCTTTTCTCATAACCTCAGCCATAGCCTTATTGGAGTTGATTGCCTCCTTGCCGCCTCTGAGAATAACAGTGTTACCCGACTTAAGGCAAAGTGCTGCCGCATCAACGGTAACATTTGGTCTTGCCTCAAAAATTACGGCAATGACTCCGAGAGGAACACTGACCTTTTCAATTTTTAATCCGTTAGGTCTCACTCCGCCGCTGATAACCCTTCCGCAAGGATCATCAAGAGAAATAATCTGTCTTACCGCATCGCTGATACCCTTTATTCTGTCAGCAGTGAGACTCAAGCGGTCAATAAGTGACTCACTCATACCCTTCTCTCTGCCGTTTTTTACATCAAGAGCATTCTGCGAAAGTATGTAGTCGCAGTTTGCAGTAAGCTCGTCAGCAATAATGCCGAGAGCCTTATTTTTCTGTGATGACGGAGCAGTCATCAGAAAACGCTCAGCTTTTTTTGCTTTTATACCGATTTGTGTAAGCATAAGACTTTCTCCTTTATTTCCTGACTATCTCATAAATAACGCCGTCTCCGGGCTGAAGTGTTACGAGAAGTTTTCCGTTACAGATGTTTTGCTTTTTTCCTGTAAAAAGATTTTCTGCCACAGTATCAGAGGAAACATCTACGGTTTTCGCTTTTACAAGCACCTTACTGTAGTTGAATACGGCTACATATTGTCTGTCACCGTCAGTGAGAGTGAACACATCTGATGCATAAGGGCATTTATCATCTAAAACACCTTCAAAAGGTTTGCCGATTTTTAGAATATCAATAAGCTTTTTATTATTTAAAAGTTTTTCATATCTGCTGAATGCTTTGCCGGAATTTCTGACGGGATTCACGAAATTATCACCTGCAAGAAAACTGCCGCCCGTTACAATACCTGAAAGGACTCTGCTTCTTGCTTCCCTTTCGTTCGCCTTACCGTCCTTTCCCCATACTACGATATGGTCAGGGTCAATCCAGTCGTAAAGCTCACTCTGCCAGAAGCCGTAAGTAAGAGAATTCAGCATATATTCTGTTTCATTGATTTTATAATAAGTATCACAGCAAAGGCGTCGTCCGTTAGCATAGTTATAAGGAAAAATCGGAGCCATTGAAAGATTGATAAACACGTCTTCGCCAACGATTTCATTTATCTTGTTCATAGCAAAATTATACGCCTGTATACCTGTCTGTATGTTTTTGTTGTAGTGCTGTCCCTCGAGAGAGCCGTGAACGAGGAAGTCGAGCTTTATGTACTTAAAGCCACAGCTCATAAGTCTTTCCAGCTGATTTTTGAAATGAATATATGTAGCAGGATGAGTTACATCGAGAGGATAACAGCCGTCAATGTCATTTCCGTAATAGGTTCCGTCAGCCTTTCTGAGTCGGATATCATTATAGGAATATCCTGTATCTGCCACATAGTTGACCTGCATACCGTATTCATCCCACCATGAAACGAAGGGAGACAAATATATACCTGCAACCTGCCCGTTTTCCTCACAATGCTTCACAAAGGAACGGAGTTCATCGTCGCTCATGTTATCCCAGTAGGAATCGAGATTTACATACACTACATTGTTTTCATCCTTCCAGGTGTCCTGAAAGGTCTTCTTGATGTAATCGGAGGTTGCAATTGCACTTTCACAACTGATTTTCTCCTGAATTGAGCCCCAGCTGTTCCAGCCGATTGGATTGCCGTTACCGACACTTTCACGCTTGGGTGTAAACGTAGTGTTGATACATGCATACTCATTCATTCCCTCTTTCCAGTTATCATAAAAACCGGCAAAGAATGTGGCTGATGCCACACTTGCACCTTTTACGGTTCCGTGAGAAGACTGATCACGGGTTAAAGCTGTGGTTGCACCCGAATAAACATAAAGTTCATTTACACCGGCATCTTTACTTTTATATTCAATAGCCGATTTCCATATATCGTGATTTACAGAGCCTATAACAAAGCCGCTGCCTTTATCAGGAGTGAAGAATGCACCTACCTCATGACTGAGAGCACTTTCCATAAGAGTTGCTGTTTCAAAGGTTGCCCAGTTATCGTTGTCGAACGGCACCTTAAGGAAGCTGGTAAAACGGGGGCTTGCATTCTGAAACTTACCGTTTCTTACAACTATAGGCGCTATATAATTAGTAGCTACCTCACCTGACGGAACTGAAAGTTCAACATTGATAAGGAAATAAGATGTATTTTCGTAAAAAGTGAAGTTTTGTTTCATGACAGGAAGACTTTCACCTGTAAGCGTGGCGGTAATCCTTGTTCCCGTTCCTCTTTCATCGGTTATGTCTCCTGTTTCGAGTGCGAAGGTATCATAATCCACCGAGGAAACGGTTTCATTATCTGATTTAAATTCACTTACAGCATCGGCAAACACAGTGTTTCCTTTAAAAGCCACGGAAAATCTGCCGTCCTTATAAGAAAGAGCATAAAAATCTGTGGACGCTACTGTTTCTTCTGTCTTGATATCCTCCAGAACTACCAGCTTAGAAACTGTCTCAGGTATAAAACCCAATGCAGTTATAAGAGAGAATATAAACGCCAGAATCTTGCCTAAAAAGTCCATCTTCATTCTCCTTTACTTTTTATTTGATGCTGAAATAATTTACACGGTAAAAAGTGTACCTGTGTTATGACCGTCGATGAGCTTATATATATCCTGAGGCTGTGTACCGTTCATTATAACGGTGGGAATACCTGCTTTTCCGGCAATTTCTGCCGCATGAATTTTGGTTATCATTCCGCCTGTACCTCTGTTTGTTCCCGCACCACCGCAAAGAGCTTTGATTTCATCGTTAATCTCTCTTACAACAGGTATAAGCTGTGCATCGGGATTTTCATTGGGATTATCGTCAAAAAGACCGTCTATATCAGAAAGGATTATAAGCCCCTGAGCCTTTATAAGTCTTGCAACAATCGCAGAAAGACTGTCATTATCTCCGTAAACAATTTCCTCAGTGGCAACAGAGTCATTTTCATTTACGATGGGTACTGCTCCGTATTCAAAAAGCTTTTCAAAGGTATTTTCAAGATTTTCTCTTCTCTGGTCGTTCTCTATGTCGCTTTTAGTAATAAGAAGCTGACCTGTCTTTACGCCGTTTTCACCGAAGTATTTGTCATACATAAACATAAGCTCGCACTGACCGACAGTAGCAGCAGCCTGTCTTCCGGGAATGTCCTTCGGTCTTTCGGAAAGGCCCAACTTTCCTACACCTACACCGATAGCACCCGAGGTGACAAGAACAACATCAATGCCCGAATTATGCAAATCAGCAAGCACCGAGCAAAGCTTTACCATTCTTCTTATATTTATTTTTCCTGTTTCATATGTAAGGGTTGAGGTGCCAACCTTAACCACTAATCTTTTTGCCTTTGCGATAGGGTTCATTTTATTCGCCTTCTTTTATAAATTCCGATATTATTTTTTTGTATTTTTCCTTTTCTGAAACCTTACCGACAGCGGTAAAGCTCATTTTTGAAATATCAAAGTATTTCTCTGCTACTTTCTTTACGTCCTCAAGAGTAACACTTCTTACCCCTTCAATAATTTCATCGTCAGTTATTTCCTTATTTAAAAGAAGCATATTATAACCTGTTGCTGAAAATTTAGACTGAGGCTGCTCTCTGGACATTATGAAGCTTGCCGCCAGCTTTTCCTTAGCAATGGTTATCTGTCTTTCCGTAAGACTTTCACTTAGTCTGCTGACTATTGTCAGCGATTCTCTTATTGCCTTTTCTTCAGAAGATGGAGCAAGACTCATTGATATTTCTATGGTTCCTCCCCCTGCAAACCTTACAAGGAAGGATTCTATGCTGTAAACGAGCCCGAGCTCTTCTCTTATTCTTCTGCCGAGCATCGAAGAAGGTCCGAGGCCTAAAACAAAGGAGCATATCTGTAAAGGATAAAGATCCTTATGCTGAATCGGAATTCCCTTGAACGACATCAGAATATGGGTCTGCTCAACTTCTTTTGTGAGGACTCTCACATCGGGAGAAAAGGGCACTTCCTCATTTTCAATAGGATTAAGCGTATTTTTCTCCTTCAGAAAATATTCTCTTATCTTCTCTTCAATTTCATCTTTTACAAAATTACCGCTTACGCCTATTACTGTTCTTTCAGGCACATAATAGGTGTTCAGATATGAAAGAAAATCTTCTTTTTTCATATTCGAAACGGTTTCCTTTGTCCCTAATATTTCATAGGCAAGACCGCTACCCTCATATATTCCCTTTTCAGCAAGATCAAAGCATTTTTCCGAAGGATCATCCTCACACATAGCGATTTCTTCCAGAATAACACCCTTTTCCGTTTCGATATCGGTTTCATCAAGACGGGGATTTTTGAAAAGATCAAAGAGTAGGTCCGTTGCTTTTATAAGCTGATAATCAAGAGCCTTGACATAAAAATATGTGTACTCCTTTGTAGTATATGCATTATACGAAGCACCTATTTCATCCATACCCTCGGCAATTTCAAAGCCTGTACGCTTTTTACTGCCCTTGAAAAGGATGTGCTCAATGAAATGAGCGATACCGTTATTGGCATCGGTTTCATTTTTCGACCCGCTTGCAACCCATATCCCGACTGTAGCGGAACGGCTGTCTGCTCTGTGGTCATAAAAAACTCTGAGCCCGTTTTCATATGTTATGATTTCCATTGAACTCCCCCTTTCTTAAAGTATGCTTATATAATATTTTGTTTAAACAGAAAACTGTGAATTATAAAGCTCAGCATAAAATCCGTTTTTCTTTAAAAGCTCGCTGTGCTTGCCTGTTTCGATAATTCTGCCTTCGTTCATTACGATAATAGCGTCAGCACCTCTGATTGTAGAAAGACGGTGAGCAATAACAAAATTGGTTCTGCCCTTCATAAGATTGGTCATTGCCTTCTGTATCTGCACTTCTGTTCTTGTGTCAACTGAGGAGGTGGCTTCATCGAGAATAAGAATGTCGGGAGAAGACAAAATAGCTCTTGCGATGGTGATAAGCTGTCTCTGACCTACGGAAATGTTTGAGCCTTCCTCTTCAAGCACTGTATCATATCCGTCGGAAAGAGTGAGTGCAAACTTATCAACCTTAGCCGCCTTGACCGCATCAAGGAACTCTTCCTCCGTTGCATCGGGCTTACCGTACATAATGTTTTCTCTGATGGTGCCCTTGAAAAGCCATGTATCCTGAAGCACCATACCGAGAATCTTTCTTAAATTATTTCTTGTAATTTCTTTTATGTTTATTCCGTCTAAAAGAATTTCACCGCTTTGTATCTCATAAAATCTCATAAGCAGATTAACTATGGTAGTCTTGCCCGCACCTGTAGGTCCTACAATAGCAACAAGCTGTCCCTTTTCTACCTGAAGGTTGAAATTTTCGATAAGAGGTTTTTCAGGAAGATATGAGAAGCAGACATCTTTGAAAATAATGGATGAGCCTGTTTCTATCTCCTTGGGATTTTCGCTGTCAGGAACTATCTCATCTGCCTCTAAAACATCAAAAACACGCTCCGCACTTGCAAGAGATGACTGAAGGTTATTTGAAATGTTGCTCAGGTCAACAATAGGCTGCATAATAAGCTTGGAATATGCAATAAAAACAGTGATGTCGCCCACGTTCTGCTTTCCCTTTACAATAAGATAGCCGCCGATTACACAGATAATTACATAACCCGCATTATTTGCAAAGCTGATAAGCGGACCGAGAATACCCGAAAGGAACTGTGCCTTACGGCTTGTATTATAAAGCTCCTCATTGATAATATCGAATTCCTCTATAGCCTTTTTTTCATGACCGAAAGCCTTTACTATCTTGTGACCGGTAAACATTTCCTCAATGTGACCGTTCACATCACCTGTAACCTTCCACTGCTTTCTGAAATACACCTTGGAAAAATTCAGAATAATGAGCGCAATAATTATGCAGAAGGGAAAGGGTGAAAGAGAGCCGAGAGTAAGAGAAAAGCTGATTTTTATCATTATGGCAAGGATGCCCACAAAGGTAACAACCGAAGTAATAATCTGAAGAATACTGTTCTGCAGAGTGTTGTTCATGTTGTCAACATCATTAATCATACGGCTCAAAATGTCGCCCTTATTATGATTGTCGAAGTAAGCTAAGGGAAGCTTTGAAAGCTTACGGTTAAGCTTGTGACGGATGTCAGTTATAAGGTTCTGCACCACTCCCGCCATAATGTAATGCTGCACAAATCCGAAAAGTGAACTGAACGAATAGATTACGATTATAGTGATGAGTATACTGTAAATGGGAGTGAAGTCCATACTGCCCGTAGCAAGCTTGTTTTTTATCTGCGCATCAAGAACATTTATGATGTCACCAAGATATTCGGGACCTAAAATAGTAAGATAGGCGCTGATAGCGGCACACACTGCCGTAACTGCAAGGGCAAGCTCCTTACCCTTAAGGAAAGCAAGAAGCTTTTTTGCCGTCTGAGTCAGATTCTTAGGCTTTTCCTTGTTTGTTTTGGTTTCTTCTCTGTAAGCGGCATACTTGTCGCCTGAATATGTAGTTGCTTCTTTCTTGGAGGAAATATTTTTCTCTTTCATTATTCTTCCTCCTTTTCTATCTGAGAATCATAAATTTCACGGTAAAGTGTGCAACCTTCCATAAGCTCCTTATGTATGCCCATACCGCATATTCTGCCTCGGTCTAAAACTACGATGCGGTCCGCATCAATAATAGTACCGACTCTCTGCGCCACAATGATAACCGTAGCAGTAAGATTTTCCTTGATGGCTCTGCGAAGTCTGGCATCAGTGGAAAAGTCAAGGGCTGAGAAGCTGTCGTCGAAAATATAAACCTCTGCATCTCTTGTGAGTGCTCTTGCAATTGAAAGACGCTGCTTCTGACCGCCTGAAAGGTTTGTTCCGTTCTGGCTTACAAAGGTTTTGATACCGTCGGGAAGCTTATCAACAAATTCACTGCTCTGAGAAATATCAAGAGCAAGCCTCATTCTTTCTTCTGTAGCGTTTTCATCACCGTAGCGGAGGTTTTCCTCAACGCTTCCGCTGAAAAGACACGCCTTCTGAGGAATAAAGCCTATTCTCGAACGAAGGTCATCCTGACTAAGCTTTCTTACATCAGTTCCGTCAAAGAGAATTTCGCCCTCGGTTACATCATAGAATCGGGGTATCATATTCACAAGTGTGCTTTTGCCGCTGCCGGTGCCTCCGATAATGGCAGTTACCTTGCCTGCTTCAGCTATGAAGCTTATATCGGAAAGAACCTTTTCCTCTGCATCAGCATAGCCGAAGGAAACATTCCGGAACTCAACGGTGCCCCTTTTGCTTTCATCAGCTTTTTCTGCCTTTTCAGGCTCGGTAATAACAGGAACTAAATCCAATATTTCGATAATTCTGTTGGCAGAAATTCTTGCACGGGGAACAATAACGAACATAGCCGCAACCATTGTGACCGAGGAAATGATCATTATCATATAAATAACAAAGGCCTGAAGGTCACCTATTGCCGTAGAAAGCTTTGCCGCATCAAGGATATAATCCATTTTATCATAATTTCTTGCAGCAACCAGAATAAGCGTATCAAGGGCAAGAATTATTATAACAATGCATACGGGAATGAGAACAGCCATAAAGCGTTGGAATTTAAGAGTAAGACCCGAAAGTTCCTGATTTGTACCGTCAAACTTTTCGTCCTCAGTTTCCATTCTGCCGAAAGCTCTGATAACCCTGATTCCGTTTATTTTTTCTCGCATAAAGCTGTTCACTCTGTCAATAAGCTTCTGTCTTTTTCTGAAAATAGGTATTGCAGTTTTTATAACAATCATTGCAATTACAGCAATAATGGGTATAACGGCAAATATAATAGTAGCAAGCTTTGCATTGAGAATAAAGGCCATTACCACTCCGCCGACAAGCATAATAGGCACAGAAATAATCATACGCAGAATAGTAAGAACAAAATCCTGTATAACCTTTACGTCATTTGTACAGCGTGTGATGAGAGACGGTGTTCCGATTTTGTCGATATCGGTCTGAGAAAGAGACTCAACCTTAAGAAAAAGCTCTCTTCTGAGAATCATTCCGTATGCCGCAGAGGTCTTGCTGGAAAAATAACTGTTAATAACAGAAACACCTACACCGAATGCGGAAACACACATCATAATGATACCGACCTTTATTATGTAAGGAATATCTCCGTTTTTGATACCGTTATTGATTATATCTGACATAAGAAGCGGGAGTGAAAGGGAGCTTATCTGAGAAAGCACCACAAAAATCATAGCCGCTATAGCGGACTTTTTTATATGTTTCAGGTATTTAAACAGTTGTATCAAAGCCAAATTACCTCCGATAAAAATATTCTTTCTGATTTTATTTAACGCAAAATTGCATATAATTAGACAATTATAGTTGATTATAGCAAACTATTATGAATAAAGTGTAAACTGACCATAGTATTTGATTATCAAATTATCCTTTTATTGCTTTTATTCGCAAAATATGCTACAATTCAAAAAAAGCTCGCAAAGGGTGAAAGTATGAAAACAAACAAAGAAATACCGTCGGTAGCTTACACTCCCGGCAACGGCTTTACCGGAAAATACCAGAAGCTCATAAAAGATAAAGTTATACCTTATCAGTATAAGGTGCTTAACGACATGAATGAAAACACTGAAAAAAGCCACGTGGTGAAAAATTTCACAAATGCAACCAAGGCTCTCCGGGGAGAGGATGTTGATGACGGCTTTTACGGCATGGTTTTCCAGGACAGTGATGCAGCAAAATGGCTTGAGGCAGCAGCATATTCTCTCGCTGTTTTCCCTGACAAGAAATTAGAGGAGACTGCCGACAGACTCATCAGTATCATAGCCTCCGCCCAGGACAAGGACGGCTATCTCAACACCTATTACACCATCAAAGACAAGGATAAGCGGTGGACAAACATTCTTGAAGGTCACGAGCTTTACTGCAGCGGTCATTTCATAGAAGCGGCTGTGGCATACTATGAAGCCACAGGAAAAGCAACCCTTTTGGATGTGATGAAGAAAAACGCAGACCACATCTATAAAATTTTTGTCGAAGACGGTCACAAGGGATATCCCGGCCACCCTGAAATAGAGCTTGCTCTGCTACGTCTTTATGAGGTGACAAAGGAAGAAAAATATCTGCAGCTTGCAAAGCACTTTATTGACATAAGAGGCATCGATCCTCATTACTACGAAAAAGAAAGGCAGAGCCGCGACTGGACAGTATGGAACGGTGACGGAAAAAACCATTACTATCAACAGAGCTATGCCCCCGTAAGAGAGCAAAAGGACGCCGTCGGACATTCGGTACGTGCCGTTTATCTTTACACCGCTATGGCTGACCTTGCAGCAAGAACAGAGGACGACAGCCTTTTTACAGCCTGTAAAAATCTGTGGAACAGCATAGTAAGAAAAAGAATGTACATAACCGGCGCCATAGGCTCCACGGTACACGGAGAAGCCTTCACTGTGGATTACGATCTTCCCAACGATACAGTCTACGGTGAAACCTGTGCCTCCATCGGTCTTGTGTTTTTTGCCCGTCAGATGCTTCAGAATGAAATCAAGGGTGAATATGCAGACGTAATGGAAAGAGCCTTTTACAACACCGTTCTCGGAGGAATGGAGATGACAGGGGAAAGATTTTTCTATGTCAACCCTCTTGAGGTTGTTCCGGGTATTTCTCAGAAAGCCTGTACACACCATCACATTTTAACTCAAAGACCCAAATGGTACACCTGCGCCTGCTGTCCGCCCAATGTGGCAAGGCTCGTTTCTTCCTTGGGAACTTACGCTTACAGCGAAAATGAAAGCACTTGCTTCTGCCATCTCTTCTGCGACGGTAAGGTTACATTCCGAAACGGAGTAAGTCTCACCTGTAAAACGGAATATCCCTATGATTTCACGGTTAAATATACTGTAGAAGGTAACGGTGACCTCGCTATAAGAATACCTCAGTGGAGTAAAGCATACTCACTTGAAATAAATTCAAAGAAAGCTATCCACGAAAAGAAAGACGGGTACATTTACTTCGCAGTATCGGATAAAGACGAAATCACTCTCACTCTTGACGGAACACCGAAGTTCATCTATGCTGACAGAAAAGTTCCTTCTCTTACCGGTATGACAGCTGTTATGCGCGGTCCACTCGTTTACTGCTTCGAAGGTGTTGACAACGGCGGAGATATACTTTCGCTCTCCCTTAAAAGAAACGCTCTAATAAAAGAAAAAGTCATAACTGATGCCACATTAGGTGAAACAGTTATACTTGAAATTGAGGGCTATAAAGCAGAGTGTGAGGATACTCTTTACAGCGAAAGCGAGCCTACATATACACCCTGCACTCTTAAGGCTGTCCCCTATTATCTGTGGAGTAACAGAGGGGAAAATCAGATGAGAGTGTGGATGAATAATCTATAAGAAACAAATAACTGCATCAGTCTGACGACTTTTGCAGTTATTTTTCTTATTCACTTAAAAGCTGTGCTGTACAGGCAGAGATTTCCTCTTTAGTGCACGTTTTACATATTACTGCTTCTTTACCGTCAACAAACTTTTTTATCAGCAGCTTTTTAGTAAAGAATCCCTTGACCTCAGCAGAAACCCTGATACATTTGTCGCCGTATGAAAAGCTTATCTCATAGCCTTTGACGGTCGGCTTAAAATTAACATCGCTTATGTTTTTACTTTCAGCTGTTCTGACTTTTATCTCTTTTATAAATTCAGTCACCAGAACAGAGTTTTCGTAATCGTTATTTGTAATCATATTTTATTAATCAAATATACTATAAAACCACCACTTGAACATAGCACCGAGTCTCTCGGTAACAGAATACATATCATTGTTTGCAATAGCTCTGTTATTGAATGCCTTGTCGTCGGTGGTGTAATAATCCCTGAAGAAAATTACCTCTGTTTCATAGGAAGAAAGGTCTTTTTCATTGAGGGTGATAAGTCTTGCACCACGGTTATTGTCACCGTAGGAGCCGAAGCCTACTGTAGGTGTCTGAATAATATCCACGCCCTCATAGGGAATAACAAAGCTATTTTTATGGTCATGACCCACAGCAATGCCGAGAACTTCGCCGTGCTTAATCATAGCCTGAACCTGACCGTTGGAGTATTCGGGCGGACAGGGAGTTTCACTAAGGAAAACATCCTCACCCCTGTACTCTTCGGGAAGAGTATAAACATCCGTATTTTTAACGATTGAATACTCCTTGACATAATCCTCTGTTGTGCTGATAATTTCACCATTCTCGTCTGTTTCGCCTGTTTTAAGAAGGACATCCCATATTTCGGGAATGATGATATGTTGAAAAGCAAGAGAAGGAACGGGCTCACCTCCGTTTGCCTCAGCAAGCTCCTTTTCTCTTTCTGCATACCACTCTATCTGGTCCTTCTGCACACAGCCGTAACCGCCAAGGTCATTTTCCTCGTTATATTCCTGCGAATCAAAAAACCAAAGGTTAAAGACTGTCTTGCTTCTGTCCTTACTTGACATAATGGGAAGATTGTATGTGCCTGTACCGGACATAGCCTTTGTCTCCTTGTATCCCTTAAAGCAAAGATATCCGTTATAAACCTCGAACTGCTCGTCCTTGCTCAGTCTGTTTTCACCGTCGTGGTTACCGAAAACTGCGGCTACCTTTACGCCTCTTTCCTCAAAGATTTTCATAACATTATCTATCAAGCGCCTGTTGCCCCATTTAGTAAGAGCCTTGTTAGGACCGATGTTATCACCGGTAAGAACCACAAGGTCAGGCTGTGTCTTATCTAAAAGATCAATGATGAAATTCTTTGTAAGAGGCTGCAGATACAGGTTATCCTGTATATCGGAAAGCTGTAAAATTTTAAATGTTCCGTCTTCTCTGAAACTGA
Source organism: Acutalibacteraceae bacterium (assembly GCA_045613805.1). Lineage (GTDB taxonomy): Bacteria > Bacillota > Clostridia > Oscillospirales > Acutalibacteraceae > UBA6857. The sequence continues at coordinate 42,369 of JAZLBS010000016.1, forward strand.
CTTTATTCTTAATATCGGGAACAGCGTTACTTGTGAAAGTAACGCTGCCGAAAATCATAATCAAAGCCAGGATAAGAGATGAAAGCTTCTTCATATCTTTTTCCCTGTCCTTTTATTTTATTTCTGTTTTGAATACTTGAGTCTGTAAACTACATTCATAAGAACAGAATCAAGCTTACCGATTGCCTTTGTGCCGCCGAAGAGCTCACTTGCAAGATATGTCTTGCAGTTCTTTTCCATAACCATTTCAGTTGCACCGGCTTCATCCTTGTTAGGACCGCAGCAAACTGCACCGTTATTCTTAAGAAGAACAGCATTTCTGCTCTTGCCGCCTAAAGCTTTTACAACCTTCTTGGAAGACTTAAGTGTATCTCCTGCATCAAAGTCTGCACATTTTACGGTAACACCGACAATCTGTGCAAAGTCATCAAGGAAAGGCTTAACTGTCTTGCCAATCTTAGATGTAGCCATAATAGCATCCTTCTCAGAATGGATAATAGCACCGATGTCCTCACGCTTATTGTAAATAGCCTTGTGAAGGTC
>JAZLBS010000017.1:0-93691 GCA_045613805.1 Acutalibacteraceae bacterium
CTCCTATTGTAACTGCTCCCGACTGTCTTGTAGCAATGAATCTGCCTTCTCTTAAAAAATACGAAAACGATGTAGTTTCGGGCGGTATCATTATTATTGACTCAACTCTTATCGGTGAAACGCCTGAAAGAGATGATGTTACAGTTTACGCTGTTCCTTCAACAAAAATGGCTAATGATGAAGGATTCTCTACTCTCGCCAACATGATTCTTATGGGCAAGCTTATAAAAGAATGTGATGCATTTGCTTTCGATGGCACTGGGGAAGTACTTAAAAAGGTAGTTCCTCCCAAAAAAGCAAATCTTACAGAGGTTAATCTTAAAGCTCTCAGAACAGGCTATGATTATTAATTAAGAGGTGTATAAAATGGAAATCAAAATTACCAGAACAACATCACCTAAAGCAAAACCTGCTAAAGGTGAAAAGCTTGGATTCGGTCATATTTTCACAGATCATATGTTCATTATGAACTACACAGAAGGCAAAGGCTGGCACGATGCAAGAATTGAGCCTTACGGTAATATTTCACTTGCTCCCAGCGCTATGGTGTTCCATTACGGACAGGAGATGTTTGAAGGTCTTAAGGCCTACCGTGGCGAGGATGACAAGATTTATCTTTTCCGTCCCGATATGAATGCTAAGAGAGCAAACGCTTCAAACGAAAGACTTTGTATCCCTGAAATTCCTGAAGATGTTTTTGTTGAAGCAGTTAAAGCAGTTGTTGACATTGACAGAGATTGGGTTCCTTCCGACGAGGGTACATCTCTTTATATCCGTCCTTTTGTTATTGCAACTGACGAATTTCTCGGTGTTGCTCCTTCAAAGACTTATATGTTTATCATCGTTCTTTCACCCTCAGGTGCTTATTATGAAAGTGGTCTTGCTCCTGTCGGTATCTGGATTGAGGATGAATATGTCCGCGCTGTAAAGGGTGGTATGGGCTTTGCTAAGACAGGCGGTAACTATGCTGCTTCTCTTATCGCTCAGGTTAAGGCACATGACAGTGGTTATTCGCAGGTCCTCTGGCTTGACGGTGTTGAGAGAAAATACATCGAAGAAGTCGGCGCAATGAACATTATGTTTAAAATTGCAGGCAAGGTTATTACTCCTGCTCTTAACGGTAGTATTCTTCCCGGTATTACACGTAACTCCATAATCAATGTATGTAAGGCTTGGGGTTATGAGGTTGAAGAAAGAAGAATTTCTGTTGATGAGGTTGTTGCTGCAGCAAAAGACGGTACTCTTGAAGAGGTTTGGGGAACGGGTACAGCTGCTGTTGTTTCTCCCGTCGGTAAGCTTCGTTACGTTGATGATGTAATGACAATCGGCAACGGCGGAATCGGTGAGCTTACACAGAAGCTTTATGATGAACTTACAGGAATCCAGTGGGGCAAAAGAGAAGATCCCTACGGTTGGAGAGTTGAAGTTAAATAATTATTAATTAAGAGCTGTATAGTTGCAGCTCTTAATTTTTTGTGTTTTTATTGATTATTTTTGTGTTTTAATGTAAAATAGATATGTTATAAACCTTTGCAAATTTTCATAATAATTTATCAGGTGATATTTATTATGAAAAAGACTTTATATGTTACTTTAAACTATAAAAAAACGCTCAGTTTTTCTGTTACAGCGTTTATGTTTCTTGCTCTTGTAGGAATGATGCTTGTACCTGCTTTTCACTCAGAGTCAGTAAGCGCAACTGCTGACGAATTTCCGATTATAATTGTCGATGCCGGTCATGGTGGAGAGGATGGCGGAACTCAGGCTGCGGACGGAACATTAGAAAAGGACATCAATCTTGAACTTTCATTGAAAATTAATTCAATATTACATGACAAAGGAATCAGAACCGTTATGATTCGTGAAGAAGACTGTATGATTTATGATGACTCAGCTACAAGTCAACGAGAAAAAAAGGTTTCCGACATACATAATCGACTTAAAGTTGTTGAGGATAACGGTAACTGTATTCTTCTCTCTATTCATCAGAATTATTTCACAGACAGTAAATATAGCGGAACACAGGTTTTTTATTCTAAAAATAATTCAGACAGTAAGCTTCTTGCCGAAGAAATACAAAAAAATGTAGTTTTTCGTTTGCAGCCCGATAATACACGGCAAATCAAGGAAAGCGGAACGAATATTTATCTGCTATATCACGCCATGGTTCCTTCTGTAATGGTTGAATGCGGTTTTATGTCCAATAAAGCTGAAGCTGAAAAACTTAAAAGTGAAGAATACCAAACAAAAATGGCTCAGGCGATTGTAGAAGGTTTGTTAAACTATATAGAAAGAAATCCTGAAGGAGATAAAAACAATGGCAGTGAAAACAAAAAGTATTTTCGTTTGCAATAACTGCGGATATGAAACACCAAAATGGCTTGGAAAATGTCCTGAATGCGGAGAATGGGCAAGCTTTGAAGAGGAAGTAAGGCAAGCTGAAACATCAAAATCAAAGTCCGTAGATGCCTTCAAATCGAAAAGTATAACATCTTACCAGCTGACGGATATAAAGCAGGACAGTGAAATCCGTTATAAAACAGGAATGGGTGAGCTTGACAGAGTTCTCGGAGGAGGAATAGTTAAAGGCTCATTGGTGCTTCTCAGCGGTGACCCCGGCATAGGAAAATCAACTATACTTTTACAGATTTGTCAACAACTCGGAGAAAAGCTTAAAATTCTGTATGTATCCGGTGAAGAGTCCTACAGTCAGATTAAACTTCGTGCCGATCGACTTAAGGTTAAAACAGAAAACCTGTTCGTTCTTTGTGAAACTGATGTTCAGGCTATATGTGAGCATATACGTTCAACAAGCCCCGATCTTGTAATCGTTGACTCAGTACAGACAATGAATTTTACTGAGCTCAATTCCTCACCCGGATGTGTAACTCAGGTAAGAGAGTCGTCAAATCTACTTATGCGCACAGCTAAAACTCTTGGTATTCCCGTTATTCTTGTCGGTCATGTAAATAAAGACGGTAATATTGCCGGACCAAAGGTTCTTGAGCATATAGTTGATGCAGTTTTATATTTTGAGGGTGAAAGAAATCTTTCATTCAGAATATTGAGAGCAGTAAAAAACCGATTCGGTTCAACAAATGAAATCGGCGTGTTTGAAATGTTTGATACCGGTCTTAAAGAGGTTGAGAACCCTTCTGAAATGCTTATATCAGGCAGACCGAAAAACACACCCGGTTCCTGTGTTGCCTGCGTCATGGAGGGAACGCGTCCTCTTTTAGCTGAAATTCAAGGACTTGTAACTGCAACGGGCTTCGGAAATCCGCGAAGAATCTCCAACGGATTCGATTTTAACCGTCTTACTATGCTTATAGCTGTTCTTGAAAAGAGAGGCGGTTATTTTTTCGGAAATATGGATGCTTATATCAATATTGTAGGTGGTATGAAGCTGGACGAGCCTGCGCTTGATTTAACCATAGTTATGGCATTGGTTTCTTCGCTTAAGGATTATGCACTGCGTGATGATGTTCTCGCCTTCGGCGAGGTCGGACTTGCAGGAGAAATCAGAGGTGTCTCACACTGTGAGCAAAGAATAAAAGAAGCCTCAAGGCTCGGATTTAATAAATGTATAATTCCCCATGCAAATTTGAAAAACATTTCTTCATCTTTAAAAAAAGATATAGAAATTGTAGGAGTAAAATCAATCAGGCAGGCTTTTGAAGCAATAATATTATGAGTATTTTTTTGAAAAAAGCAAATCTTCCGAACGGAAAAGTATCTTCACTGATATGTGGTAAGCTAAATAAAAATCTTATTGATTATTTCAGAAATAAAGATATTGAAGTAATTTTTACTGATGAAAACAAATGCATTGACAAAGCTGTTTCAAATCATGCTGATTTGTCGGTTTTATATCTTGGAGACGGTCGGATAACAGTTGATAAAGGTCAGATAAAATTAATATCAGAGCTTATAGCTCAGGGCTTTACTGTTGTTGAATCGGAACAGGAAACAGGCGGAGCATATCCGAATGATTGTATTCTTAATCACACTTTATTAAGTGATTACATTATCGGCAACAGCAAAATTTTTGATGAATCCGTAAAAAATGAGATCAAAGAATTTAAACTGATTCATACTAATCAGGGATACTGTAAATGCTCTGTTCTTGTCGTTGATGAACATTCTGTTATAACTGATGATGAATCAATAGCAAAGAGTGTTTTGAAAAACGGCTTAGATTGCCTTTTAGTAAGCAAGGGCGATGTTTTTCTTGATGGGCACGCTTACGGCTTTATTGGCGGAGCCAGCGGCAAAATCTCAAGGAACGAAATAATCTTCTTCGGAGATATCACGCGACACAGAGATTATAACAGAATAAATAAGTTTCTTTCTGAAAGAGGGATAAAAATAATATCTTTCAACTTTCCGCTTACGGATTTCGGGGGAATTATTCCCATTAAAGAAAACATTTTTTAAAATAATTCTCTATTGTATTTTTTTGTTTTGAGAAATGTGATAAAATCTACAAAAGAAAGGATGATACTATGCAAATGGTTATGCTCACTGCACTGGGTGTAGGCGGAGCGACGGTGTTCGGTGCTTTTCTCGGTTTCATTTTTAAGAAAATGAGCCACAAATTCAGTGATATAGTACTCTCCTTTGCGGCGGGCGTTATGCTTTCGGCAGCGGTCATCGGTCTTATTATTCCCTCTCTTGAATACGGAGGTAAATTCGGTATATTAGTAACCGTAGCCGGAGTATTTTGCGGTGCAATATGTATCAATCTCATTGACAAGCTCGTCCCGCATCTTCACAGACTTACAGGTATCGATACAGAGAATCATCCCGGAAAACAGGAACAACTCAATAAAATATTGCTTTTTGTTATTGCTATAGCCATTCACAATCTGCCTGAAGGAATTGCTGCAGGTGTTGGATTCGGTACAGGAAATACAAATGATGCAATAATGATAGCCGCGGGTATAGCATTACAGAATATACCTGAAGGTATGGTTATAATTGCTCCGATGCTGGCGACAGGAATGAGCCATAGCAGAACGTTCATTGCGGCTGCTATGACAGGAGTTATTGAGGTTGTTGGAACACTTCTCGGCTTTTTTGCTGTAAGCATTTCAAATGCAATTTTGCCCTTCGCCCTTGCCTTTGCCGGCGGAACAATGATTTATGTAATAAGCGATGAAATGATTCCTGAAACGCATTCGCACGGCAACGAAAGCGGTGCGACCTTTTCTCTGCTTGCAGGTTTCTGTCTTATGCTCGCTTTCGATGTATTATTAGGTTAATTTATTTCAACATAAAGGAGTAAAAAATGATTACAAAGGATATTAAATATGTTGGTGTCAATGACCGCACCATTGATTTATTTGAAGGTCAGTTTATAGTACCTGAAGGCATGGCATATAACTCTTATGTCATCATTGACGAAAAAATTGCAGTAATGGATACTGTTGACAAAAGCTTTGGTGACGAATGGCTTTCTAACATCAAATCTGTTTTGTGTGACAAAACGCCTGATTATCTGATTGTTCAGCATATGGAGCCCGATCATTCTGCAAATATTTTTAAATTCAGCGAGATTTACCCTGAAGCAGTAATTGTTTCCTCGGACAAAGCATTTAAGATGATGTTGAATTATTTTGAAACGGATTTTGCAAATAGAAGAATTGTTGTCAAAGAGGGAGATACTCTTTCTCTCGGAAAGCACACACTTAATTTTATTACCGCACCTATGGTTCATTGGCCTGAAGTAATTATGACCTATGACAGCTGTGATAAGGTTCTCTTTTCCGCTGACGGTTTCGGTAAATTCGGTGCTCTTGATGCTGATGAGGACTGGGCTTGTGAAGCGAGAAGATATTACTTCGGTATCGTCGGTAAATTTGGCGCACAGGTGCAGAATGTACTTAAAAAGGCCGCTAATCTTGATATAGAAATCATCTGTCCCTTACACGGTCCCATTCTCAAGGAAAATCTTAGCTATTACATCAACCTTTATAATACATGGTCTTCTTACGGTGTGGAGACTGAGGGTGTAGCTGTATTTTATACATCTGTTTACGGCAACACAAAAAAAGCAGTTGAAATATTAACTGAAGAACTGAAAAAATCAAGCTGTCCTAAGGTAGCCGTAACTGACCTTGCCCGTGACGATATGGCAGAGGCTGTAGAGGATGCCTTCCGTTACGGTAAGATTATTCTTGCAACTACAACTTATAACGGTGAAATTTTTCCGTTCATGAGAACATTCATCGAAGAGCTTACTGAAAGAGGCTACAAAAACAGAAAAATCGGTCTTATGGAAAACGGAAGCTGGATGCCAGTTGCTGCCAAGGCAATGAAGAAAATGCTTGAAAATTGCAAGGATATAACCTTCACTGACACCACGGTCACCATTCATTCGGCAGTTAAAAATGATAATTTAGAGCAGATTAAGGCTCTTGCAAAGGAAATCTGTGAATAATATTTAAGGGTGCTTTGCGCACCCTTTTTCTTTTGTCTCATAGTATGATTATAGCATTATAATATGAGGTGAATTTATGTTTCTTAAAGTATTCACAGGTATAATGATACCGTTTATCGGTACAATGATAGGTTCATCTGCAATTTTTCTCGTGAAAAAAGATGTATCGGTTAGAATAAAAAATATTCTGTCAGCTCTTGCGGGAGGTATAATGCTGGCAGCAAGTGTATGGAGTTTAATTTTACCTGCGCTTGAATTAAGTGGTGAAAGTATTTTTCAGATTGCGTCAGGTTTTTTATCAGGCATAATTTCTATGATATGGGCGGACAGGATTGTCGAAAAATCGTTAAACGGGTACGACAAATACACACCCTATGCAAAAAAAACTCTTATGCAGTTAATTGCCGTCACTGTTCATAATATTCCTGAAGGGATGGCGGTCGGTATGGTGTTCGCATCTCTTATTTCACAGGGAGAAACAAAGGACTTTACATCTGCGTTTTTGCTATCTTTTGGAATTGCTCTGCAGAACATACCTGAAGGCGCTATAGTAACTATGCCTGTTATGGCGGAAAGCAAAAGCAAAAAGAAAACCGCAATATGGGGCTTTGCTTCGGGTATTGTTGAACCTGTGGGCGCAGTTATAGCTATTATGGCATTGAATTTTATGGCTGTGGCTTTGCCGTTTTTTCTTTCCTTTGCTGCAGGTGCAATGGTATATGTGGTTACTGAACAGCTCATACCTGATATGTACAAAAAAGAGAACAAAAAGGGGAGCATAACCCTGATTTTTTCTTTAGGATTTTTGCTGATGATGAGTCTGGATGTTATTTTCGGATAAAAGAAAAAAGCGACCAAGCGGTCGCTTTTAAGTTTTATTCTTCGAAAAGTCTGTAGATTACTTTCAGTTCATCGTCGGTGAAGTTGTATTTATTTATGACCAGTTCAAGATTCCGTGAATTTACGGTTTTCTCTTTATCTTTAAGAATTTTATCGATTTCTTCAAGTGCATAAATATCTCGTGATGTATTATAGCTTGCAGTGAAATTTTCTCCGTCTGTAAACCTGACCGTAAGATTGACGTCATAATCAGTATATCCGAGACCTCTTGTTCTGGTATGATAACGATAGTAAGCTTCTACATGGTAGCTTTCAATTTCATCGTAAGAATATTCTTCGATAACATTATTAAAAATACTGTATGTAGTTATACCGTCTTGGCTGAATTCGTGTCTGCCGATACAGCCGAGAATACCAAATGTAAAAAGAATAATTGAAACAAAGCATACTATAGCGAGGTTTATTAATTCCTTTCTTCTGCTTACTGAATTTCTCGCGATATTATTATATCGTTTATCAAACAAAGGCAAAATAAATTTATGACTTGAAGTGTTATAATAATCTATCTTTTTATTTCCGAAAATCGGCTTTTTGTTATATTGTGAATCGATGATATTAAAAATATAAAACAGAAAAAAGGGCACCATAAGAAATATTGTAAATCTTTCCTGAAAAGAAAGCACATCGGCTTTTTTTAAAACGAAAAAGCTTATGATACTATCGTATTTATACAGAAAAGTAAACGCAAAAACAGCACCTACTACTTCCAAAGCAGAGTATAAGAACTTATCAACTTTAGACAGGGGAGGATATTCTTTATATTTTTTAGCGGGCCGTCTTTTCTTCTTAGATTTAGCCATATTTTACACTTCTTTTCTAATGTTAAATACCAAATAAAGCTTTGGCGTTTTCATTACACCTATCGATAAGCTCCTGAGCATCAATGCCTTTGATTTCAGCTATCTTCTCTGCCGTGTAAGCTATATGCGAAGAATCACATCTTTTACCTCTGAAGGGAACAGGTGTCATATAGGGTGCATCTGTTTCGAGTAAAAGTCTGTCGAGAGGTAACATTTCTACAACTTCCACAGGCTTTCTGGCATTTTTAAATGTGACTGCACCGCCGATACCGATATAAAGACCGAGCTTAAGGATTTCTTTAGCCATTTCAGCACTTCCTGAAAAACAATGTACGACACCTTCAGGTTTAAGCTCCTTAAGAATGTTCATCGTATCCTCGTGGGCGTCTCTGTCGTGTATGATAACAGGGAGACTGAGCTCATTGGCAGTTATAATCTGCTTGCGGAAAAGCTCAATCTGTTTTTCTCTTGGTGAAAAATCATAGAAATAATCGAGACCTATTTCACCGACAGCAACAACCTTTTCGTGGCTGTAAAGCTCTTTGATTTTTTCTAAATCTATATCGGTAGTGCCCTCTGCTTCGTGCGGATGAACACCAACTGCACCGTAAAGGAGAGAGTGTTTTTCCGTAAGTGTGACAGTTTCGAGAGAAGATTTCAGGTCGCATCCGCAATTTATAATTCCGCTTACAGTTCCGCTTAAAAGAGAAGACAGAAGCTCAGTTCTGTCTTCATCAAAGCGCGAATCGTCATAATGTGCGTGTGTATCAAAAATATTTCTGTACATTATCTTACCTTAGAGCCTTCGGGAACACCGTCTACGAAAATCACTTTAACATCGTCTTCACTGCAGTCAGCGGCTAAAATCATACCCTGACTTTCCACACCGCAGAGTACAGCAGGCTTAAGATTGGAAACAACGATGATGCTCTTACCGATAAGATCTTCGGGCTTGTACCATTTTGCGATACCTGATGCTACGGTTCTGGGAGTTCCTGTGCCGTCGTTGAGAGTGAGCTTGAGAAGCTTCTTTGCTCTCTTTACAGGCTCACAGTCAGTGATTTTAGCAACTCTTAAGTCTACCTTGGCAAAATCATCGATGCCGATTTGAGCGATACCTTCGATTTCGCTGAATTTCTTTTCGTTTTTCTGTGCTGCTTCTTGCTGGGCTTTGATTTCTTCCATCATCTTTTCTGCATCTATACGTGCGAAAAGGGGAGTAGCAGTGCCTACAGTATTACCTGCCTTAAGAGCACCGAAGGAAGAAAGACTGTCATAATCTTCAATATCGCAGTTAATCTGTGAGAGAATAGCCTTTGATGTTTCGGGCATAAAGGATGAGAGAAGAACAGAGATAAATCTTATACCCTCAAGAAGGTTGTAAAGAACAGTGCCGAGTCTTTCCTTGTTTGCTTCATCCTTAGCAAGTGCCCAGGGAGCAGTTTCATCAATGTATTTATTACAACGCTTTGCAAGGTTCATAATTGCTTCAACTGCATCGGCAATGTGATAAGTTTCCATTTTGCTTTCTACTGTTTTGACCGTTTCAAGAGCAAACGCCTTAAGCTCATCGTCAAGAGCATCAGCACAAGTGGGAGCCATAACAACTCCGCCGAAGTATTTGTTTGTCATTGCCACTGTTCTGTTAACAAGATTACCGAGAGTATTTGCTAAATCTGAATTGAATCTTTCGATAATAGTACTGTAGGAAATGGAACCGTCGTTAGCGTGAGGCATTTCTGAAAGAAGGTAATATCTTACAGCATCTACACCGATAAGTTTGGAAAGCTCGTCAGCATAGATAACATTACCCTTAGATTTTGACATCTTATCCTCGCCAAAGAGAAGCCAGGGATGTCCGTAAACCTGCTTAGGAAGCTCCTCACCGAGAGCCATAAGCATAATAGGCCAGTAGATAGTGTGGAAACGAACGATATCTTTGCCGATAATATGAACATCTGCAGGCCAGTATTTCTTATAAAGGTCACCTGAACCATCGGGGTCATAGCCTAAAGCAGTGATGTAGTTTGAAAGAGCATCAATCCACACATAAATAACATGGTTATCATCGAAGGAAACAGGAATACCCCATTTGAAGGATGTTCTGGAAACACAAAGATCCTGAAGTCCGGGCTTGATGAAGTTATTGAGCATTTCCTTTTTGCGGCTTTCGGGATAAATAAAATTATCGTTATTTTCGATATATTCCTCTAACTGCTTCTGATACTTTGAAAGACGGAGGAAATAAGCTTCTTCCTTTGCTTTCTTTACTTCTCTACCGCAGTCGGGACATTTACCGTCCACAAGCTGAGATTCGGTCCAGAATGACTCGCAGGGTGTACAGTAAAGACCTTCATATTCACTCTTGTAAATATCATCTTGATCATAGAGCTTTTTAAATATTTTCTGTACTACCTTTTCGTGATAATCATCAGTAGTTCTGATAAACTTGTCGTAAGTAGTATTAAGCGTATCGCAGATACCTCTGATTTCAGCGGCTACTTTGTCAACATATTCTTTAGGTGAAACACCTGCAGCCTTTGCATACTCTTCGATTTTCTGACCGTGCTCATCAGTACCTGTAAGAAAATATACATCGTAGCCCTGAAGTCTCTTATAACGCGCAATGGCATCAGTAAGAACAATTTCGTAGCTGTTGCCGATGTGTGGCTTTCTCGAAGTATATGCAATAGCTGTAGTTATATAAAACTTACCTTTATTCATATAAATACTTCCTTTCAAAATTATAAAATTTCAACCTATATTTTAACAATATTATCTGCCTTTTGTCAATATTAAAAACAAATAAAGAGCCTTAAAAGACTCTTTATAAGTGTTATTTATCTTCAAATGATAAAACCTTCCTGTTTTTTACTATGTAATCAACAAGAGAAACTACTGTCAGAACAACAGATACATACATTACAACCTGCCCAAGGATATGTAAAGCAGGGACATTCATCAGGATAATAATTATCATAGCCATCTGAGCAATGGTTTTGCTTTTACCCCACCAGGTTGCCGCAATTGCAACATTGTTATCAGCCGCAATAAGTCTTACACCGCTTATGACAAATTCTCTGCCTATTATGAGTATCGTAACCCAGGCGGGAACCTCCCCCGAAACTGAAAGGCAGATAAGTGCTGAGCACACAAGAAGCTTGTCTGCAATCGGGTCCATGAATTTACCGAAGGTAGTAACCATGTTGTATTTATGTGCGATTGTTCCGTCAAGCTTATCGGTTATTGTTGCAACAACGAAAATTCCGAAAGCAATCCATCTGTTGAATGACAAGAAATCCGTAAGCATAAAAAGAACAAAAAAAGGAACGAGAATAGCTCTGAAGACTGTCAGTTTATTTGCAATATTCATATTACACCTCATTTACATTTTTATTGATTATATCATAATATTTCTACTTTATCAATAACTTAAAAAATTTTTGTATTTGATAAAAAATCAGCATCTTATTCTTTTTGAACAAAAATCTGATATCTCCTCTTTCATTTTAAATGATATCTCTTCTTTTATTTTATATTATCTTGATTTTTGGGTGTAATTAAGATATAATAAGTAGAATTAATTTAATATGGAGGTATTGTATCCATGAATTTGAAAAAAATGTGTTTTGATCTTGCAGACAAAACAGGCACTTCAGGAGACGAAAAAGAGGCTGCGCTGTTTGCAAAGGCTGAACTTGAAAAATATATGAATGTTAAAATCGACACTCTCGGCAATGTTGTAGGAACATCAGGCAACGGTAAAACTCACATTCTTCTCGATGCACATATTGACCAGATAGGTCTTGTTGTAAGAGGTATCGATGAAAAAGGTTTTGTTCTTGTCGACAGAGTCGGCGGACCTGACGAACGAATTCTCATCGGAAGCGAAGTTATCGTTCACGGCAAAGAAGCTTTATTTGGTGTTATCTGCTCCACTCCGCCGCATCTTCTCTCAGCCGATGACAAAAAATCAGGCGTGGATATAAAGAAGATGGCTGTAGATATCGGATACGACAAAGAAGAAGCAGAAAAGCTTGTTGAGGTCGGGGACAGAATTACTCTGAGAAGTATTCCGGCTGAGCTTTTAAACGGAAATATTGTTTCGGGAGCTTTTGACGACCGCTGCAGCATCGCTGTTATTTTAAGAGCTCTTGAAATTGTACAGGGAAAAATTAATAACCTCACTCTCACAGCACTTTTCAGTGTTCAGGAGGAAACCGGAGGAAGCGGTGCGAAAACTGGTTCTTTTTTATCTGTGCCGGATTATGCAATTGCTGTTGATGTCGGCTTCGGTGATGATCCTTATACTGATAAGTCCTCAACCATCACATTGGGAAAAGGTCCGTCCATCGGCATAAGCCCCACTCTTGACAGAGCGTTCACCAATGAACTCAAAGAAATCTGTAAAGATAAGAATATTCCTTATCAGCATGATGTTATGGGCGGCAGAACAGGTACAAATGCCGATTCGATTAACAATACCGGTAAAGGCGTAAAAACTGCTCTTCTTTCTGTTCCTCTGCGTTATATGCATACAGGTATTGAGGTCATCAACATTGATGATATTGAATACACAGCAAAATTGATCGCTGAATATCTTCTTAAAAAGGAGGCGGAGTGCCGTGCTTGATTCGCTTAAAAGTCTTTGTCTTATTGACGGGATTTCCGGCAGAGAAGACAAGGTAAGAGAATATATCATTTCTGAAATTGCAGATAAATGTGAATATGAAGTTGATCCGATGGGAAACATATTAGCCTTCAAAAAGGGTAAAAACAAAGCTTCTAAAAAGGTTATGCTTTCCGCTCACATGGATGAAGTAGGGTATATAGTCACATATATATGCGATAACGGTTTTTTGAAATTTACAAGTGTTGGCGGTGTGGACAGTAAGGTTACACTCGGAAAAACTGTCACTGTAGGAGAAAACGGAGTAAAAGGTGTTATCGGAAATAAAGCAATACACCTTTGTCACGGTGAAGAGGAAACCAAAGCACCTTCTCTTGATAAGCTTTATATTGATATCGGTGCCAAAAATAAAGAAGACTGTGAAAAGCATGTAGAAATAGGTGATAGTGTTCATTTTTGTTCAGATTTTGTATCATTTGGAGAAAATAAAATCAAAGCAAAAGCAATTGATGACCGTTTTGGCTGCGCAGTTATGCTTAAAATGATTAATTCGGATCTTGAATACGATACTTATTTCTCTTTTCTTGTTCAGGAAGAGGTTGGATGCAGAGGTGCATCTGCAGCTGCATTTACACTTAAACCCGATTATGCAATCGTTCTTGAAGCAACTACCTCCGCTGATGTAGCGTTTGTCGGTAATGAAGACAGCGTATGCGTACAAGGAAAGGGTGCTGTTGTGTCCTTCATGGACAGATCAACACTTTATAACCGGGATATGTTTAAGGGTGCATTTGCACTTGCAAAAGAAAACGGAATAAATATACAGACAAAAACAACCGTTGCAGGAGGAAATGACGCCGGAGCAATTCATAAAAGCAACGGCGGTATTTATACAATAGCAATTTCACTTCCTTGCCGTTATATCCATTCTGCTACCTCTGTTGCTGACAAACGGGATATGAAAGCATGTTATGATCTCGCTTCTTTACTTGCCGAAAAATATGCTCAAAATAAAATTAGCTGATATAAACGACATCTCGTCAATAGCGTCCTTTTGCCACGGAAGTCTCCTCGGAACAAAAATCATGTGTCAGATCAACGCATACGGTCTTGAAAGAGAGTTTCTTTCAGTCTGGTGCTGTGTAAATAACACTGAAGAAATTTTTGCCGTAATAAGTAAATTTGAGGATAATGTCACCGTTAAATGTATTCCCGAGTGCTCTTTTGAAGATCTGAGTACATTTATCAGCATGGTAGGTTTCGGCACACTTTGCTGCACTGAAGAAACAGCACACAAGCTTAAATTTACTGTTTCTGATACAAAAAAGGCATATAAGTATAAAGGTGATTATAACGGTGATTTTTTTTGCGAACTGAATGAAAATCACTATAAAGCTTGTTATTCTCTGATTTGTGAAAATATACCCGGAGCGTTTATAGATTCCGAAGAGGCATATCTTTCTTTTTTATCTGATTTCACCTTCAGAAAGCGTAGAGGTATGGCAAGAATAAAAGGTTACACAGAAAACGGCAAGCTTTTTTCATGCGCATTGACAAGCGCTGAAACAGAGCATTCTGCTATAATCAGTGGCGTTGCATGTGATGCCCGGTGCAGAAAAACGGGAATTGGCAAAAAAACAGTATTGTCGGTTGCAGAAAGTCTGAAAAAAGAAAACAAGGATGTTTATGTTATTGCTCTCAACGAAAGTGCAGAAGGCTTTTATGAGCATATAGGATTTGAATTTACAGAAAAAATATCATTCATTGAAAGGAAGTAAACATGTTTACCTTCAGTAATAAAGTTCAGGAACTGTCAGAAAAAGCTCTTGAAACAGCAAAAACAGAATTTGAAACTATTGAATCAATTACAGAATATAATCAGCAGAAGATGCTTAAAGCATTCATTGATAACGGTGTAAGTGAAAATATTTTTGCCGAAAGCACAGGCTACGGCTACGGTGACAGAGGCAGAGAAATAATTGACCGTGTATTCGCACAAGCTGTCGGCGCTGAGGATGCTATTGTGAGGCATAATTTTACTTGCGGCACACATACGCTTGCTGTTGCTCTTTTCGGAATACTGCGTCCCGGAGACACTATGCTTTGCGTTTCTGGAAGACCCTACGATACAATTCAGCCTGTAATCGGAATTTCGAAATCTGATGAAAATATGGGTTCTTTAGCTGACTACGGTGTAAAATACGAAGAGATCGATCTTAAAAATGAACGTCTTGATTATGAAGCAATCGAAGAGCGCATCAGCAAAGGGAATGTAAAAATGGTTTACATTCAGCGCTCCAGAGGCTATAAGCTTCGTCCTTCCCTTTCTGTTGCAGAAATCAAGAAGGTTATCGACATCACCAAAAAGCATTCTGATGCAATTGTTATGGTTGATAACTGCTACGGTGAATGGACAGAAAAAATCGAGCCCACCGATGTTGGTGCAGATATAATTGCAGGCTCACTCATAAAGAATCCGGGCGGAGGAATCGCAAAAACCGGCGGTTATATTGCCGGCACAAAAAAATGTATAGATCTTTGTGCATACAGACTTACAACACCCGGACTCGGCAGAGAGGTAGGTGCAACTTTAGGGCAGAGCAGAGATTTGTTTATGGGTATATTCAACGGACCTCATGTTGTCGGTGAAGCTCTTAAAACAGCTGCTTTCACTTCCGCTCTTTTCACTCTTATGGGATTTGATACCACTCCCGTTATAGGTGAAATCAGACATGATATCATTCAGGCAATAAGACTCCGCGAAGAAAAAAATCTTATTGCGTTTTGTCAGGGGCTTCAGAAGGGTGCTCCTGTTGATTCCTTTGTTACTCCTGAGCCCTGGGAAATGCCGGGCTATGACAGTAAGGTTATTATGTCGGCTGGTGCTTTTACGCTTGGTTCGTCAATTGAGCTTTCTGCTGATGCTCCTTTGCGTGAGCCTTATGCTGTCTGGCTCCAGGGAGGCCTCAATTTTCACAGTGCTAAGGTTGCGGTTATGTTTGCTGCTCAGGAAGTACTCAGAGTCAACGGCATAGAGGAATAATTATATGGGAAATAATTTCAAAGGCTTTGATCCTGACGGATTTATGCTTTTAGAGCTTAACAAATTCAACGACAGCAAGGATTTTTATGAAAGTGTGAAGGAAGATATAAAAAACAAGGTTATCACACCAATGAGACAGCTTGCATTGGATTTGAGCGATGAGTTGATTGCTGTTGATGATAAAATGGTGCTTATACCTACAAAAATGGTGTCAAGAATAAGAAGAGACACCCGCTATTCAAAAAACAAGGAAATGTACCGTTCAAATGTATGGTGCATGTTTATGCGCAATAAACACGAGTGGAGATTCATGCCGTGTATGTGGTTTGAGATTTTTCCTGACCGCTACTCTTACGGTGTCGGAATTTTCCATGCACAGCCATCAGATCTCGAGGTTTTCCGAAAAACTCTTGCTGATAACCAGGATAAATTCAGATATGCTTTGCGTCAGATGGAAATTGTTGGAGCAAATGCATTTGCTGATTGCTTTAAAAAGGATAAACCCGGTGCAGAATGCGTCGGAGAAGATATAAGACATTTTTATAATTCGAGATATTTTCTGTTTTCATACACGGGAACAGAAATGAAAAAGCTTTTTGACGGCTCAATAGAAGAGGAACTGATATATGCAATCAGAGCCTTTACTCCGATGTATAAATTTTTGCTTTCTGTAACTGAAGAAATTTATGAAAAAGGGGAATAATCAATGAATTCTTATCTTTATCTTAAAAGTGGCTCTGATATCAGAGGAACTGCAGTTGAAACCGAAAACAGTAAAATTGAGCTTACAGATGAGGCGATATTCAAAATTACTGTAGCCTTCTGTAAATGGCTTGACGAAAAAGGATATAAAGGGAAAAGAATTGCTGTCGGACACGATTCCAGAATATCCGCCGAAAGAATAAAGAGACAGATTATAAGAGGCCTTGCACAGTTTGACAAAGAAATATACGATTGCGCCTACGCTTCAACTCCTGCAATGTTTATGACAACTGTTGACGCTGAGTGTGCGGCCTCCGTTCAGATTACCGCAAGTCACCATCCTTTTGATAAAAACGGACTTAAATTTTTTACAGTTGACGGTGGTCTTAACCCGGAAGATATAGAAAGAATTCTTATTCTGGCAGAAGATAGAATCGAGGAGAAAGAGTCTGTCGCTGAAATTATTTCTGCAGATTTTATGAGTGTTTACTCAAAAAGGCTCAGAAATATGATAAAGGAAGGCGTTAATGCCGAAAATTATAATAAACCTCTCGACGGATTAAAAATCGTTGTAGATGCCGGCAACGGTGTCGGTGGTTTTTATGCTTCAGAGGTTCTTGAACCTTTAGGTGCTGACGTTACAGGCAGTCAGTTTCTTGAACCTGACGGAATGTTTCCGAACCATACACCGAACCCCGAAAATAAAGAAGCTATGAAATCAATCTGCGAGGCTACTTTAAAAAATAAAGCTGACCTAGGCATAATTTTTGATACTGATGTTGACAGAGCAGGTTGTGTCGATGAAAACGGTAAAGAAATTAACCGAAACCGTCTTGTTGCTCTTGCTGCGTTAATAGCTCTTGAAAACTGTAGCGGCGGAACGATTGTGACCGACAGTGTCACTTCAACAGGTTTAACCGAATTCATCAACAATACTCTCGCCGGAGTACACCTCAGATACAAAAGAGGATACAGAAATGTTATAAACAAACAGCTTGCACTTGAAAAAGACGGCATCAGCTGTCCGCTTGCTATTGAAACATCAGGACATGCTGCCTTTAAGGAAAATTATTATCTTGATGACGGTGCGTATCTGATAACAAAGATTGTCATTAAGATGGCTCAGCTAAGAAAAGAAGGTAAAAAGCTTAATTCACTCATCGCATCTCTGAACGAGCCCGCTGAAGCTCTTGAAATACGCTTCAAAATTAAGGATAAAGATTTCAAAGCTTACGGCAATAAGGTCATTGACGAGCTTAAGGAATATGCCGTAAAAAGCAAAGGCTGGCGTGTTGCCGATGATAATTATGAGGGAATCAGAATATATTTTGATAGTGCGGAAACAAACGGTTGGTTTCTTCTCAGACTCAGTGTACACGATCCTATAATGCCTCTGAACATTGAAAGCAATGTTACAGGCGGAAGCAAAAAAATTACTCACGAATTTTATGATTTTATAAAGAACTATGACCAACTTGATTTGTCGGTTATAGAAGAGATTTTATAAAAAGGAGGTTTACTATGAAAACGGAAAATGAAAATAATATCAGAAAAACTGCCATCGGCGGACAAGCCCTCATTGAAGGCATAATGATGATGCATCCGAAGGGAAAGGCTGCTGTTTCTGTCCGCACAACTGACGGCACTATTGATACAGAGATGATTGATGTAAAGCATATCAAGGATAAAATTAAATTTTTAGGATGGCCTCTTATACGTGGTGTTGTAAACTATATTGAGTCGATGATGTTCGGATATAAGTGCCTTATGATATCTGCCGAAAAATCAGGTCTTGAGGATATTGAAGAGGAAGAAAACTCTTCAAAGCTCGATAAATGGCTTAATGATCATCTTAACAAAAAAGTAATGGGTGTAATCACTGCAATAGCTTCTGTTTTAGGTGTAGGCCTTGCATTTCTTCTTTTCTTTTATCTGCCTACAATTGTTGTAGATTTCATCAACAAGCTTTCCGGTGGAACTCTTACTAATTTCAGAGCTCTTTTTGAAGGCATTATCAGAATGGCTATTTTCGTTGCATATATTGCGCTTGTCTCTCTTATGAAAGATATAAAACGAACCTTCATGTACCACGGCGCAGAGCATAAAACTATTTTTTGCTACGAGAGGGGACTTGAGCTTACCGTTGAAAATGTAAAAAGAATGTCACGATTCCATCCCAGATGCGGTACAAGCTTTATCTTTGTTATTATCATTATCAGCGTAGTAATTTCCTCTGCTATATCTGTTGCTTTTCCCGAACTGCGTAATCAGACTATAGTTTGGATGGCTATTAAACTGCTGATACTCCCTCTCATTACAGGTATCAGTTACGAATTTATCAGATATGCCGGTAAGCACGATAATTTATTTGTAAAAATTTTGGCTGCTCCGGGCCTCTGGATGCAAAGGCTTACAACGAAGGAGCCTGACGAGGCTATGATTGAAGTTGCTATTAAAGCATTTACTGCGGTCACAGATGACGAAGAGGATGAAGACCAATGAAATTGATTGAGCTTTACAAAAGTTCACTTGATAAATTACATAAAATAGATAACTGCGAAACAGAAGTGCGTATAATTCTGAAAAAAATTCTGTCTTACAGCGAAAGTGATTTTCTTCTCAATAAAAATACAGAGCTTACAGACACACAGGTTAATGCAGTTGAAGCAATGGTCCAAAAGAGGCTTTCAGGTATTCCTGTTCAATACATAATAGGAGAGTGGGATTTTTACGGAGAAACCTTTCTGGTTAATGAAAATGTTCTGATTCCCAGACCTGAAACCGAAATTCTTTGTGAATATGTAATTGATTATCTTGGTGGTATAAAAAATCCTGTTGTAGCTGACCTTTGTGCGGGAAGCGGTTGTATAGGTATAACTGTCAGAAACAATATAAAAGATGCTGAAGTTATTATGGTTGAAAAATCCGTCGGAGCAGCTGAGGTGTGCCGAAAAAATATCAGCAGAATCATCGGAGAAGGCAATGCAGAGCTGATTGAAGGAGATATCTTTTTTCCTCAAGAGCTGGGAGATCTACCTGAATTTAATCTGATTATTTCCAATCCGCCATATATAAAAACCTCTGAAATACCTGTTCTTCAATCCGAGGTGTTGCTTGAGCCTCATATGGCTCTCGACGGTGGTGAGGACGGACTTGATTTTTACCGTTTGCTTGCTGAGAAATGGACAGAGCATCTTGCGGAAGACGGAATGTTTGCATTTGAGTGTGGTGAAGAACAGGCACGAGAAATAAAAACTATTCTTGAAGAAAAGAATTTCCATGTTCATTTCGTAAAGGATTATAATAATATTGACAGATTTGTTATAGGAAAGAGGCGTAAATTATGATTTTTGATTTAATCCGTGACGGATTATCCTTTGATTTGATAATCAATCTGATGGTTAGAGTTTTTGTTATTTTCTGTGTTTTGCCCATCCATGAATTCGCACATGCTTTTGTTGCACACAAGCTTGGCGACGATACGGCAAGACTTAAGGGCAGAATGACAATGAATCCTCTGGCTCATATTGATCCTTTAGGCGCACTGATGATTATCATCGGCGGCTTCGGTTATGCGAAAGCAGTGCCTGTAAACATCAGAAACTTTAAAAAAAGAAAGCCTTATATGGCAATTACAGCTCTTGCAGGTCCTGTTTCAAATATTATAATGGCATTTATTTTCTTATTCCTTGCATTAATCTTCCAAACAAGAACGATGACAGGCGAGGGAATGATTTATTACATTGTTTTATTTTTTATTACAGCTGCTCGAATCAACATTTCTTTGGCAGTGTTTAACCTTCTTCCGATTCCTCCTCTTGACGGGTCAAGAATATTCAATCTTATTATTCCGGATAAATATTATTACACAATAATGCAGTATGAAAGATACATCATCTACGGTGTTCTTGCTCTTGTATTTTTCGGAATACTTGACGGCCCCATTAATTTTCTTTCTAATCTTTTATTCGGAATAATTTATAAAGTAGCATCATTACCCTTCGGGTTCTGATACAGGGTGAAAAATGGAAAAAATACAATATAAAATAGATGTGTTTGAAGGCCCTATGGATCTCCTTCTGCATCTTATTAATAAGCATAAACTTAATATTAATGATATACCGATTTTTGAGCTTGTCGAACAGTACACAGAATATGTCAGACAAATGAAGGAAGCGGATATGGAGATTGCAAGCGAATTTCTTGAAATGGCTGCAAGACTTGTATATATTAAATCCGTTTCACTTCTACCTGTTCACGAAGAAGCAGAAGAGCTCAAAAGAGAGCTTTCAGGCGAGCTTATTGAATACAGAGATTGCAAAATAATGGCAGGAAAAATAGCTGAAACCTCCGACGGCTTCGATTATTTTTACCGCGAACAAATGAAAATTGAATCAGACAATAAGTATGAGCGTCTCCACGACAGCGAAATTCTTTTTCATTCATATCTTTCAGCTGTCGGCAAAGGTAAGAGAAAGCTTCCTCCTCCTGTAGAAGCTTTTACAGCAATTGTTTCAAAAAAGATTGTATCTGTTGCATCACGAATAAGCGGTATATACCATAAATTCAGAAATCGAGGAAAGAGAAGATTTTACGATTTCTTTACGGACGCTTCTTCCCGTTCTGAAATGGTAGCTACTTTTCTTGCGATGCTCGAGCTTATAAAAGCAAATAAAATCAAAGTTGAAGATGACAACGGTCAGGTTACAGTTGCTGTATCCGATGATACAGACATAAGTGATACCAATTTTGTAAGTGATTTCGAAGAGGAATTTGAATCAAAACCAGAATCGGATGGTGAAAACAATGGATAAAAAACTAATTGCAACACTTGAAGCTGTTTTATTTGCAACAGGTGAACCTACAGAGATTTCAAAAATTTCACAGGCTCTTGATGTGGATGAAATCATTCTTACCGACGCACTTAATCTTTTGAGTGCAAGATACAATAAAGAGGATTTCGGAATCTGTTTGTTAAAGCTTGATGATAAATATCAGCTTTGCTCAAAAAAAGAGTATGCCGATATCATTAGAAAAGTAATTGAAGTAAAAAAGAATGCTCCTCTTTCACAGGCGGCGCTTGAGGTTCTTGCAATAGTTGCGTACAATCAACCTGTTACAAAAGCTTTTATTGAGCAAATCAGAGGAGTTGACTGCTCTGCCGTTATATCTAATCTTTGCCTTAAATCTTTAATCGAAGAAAAGGGGAGGCTTGATTTGCCGGGAAGACCCTTGATTTACGGTACAACAGCTGAATTTTTGAGGTGCTTTTGCATTTCTTCTCTTGATGAGCTTCCTCCTTTACCTAAAAGCAACGCAGAATCCGAAAAAATTGAAAAAAATGATGAAAAGGACGAAGAGATTTCAAATTAACAGTTGACGAAACTCTAATTTTGGGGTAACATATATAGTATGAATTATGAAGGGGTGAGAATGTGACAGGATTTCAGATTTTTTTATTGATTATTCTTGGGATAATTCTTGTCTTCGTATCACTGTTGTCGGTGCCTGTCAAGGTTTCTCTTTCATATGACGATAAAATTCGAATCTCGGTAAGATATTTGTTTTTTAAAATTAATGTTTTACCCGTCGGGCCGAAAAAAGAGAAAAAAGAGAAAAAACAAAAGAAGCCTAAAAAAGAGAAGGCTCCTTCAGAACCAAAACCAGATGAATCACCAAAAGAAAAGAAGCCTAATCCGATAATCGAAATGATAAAGGCAAACGGACATGATGGTATGATTGCTGTTATTTCAAATCTCGGCAATGTTCTCGGTACATATGGCGGTAAGCTTTTTAAAAGCATAGTTTTCGAAAGACTTATACTTGATATCTCTGTCGGCACAGGCGATTCAGCCGCAACAGCCATTAAATATGGACAAACATGTCAGAAGGTTTTTCCGGTGATGGGTTTTATATGCTCCAACAACCTTGTTCGTAAATACGATATAAATGTTGAACCGGATTTTCTTGCCAATAAAACAGAAGGTTCTTTTTACTGTGATATGAATATCTGCATCAGAAAAATTACTAACGCTTCTGTAGCAATGGTAATAAGATTAATTTTCAAAGTAGTACTTAAGTTTATAACAGGAGCAAAGAAAAACAATAAAAGCGAAGTAGAAAACAATAACATACAAACAATGAAAGGATGATATACAATGGCAGAAAAATCAGCAGGTGCAATCCTCTCCTCAACAATTGAAAAAATCCGTGATCTTGTTGACACAAGCACAATCATCGGTGAAGCAATTTACGCAGAGGGCGGTACAACAATTATTCCCGTTTCTAAGGTTACATACGGTTTTGCTTCAGGCGGCGCAGACTTCCCCTCAAAAGGTACAAAAGAGCTTTTTGGCGGTGGCGGCGGTGCCGGTGTGACAATTACTCCCGTTGCTTTCCTTGTAATCAACGGCGGTGAAGTTACACTCAAACACATCACAGCTTATGATAACGCTGCTGAAAGAGTTGTTAACCTTGTTCCGGAAATGTTTGATAAGGTTACAGGTCTTATGAACAAAACAAAAAAGGATGCTCCCGAGGTTACTGAATAATTTTTCTTTGTAACCGGATTATATTAATTTTAATACAACCGCCTGCATATAATTTTTATTGGCAGGTGGTTGCTTTGTTAATTAAAAAGATTGTTTTTTTATCACTATTAATCATTTTATCGGTCGGTTTATCTTTTGTTTCAATCGGTATTGATATCAGTGCAGCAAGTGCTGTTGTAATCAACGCTGAAACTAAAGAAATAATTTTTGAAAAAAATGCTTTTCAAAAACGCTCAATGGCAAGCACAACAAAAATTATGACATCTATACTTGCTATTGAAAGCGGAAATTTACATGACCGTATTACCGTTACATCAAAAGCGTTAACGGAAGGTACTTCTATCGGAATAAAAGACGGAGATGTTTTGTCTCTCGAGGCTATCGTTTACGGAATGATGCTTGAATCAGGTAATGATGCGGCAAATATGTGCGCATTACATCTTTCAGGAAGCTATGAAGCTTTTGCCGGGCTTATGAATAAAAAGGCTGAGAGTATAGGTATGCTCAACACAAGCTTTGTTACTCCGTCGGGTCTTGACAATGAAAAGCACTATTCAACAGCTTTTGACATGGCTCTTCTCGGCGCATACAGCATCAGAAATCCCACATTCAGAGAAATCTGCTCCTGTAAAAGAAAGACAATTAATTTTATTAAACCTGAGTTAACAGCAACCTTCTTAAATCACAACAAATTGCTTGATTCATGTGAAGGAGTTTTCGGCATAAAAACCGGTTTTACAAAGAAAAGTGGCAGATGTCTTGTTACAGCATGTGAGAGAAACGGTGCTGAGCTGGTTTGCGTTACACTTAGCGCTCCCGACGATTGGAATGACCATCGAAAGCTTTATGACTTATCTTTTGCAGAGCTCAACAAGGCAACAGTGAAATTTACACGAATAAATAAAATTCCTGTTTACGGCTCATCAACAGAAGAATTGGAAGTTTACAGCGATGATTTTATTTATCATTATCTTGAAAATTCAGATGTAAACGAGCAGATAATTATTCCTAAATTTGTATATGCACCGATAAAGGAAAACGAGATAATAGGAAAAGTTAATTATTATTCGGATGGATCCTTAATTCATACATCATTTATTTATTCAAAAAATGATGTTGATGCATCTGATGAAACATTTAATGAAAGGTTCACATTAATCGAACAGATTAAAAATATATTTCTAAATAGAAAGGACTAACAATTATGACAGACGGTAAAGTCAGGCTGCAAAAATTTTTAGCTGAGTGCGGTGTAGCATCGCGAAGAAAGAGCGAAGAGCTTATCGAGCAGGGCTTTGTCCGTGTAAACGGACAGGTTGCTTATATCGGTGACAAAATAAACCCTAAAAGCGACACGGTTACCGTGAAGGGTAAAAAAGTTATAAAACAAAAAACTCATACATATATTATGCTTCACAAGCCAAGAGGCTTTATCACTACAATGAACGATGAACGTGACAGAAAATGTGTTGCGGAGCTTATAAAGGATGTGCCTGGCAGAGTTTATCCGGTCGGAAGACTTGACAGAGACAGCGAAGGCATGCTTTTGTGCACTAACGACGGTGAATTTGCCAACGCAATGACGCATCCGAGAAAGCACGTTCCGAAAACATACAGAGTAACTGTCAGACCGACGATAACTCAGGAACAGATCACTGAGCTTACCACAGGCATTGTAATTGACGACAGAATGACAGCACCTGCAGAAATACGTGTTATTACGAGAGAAGAGGGTAGAGTTGTCCTTGAAATTATTCTTTACGAAGGAAGAAACAGACAGATAAGAAAAATGTGCGAAGCAGTCGGACTTGAGGTTGCAAGACTAAAGAGGACAGCTGTAGGGTCCGTTAAGTTGGGTATGCTTAAGCAAGGCGACTGGCGAGATTTGACGGAAGATGAAGTAAGAAAGCTGATGATTGCTGCCGGTATGGAAAGAAAGAAGAAATAACAATGATATTTTTTAAACCAGAAGCACTGACAGACAGTGTTACAAAAATTACGGCGCTTGAAGACGATTTTATGTGCGGTCATTGTCTGATGAAAATCGAGAAAAATCTTGCTACAGTTTACGAGCTTGAATATGAAACGGACAAGCCTTATCTTGTCGAGGGTCTTCTTCGTTCAGCATACAATTTTGCTTCGATTAAGAACATCTATATGGGCAAGTGTATATGTACAAACATAGAAAGCTTCCTCAATAAAATGTCCTTTGAAAAAACGGATTCCGGTTACATAAATGATATCCCTACAATTCTTACCGGATCTTGCTGTAAATAAGAAAATTACGACACTTATATTTGACAAACATCTAATAATAATGTATAATTAAAAGGATATACAGCAAATATACTCAAATCGGAGGAAATAGAAATGATAAAAAGCATGACAGGCTTCGGAAGAGCTCAGGAAACAATTGACGGAATGAGCATAACCGTCGAAATGAAAAGTGTGAATCACAGATATTTTGATTTTTCTTCCAGGGTACCCCGCACATACGGTTTTCTTGAAGAAAAGCTTAAATCTTATATCCAATCTTTTGTTTCAAGAGGTAAGCTTGAATGTTATGTTCAGATAGAAGCACTTGAAATCGAAGATTGCGTTGTATCTGTAAATCACTCTCTTGCATCCGGATACATTGAGGCACTCAAAGAGCTTGCAGAAAGATATGAGCTTGCACAGGATATAACTGTTACTTCGGTTGCTAAGTATCATGATATATTCTCTGTTCATAAAACTGAAGCTGATGAAGAAAGAATATGGAACGCTGTAAAGACAGTCGCAGATAAAGCAATCTCTTCTTTTATTTCTATGAGAGAAAAAGAAGGTGCAAAACTTAAGGAAGATATTCTTTCACGTTGTGATACCATTCTTGAAAATGTTAAATTCATTGAAAAACGTTCACCTGAAACTGTTGCTGAATATAACGGCAAGCTTCTTGAAAGAATGAGAAATGTCCTTGAAGATGTTCAGGTTGACGAACAAAGACTCCTTACAGAAGCTGCAATTTATGCAGATAAGATCGCAGTTGCCGAAGAGACAGTAAGACTCAGAAGTCACATTGATCAGATGCATGAATTCATGGACAGTGAAATTGCTATAGGCAGAAAAACTGATTTCCTTATTCAGGAATTCAACCGTGAAGCAAACACTATCGGATCAAAAGCCCAGGATGTTGAAATAGCAAGAAAGGTTATCGACATTAAGGCAGAAATTGAAAAAATACGCGAACAGGTTCAGAATATAGAATAATCGGTGAAGGTTTATGAAGTTAATTAATATCGGTTTCGGTAATATGATAAATGCCCAGCGCCTTGTTGCAATTGTAAGTCCGGATTCCGCGCCCATAAAGAGAATAATTCAGGAATGTAAGGAAAGAGGAACTCTTATAGATGCAACTCAGGGCAGAAGAACAAGAGCTGTTATTATTATGGATAGTGACCATGTGATACTAACTTATCTGCAATGCGAGACTGTTGCTAACAGACTTGATTCTGACCAGGATGATATCTGTGAGGAGGACGTAACTTATGAATAAAGGATTGCTTGTTGTTATTTCTGCACCATCAGGCTGCGGTAAGGATACAGTCATTTCCAAGGTTATGGAAAAAATGCAAGGTGACTGTTTTCTGTCTGTTTCAATGACAACAAGAAAAATTCGTCCGGGTGAAGCTGACGGTGTAAATTATCATTTCGTTTCAGTTGACGAATTTATGAAAAACATTGATAATAATGAAATGTTAGAATATGCAAAATACGGTGATAATTTTTACGGAACCCCGATCAGCCCCGTAAAAAAGAATCTTAACGAAGGCAAAACCGTATTTCTTATCATTGAAGTTGAAGGCGGGGAAAACGTTAAAAAGATTTTCCCTGATGCTAAGAAAATTTTTATTATTCCGCCGTCGCTCGAGGTGCTCGAAAAGCGTTTAAGAAACCGAGCAACCGACAGTGACGATGCAATTGATGCAAGACTTAGAATTGCTAAAACCGAACTAAAAAGAGCAGTTGAATATGACTACATAATAGAAAATGATGTTCTCGAAGATGCAGTCAATGATGTTTTGTCAATTATCAGAGCCGAACAGCTCAGGATTGAAAATATGCAAAATAAATTAAGAGAGGTAAATAATTATGCTTAATCCCGATTTAAGAGATTTACTTAAAGACAAAACCAGCAGATACTCAGTTGTTAATGCTGTAGCAAAAAGAGCAAGAGACATTTCCAAAGATGCAGACCTTAAAGAAAAATGCGGAGTTGGTAAACCTGTTTCCTACGCTCTTGATGAATTCCTCAGCGGTAAGCTCATCATCTGCGAGCCCGAAGAAATCAGAAATATATAAATAAAGGAAGTGAAATGATATGAAACAGTTTCTTGCATGTGTTGCCGTAGAAAATGTTGCATATCATTTTGACATTCTTTACGGTTATATTATACCTGAGGATTTAAAGGAAAACATAACAGTCGGTACACGAGTTTTTGTACCTTTCGGCAGAGGCAAGGACATAAAAAGACAAGGCGTGGTATTTTCTTTCGAAGAGGCAAAGGACGATAAAAAATACAAGCGTATTATTTCAGTTCTTGATAATACCGAGCTTATTACAAAAGAAATGCTTGATATTGCCGTTTTTCTTAAAGAAAGGACATTCTGTACCTATTTTGAAGGAATTAAAGTGCAGATTCCGTCGGGTCTTAATTTTAAAACTGCCGCACGATATTTTGCTGTTTACAAAGAGGACAGATCTTCGCTGACGGAAGATGAAAAACAGATTTACGAATATATGCTTTCCTTTGACGGTTTTATAACAAAAAAAGAAGTATACTCTGCTCTTGGTTTTTCAAATGACGCAAAAATCATAGAAAAACTTACTGAGAAAAAGTTTTTAACCAAAGAATATAATGCAGAAAAAAATGCCGGAGATGCTACTGTAAAAACAGCAAAGCTTATTTACAGCAGAGAAGACACTTTTGAAAAATTTCCAAAGCTGACTGCAAAGCAAAAGAGTGTTGTAGATGCTCTTTCTGATGTCGGAACTGCTACAGTAAAGGAAATATGTTATTTTACAGGTGTAACGGCATCTGTTGTCAATAACCTCGAATCAAAAGGTGTTGTTGAAATCAGTGATACTGTTTTTTACCGTGTGCCTGAAACAGCCGTTAATAACAAAGACGCAAAGAACGAAATTATTCTTACAAAAAAGCAGAAGGCTGCTTTTAACAATATGTATCAGCAATATCAGTCGGGTGGCGGAACAAGTCTTCTTTACGGTATTACAGGAAGCGGAAAAACCTCGGTATTTTTATCGCTTATTGACAATGTTATTTCAGATGGAAGACAGGTTATAGTTATGGTGCCTGAAATATCACTCACACCGCAGATGATGGCTCTGTTTAAAGGTAGATATGGTTCTGAGGTTGCAATTTTTCACAGTGCACTTTCTGTAGGTGAAAGAAGAGATGAGTATAAAAGAGTCAGGGAAGGTATTGTTAAAATAGCTATAGGTACACGCTCTGCTGTCTTTGCCCCGTTCGATAACCTTGGTATGATTGTAATTGACGAAGAGCAGGAGCACACCTATAAATCAGAATCTTCCCCACGATATCATACAATTGATGTTGCGAAATACCGGGCTGGCAGGCACAAAGCGTTACTTTTGCTTTCATCTGCAACACCGTCCATCAACACATATTCCAACGCCGTCAGAGGTAAATATACACTTAATATTCTTGATGAAAGATACGGAGAGGCGATTCTGCCTGAGGTTGAAATAGTAGATTTAAAAAACGAAAGACAAAAAGGCAACAGATACATCATCAGCTCAAGACTGCTTGAACTGATGGAAAACAATCTGAAGGATAAAAAGCAAACAATCCTTCTTATAAACAGGCGAGGTTATAATACTTTTGCCGCCTGTGACAGCTGTTCAAATGTTATCACCTGCCCGTCATGTAGCATCTCTATGACATACCACAGTGCAAACGGGCGTCTGATGTGCCATTATTGCGGTTATTCTGCTCCGTTCACGAAAGTTTGCCCTGAATGCGGCAAAGAAGGTGTAAGATATGCCGGATACGGTACACAAAGAATAGAGGAAGAAATTTCTGAGCTTTTACCCGAAGCAAGGGTGCTAAGAATGGATACAGATTCTGCCGGAACAAGAAACAGCTTCGAAAAGGGCATTATTGATTTCGGTGAAGGAAAATACGATATAATGCTCGGTACACAAATGGTTGCGAAGGGCCTTAACTTTGAAAATGTAACTCTTGTCGGTGTTATAAATGCCGATCAACAATTGAACAACGATGATTTCCGAAGTCAGGAACGAACCTTCGACCTTCTAACTCAGGTTGTTGGCAGATCAGGCAGAGGAAAAAACAAGGGTATGGCACTGATACAGACAATCTCTCCGCAAAACCATGTAATTAAACTTGCTCAGCAGCAGGATTATACGGAGTTTTTTAATACGGAAATCAGCATCAGAAAAGCAATGATATATCCGCCATACTGTGATATATGCTCAATACTTTTTGTGTCATCCGATGAAATTAAAGCTCTTAATTGCTCAAAGGCTTTTCTTGACGAGTTGAAAAAAGCAACAGCAGAAGAATTTAAAGATATTAAATTGATTGCACTCGGACCAATGCCGCCGAGGGTTTCAAAAATCAGTAATAAATACAGATACAGATTGATACTTAAATGCAAAAACAACCAAAGATTCAGAGCTCTGATTAAGGAGCTTATGATAAAATTCGGTAAGAACTCATCATTTTCTTCTGTTACGGTTGCAGCAGATATCAATCCTGAAAATCTCTATTAAGTGAGGTAATTTAAAATGGCGATCAGAAAAATAGTAACAGTAGGAGATCCTGTCCTCAGAAAAACAAGCCGTCCTGTCGAAAGATTCAACGAAAAGCTCTGGAATCTTCTTGACGATATGAAGGAAACTATGTACAAAGCTGACGGTGTAGGCCTTGCAGCTGTACAGGTGGGTGTGCTCAGAAGAGTAGTTCTTGTTGACGTAGGTGACGGATTACTTGAACTTATCAATCCCGAAATTGTCGAAACATCAGGCGAATACGAAGATATAGAAGGTTGTCTTTCGGTGCCCGGACAGAGTGGTTTGGTTGTAAGACCTGAATATTGTAAGATAAGAGCACAGAACAGGAAGGGTGTCTGGCGTTTTTATGAGGGTGAAGGCCTCAAAGCAAGATGCTTCTGTCACGAAATCGACCATCTTGACGGCGTTTTGTATACAGACAAGCAAACCAGAGAGCTCACTGCCGAAGACATAAAAAGAATGAGAGAAAAAGACTGAAAGGACTGATATTATGCGTATTGCTTTTATGGGAACTCCCGATTTTTCCGTCGAATGTCTGAAGGCTCTTGTTGCATCAAAGCACGAAATTGTCGGTGTTTTCTGTCAGCCTGATAAACCGGTAGGCAGAAAGCAGGAGCCTACTCCTCCTGATGTTAAGGTTGAAGCACTCAAGCACGGTCTCGATATTTATCAGCCAGTTTCTTTAAAAAACGGTGAGGGACTCGAAATTCTTAAAAAAATCAAACCGGATCTTGTCGCTGTTGTCGCTTACGGAAAAATTCTTCCTGATGATTTTCTGAATTTTCCAAGATACGGATGTATCAATGTTCACGCTTCTATCTTACCTAAATACCGCGGTGCTTCTCCGATTCATTACGCTGTGCTTAATGGGGACAAGGTAACAGGCGTAACTGTTCAGCAGATGGATTCAGGTGTTGATACAGGTGATATACTCTGTATAAAAGAATGTGAAATCGGAATTAATGACACTACGGAATATATGTATGAGGTGTTAGCACCCTTAGGCGCCGATGCTCTTATGGAAACAATTGACCTTATAGAAAAAGGTGAGCTGAAGCCTGTGAAGCAAGATGAAGCCAAGGCTTCAAAGGTCGGTCTTCTGAGCAAAGATATGAGTAATATCGATTGGAACGATACCGCTTTCGGAATACACAATAAAATACGTGGTCTTTATTCCTGGCCCGGTGCATCAACAAAGCTTAACGGAAAAACTTTAAAAATACATTCGTCGGTTTTATCGGACAAAAAAGGGCATAATAAACCCGGTGAAGTTATTGAAAACTCAGGTAAATTAGTAATTTGCTGCGGTGATAACAATTGCGTTGAACTTAAAACTGTTCAACTTGAAGGAAAGAAAAGAATGGATGCCTCCGTTTTCCTGAACGGATATGCAATTGAAAAAGGAACCGTTTTAGGCTAACTTAATTATTTTAGGATGTGATTTTATGTTGTGGTATGACTACTATTATTTTGTTCTTGTTGTTCCCGCTATCATTCTTTCGCTTATTGCACAAGCGAAGGTAAAAAGCACATACAACAAATTTGCGCGTATTTCAAACTCAAAGCATATAACCGGCGCGCAGGCTGCATATAATGTTCTTTCACATTACGGAATACAAAATGTAAAAATTGAATGTGGCCACGGAAAGCTTAGTGACCACTACGATCCACGTGTTAATGTTATAAGATTGTCACCTGAGGTATATTCCGGTGCATCTATAGCAAGCATAGGAATTGCATGTCACGAAGCAGGTCACGCTGCACAGCATGCTCAGAATTATATGCCGATCAAAATAAGAAACATGATTTTACCTGTAGCCAATTTCGGTTCTTCTGCAGGTGTGCTTATTGCTGTTATGGGATATTTCCTCGGCTTCGGACTTCTTGTGGATATCGGTATTATATTATTTGCGGCTGTAGTCGTCTTCCAGCTTGTAACACTTCCCATTGAATTCAATGCAAGTTCAAGAGCACTCAAAGTAATTGACGATACAGGTATGCTTGATAATGACGAGAGAACAGGCGCGAAGAAAGTTCTTTCAGCGGCAGCTATGACTTATGTTGCATCACTTCTTGTTTCGCTTATGTCACTTATAAGACTTATTCTTCGCACAAATAACAGAAGAAGATAAACCGAGGAATCTGCAATGTACAATGCAAGAAAAATTGTTTTTGATGCTTTAATGAAAATAGAAAGAGATTCTGCTTTCTCAAATCTTACGTTAGATTCTTTTCTCAATAAATATGAAATGAACGCCAGAGATAAAGGGTTTGTTTCAGCGCTGTTTTACGGAACAATCGAAAGACGGATTACACTCGATTATAATCTGTCTCTCTATCTTGAAAAACCGCTTAACAAGCTTAAAACTGAGGCAATAATTATATTAAGGCTTGGTGCTTATCAGCTTTTATTTATGGACAAGGTGCCTTCTTCTGCTGCTGTAAATGAAAGTGTCAAGCTTTCTAAAAAACACTGCTCTTATGCTTCAGGGATCATAAATGCCGTTCTCAGAAAGATTGCCAGAATCGGTTTATGTCTGCCTGAAAAAGAAGGCACAGCATACTACCTTTCAATAAAATATTCCTGTGAAAAATGGCTGTGTCAGAAATGGATTAAGGAATACGGATACGAAAATGCTGAAGGTGTACTTTCTGCTTCTACGGGAACACCGGATATTTTTATTCGTGTTAACACTACACTAATCAGCTCTTTAGATTTGATTGATGCTCTTAAAAGTGAAGGTGTCGAATGTGAAAAAACATATATTGAAAACGCATTAAAAATCACACTCAACGGCAAGGATATCGAAAAGCTGACAGCATATAAAAACGGTTATTTCCATGTCCAGGACCTGGCTTCGCAGATATGCGCGAAGGCCCTTGATCCAAAACCGGGTGATACTGTTTTTGATCTTTGCTCAGCACCCGGTGGTAAGGCATACACTACCGCTGAATATATGCAAAACGAAGGCACATTACTTTGCTTTGATAAATATGAAAACAGGGTTGAGCTTATAAATTCAGGAGCACGAAGATTAGGTCTTAATATTATCAAGGGTACAGTTTCTGATGCACTTATTTATAATGAAGAGCTTGGAAAAGCAGACAGAGTCTTGTGTGATGTACCTTGCTCAGGCATTGGTATTATCAGAAGAAAACCCGAAATCAAATATAAGTCTGAAGAAGAATTAAGGGGTTTACCTGAAATTCAGTACAGCATATTACAGAACGGTGCAAAATACGTAAGAAAAAACGGAAGACTTGTTTATTCAACCTGCGCACTGTCTAAAGCAGAAAATGAAGATGTGTGCGAGAAATTTCTTTCACACAACGCAGATTTTGTTGCCGTGAAACCCGTCAGCGAAATCAGCGACGATTTATTTCTCACACTTATGCCGCATAAAAATATGAGTGACGGATTTTTTATTGCCTGTTTTGAAAGAAAGAGTGATTAAGTGAAAAAAGACATTAAATCAATGACTGTTGATGAATTGAAAGAAGAGCTCATTGCGTTGGGCGAGAAAGCTTTTAAGGCTGAACAGATTTATTCATGGCTACATAAGCATAATGTTGATAAATTTGATGAAATGACAAACATTTCAAAAGATTTAAGAGCAAATCTTGAAAAAAATTATGACATTTACACCTGTGCTATTGAAAAAAAATTAGTTTCAGTGTATGATGAAACAGTTAAGTATTTATTCAGACTTAATGATGGTGAATTAATTGAATCTGTTGTTATGAAATATAAATACGGATATACCATCTGCGTCTCAAGTCAGGTTGGTTGCAGAATGGGTTGCAGCTTTTGTGCTTCAGGTATTGCAGGTTTTATCAGAAATCTGACTCCATCAGAAATTCTTTCACAGATATATGTTGCGCAAAAGGATTTATCCGTAAGAATTTCTCACATTGTAATGATGGGTGTCGGTGAACCGCTTGATAACTTTGATAACGTAATGAGATTTCTTAAAATGGTTTCTGATGAAAAGGGAATTAATATAGGTATGCGTAATATCTCACTTTCCACATGCGGTGTAGTCAGCGGCATAAAAAAGCTTATGGAAGAAAAACTACAGCTTACCCTTTCTATTTCTTTACACGCTCCGAATGATGATATAAGAAACAGAACTATGCCCGTTAACAATAAATGGAATATAGATACACTTCTCAGTGCATGTAAGGAATATATCAGGGTGACCAATAGACGCATTTCATTTGAATATGCAATGATAAGCGGAGTTAATGACAGTGATGACTGCGCAAGGGAGCTTGCCGGAAGACTCAGAGGTATGCTATGTCATGTAAACCTCATTCCTGTTAATTCAGTTAAAGAAAGAGATTACAAAAAAAGTAACCGTGACAGAATAATTTCATTTATAAATATTCTTGAAAAAAACGGTATTAATGCAACTGTGAGAAGAACTCTCGGCAGTGATATAAATGCTTCTTGCGGACAACTGCGCAGAGGCAAAAAATAAATTTTGAAAGGAGTAGAATTTATGAAGATAACCGGAAAAACCGATATAGGTGCCGTGCGAAGCAGAAATGAAGATGCATACGATTTCGGTGTTTTACCCGACGGTACATCCTGGGCAATAGTCTGTGACGGTATGGGCGGTGTACACGGCGGTAAGATTGCCAGTGCGGCAGCTACTGAAATGGTCGGCGAAAAGATTAAAAAATGCTATAATCCTATGATGTCGATCACTTCATTGGAAAATCTGCTTCTTTCATCAATCACTACAGCCAATGTTCATGTATTTGACAGAGGCGTATATGATAGCTCTTTAAAAGGAATGGGCACAACTATTGTTGCTGCACTTATAAAAAACAACGAGGTATGCATTGCCCATGTCGGTGACAGCAGAGCTTACATAATCCGCGATAATACAATCAATCAGCTCACGAAAGACCACTCGCTCGTTCAGGAAATGCTTGATAAAGGGCAGATTACAAAGGAAGAGTATGAAAATGCCCCCATAAAAAACATTATAACCCGTGCTATGGGTGTTGAAGAGGGGATTGATATCGATTTTGATTATGTCTTTCTCGGTAATAACGAAGCTTTGATTTTATGTACAGACGGTCTGAGCGGAATGGTAAGCGACGACAGAATTCTTGAAATATATCAAACCACTGATTTTGATTCTTTGGCACAGAAATATATTGATGAAGCCAACAATAATGGCGGCAGTGATAATATAACGGTTGTCATTCTGAAAGGGTAAGGTGAGATTAAATGGAAAATTACGTAGGTAAAAGAATTGACGGAAGATACGAAATAATTGAAATAATCGGCGTAGGCGGAATGGCTGTGGTTTATAAAGCCTTTGATAATATTGACCACAGAATTGTTGCTGTCAAGATATTAAAGGATGAGTTTCTTGCAAATGAGGATTTTAAACGTCGATTCAAAAATGAGTCTAAGGCCATCGCCGTACTCTCACATCCTAACATTGTTAAGGTTTTTGATGTAAGCTACGGAAATCTGATTCAATATATCGTTATGGAATACGTTGAAGGAATTTCACTTAAGGAATATATTGAACAACAAGGACAAATCAATGCCCGTGAAGCTATTTACTATGTTACACAGATTCTTCGCGCACTGCAGCACGCTCACGATAAGGGCATTGTTCACAGAGACATCAAGCCGCAGAACATAATGCTTATTTCAGACGGTACAATCAAGGTTACTGACTTCGGCATTGCTCGTTTCAGCAGAAGTGAAACCAGAACCATGACAGACGGTGCAATCGGTTCGGTTCACTACATCAGCCCCGAACAGGCAAAAGGAAGTCATACCGATGCCAAAACTGACCTTTATTCTGTCGGCGTAGTTCTTTACGAAATGCTTACAGGTACGCTTCCTTTCCAATCGGACAACGCTGTTTCTGTAGCACTTATGCAGCTGCAGGACGATCCTGTCAAGCCACGTGAAATCAATCCCGACATACCTGTCGGTCTTGAACAGATAATTATAAGAGCTATGCAGAAAAATCA
Organism: Acutalibacteraceae bacterium; assembly: GCA_045613805.1. Classification (GTDB taxonomy): domain Bacteria; phylum Bacillota; class Clostridia; order Oscillospirales; family Acutalibacteraceae; genus UBA6857. The sequence goes on from JAZLBS010000017.1 coordinate 35,913, forward strand.
GAGTGACCGTTATCAGTCTGCATCAGAAATTCTCAGAGATATTGAAGAATACAAAAGAAATCCTAACATAAAATTTGACTACTCATATTTCACGGGAACCCAGCCCGCTCAGATTCAGGAAAGTGATGAGGATGTCAAAATTGCTGCTCCTGTTGTAACAAAAGCCGAAACAATAATTGATTCTATGGATACTTATGAAGATTCCGAGGAAGATGACAGTGCAAAAAAGAAAACTATTGCAGTTCTTTGCGGAGTTCTTGGTGCTCTCATAATATTTGCACTTTTGCTTATTTCCATGTTCCTTCCCAATTCAAATAAAATTAATGTACCAAATGTTGTAGGTCTTAATTTTTATAATCAGGTTATGAATCAGCCGGCATATTCCGATTTTGTTTTCGAGCCTGTTATTGATGAGGAAAGCGATGCAGAAGCAGGTACAATTCTCAGACAGGAGCCCTCAACAGGCAAGGTAAATAAAAATTCAACAATTATCATTTACATTTCAGATTCGTCGTCTCAGATTGAGGTTCCTGATGTATACGGTTATGAATATACATCTGCTGATGCAGTGATACGTGGCAAGGGCCTTGATACAACCGTTGTAAAAGAAAAAAATGAGAATGTTGAAATAGGTACCGTTATAAAAACATATCCCGCCAAGGGTGAAATGGTTGCCATCGGTTCAATGATTACGATTTACGTTGCAACTAGCGAAGAGGTTGAGCCTGTAGGCGTTCCTAATCTTGTCGGCATGACAATTGCACAGGCAAGAGCAGCACTCGCTGAGGTCGGTCTTACTCTCGATACAACAAGAACAGAATACAGAGGCAGTGCCGAACCAGCCGGAAAAATCATTGGGCATGAATACATCGGTGAAATGGTTCTTCCCGGAACAAGAGTCGCTGTTTATGTAAGCACAGGTAAAATTCCTGAGACAACCGACGAAACAACTGAGGAAGAAGAGACAGAAGAAGAGGAGAAAACAACAGAAAAGAAGACTACACGTCCTTCTACCACTAAGCCGAAAACTACAAAGCCTTCTACCACTAAGCCGGTTCAGACAACCGCTCCCACAACTCAGCAGTCAACAACAGCTCCTACAACAGCTGCCACAACAACTGCTCCAACAACTACTAAACCTTCAACCACTGCTACAACTACACAAACAACCACTACTGAACCACCCACAGAAGATGTTCAGCAGCCGGAAACATCTGCAACTGAAGTTGTAGGCGGTGGCGAATAATGCAATTAAACGGTACAATAATCAAAGGCATTGGTGGTTTCTATTATGTAGAAACCGCCAAAGGCATTTATGAGTGTAAAGCTAAAGGAAAATTCAGAAAAGAAAAGATCTCTCCTATTGTAGGTGATAAGGTATTAATTACAGTAAGAGAGGATAAAGAGAATACCGTTGATGAAATCTTTGAAAGAAAAAACAGGCTGATAAGACCTCCGGTAGCTAATATAGATAAGCTGCTGATTGTTGTTTCGGCATCAAAGCCTGCTCCTAATTATCTTGTAATTGATAAAATGACAGTGCTTGCTGAAAAAAATAATATTACACCTGTAATTGTCATTACAAAAACTGATCTGGCTGATTGCTCGGAGCTTTATGAAACCTATCGTTCAACTGGATATAATGTATACTTATATTCAGATGTTAATGATACATCAATGCTCAATGCCATAAAAGACGAATTAAAGGGTCATCTGACCGCTTTCACAGGAAATTCAGGTGTAGGCAAGTCTACATTGATAAACGCCCTAAGCGGGAATCTCAGCCTTGAAACAGGGGAGATAAGTGACAAACTCGGAAGAGGACGTCACACAACCAGACAAGCGGAAATATTTCATATTGCCGATGGATCTGTGATTGATACCGCAGGTTTTTCAAGCATAGATTTTTCTAATGATAATATAGTTTTTTCTGACGAGCTTGAGCTTTATTTTAATGAGTTTTCTGAATATATCGGTCAATGTAAATTCACAGGATGCGCGCATCTTGGCGAAAAAGGCTGCCGGATTTGTGAATTGGTAAATGAAGGTACTCTGAGCAAAAACAGATATGACAGCTATGTTTCAATTTATAACGAACAGAAGAAATTGAAAAAATGGAATGTTTAATTCTCACACTTTTTTTCAATCCCCGTATAATATTAGTAAAAACCAGTATATTTGTAAGGGGATGATAGTGTGGCAAAACTTCGTTTTTGTTCTAAGGGACTGATTTTCACTTCCTTTGGTGCCGGTATAATACTTGCCTTATGTATACCGGTAAAAGTTATGCTTTTCATCCTTGCTCTGATGCTAATCATTTTAGGGGTAACTTGTTCCTATAAATGAACAGGTATTTTTGTTTGGAGGTTGAGCACATGAAGGTTGTAATTCTTAAAAGTCCTAAAATGTTCAAAAGCATTCTGAAAGTAATTTTTAATATTAAAGAAAGTTAAAACAAGCGGGTGGTTTAAACACCCGCTTTATCATAGGAATTAATATATGGAAAAACATATAGAAGTTGAAAGAAGTATTATAAAAAAATACCGAAAAGAAATATGGAAGCGATTTATTGCCGGTATCAATGAATATGAAATGATAAAGCCCGGTGACAGGATAGCTGTATGCATTTCAGGCGGTAAAGATTCTATGCTCCTGGCAAAATGTATTCAGCACCTTCAGAAGCACAGTGATTTTCCTTTTGAAGCAAAGTATCTTGTGCTCAATCCCGGATACTCTGAAGAAAATATCAGGCAAATTATCAATAACGCAAAAATGCTTGATATACCTATCGAAATTTTCGATGCAAATATTTTCGGTTATGTAGTGAATGTTGAAGACTCACCATGCTATCTTTGTGCAAGAATGAGAAGGGGACATCTCTACAAAAATGCACAGAAGCTCGGCTGCAACAAGATAGCATTGGGACATCACTTCGATGATGTTATTGAAACAATCCTTCTGAGTATGATTTACGGAGCAGAAATCAAAACGATGATGCCTAAATTGCACAGCACAAACTTTGAAGGTATGGAGCTTATCCGTCCGTTATACATGGTGAGAGAAAACGATATTAAAGCATGGGTAAGATACAATGATCTTAAATTTTTACAATGTGCTTGCAAATTTACCGAAGCTTGTGAAAACAGCCAATCCGATATGGAGCTTCTTTCCAAGAGAAAAGAAATGAAGGAGCTGATATCCTCTTTCAGGAAAATCAACTCCAACATTGAAATGAATATTTTCAGAAGCGTCCACAATGTAAATCTTGAAACAGTTATCGGTTATCATAAAGGTGATGAAAAATATAATTTCCTTGATGATTATGACAACAGAGATTAACTTTGTAAATATAAGTATTTTTCGTAAAATCTGCAAAGCTCGTCTACTCTGTGCTCGAGAAAATCCATCATATCATTATACATATCAGGATTATTCGACTGGATATACCACTTAACAATACCTACGAATGCTCCTGAATAAAATACAGAGGAAATCTCAATTCTGTGCATCGGTGCCGAAAGTACAGAGTTGAGTTTTTTTGTACAGAAATTGTTTATTGCATTATCAAACGAAGACAGAAATGCAACAGAAGCATTTTCAATACATGCAGAAGAAAAGAGTGTTCTGTTGTCGTCAATAAACTGTAAAATACATGAAACAAAATGCATTATATTGTTTTTTATGGTTTCAGGTGAGGAACCACGTTCAAGATAATCAAAAGATATTGTATCAAGTAATGAGTCAAAACAAAAATTTAAAAATTCGAATTTATCATTAAAATGCTTATAAAATGTTGCTCTGTGTACACCTGATGCTTCACATATCTCTATTACAGAAACATCGTCGAAGCTTTTTTCCTTCAAAAGAACAATCAAACCGTTTATCAGTTGATTGTATGTTCTGGTAACTCTCGCGTCGTTTTTTTCAATATTTTTCATAATTCTCCTCAAAGTTTTTCTTCGCCTTCGTAGATATTTGCCTTAATATCGTCAATAATATCTTTAAGCTTTATCAGTTTGTTTTTAGTAAGCTTTTCAAAGGTAGGATTGTTGTACAGCAACCTGTTTGAAAGGCTTTTTTCTTTGTCTTTTGGCTTCTTTTCAAAAATCAGAAACTTTTCTACATCAGTAGCGAGGTCATCAATCTGATATTTTAGCTGAGTTAATTTATCGGTCTGTTTGATAACCACCTTCTGAATAACAGTATATTTATCTTCAAAAGATGTTTTTATAATACTCAATTCTTCTGTAAGTGTCCCGGTAAGCTTGTTGATTTTAATTTGCAGCTTTCTTACATCAAGAGCTTTTCTGACGGCGTTGATAAGATCCAAAGTAAAAATCAAAAGAACTGAAACCAAAACTATTCTGAGATATGAACCGTTAATTTTATTGTAAAGATTATCGACTGCCGGATGAATTGTCTTTACAAAAATTATTGAAATTACGCCCCAATAAAGTGTATGCTTAAGACATATCCTGCCTTTTATATTAAATAATTCATAAGTATAATCCCACCAACGGGCACTGAATAGCTTTTCCATAATATAACTCGTCATAAACTCAACTATATCACATAGAATAATTCCCAGTACAAAAACAGCAAGGGGATTATCTCGGAACGGATTATATATCAGAATTACAAGAACAAGAGCTGCTGTTCCGTAAATAGGACACATAGGACCGGTCAGAAAACCTCGGTTTACAAAGCGCTTTTCACCGATAGAACAGTAAAGAGATTCAAGACACCAACCTGCGGCGCTGTAGAAAAAGAATAAGAGAATATATTTAACAAGCATTTCCATAGTCATATTCCTTCAACATCAGATAAAAATTTATTTTTGTATTTTTTGTTCAGAGAATACATAAGCTCTCTCGTTGCACAATATTTATCGGCAAAAATGATAACATAGCCCTCTTTATACTTAGGAAGCTTAAGTGTAAGAGGCCACATATGTCTGATAATCGCATCGTATTCTACATCGTTAAGCTCAGGGCAGAGCTCTTTAGCATTCATCGCCGCAAGCCTCGGATGCTTATATCCGTGAAGACGGTGCCATCCGCCCGTTACTCCATCGCGCCAATCATAATACACAAGGTCATGCATTATACCGGCACGCGCTGCCGAACGATAATCCCATCCAAGCCTTTTACTGATTTTATAGCTGAGGTATGAAACACCTATAACGTGCTGCAAGCGATCTATTTCAAGATGCTGTTCGTACTGCTTCATTGAAAGCACCTCATCCGTTTCAAGCAAATCGCCCACAACAGAATAATATCCGTCAGAGTTGGCAGGGGATAGCTTATAGGTCTTTACATATTCTTTATACAATTTACTACTCATAACTTATCTCCAAATGATTTTTTATAAATAAATTCTGCAACGGAATCATTATCATTTGATCCGATTACACCCGTTGCGAATTGTTTTAGTTTACTACACGCATTATCTACGGCGTAGGCTTCATCGGCCATCTTAAACATCTCAATATCGTTAAGGTTATCACCAAATGCTGTAATTGTATCTGCACCGATTAATTCTTTTACTTCAAGCATTGATGATGCTTTAGAAACACCCTCTGCAAAAATTTCAAGGAAATAACAGTCTGTGTAATTATCTCTGTAAAAAACACAAGATATTTCTTTAATTTTTGATATTTCTTCATACAGCGGAAGTATCTTTTCATATGTGTCGAGGGTAACTATATATATTATCTCTTTTTTACCCTTAGCGGAAAAATCATTTGAATATACAAATTTTTTTCCTTTGGCATCAGTGCGTTTACCGACATATTTCATCTGATGAGGATTATCTGTATCGTAATATTCAATTTCGAGGCCGTCATTATGCTGCCTGTATACTAAAGGATAAATGCCATATTTACTGTATATATCCAGAATTTTCTCGGAAACATCTTCTTTTATACTATGACAGGTAATAATCTCCCTATTAACAGGGTCATATATCATAACACCATTCATAAGCACCAGCGGTAACTTAAGGGTGATATCCTTAAACATTTCCGTAACTGTAGCAAAAGTTCGGGCTGTTGCCAAAGAAAAAAGAGCTCCGTTATCAATAGCACCAGAAATAAGATTTTTAGTATTCACTGTAATTTCAGCGTTGCTGTTCAACAAGGTTCCGTCAAGATCGGTAATATATAATTTTTTCATAAAATTACTCACTTTATTTTTAATGATTATATTATATCACTTTTACTGCATTTTGACAATAAATTTAATATTTTTTGTTTTGACATTCATTTTTTGAATAAAAATCTATTGAAAAAACATATTAAAGCGTGTATAATTGTTTCATATATTCTGTCGGCATACATGGGTTAACCTTTAAATTATGCCGCATATCAAAGAGGAGACACATTATGTTAGGCAAATTTGTAAAAGTACGCGTAACGTCTCCGATGTATTCCTATAACAAGCGTTTCGGATTTAAGTATAAGCTTAATTACGGAATAATGGAAGGCCATAAAACGAGAAAAAATATGGTTCAGTTCGCTTATATCATGGGTATTAATCATCCTGTAAGAAACTTTGACGGTCGAGTAATTGCTATAGTAAGACGTCACGGTGGTAAGGGTGTAGTATGGGTTGTAGCACCTAAAAGTACCAGATATATCGTCAACGACATAAGAGAAGCTATTGATTTTGCTGAAGGAAACATCGGATATAATATTGAATGTTTATACGAAAGCTCATGCGGAGCAGTGATTTTCAGAGAAGATAACGGTGTCAAAAAATTTCTTTTGATCAGAAACAAAAGAAGTGCTCACTGGGGCTTCCCGAAGGGTCATATAGAACCGGGAGAAACTAAAGAGGAAACAGCAATAAGAGAAGTTCTTGAAGAAACAGGCATAAACATCGAAATTATTCCCGGATTTGTCAAGAACTCCGAATACAGTATTCAGGGTAAAATAGAAAAATCTGTTTCAATCTTTCTTGCAAAAACCGCACAGAATGAATACAAGCTTCAGGAAGAAGAAATCGAAGAGTGCGGATGGTACAATTTTGACGAATCACTCAGAGTGCTTAATTACGAAAATGACAAATACATCCTCACTGAAGCTATGAATTTTATTAAAGAGAATAATATTTAAGAGGTAGAAAAATGTCTGAGGCAATTGCTGAATATCTTGTAAATACACTCGGTGACAAGTTTTCCCCTGAAATTGTTGCTTTTTTAGTTTCAATGCTGCCTATTCTCGAATTAAGAGGAGGGCTTATTGCTGCAAAGCTCATGAATATTGAATTTTTCAAGGCTTTCGCAATATGTTTTATAGGGAATATGTTACCTATACCGTTTATTTTACTGTTTATAAGAAAGATTTTTAACCTGTTAAAAAAATCTCAAAAGATTGAAAGTGTTATCAACAAACTTGAAGCAAGATCTCTCAGAAAAGCTGACGGTGTTAAAAAATACAGACTTTTAGGCTTGCTTATCTTTGTCGGTATACCTCTTCCTGGAACAGGTGCTTGGACAGGAGCTCTTATAGCAGACTTGCTTGATATAAGAATCAAGCATTCCTTACCCATAATAACAGCCGGTGTGTTTATAGCGGGTATAATTATTTCAATTCTTTCCTACGGATTATTAGGTCTTATCGGATTTTAACTAAACAAAAAATACAGCAGTAACGTTAATGTTAATGCTGTATTTTCTTTTTCAGACAAGGGATTCCCATTCTTCCATTTTTTCAAAAAGCTCTGCTTCTGCATTGTCAATATCTGCTTGCAGTTCAGTCAATCTTACATAATCGGACTGATTTTCGGGTTTCTCGATTTCTGCTTTCAGAAATTCTAATTTGTTTTCAAGGTTTGAGATTGCTTCTTCAGTCTTTTTTATTGCTCTTTCACGCTTCGCTTTTTCTTTAGCGGGAGTTGTATATGTCTTTTTCTGTTTGACAGGATGATTTTCTGAAAAATCAGAAGGGGAGGAGAGTTTTAAATTCTGAGCATTCTGGTACTCTTCATAACCGAATTCATACCACTTAGTAAACCCATCTTCAAATGACAGAATACGATCAGCAACCTTTTTTACAAAGTATCTGTCATGAGAAACAAAAAGTAAGGTTCCTTCATAATCTGAAAGCATATTCTCAAGAGTTTCTTTTCCGAGAATATCCATATGATTTGTAGGTTCATCAAGAATAAGAAAATTGGGTTTTCTTTTGAATATTTTACACAGTGCAAGTCTGACTCTTTCTCCACCGGAAAGCATATCTATTGTTTTAAAAACATCGGTTCCGGTGAAAAGGAAGGCTCCAAGTGAGCTTCTTGCCTCATATGTGGTTAAATGAGGAAACGAACTCATAAAATCGTCCAAAACAGTTGAATTGCTGACATATTGAGCCATCTGCTGATCAAAATAACCAATTTTAACCTCGCCGCCAATAATAAAATTACCGCCAAGAGAGGGGATAGCGCCTACAATTGTTTTAAGCAGTGTTGATTTGCCCAAACCGTTGCCGCCGATAATTGCAGCATGTTCTCCTCTTTTTATATCAAAGCTCACATTTGAAAGCACTTTGTCGTAACCAATTTTTAAATCACGTACAGTCAGAACATCCTTAACACTTCGTCTGTCAGGTTCAAATTCGGCCATAAAGGTTTTGCTGTCATAAGCTTCGGGAGCTTCAATAATATCCATTCTTTCAAGATATTTAATTTTAGATTGTGCCATTGCAGCTTTATTTGCTTTATATCTGAATTTTTCAATGGTATCATTTAATTTTGCAATTTCTTTTTGCTGTTCTTCAAACATTTTTGCTTGTTGTGCACGTATAATACTTTTTTGCTCAGCAAAAGCCGTGTAATTTCCGGGATAACGATATGTTTTCCCATGTTCAATTTCGTATATTACATTTACAGTTTTATCAAGAAACATACGGTCATGTGAAACAATAACTACAGCTTTTTTATATTCGGAAAGATACTCCTCAAGCCAGGCAACAGCTTCGACATCAAGATGGTTTGTAGGTTCGTCAAGTAGCAACAAATCAGGCTTTGATAACAACAATTTAAGAAAAGCTATTTTAGTTCTCTGACCACCGGAAAATTCCGATAAAGGTCTTGACTTTTCCTGGTCAGTAAAACCAAATCTTTTTATAGCAGCTTCATATTCTTTTTCAAAGTAAAATCCACCAAGATTAGTAAAATAATCAAGCTTTGCAGTATACTCAGATATTACATCATCAGTTGGATTTTTTTCCATTAATTCATTAAGCTCATCAAGCCTTTTTTTCAAACTCAAAATTTCATTGTAAGCACTTCTTATTTCATCTATTAAAGTTACACTGTCATCTTCAATAGCCATCTGTGACATTGAACCGATTATCGGCTTACCCGAAACTATATGAAAACTTTCAATACCAGGGGTATCTCTTGAAATAGATAATTCACCGCTTATAAGACGAAGAAGCGTTGTTTTTCCGCATCCGTTTCTACCAACAACGCCAATTTTACTTTCAGTATTAATTTCAATATTAACATTTTTTAAAATTGGCTGCCCCGATAAATCAACAATGCCGTTTTGAATTCTTATTTGCATTTTTCTGTCCTCGTGTTTTTTGAATATGTTAAAAGTATAGCACAGTTATCTAAAAAATACAATGTGAAAAAGGATTAATATAAAAAAGGGAAGGAGTTAACTTTTCACAATCAACTATACAAAATCAATATTTTATATAGTTGAGGGGAGCAGAAACAGTGAAAATAACCCGAAAATGAAATTTTTATTTGACACAATAAATTGTATAAATTTTAAATTAATGAAATTATGTTTTATATATCTGATTTACTTAATATATTTCTTTACATTTTAAACTTGGCATTTAATCAGATAAATACAAATTGAAAAATTATTTTTTTTATGTTTACATAAATAATATTCTGATATTTGATATTTCATCGAATTTTTATTAATTGCCATTTAATAGAAAATTCATTTGAATACAAACGTTCATTCTAAAAATTTCCATCAAATGCAAAATTTCGTTAATTTCTGAAATCTTATTAAATATCCTATATTTTAATAAACTCTTGACAAACACCTTAAAAATTTTGTATAGTTGATATAAGGAATAAATACGGATGTGATAATATGGCAAACTATATCGACAGAACATTGTTACCTGATCTTGTAAATGAATATATCAGTGAGCTCAGCGTTGTCAAAGGAAGAAGCAACCAGACTGTAAGTGAATACATCTCTGATTTGAGACTTTTTTTCAGATTTATTGTTGCTAAAAAAAGCGGTCTCCAATCCCCCGAAGATTTAGAAAATAATTTTGATTTATCATATATAGACGTTAATTTTATTTCTGAAATCAAATTAAAAGATGTTAACGATTTCTTGATATATTGTGCAGGTAACCGTTCAAACAATACAACAACAAGATCACGAAAAGCTTCTTCAATACGCGGATTTTTCAAATATGTTGCAGATAAAATGCACTATATTGACGTAAATCCTGTTTCACAACTTCAGGTAGCAAAAAGAAAAAAGGTTCTCCCCCGTTATCTTACCCTTGAAGAAAGCATACAGCTTCTTGAAAGTGTAGATGGACCGAACAAAGCCCGCGATTATTGTATTCTTACTTTATTTCTGAATTGCGGATTAAGACTTGCCGAGCTTGTAGGGCTCGATGTCAGAGATGTAAATCTTTCTGAAAAAACAATGGTTGTAACCGGCAAAGGAAACAAGCAAAGAAAGATTTATTTGAACAAGGCTTGTTTGGACGCACTTACATCGTACCTTCAGGTCAGGCCTAATAATAATCTTAAGGGCGACGACAGAAATGCATTGTTTATAAGTCGTTTAAATAAAAGAATCGGAAGGCAAGCAGTACAATTAATGGTATATCATTATCTTGAAGTGATTGGTCTTGACGGACAGCATTATTCTTGCCACAAACTCAGACACACAGCTGCCACACTTATGTATCAACACGGAAATGTCGATGTACTTGTACTTAAGGAAATGCTTGGACATGAAGCCATTGCAACAACGGAAATATATACACATCTTGAAAATAAGCAGCTTCGTGAAGCGACAAAAAGAAATCCGTTGAGTAAAGAATTCGATTCCTCAGAAAGTGAACAGTGAGGAAAATGCAGATACAAGGAAGCAGTCAATCAATGCCGAAAAAATAATAAAAATAAATGATACTGTAATTTTCATTATATATAACATGTTATCTTTTTCTACCTGCCACTCCCCTTTTGTCAACTTATTTAAGTACAAGGATTCCGTTACTGCAAAGTTCAATAAGAATAACATTGACAGGAGCAATAAAAATTTTCCCGGAAAAAAAACTAATATTGCATATTCTATGCCTTTTAACCCAAAGGATGAATATATATAAGCACCAAGCATGCCGAGACCTGTCCCTTTAATAAAGCTAAGTGCCACAGCAAATATCGAACCAAAAACGCTTGTTCCAAAAACTATCATAAGAATAATATAAGGCAGATGTGACAAAAGCACGCCCGAAAATATTTCAAACTTGGTTTTAGAAATGAATTCAACAGAAAAAACTTCAAAAGAACGCTGAATTTCATCTATAAAGCTTTCTTCAAAGTTAATATATGATAATGTGCCTGTAATAATAGCTGATGCTATTATTATAAAACAAAAAATATGAGTTTTGTTTTTCAAATACATTTTTTTACCTATAATTTCTGATGATATCGTTGTATTAATTTTCATTATTCTTACCTATTATTTCAGCCTTATATTAACTGAGATGATTCCGCCCATCGCCGCTGTTACCAAAGGTATAACTACCGATAAAAGCATCTGATAATCTACACTGAACTTGTTCAATATAAGAGATATAAAGATAAAAAATGTATTAAAAGGCAAAGCACTCAAAATCCCGCACATAATTCCGTTTTTTCTCTCTTTTATACCTGCCAGGAAACCTGATACAAACGATGTTAAAGATAAATATATTACAGCGATATATCGCATTGAGCTGATTTGTGTATCAGTCCCTGACAAAGTAACAGAAAAAATACACATAGAGACAAAATATATCACCAGATTTAAAATCTGTATTTTCAGATAGCTACCCATTTTATTTCTGCCAATTTTTTTTCTTTCAGACATATAAAAAACCCCTTTCATATTCACATTAAATGAATATGAAAAGGGGTAATTTTTTATGCCGCATCAATCAAGGTTCTTCTTTTCCTTTGAAGACTTTTTTTCTTCCTTAGCTTTTGCTGCCGCAGCTTTGGCAGCTTCTCTTTCAGCCTGTAATCTTTCATTAGCAGTGTTGTTCATCTGAACAGCCCAACGCTTAATCATCATTCTGTTTCTGTCAGCGCCTGTTTCGATAATGAGAGAATCCTCTTTTGTAGTAACAACCTTACCGCAGATACCGCCGATTGTTGTGATTTCATCACCAACCTCAACAGAATCACGCATTGCCTGTTCTTCCTTCTGTCTCTTTTTCTGAGGACGAATCATAAAGAAGTACATAAGAGCAAACATGGCAACAAGCATAATTATCATTGAGCTTGAAGAGCCCTGTGCAGGTGTAGCAGTTAAAAAGTTCATTTAATTATTCCTCCAATGATTAAAATACCTGAATATTATATCAGAACCAATGCAAAAAATCAAGTAATTTTATAAATTATAGTAAAATTATGCAAATTGTTCCATATTTTCCGTCAAAAGCTTCTTTCTTATTAAAATGTAAGAAATATCACCTGATCTTTTCTGTATCTCATCGGCAAGAAGAGACGGATTCACATTTGTAGTGCTTCCTGCCGGAAGAACTACAGTGAGTTTAACCCTTTCTTCAAAGGATGAAACAGAATATTCTTTTATAAATTCAATAAGGTTAATATCCTTAAGTACCTTGTGTCTGCCTTTTTTTCCTAACTTCTGAACAACAAGCTCGTCCTGTGAAAGCATATTCTTTATAAGTTCCGTTACCGAATCAGTATTTTTGCCGCAGTCGAAGAAAATATCAAATTCACCGAAACATATCTTTTTAGGGTCATATACAGGGTCAGATACCTTTATTATGTCAATTCCGGGTGGCATTGCACCTTCAAGCATTGAGAAAATATCTTCATTGGTGCTGTCCCCTTCAATTCTCATATCCATACTTTCGCAAAGACTTTCCATTCCGAGAGAAAGCGGAAGAGCGAAAGTAATATACGGATGCGGATTGTAGCCTTCAGTGTACCAAAGAGGTATTCTTGCTCTTCTGAGCGCTCTTGTCATGGCTCTCATCAAATCAAGGTGAGATACATAACGACTCATACCCATTTTTTTAAACCATACTCTTACGCATCGCATCACATTTACCTCCGTTGAGCATATTAGTGCCACAGCCCGCACATTTTATCTTACAATGCGGCGTTGTTTCATTTTTATAAGCTTTTTTATTTTCATTTATGAGAAATTCTTTCTTTATTCCGTAATCAAGGTGATCCCACGGAAGAATTTCATCGTAGCTTCTCTTGCGACTCGAATAAAACAGAGGATCTATTCCACATTTTTCAAAAGCTTCAAGCCATACATCAAAAAGGAAGTTGTCATCCCAGGAATCGAATTTACAGCCGTGTCTCCATGCATATTCAATGACATCGACAAGCTTGCGGTCGCCCCTTGCAAAAACACCCTCAAGGAAGCTTATATTAACCTTATGATAGCTTACACTGATTTTCTTTGTTTTTACGGAAGAAAGAAGATGATTCTGCTTACTGATAAGCTCTTCCATTGTGTCCTGTGCTTCCCATTGGAAGGGAGTGAACGGTTTGGGTACAAATGAAGAAACACTTATGCTGACCTGAACACCTTTACCCTTAGGCTTGTCCGGGTTCTTGTAATATTCATTTACAACCTTCTGAGCAAGCTCTGCAATGCCGGCAACATCATCATATGTTTCTGTAGGTAAGCCGAGCATAAAGTAAAGCTTAACAGCATTCCATCCGCCTGAAAATGCCTGTCTTGATGTATTCATAACCTCTTCTTCGGTAACATTCTTGTTTATTGCGTCACGAAGTCTCTGTGTTCCTGCTTCAGGTGCAAAGGTCAGACCGCTTCTGCGAACCTTTTTAAGATAACTCATCAGCTTTTCTGAAAAATTATCAACACGAAGAGACGGCAATGCAATGTTTACCTTGTAATCCTCTGTCCAGGAAAGCAGCTTTTCCATAAGCTCCTCAAGATGTGAGTAGTCGCTTGTACTCAGGGACGAAAGGGAAATTTCATCATATCCCGTAGTGTCACAAAGTCTTTTGCATTGTGAATTAATTGTATCCGGGCTCTTTTCACGGATAGGTCTGTATAAGAATCCAGCTTGACAAAAACGGCAGCCTCTGATACATCCTCGAAGAATTTCGTGAACTACACGGTCGTGCACAACTTCTACAAAAGGAACAATAAACTTATCGGGATAATGAACGCTGTCAAGGTCAGAAATAATTCTCTTGGTTACCTTTTCAGGGGCGGTTTCCTTTGAAACAACAGACATAACCGTACCGTCCTCATTGTAAGATACATCATATAATGAGGGTACATATACGCCTTTAATTTTTGCAGCTTCTCTTAAAAATTCTTTCTTCGTTTTATTTTCCTTCTTACATTTTATAAGAAGATCAAATAATTCATCTGAAACTTCCTCACCGTCTCCGAGCATAAATAAATCGAAGAAAGCTGCAATAGGCTCAGGGTTACAAGCGCAAGGTCCTCCGCCAACAATAATCGGAGAAATCTCTTTTCTATCCTCAGCTCTTACAGGTATGCCGGCAAGATCAAGCATATTAAGAATATTAGTGTATGAAAGCTCATACTGCAGAGTAAAGCCGATAAGATCAAACTCATTAAGCGGATCTCCGCTTTCAAGAGCAAAGAGAGGTATATTTCTTTCTCTCATTTCCTTTTCCATATCTGTCCAAGGGGCAAAAACTCTTTCACACCAGACATCATCCCTCTGATTTGCGGCAGAGTAAAGAATTTTTATACCGAGATGAGACATACCTATCTCATAGCTGTCAGGAAAACAGAACGCATACCTGAGATCAACCTTACTTTTGTCCTTAACAATACTGTTTAATTCTCCTCCCGTGTATCTGCCCGGCTTCTGAACAAGAGGAAGAATTTTTTCCACTTCTTTACTTATCATTTTTTTAACTCCATTTCTTTAAAACATTAATTATTATCAGATATATGTTGACCGCAACCAAGCTTATATTTACGCCTAAAAGCAATAAATATATAAACGAGGATGCAGTAAAAATCAACGTGAAAACAACCGAAATACACTCAGCATATTTTTCGCTTTTTTCACTGTCAAAATGCAAAAGTAAGAAATATTTTACAGTCTGACCGCAATCAAGAACCGAAACAGGAAAAGCATTAACTGCGGCAACGACAAAATTTATGCCCGAAAACAAAAATGCTTCTTCAGACTGAGACAGATTATATATAATAAGAGAAAATATACTGAATATCATGTTGAATATAATACCGCCCAGAGAAATCAGCATTTCTTTTTTATAAGAAAGTCTAACCTTGTTTGAACGGTCGATCTCAAAACCGAAAAGCGACATTTCGATATTTTTCGGTGCATCTCCGCTGAGAAGCATAAAAAACAGATGACCTGATTCGTGTATAAGTGATGAAAGAAGAGAACAAAGAACAATTCTTTCATCGCATAACATTACCATAATAGCAATAAGTGCCACAAACGAAAACGAAATTTTTAATCTTGTTCTGCCAATACGTAATATCATTCTTCCAAAAGCTGCAAAGGATTATATCTGATATTATTTTTTCTCACTTCAAAATGAAGATGAGGGCCGGTTGAATACCCTGTAGAGCCGACAAGAGCAATTGTTTCACCCTGACGCACTACAGTGCCCTTATCAACGAGAAGCACACTGCAATGGCAATAAAATGTTGTGAACCCTTCATTATGTTCGACGTAAATGTAATTTCCCGCCTGAGTATCAAAGCCTGATTTAATTACTTTTCCGCTGAAGGCAGCTCTGATTTTTGTTCCGTGTGCCGCTGCAATATCAAGACCGCTGTGAAATCCCCATTTTCCTGAAATAGGATTAATCCTATAGCCAAAATAAGAAGTATATCTGCCTTTTTCAATCGGAGAGACGGCCTTCATTGTAGTAAAGACAGGTGCAAAGCTTGTGTTTTTAGCAGCTTTGTTATATTCAATATCTTTACCGCCGACTCCGTTATTCTCTTCGTCAGATTCAGTTGTATCTGTAAAGTCATCCGTTATATTTAACACTGTAAAAATTTCGCCGGTATACAGATGCCTACGAAAGGTTTCAATTGCAGTGCTAATTTCTACAGAATTAATATTACTGTTAATAAGACGGAAATAATCGCTGCTGAAATCACCGTCATTTCCAAAAAGACAGATCATAACGCTGATCATCAAAAATATTACAATCTGTCCCACCAATACCGGAAAATAATAATCTTTGTTTGTTTCTTCTTTCATAATATCACCCATATAATATATGATTTAAGGAACAATGATATTAACTTAAGATACAAACTAATTTATTATACCATAAATATCTCTTATGTCAAAGTTTTTCCGTGATATTTTGTTGACTATTTTATGTTAAAATGTTATTATATCGGTAATGTAATCTGCTAAAGTATTACAAATTATTTATTTGGAGGAAATTATATGTTTTCAGATTTCAAATCGGACGGGTTTATGTATCTGCTTGTTCTTGCAGTAATCATTTTTGTTTGTGCACAGGCTCTTTTCTTTATGAAAAAATCCTGGACAAGAGGTCTTGAACTCGGAATCACAAAAGAAAAGCTCAAAAACGCAATTACATCAAGCGCAATCTTTTCTTTTGCACCTGCAATAGGAATTGCTGTTACGGTTATCACTCTTTCCGTAGCTCTCGGTTATGTTCTTCCGTGGATAAGACTTACTGTTATCGGTGCAATACAGTATGAAACCACTGCTGCAATTGCTGCTCTTGAGGCCGCAGGAATAACAGGAGGCATCGCTTCTCCAATCACTGATCCTCAAACATTTGCAGAAATTGCATTTGTTATGACTCTCGGAAGCTGTCTTCCTCTTATACTTATTCCTATTGTTCTTAAAAAGATTCAGAAGGGTGTTTCTGAGGTTGCAAATAAGAACTCAGCCTGGATGGACGTTATGACCGCAGCTGCATTCATTGGTCTTATTGCTGCATTTATCGGCAGAGGTCTTGCAGGTACAGGCTCAAGCAAGGAAACAATTATCGGCGACGGTGCCGGTGTACTTTCTCTTACCGCCCTCGTTTTTTCAATCGGATTTATGCTTATTTTTACCCTTTTGAACAAAAAGCTCAAGAAAAATTGGATTGACGCTCTTGCAATGCCTTTAAGTATGGTTCTCGCAATGGTGGTCGTTGTTCTCGTGAACCAGTTTGTACCTGAAATTGCTGCCATCGAATGGCGCTACTAATTTGAAAGGAGAATGTTCTTATGAAAACTTATATGGATAAAGTTCACACCTGGGGCAGAATCTGGATAATAGCCGCGCTTATATTCTTCCTTTCAATCCCCGTTGCAATCTGTCTGCATTTTAATGTTACACCAAGAATGGATGTAGTAGGTAAAGGCCTTGCCTCTATCGCTTTCTTCTTTGCTACAGGCATCATTGAAGTTATTGCTTATTCACCTATGCTCGGTGCCGGCGGTACATATCTTTCTTTTGTTACAGGTAACATTATGAACCTTAAAATGCCTTGCGCTCTTAATGCGCTTGAAAACTGTAAGGTAAAGGCAAACACAGAAGAAGGCGAGGTTATAACCACAATAGCTATCTGTTCTTCAATTATTGTAACAACCATAGTTATTGCAGTTTTTGTAATTATTTTTGCTCTTAATCCTAACTTCTCAAAGCTTATGTCAAGCGAAGCCTTTGCCCCTGCTTTCCAGCAGGTTACATACACCATCTTCGGTTCACTTGCAGCAACATATTTTGTAAAGCATTGGAAGATTTCTGTTTTCCCCATTGCCGCTGTTACAATTCTTCTGTTGTTTGTCGATCCGGGCATCGGCGTTCTCATTCCCGTCGGTGTTGTTCTTTCAATGCTCGGCGCACACGTTATGTTTAAGCTTAAGAAAGTATAAAAAAATCATAAACAGGCTACCGCAGATAAAACTGCGGTAGTTTTTTTATAAAAAAACAGCCGGATTTTTATCCGGCTATAAATATATGTATAATTTTTATTCAACAATAATCTTATGAAAAATCTTCTTACCTTTTTTGATAATTACATAACCTTTTTCAAAATCAGAAAGTGAAATCATATCATTGAAGCTTTTAGCCTTAGCATCATCAACAGATACACCGCCCTGTTCAATGAGTCTTCTTCCTTCGCCTCTTGATTTGATAATTCCCGTTTTAACAAGAACATCAATAAGAGAAACGCTACCGTCAGTAAATTCGTCATTTGTAAGAACAGTAGTAGGCATATTATCTGTATTGCTACCGCCGCCGAAAAGTGCTTTTGCTGCTTCATCAGCCTTTCTTGCCTCTTCTTCACCGTGAACAAGCTTAGTAAGCTCAAAAGCAAGAATTTCTTTAGCTGTATTAAGCTGACTGCCCTCCCAGCTGTCCATCTTCTGAATTTCTTCGATAGGAAGGAAGGTAAGCATTCTGATGCACTTAAGAACATCAGAGTCAGCAACATTTCTACAATACTGATAGAATTCAAAGGGAGAGGTTTTATTAGGATCAAGCCAAACAGCATTTCCCGCTGTTTTACCCATTTTCTTGCCCTGAGAGTCAGTTAAAAGAGTGATGGTCATAGCGTTGGCATCTTTGCCGAGCTTACGTCTGATAAGTTCAGTACCACCAAGCATATTGCTCCACTGATCGTCGCCACCGAACTGAAGATTACAGTCATAATTTTTGAAAAGATAATAGAAATCGTATGACTGCATAATCATGTAGTTGAATTCAAGCAAAGAAAGTCCCTTTTCCATTCTCTGCTTATAACACTCAGCACGAAGCATATTGTTAACAGAGAAACATGAACCAACCTCACGAAGCATATCAACATAGTTAAGCTTAAGAAGCCAATCAGCATTATTAATCATCATAGCCTTGCCTTCGCCGAATTCTATGAATCTTTCCATCTGACGCTTAAAGCATTCTGCATTGTGATCAATATCCTCTTTGGTAAGCATTTTTCTCATATCGGTTCTGCCTGAAGGGTCACCAATCATTGTTGTACCGCCACCGATAAGTGCAATGGGTGTATTACCTGCCATCTGTAAGCGCTTCATAAGTGTAAGAGCCATAAAGTGACCGGCAGTAAGGCTGTCAGCAGTACAGTCAAATCCGATATAGAATTTAGCCTTACCGTTATTGATAAGGTCACGTATCTGGTCTTCGTCTGTAACCTGTGCAATAAGACCTCTTGCAACAAGTTCTTCGTAAATTTTCATTTTATGTTCGTCCTTTCAGATAAATTACAATTTAATATTTTAACACAGAAACAAATAAAGTCAAGTCTAAAAGTAAATTAATTGTTCAGTGCATAGTTTATCATTTCTTTTGCCGAGTCAAGTGTAGTTGAGGTTACTACATCTCCGCCGATTATGCGGGCAATTTCACGTACCCTCTGATTGTCGTCAAGAGAGGTAACCTTCGTGTATGTTGATTCGCCGTTTGTCTGCTTTTCAATGTAAAGATGATTATCAGCATAAGCTGCAATCTGTGCAAGATGAGTAACGCACAATACCTGCTTTGATCCAGAAAGCTTATGCATCTTATAAGCAATTTTGTGTGCTGCTCTGCCACTCACACCTGTATCAATCTCATCAAAAATCATCGTGTCAACAAGATCGCAATCCGACAGTACACATCTTATACCAAGCATTACACGTGAAAGTTCACCCCCTGAAGCAATTTTAGCAAGAGGCTTCAGATCCTGACCTGCATTCGCAGAAAAAACAAACTCAATTTCGTCCATTCCGTTTTCCGTAGCATTTGATTCTTTAAAATCAACACAAAAACGGGCATCAGGCATATCAAGAAAACGAAGTTCAGATGTAACCATCTCTTCAAACTTCAGTGCAGTCTGCTTTCTGCAATCTGACAGATAACAACCTCTTTTAAAAAGCTCATTGGCAAGCTCATTATACTTATCCTGAAGCTCATCAATTCTCTCTTCGCTCATCACAAGGCTGTTGTATTCCTCAATAATACCCGAAAGATACTTCAGCATATCTTCTTCCGTAGGACCGTATTTTCTTGACAAACGGTAGATAACATCAAGCCTTTCCTCAACGGCATTGATATCATCATATCCTGCGTCAAAGCCATCGAGACACGAAGAAGCATGCGAGGAGCACTCTGAAAGAAGAAGCTTCAATTCTTCTATATTCTCACAGTACTCGAAAAAGCTTTCGTCAAATCGAGAAAGTTTATTTAAGAACTCACAGAGCAAATGGATGCTTTCGGCTGCCCCTCTGCTTTCACCGTCACCGTTTATGAGACTTGCAACGGCATTAAGACACCGCATTGTTTCCTCTCGGTTAGAAATGCGCTCACGCTCTTTTAAAAGAGTCTCCTTCTCACCTATTTTCAGGTCAGCTGCTGTCAGCTCATCAATCTGATACTTGAGAAAATCAATTCTCTGTTCCCTTTCATCCTCGGCAGAAATAAGTTTCTTGAGCTGACGCTTTACGGATTTAAGCTCGTTATATGTTTCACGGTAAGATTCAAGAAGCTCATCACAGTCAGCCATTGCATCAATAAAATCAATATGACGGTCTTTATTTAAGAGATATTGACTGTCGTGCTGTCCGCAGATAGTAATAAGATCTCTACCGATTGTTTTCAGCATAGAAACCGTAACGTTACTTCCATTTACGCGACATATATTTCTACCGTCAGCGTTGATAATCCTCGTAATTAGCAAGCTGTTGTCTTCATCACAGTCTATTCCCGATTCCTCCAGCGCAGAAATCAATTCATGAGAAATGTTTTCAAAATAAGCCGTTACCTTAGCTTTATCAGCACCGTTACGTATGATATCCTTAGAGGTTCTTTCACCGAGAATTGCATTTATAGAGTCGATGACTATAGATTTACCGGCACCTGTTTCACCGGTCAGTATGTTGAGTCCTGAGTCAAACATTATTTCAGAATGTTCTATTACGGCAACATTTTCAATTTTTAAACTTGAAAGCATATGCTTTGAATTTCCTTTCGGATAAAATTACTGAATATTACTGTTAAGGATATCTTCAATACAATCCATAAATTCTTTTGCAGAAGGCTCGTCCTTACAGAGAACAAAAATCGTGTCATCTCCTGCTAATGTACCGACAATTTTATCAATCGAAAGATTATCCATAGCGGCGCACGCAGCCTGTGCCATGCCTGAAAAACATTTGACAACAGCCATGTTACCGGCATAATTGATACCTGTAACAGAGTGAGCAAGAATAGAATAATACTTTCTTGAAAAGTCTTCAAAGTCGTTGTTGACATAAGAATACTTATATTGCCCCGAGCTTACGGGAGTCTTGATAAGCTTAAGAAATTTGATATCACGGGAAACGGTAGCCTGGGTAACCTTAAAGCCGAGCTCCTTGAGCTTTAACATAAGCTCCTCCTGAGTACCGATATCCTCTTTACTGATAAGATTCAGAATAGCTTCGTGTCTGTTTTTTTTCATATTTCCACCTGCGATAAAACTAATATCGCTTTCCTTTCTTGTGTTTTTATCAGTATCCGTTTCTTTCAATTAATTTTCGTGTCAGAATATCCGTAAAGCTTTCAGATTTTATCCTGATGATTTTAGTAACTTTATCGGATTTAGTAACACATAGCTTTGTGTTTTTATTCATCGGTATACCCTTTTCGCCGTCACAGCTGAAAATCGGCAATGATACATCCGTATTATTTACAGAAATATATATTTCTGAATCTGCTCTGAAAATCATAGAGCGCGATAATATTGAATGTGGACAAACAGGCGTTACAATGAGACTTTCAATTGAAGTGTCAACAACAGGTCCGCCCGCAGAAAGAGAGTAAGCTGTTGATCCTGTAGGAGTCGCAACAATAAGACCGTCGGAAGAATATGTCCCTACTGTTTTACCTCCGATTTCAGTTGTAACCTCACACAAATGCATCGATGCACCGCGTCCGACGACAACATCGTTAAGGCAAAGATATTCCTTAATCAGATTATCATTCTCATACCATTTAACCGAAAGCATCATCCTACTGTCAACAAGATAATTGCCGTCAATCAGATTTCCCAAAAGATCAAGCTCCTCTTTTTCAATTCCAGCAAGAAAACCAAGACGGCCTGCGTTAATTCCTAAAATCGGTTTATCATATAAGGCTGCAATGTGAGCCGAATGTATTATCGTTCCGTCACCACCGACAGCAACGAGTACATCACACTCCGAAACAGCTTTGTCAATCGGCATAAAAGCTACTCCGTCACAATCAAAAATCCCTTTGACATTATCAACAACGATAACATTGACACCGAGTGATTTAAGCTTTTCATAGACCTTCAAAGCAACCTCATAAGCATTTTTTCTTGTAATGTTGATATGAAAAGCAACTGTCACTGCCCTTCACCTCCGTTGAGCTTTGAATGCGAGGCATCTACAATCTCTTTAACAGATTTTTCAAGAATTATCTGAGGTTCATCTGATTTTTCAATAAAAATAAGATATTCGATATTTCCTTGTGGTCCCTTTATAGGTGAAAAATCAAGATCAAGCACCGAAAAACCGTTTTCAATTACAAAATCATATATCATCTGCACAACATCGTAGTGTGTTTCAATATCATAAACTACACCGTTTTTTCCGATTCGCTCTCTTCCGGCTTCAAACTGTGGCTTGATAAGACATACTGCTCTGCCTTTATCCTTAAGTAAATTACGCATTACAGGTATTATAAGCTTAAGTGAGATAAAAGATACATCCACACTCGCAAAATCGATTTCCTCAGGAATTTCATCGTGGGTTACATATCTGAAATTGGTTCTTTCCATATTGACAACACGTTCGTCGTTACGAAGTTTCCAGGCAAGCTGTCCGTAGCCTACATCAATGGAATAAACCTTTACAGCACCGTTCATAAGCATACAGTCGGTAAAGCCGCCCGTTGAAGCACCAATATCCATACAAACGCATCCGTCGAGACGAAGACCGAATTCATCAATTGCTTTAGCGAGCTTATATCCGCCACGGCTGACATAAGGCATTTTTTCACCGCGAAGCTCTATACAGTCTTCATTTTTCACCGATGCACCGGCTTTAGTTTCCTTCTGTCCGTTGATGTATACAAGACCCGCCATAATAAGAGCCTTACCCTTTTCGCGGCTATCAACAAAACCTCTTTCAAATAAAGCTACATCAAGCCTTTTTTTCTCTTTCACTAATTTTCACCACTTACAATTTTAATCATTGAGTCAGTATCGAGAGAGTATTCTTTAATAAGCTCAGTAATACTCGCCTGTCTGACGTAATTATCGTTTACGGCTGTTATTTTATATCTTCCGTTAAATCCGCTTTCCATAAGCATAGAACCTAACTTTTCTGCTGTACCGCCGCTTTTGAAGCCTTCCTCAAAAAAATACACTTCTTTTTTTGATTTTATGATACTAAAAGCATTATCAGGAATAGGCTTTATACAATTGAGAACAATGAGTGCTGTGTTTTTAAGCTTATCTACAGCAGAAACAGCATTATCCGCAATTCTTCCGTAAGTAACAATTACTTTCTCTGAATCTTCATCGCCGTAGTAAGCATAACCGATTTCTTTAAATTTTAATTTATTTACATTTTCTCCCATTGAGCCCCGCGGGTATCTTACAGCAACAGAATATTTGTCCGAATAAAGTGCATCGCTGAGATCGGCCGACAAAGACTTATAACAGCAAGGAGAATATATTGTAATGTCAGGAATTGTATTAAGAAAAGCAACATCCATTAAACCATGATGTGTTTCACCGTCTTCACCGACAAATCCCGCACGGTCAATAGCAAATACAATTTTTAGTTTTTGCAAAGAAGCATCATGCACAATCTGGTCATAGCATCGCTGAAGAAATGTTGAATACACCGCATACACAGGCTTCATTCCGTTTTTTGCAAGTCCCGATGAAAATGTCACAGCATGCTCTTCGGCAATTCCTACATCAAAGAAGCGTACAGGAAAGGCTTTACTGAAATCTCCGAGTCCTGTACCTATGCCCATAGCAGCTGTAATGGCACATATATTTTTATCTTTTTCAGCGTGATGGCAAAGGAATTTGCCAAATTCAGAGGAGAAGCTTTCAGAAGACAGGATAGGTTCGCCTGTCTCTATATCAAATCTTGAAATACCGTGAAAAGTACTCGGTGATTTTTCAGCATGCCCGTAACCCTTGCCCTTGACAGTAATTACGTGCAAAAGTACAGGGCCGCTGATGCTTCTTGCGCTTTCAAGAGCATCACAAAGATTTTCGATATTATGTCCGTCAATAGGTCCCATATATCTGTAGCCAAGATCCTCAAAAAAAGTGCTTTGCTTATATATTTTGTTTTTTATATCTGTCTTTATGTTATATATTTCCTTGGCAAGTTTTTCGCCAAGCGGAATTTTACTAAGAACCTTTTCAGTATTAGCTTTAAAGGTATAATAACCGGGACGGGAGCGTATTACAGCTAAATATTTGGCAAAAGCTCCGACGTTTTCTGAAATAGACATTTTATTGTCATTCAGAATTATAATTTGCTTCGCATCAGCTCTTCCGCCATTATTAAGAGCCTCGTAAACCATACCGCCTGTAAATGAGCCGTCACCGATAACCGTTACAACACAATTATCCGAACCTTTGATTTTGTTCGCCTGGGCAAGGCCGAGACCTGCTGAAACAGATGTTCCGCTGTGTCCGCTGTAAAAAACATCATGATCACTTTCCGTAGGTCTGCAGAACCCTGATATACCCTTGCTTGTTCTGAGCGTAGAAAAGCTTTCATATCTGCCAGTAAGAAGCTTATGGGTATAGCACTGATGTCCGACGTCAAAAACAAAGCTGTCTCTCGGCGAATTGAACACCTTATGCATAGCAATAGTAAGTTCAACAACTCCGAGATTAGGCGCAAGATGACCGCCGTTCTCTGAAACAGTTTCAATAAGCTTATGCCTTATCTCATCAGCGAGAATATGAATATTGTCATAATTCAGTTTTTTAACATCATCAGGACATTTAATTTTTGAAAGAATTTTATAATCCATTTCTAATCTTCTCTTTCAGTTTGAGCGTTCAGTCAATTTAACGGCAAGATTTTTAAGAAAATCTGCGTCATCTCCGAAATAATCTATAGACAAATTTGCCTCATCCGTCAATTCATTTGCAAGAACTATGGATTTTTCAAGCCCTATTATCGAAACATAGGTGCTTTTATTATTATCTGCATCACTTCCGATAGGTTTGCCGAGAGTCTTCTCATCACCTACAACATCAAGAATATCGTCAACTACCTGAAATGCGTGTCCCAGCTTTTCGGCATATCCGATACAGGCCTTCGTTTTTTCTTCGTCAGCACGCGCGCAAAGACAGCCGAGAATAGCTGCACACCGTATTAGGGCACCTGTTTTTAATCTATCAAGAATTTCGAGTGTTTCTATATCTGTTTCCTTGTCTTCGTTTTTCAAATCAATAACCTGACCGCCAATCATACCGTTACATCCGGCAAGATAGGAAAGAGCAGAAACAGCATTGACGGCAACCATCGGGTTACTTCTGGCAATACTGCTGTTTGCTATTACACCGAAAGCTCTTGTAAGAAGACCGTCACCGGCAAGAAGAGCATAAGCCTCACCATATTTTTTGTGACAGGAAGGCATACCTCTTCTCATATCATCATCATCCATACAAGGAAGATCATCATGTATAAGTGAATAGGTATGAACCATTTCCAAAGCGCAAGCAAAATCAAGAGCATCTTCGATTTTTCCGCCGCATATACGGCAGCATTCGAGAACAAGAACAGGTCTTATTCTTTTTCCGCCTATGGAAAGACTGTACTTCATTGCATCATGAACAATCTCTTCACCAAAATCACATTCAGGTATAAGCTGACTGAGACGCTCATTGACAAGACTTACATATTGAAGTAATTTTTCATCATTCATCTTCATCTTCTCCAAGAGCGTATTCTGAGAGTTCGGTAACCTTCTGCTTTGCATTTGTGAGAGTTTTATTACAGAATGAGATAATCTTAACCCCTTCTTCATAAAGCTTTATTGACATTTCAAGATCATATTCACCGCTTTCAAGACCTTCCGCAATTTCCTTAAGTCTGATCATAGCAGTATCAAGAGTATACATTTCCATAGTTAATCCTTTCAGAATTCAACATCCGTTGTTAATTTTATTTTGAATTTACAGTATCAACAGTACATTCGAGAGAACCGTCAGTAAGTACAACTGAAATTTTATCTCCGGATTTAATATTCTCTGTACTTTTAATATTAAAGCCATTATCATCCTTCGCAAAGGAATAGCCTCTGGCAAGAACTTTAAGCGGACTTGTTCCTTCGAGCCTTGCGGAAAAATGAGATATTTCAGTAGAATAATTTTCGAGCTTTGAGCTTATGGCATTTTTAATTTTATTTTCACAGACCTCAAGACACTGTCTATAGAGAGCTAAAGTGTTTTCAGGACTGCGTTCGGTGAAAATTCTTTCATAAGCCATAAGAGAAAGAGTGTATTTGTTTATAAGCTTTTCAATCGAATCAGTCATAGAATCAAGAGTTTTATCAGCTGCATACAGAATTTCTCTGTAATCAGGAGCAACAATTTCAGCGGCAGCCGACGGCGTTGGTGCACGCATATCACTGACAAAGTCAGCAATGGTAAAATCAGTTTCATGACCAACCGCTGAAATCACCGGAATTTCCGATTCAAAAATTGCCTGAGCAACTATTTCTTCATTAAATGCCCACAAATCTTCAATTGAGCCACCGCCTCTTCCGACGATGAGCACATCTGCACCTTTAAGGCGGTTGAATTTTTTTATAGCGGCCGATATTTGTCCGGCAGCACTTTCGCCCTGTACCTGTACACCTTCAAGAATAATTTCAGCCGAGGGATAACGTCGGGACAAAACCGAAAGTATGTCCTGTAAAGCAGCGCCTGTAGGCGATGTAACAACACCAATCCTTTGAGGAAATTCAGGCAAGGCCTTTTTGTTATCCTCGTCAAACATACCTTTTTTGCCAAGCTTGTCCTTAAGCTGTTCAAAAGCAAGAGTGAGCTCACCGACTCCCTCAGGAATAATGTCTTCACAGTAAAGCTGGTATATACCGTCCCGTTCATAAAGAGAAAGATTTGCTCTTACAAGCACCTTCATACCGTTTTCAGGTTCAAAGGAAATCCTTTGCGCAGCACTGCGAAACATTACAGCTTTAATCGCAGAATTTTCATCCTTCAGAGTAAAATAAAAGTGTCCCGTACGGTAATGGTTGGTAAAATTGGAAACCTCACCGTTAACATATATATTTTTTAAGTTGTAGTCAGAATCAATAATTGATTTAATATATGTATTAATCTGACTGACAGTTAAAATTGTTGACATTAATTTGCATTCTCCTTAAGATAAGCCATAATTGCAATGCCCGCCGCATTATCACTCGAAAATTCCGGTGCAGCAAAAATACCTCCGAACCTTTTCTGAAGCCGTTTTTTCATATAACTGTTTGACATAACTCCACCTGAATATACCAATGGCAGGCTTCCGTAAGTATCAATTATATTTTCAGTCATCTTTTCAACGGACTCTGAAATGTACTGTATACAGTATTTGGCTACATCACAGGGCTTACAGCCTTTTTCAATCATAGCTTTACATTTATTTTCGACGCCCGAAAGGCTGATATCATTGTTTTTTACACTTGTTTTAATCTTGAAGCACTCACCGCTTTCAACGGAAAGCCTGTCAAGCTCGGCACCGCAAGGAAATTTCATTCCGAGCATTACTCCGACTCTGTCTATAGCCTGTCCTGCTTTTAAATCAGTTGATTTTCCGATGAGAGTACACCGTATTATTTCATCATTATCAGGCTCTACAAGAAGAGCTTCAGTTGTGCCTCCTGAAAGATGAAATGCTATAAACTTTTCTTTGATCAGCTCAAGCTTACTGGCACTGTAAAGAGCAGCCAGAATGTGTCCGACCTGATGTGATGTGATATGGAGCTTGACACCGTTCAGATTACTTATTATCTTCGCAGTATTGAGCCCTACCAGAAAACAAGGCATATAGGAGCCTTCTGCCATCCTTGGGAAAGCAGATGCTCCTATAGAATCAATTTCTCCATTGCATTTTGAAAAAAGATCCGCACATACAGCTGACAGCTGCTGAGTGTGATGAAAAACCGCATCGCTCTGTCTTAGTCCTTTTTCTCCCTCTTTAACAGGAAGAAGCATCTTACTGTGAACAATTTTGTTCTGCTCAGGAAAATACAGCGCGGCAGAGGTTGTGTAATTGCTTGTATCAAATCCCAAATAAGCCATATCACTTCTTGATTTTCTTTGCAACAGTTCCGAGAACACCGTTAACATACGATGCATCCTCTGTGGTTGCATATTTTTTTGCAATTTCCACCGCTTCATTGATAGCAACGCCAACAGGCATATTCTCACTGTACAAAAGCTCGCATACGGCAAGTCTGAGAATTGCACGGGATACCTTTGAAATACGTTTAGCTGACCATCCGACAAGACAGTCATTTATAAGTGCATCAATCTCGTCAAGATTAGCATAAACCTTTTTTGCGAGATTTTCTGCAAAAGCATTTGTCGGAAAAATTTCAAGCTCAAGAGCATTTTCAATGAGCTCAACAATTGTTACTTCCTCCTGAAAGCTTTTTTCGAATATAAGAACAAATGCAAGTTCTCTCGCTTCGTGTCTGGTCATATTAACTTCCTCCTCCAACACAACTTAATGTTGGTTTCATATTTATACAATTACATTCATTATACCACAAAATTTAAATCCTACAACTATTTTAGCTCAATTATTGTTAAATTTTCAGGAAAAATATCCGTATTTTTTTCAATAATTTCGCTTATTTGAAGAATAATTGTTTCATTAAGTGTATTTTTTTCCAAAATTACCTGACAATTTTCATTATTTATTATAACAAGACACTGACTGCCTATTTTTGCACTGATGAGATTTTCAGTATCTGTCTGTACCTTCATATCTGTCTTATAGTCGGTTAACATAACTGAAACTTTATTTTTTTCAGCTTTGTCAATATTGTCGTTATTTATAATTTTTTCTAAATCTTCAATAACCTTATCATAAGCATTGGTTCTTTTAAGTTTAGCCTGCGAAAAATATTCCTCTGCATTCGCAGATTCCTCGCTTGTCTTTACCTCATTACTTACAAGCTCACTTTTTACTGCAGAATCATCAACTGATATATTGTTTTCATTATCTGTTGCCGTTGTTCCCGCTACAAAGAGCGTATCACCGAGATTACCCGTCACTGCCTCATCGGGCTTCACCGCTTCATTTGTAGTGTTCTGTGGCGAAGTAAAATACCAATTTACAGTCAAGGCTGCAAAAAGTGCGATTATCAGAGTTGTTGTGAGAACCTGTCTCTTTTTAATTATCATAATTACTCCCCTATCTGTTCATTTCTGAAACGCAAATACTGTTACTGCTTAAATTATACAGTGCTTTAATCATCATTGTTATTTCATTTTTAACCGCTGCACTCCCGCCTCCTTCGCAAACGACCGCAACACCTGTTACCTTCGGATAAATTTCTTTAAGCAACAAGCCGTCCTCAATATTACCTTTATCAAGAATTATATGCTCTGTATCCGTACTTGAATTACTTTCATTCTTCTGCGAAGAGATATCGGAAGCGTAAATGCTTTCAGAAGTCCCTTCATATGTAATCATAACAGACACCTTGCCTGCACCCTCAATTAACCCGATTATACGCTCAAGCTCCTGCCGTTCATGAACATTGTAATCAACAACGATGTTTTTAGAACTCTTTTTTATATCATCAGTTTTTTCCGGCATTAATTCAGATAATGAAATCAGAAGCATTCCGGAAAGACCTAACAAAATTATCAGAAACGCTTTTTTGTCTTTCTTTAATTTTTCAAAAATGAGATACAATTTTTCCTTATCAAAAACCGACATATTCTTCACCGTTAAAAATAAATTTGGTATCTTTATCACATATTCCGCTTATTTTTATAAAAACAGAGTGCTTACTTTCGTCATTTATCTCGCCTGAAAATTCTATAGAGATAATTTTTATAACCCCGTTTTCAGAAATGCACCTGACATCACAATCAATATTTAACCCTGACAAGATTAAAGTCTCTTTAACATATTTTTCAGTTTCAGACTGTACGGCATAAATAAGTGCATAATCGTTATATTCAGAAAGCAAAGCTTCTTCACCTCGGATTTTATAAGAGCTTTCAAAGTCTTCAGAAAAAAATGGCGAGTCTATGTTATCGGACATCGGAGATATAAATGCATAAATTAGTATAAAGGTCATAAGCATACGGTATGTTTTCTTAATTTTATTTTCCGGAACTATCAGTTCGGTTACTGCTGAGACAACTGAAATTAATGCAATCAGCTTGCACCAAAGATTAATGCTTTCCATATCATCCACCTTTAAAGCTCAGCATAATTGCAGTTGATATTATAAGTATCAATGCTTCAAATACAGCAATCAGGCCGATTGTTTTGATTCCGAAGGCAAATGCTCTCAAAGCATCTGACAGCTCTTTACAATCTAAAAGCTCACTTACGAAGCTGAGAAAATTAAGCAAAAAATTAAATAACATAATTTCAGCAACAACAGGAAGATTGATAAGTATAATTACTATTATGCCGAAAATAGCAACCGAATTTTTGATTATTCCGAAGCTGCCGAGCAAGGTTGAATAAGCATCACTTATAGATGAGCCGATAACAGGAATCAAACTTCCGATAGCAAATTTAATACCTTTGGACGCTACCGAATCTGCCGCCGAAGAGAATATTCCTTTTATTGAAAGCAGAGCACCGAAAACCGACGAAATTAACCCAAGAGCAAAGGATGTTATTCTGTTTACTGCATTTAAAAAGCGCGGAAAATTCACTGCGGGATTTACAGAAAAACCTATGCTGACGCAAAAAAAGCAGCCTAATAAATCAACAAGACCAAAATTAATAATTGCCGATATCAGCTCAGCAAAGCCAAGAACAAGAGAATTATAAGTCAGTGCAGCAGCCGGGCTACCCGATACAGCAACGGCTATGGCATAGACGGGAACAAAAGTCAACATAAAGCTGCCGTTCAGCTTCATAAGAGACAATGCTGAGCTGATGCAGAGATTAATTTCATCTGTAAGCATTACAGTTA
The DNA here is from genome assembly GCA_045613805.1 of Acutalibacteraceae bacterium. Lineage (GTDB taxonomy): Bacteria > Bacillota > Clostridia > Oscillospirales > Acutalibacteraceae > UBA6857. The sequence goes on from JAZLBS010000017.1 coordinate 67,348, forward strand.
CAATCGGTATAAGCAATGCTTTCAGAACATCTTTATACTTTTTTTCATCGTTTATTATGGAAAGTGCTCCGGCAAGAATCAAAACGGCAAAAACTCTCGAGGTAAGTCTTACACTTTTACTGAAATATTCAGAAACTGAATCCTTATAATATAAAATTATACTTTTTAAAGATATATTATAAATACTTTCGTAATCAAGAGATGTAATTCCGAAATCACTCAGAAGCTCTGTTATTTCACTGTCCATACCCGAAAAGAGCTTTTCCGAAATATCATCTTCAAATTCATTTACGGCAAAAACAGGTGCGCTGTTTAAGGTCAGTAAAAAAAATACAGACATTATAAAAATAAGAAGTTTTTTCATTTCACAAATGCAAAAGCAATATTAATAATCGAGCTTATGTAAGGTGCAGAAATAATCAGAAGCATAAGCCTGCCTGTAAACTCAATAATGTCACCGATCAATCTGTTGCCGCTTTCTGTACATATATCTGATGAAACCTTAGTTATAAGACAAATACACACTCCTTTTACTGCAGAAGTGAATATCTCCTCACCGTCCTGAATCTGTCCGATTGCTTCACTTATCCATGACAGGTTTTTTTCAATATAACCAATAATCAAAGATGTGGACAAAGCAAGAAAAATAATCTCAACAGGCAAAACAAACTCGCTTGACTGCTTCTTAAGAAATACATTTATCAGGCAGAGTGTGATTCCTATAAAAATAATTTTAATAAGCATATCAGAAATCAATAATCTTTCTTATACTTGTGAATAAATCCTCAATATGAGGAATAATCATAAGCAAAACAATTATTATGCCTGCAATTGTTGTAAGAGTTGCATACTCACCTTTATCGCTTTTCACAAGCAGTTGGTTGAGTATAGCAATAATTATGCCGATAGCGGCTATTTTAAAAATTAAATCAAGTTCCATATCTTTCTGCCTGACATCTTTTAATTAAATCAAATTAATAATAAAAACACTGATGCGCCGATAAACAAACCGAACAAAGCGGATATTTTTCCGTATTTTTCATATTCATTCACCGCATTATCCCGGTAACTCTCAAAAAAAAACAAGTATAATCTTATTGTTTTCAGCTGATTTTCTACGTCAGTAGTTCCCAAAAAAGAGCCTAATTGCAACATTTTCTCTTTTTCTTCACTCTTATAATATGGAAACGTATTAATACTGTGTTTCCATACGCTGTGAAAATTTTCAGGAACATCACCGTCAGAAAAATCATTCAGAAAGCACAAGCTTTTCATTGATGCTTCCTTTGTAAAATAAGACAAAATTTTAAGTATGCTCATTTTTGAAAATTCAATTTCGGCACATAATGTGTTTAAAAAAATTATTGTTTCATCCATTATGATTATTCTTTTTTTAAGCAATGATGAAATCTTTATTCCGGTTAGCGTAAATGCCGTCCATAATAAAATTGCTCCTGTAAATTTCATCACGCACCTCAGCTACATCGTAGATTTCTTCAATTACACCCGGACTTTTCGCGCTTTTCAAAAGAACAATTTTGCTGAAGGCGCCCGTATCTGTTAAATCCTTTAACTGCGGTCTTTTTATCAGATCGTTATAATCTGCTGCGTGTATTGTCACAACAAATCCGACGCCGCTGTTCACGCCTCTTGCTATACCTTCTATCTCTGCCTTTTCACCAATTTCATCAAAGGCAATAATTTCAGGAGCCATTGTTTTAATTGCATTCATTATACCCTTTGACTTTGGAAAGTTGTTGAGAACATCTGTATTCATACCTACATCATATTGGCTATAGCTTCCGTTCATACAAGCTATTTCCTGCCTTTCATCAATTAGACATATTCTTTTCATCCTGTCGGACAGCTGACATATATAGTCACGAAGAACAGTTGTCTTTCCGGATGAGGGCGGACCCGCAATAATCAGCGATGAATTATCATATCCCAACTCCTTAAAAATTCCGTTTGCAGCACCTTTTATCTGTCTTGCAATTCTTATATTTATTGATGAAATATCCTTTACAGATGTTACCGTACCCTCCGCATTTACAACAGCTGTCCCGGTAATACCTGCACGGTGGCCGTTCTGATAGGTTATGTATCCGTTAACAATGCTTTCAATATGGCTGTAAACCGAATAACAACATAATCGGTTAAAGGTTTCGGAAATAATTTCAGATTTACAGACATACGGGTCTTCATCAGGAAAAGATGTTGTCTCTCCTGTTCTGTTCAAGAATAAATAACCGTATTTTCCGAAAAGAATAATTGGTTTTCCTGCTCGCAAGCGTATTTCATATGTATCACTTTTTATAATACAATTTATATTTGCCAGCTTACTTCTGAGAAGAGGAGATAAAATATTTATTGCTGTGTCGAAATTTTCATCCTTAAAATTCATAACCGTTTACCGCCTTTAAATTTTATATATTTCAAAACTATGAAAGCGTGTCCGGATTTATTACAATTTTAAGAAAACATCTTGAAGAATGAATCAGTTTATTGTATTATGTATTTATAAATTCTGTTATGTGAGGTTTCCCATGGTCAAGAACAAAAAATCTTTTCTTACTGACAATCAATATATCCTTGTCGCATTCCTTTCAACCTGTGTTACAATGCTTGCGGTTTATCTGTGCAACGGTATGATACCTTTCGGAGATAAAACTATTTTAAGAATGGACCTTTACCATCAGTACGGTCCTTTATTTGCTGAGCTTTACGATATAGTCAAGGAAGGCGGAAGTTTCTTCTATTCCTGGAAATCAGGACTCGGCAGCTGCTTTTTAGGAAACTATTTCAATTATCTTTCAAGCCCTATCGGCGCTGTTATAATGTTTTTCGGACATAAGAATATACCTGAGGCAATCGGTGCTATGATTCTTATTAAGGCAGCTCTTTCAGCATCAGCCTTTACCTATTACATCAAAAATTCTCTTAAAAATCAGAACTTTGCCGCTGTTTCCTTTGGCATTCTTTATGCCTTCTGCGGTTATATGCTTGCTTATTACTGGAATGTAATGTGGCTTGATGCTATGATTCTTCTCCCTGTTCTTCTTGTGGGCATAGAAAGAATAATAGACCACGGAAAGCCTGCAACCTACATCACTGCACTTGCTCTTACAATGTTTTCAAACTATTATATGTCATATATGCTTTGTATTTTTGCAGTAATATATTTCTGTTATTACTACATCAATTCATACAGCAGCGGTGCAATTATCAGTAAAAAATACGCAAAGAAAAAGCGCGGATTTATAAGCACTCTTTCAAACAGACGTTTTTTCAGAACCGGTTTTATCTTTGCTTTGTCTTCATTTGCCGCTGCAGGTCTTATGGCAGCAGTTCTTCTCCCCGTCTACAATGTTCTTAAGTCAAGCTCTGCAACATCCGGCTCTTTTCCTGATGATTTCAAAAGCTACTTTACATTTTTTGATTTCTTTGCCAATCATCTTGCAAGTCTCGAAACAACTATAAGAAGCAGCGGCGACGATGTTTTGCCGAATGTTTATTGCGGTGTGATAACCTTGATTCTTGCTCCGCTGTTTTTCTTCACAAAAACAATTTCAAAGAAAGAAAAGCTTTCTACCCTCGGATTACTCATTGTTCTCTATTTCTCTTTTAATCTCAACACTCTCAACTATATATGGCACGGTTTTCATTTCCCTAACGATTTACCATACAGACAATCTTTTATCTACTCGTTCATCCTTCTTCTGATGGCGTACAAAGTATTCATAAGATTGAATGAATTCAATTCAAGACAAATCGGTACGGTAGGTGCGTTCCTTGTTGCATTTGTTGTTCTTGTCGAAGATATTACATCAAAAAATGTAAATTCGGTAACCGTTATTCTTACTCTTTCTCTTACCGTTCTCTATGTTGTCCTTCTTACTCTTTTCAAGGACAAAAGATATCATACCGCTTCACTTGCCCTTTTATTGCTTGTCTGTATCTGCAGCGAGGTTGTTATGTGCGATTCAAGCAGAGTGAGCATTACTATCACAAAGGATTCCTATGCTTCAGATTATGAGGATTTCAAGTTACTCAAGGATGCACTCGATACTGCTGAAAACGATGATTTTTACAGAATGGAGCTGTCAGATCTCAGAACCAGAATGGATCCATCCTGGTACGGATACAACGGTGTATCGGCATTTTCATCAATGGCATTTGAATCACTTGCCAACTTACAGGACGACCTTGGTATGATGAGCAACAGAATAAACAGCTACACCTATAATCCGCAGACTCCTGTTTACAATATGATGTTCTCCCTTAAGTATATTGTAAATAATGCCGCACCTAATACTCTTGATTCTCCCTTCTATTCTCCTTCACTTAAATCTGATAAATTTTCGTCATATAAAAACAACTATCATCTTCCGATTGCATACTGCATAAACAGCAGAGCCGAAAATTGGGCAAACGAAGATTATATGAATATTTGGAAAATAGAAAAGGGCGAGGACCCGTTTGCACTTCAGGGAGATTATTTTGATCTTGCCACAGGCGTCGGTAACCCCTTTGAAAAGATGGATATATCTTATGTGACCTATTCAAATGTCTCACCCTTTACTGAAAGCTTAAACTCAACAAGCTTCAGCTACTCAAAAACAACTCCTGATGCTGACGGCTCAGCAGTACTTTATCTCAACACTGAAAAAGAAGGAAATGTTTATGTATATTTTGATGTAACGGGCGGCTCAGACAAGGATGTGGTTATTACATCTCCATTAGGAACAATAACGCAGAATGCAAATCAGAACTGCATTTTCGATCTCGGTTATTTTGAACCTAACCAGTCAATCGTCGTAACTGTTCCCTTCGAAAACAACAACGGAACTCTGAAATTCAATGCTTATACGATCAACGAAAAAACCTTTGAAAAGGGATATGAAATTCTTTCTGATACTCAAATGCTTGTTGAAGAATTCAAAGACACTTATATTAAAGGTCGTGTAACAGCCAATAATAACTGTATTCTTTATACATCCATCCCCTATAACAAAGGTTGGAAGGTAATCGTTGACGGTGAAGAGCTAAATAAAGAAAATATTATCGCATTCGGAAACAGCCTTCTTGCGGCAAAGCTTGAAAAAGGAAACCACAACATTGAATTCAGATTTGAGGCGCCTGGCTTTAAAGGTGGACTTATTGTTTCTGTTACTACTGCAGCGATTCTTCTTATTATTACTGTTTTATCAAAATTCAATTTAAAGAAAAACAAAAAGAGACGCTTCCCCGTCTTTGCACCGATTAACAAAAATTTCTCAGAGGAGCTGTTCCTTTCCGCCGCAACAAAAGCCATCACTGAGAATCAAGCAATTCCTTCATCTGTTTCTGACATCTACTCTTTACCCACTAAAGAAATGTTTTATCCTTCAGAAAGTAATGTAAAAAGAGAAATTTTTACTCCCAAAACACCAATAGAAATAGAGCAAATTGACCTATAATACGAAAGCCCTTCACATTCAAAATGCGAAGGGCTTTCTGCTTAAGAAATTATTTCATATTTCTTTCGTATGATTCGATCATTTTCTTAACCATCTGACCGCCAACAGAACCTGCTTCACGAGAAGTGAGGTGACCGTTGTAACCCTGCTTGAGATCAACGCCTACTTCAGCAGCAGCTTCCATCTTGAATCTGTCAAGAGCATCTCTTGCTTCGGGTACCATACCCTTGGATGAACCGCTTTTAGACATAAATTTCACTCTCCTTATGAAAACTTTTTGCGTTTGCAAATATATTTTGTGTCCATAATAGTTTTATATTAGTGTTACAATTTGGTAAAAGAATTTTTTGAAATAATTTTGTATATTTTCTCAAAAAACTTGCATATTTTCACTTTTTGCTGTATAATACTAAAAATTTATTATGGAGAGATGAATATGAGCGGTCAAAGATTAATTGATATGCATGTACATTCCGATAATTCTCTTGACGGTAAGCATTCACCAATGTACATTTGTGAATGTGCAGTAAAAAACAATCTTGGTGCTATTGCCGTTACCGACCACTGTGAAGTAGACAAATTTTTTTCAGAAAAATACAACAATATGGTTTTTCATTCATTTTTTGAATGCAGCAAAGCGAGAAGTGCCTTTGAAGGGGAGCTGCTTGTTCTGATCGGACTTGAAATCGGACAGCCGATGAGCAATAAGGCACTTGCCGATAAGATTGTAAAACATCACAATTACGACTTCATTTTAGGAAGCATTCATACACCTGATGGCTTTGACTGTGACATAAAAAATATAGAATACGACAAGATTGATGTATATAAATTTTTGGAGGATTATTTTCTTCAGCTTACTGAAATTGCAAAATGGGACGGCTGTGATGCTCTTGCACATATAACCTGTCCTATGAGAAGAATTCAAGGAAAATATAAAATTGATTTTGATTATTCAAAAATTGCATCTGTTACCGATGAGCTTCTTAAAACAATTATAAGTTATGATAAAGCTCTTGAAATCAATACATCAGGATTAAGGCAAAACATGAAGCGCACTATGCCTGATGCCGGCATAATCAAGAGATACCGTGAATTAGGCGGAAAGCTCATAACTATAGGTTCGGACGCTCACGACGCAAACGATTGCGGACAAGGCATTTCAGAAGGAATTGAAATTGCGAAAGATTGCGGCTTTGATAAGATTACATTTTATGTTAACCGCGAAACGTTGGAATTAAAAATATAAGAGGTATTTATATGAAAAATAAAAACAGTAACGACATAACTTCAGGTATAAAAATTGATAAAAAAACAATTGTCGGCATAACCGTTTTACTTTTTTTAATAATGATTTTTGCAGGAATACTTACTCATGTTGTTCCCACAGGTGTTTATCATACCTACTCAAACGGATCAATCATTAACGGAACCTATCATGAAATTGACCGTGAAAAGGTAGGTTACAGCTTCTGGAGAGTTTTCGTCTCTCCTATTGAAACATTCATCTATTCTACGGGCGATGCACTGACAGGTGTATCTATCATTCTTATAATTGTTCTTATCGGCGGTACGTTCTTGATACTTGATAAAAGCGGTGTTCTCAAATACATGATGAACACCGTAGTGAATAAGTTTTCAACCAAAAAGTATATGCTTTTATCAGTTATGATTTTTTTCTGTATGCTTTTAAGCTCTTTTGCAGGAATACTTGAAGAGTCGGTCACGCTTGTTCCATTGGCTGTTGCTATTTCGCTTTCTCTCGGTTGGGACTCGTTTGTCGGTCTTGGCTTCAGTCTTATAGCTGTCGCTTTCGGTTATTCAGCTGCTACCTTCAACCCCTTCAATGTAGGAATTGTTCAGTCAATGGCCAATCTTCCGATGTTTTCGGGTGTTTTATTCAGATGTTTTGTCTTTGCGGTTATATACTCTGTTCTGACATTCTTTCTTGTCCGTTACGCAAAAAGGGTCGAAAAAAATCCGGAAAGCTCTCTTTGCTATGAAAGCGACAAAGAATTAAGAGAACGTTTTCTTAACAAGGCAGAAACCGAAAAAGCACTGAGTAACCCTATGATGAAAAAAGCTTCATCTGCATTTATAAAGGCATTGCTTGCTGTGCTGGTCATAACTGTAATTTGTCTTGTTGCCAATACATTCATTGAAGACAGAAGCATTTCTGATATTGTAGGCTATCTTCCCCTTGTCTCTATGGCAATTTTCTTTACTGCCGGAGGTCTAAGAGCCGGTTACATATCAGGTATAAAAGGAAAAGAGCTTATTTCAGGTTTTATTTCCGGTGCAAAAACAATATTGCCTGTTGCCCCTGTTATTATATTTATTATCTGCGTTACATATATACTAAAACAAGGCATGATAATTGACACACTACTTTATTGGGTCTACAATCTTATAAAGGGAATAAATCCCTATATTTCAATCGTCATTGTTTTCTTTGTCATATGTATATTTGAATTTTTTATAGGAAGCGGTTCGGCCAAAGCCTTCCTGCTTATGCCTATACTTATTCCGCTCGTAGATATGCTTTCAATAGGCAGACAAAACCTTATTGTTGCATTCTGCCTTAGTGACGGATTATGCAATGTTCTTTTCCCGACCAACGGACTTCTGATTATAGCCTTAGGCATAATCAATATTTCATATTTCAAATATATAAGGATCTCCTGGAAGCTTTTCCTCTCTGCATTTATTGTTAGCATCGGTCTTCTCATGCTCGGAAACGCAATAGGTTATTAATTTTAAAAATATTAAGCTTGAAATTCACATGAATTTCAAGCTTTTTGTTTTTTTATAATTATGACTATACCCGTAATTTGATTATAAACGCACAGATTAACGTTTTTATGATAAATAAATACTCTTTTGTGTTATTGCTTTCAAGAAGACAAAACAGTGTCAAAATAAGCATTTTAAAAAGGGCTGTCTTTTTTCAGACAGCCCTCTAAAATTAAAATATAATTATTTTGATTTAGCAGCTTTTTTTGCTTCGATTTCAGCAACGATTTCTCTCTGCCTCTTTTCAGTAAGAGTATAGAAGAACATCGGAACGGCACAAGCAAACATACTGATAACACCTGAAAGGATAAGAACATTCCAAAGCTTATCGGGGTTAGCAACATGACCTGTAGCAGCATCAATACCGGCAATGCTCATTGACATAACACCGATGAATGCGCCGACAGCCATACCAATCTTATTGATGAGAGTCTGCATTGCAAAGCAGATACCCTCGCCTCTTTCACCTGTCTTCCATTCAAGATAATCGACAGTGTCTCCGATCATAGCATAGCTCATAATATTATTAACACCCTGAGGAATACCGAGAAGAACAAGACCGACAGCGGAAACAATAAGCTTCCACGGTGCATCATATCCTACAAAGTACATAACAGCCATTACAACGCCACCAAACAAGTGAACAAGAATATATGTGTATTTCTTTGTAAATTTCTTTGTAAGCCAGGGAACAAGAACAGAGGCAACAAGACCGCCGGGAATAACAAGAAGTGTTATGATACCGTACAGACCTTCGTTTTTAAGAACATACTTTGCGAAATAAAGACCGCCTGTGTATGAGTAAACCATTCTTGCACCGCCGAGAATACCTGAAAGAACAATAAGAAGAAGCTCTTTGTTTTTAAAGAGAAGCTTAAGGTTGTGACCGAATGAAGGAACCTCATCGTAGTCAGCAGTAATATGCTCCTTTGTATTCTTGAAACCGTAGAAGAACATGGGAACTGCAGCAACAACAAAAACAACCGCACAAATGAAATATGTCCATTTGAGAGTGTCAGCATTTGCCTGCACACTACTGTTCATAACTGTGCCGATAAAGGTACTTGCAGCTTCTTCAGCTGTTTTACCCTGATTGGCAACGATTGCTGCAATCTGCTCAGCTTTATCAGTCATAATAAGTGAGATATCATCTGCAGTATACTTGAACTTAGCAGTTACGGCATTTGTGATAATGGGAACACCTACTGTAACAATACCTGCACCTACAGTACAGACAAGACGTACTACGGTAAGAATGTTACCTCTGACAGTAGTATCGTTTGTAAGACAGGTAGCAAGACCCCAATAGGGAACGTCAGCAACTGTATATGCAACTGACCAGATAACGTAAAGAACCGCAATCATCACAAAGGTCCACATTGTCTTTGCCTGATAAATGGGAAGGAAGCAAAGAATTGTGCAGATTGCAATAGGAATAGCCATCCATTTAAGGTAGGGACGGCATTTACCCCACTTTGTTCTTGTTTTGTCAACGATTGAACCCATAATAGGATCGTTGAATGCATCAAAAACTCTTGTACCGAGCATAAGGAACGCAACCGCAATTGCACCTTCCATAGCACCGACCTTTACGCCTTCAGCACCAAAAAGAAGTGCGTCAGTCATAAATACTGTAAGATATGAACCGATTATGGTACATATAAAGTTCTGACCGAAGCCCGCAACACCGTAAGCTACAGCTTCCTTCGGCTGAACACCCTTGCCCGGCGTTGTACCGAACAGCTTGTGTAAACTTTCATTTACTTTCATGTTTTCCGTTTCCTTTCAATATGTATATTTTTACTAAAATACACATTATATGTGCATTTAACTTTTGAATTATAACACATAAAAAAAACAAAGGCAAGTTAAAAACACTTGCCCTTATTCTAATTAACAATTTATTTAAATTTCAGATGCTTCCTGAGATACATGCCAGTAAAGGAATTTTCATTCATAGCAACTTCTTCTGGAGTTCCTGTAGCAATAACAGTACCTCCGCCGCTTCCCCCTTCAGGACCGAGATCAATGACATAATCCGCTGATTTAATCACATCAAGATTATGCTCAATAACGATAACACTGTTTCCCTTGTCAACCAGCGTCTGCAATACAGTTATAAGGCGGTGAACATCCGCAGTGTGAAGCCCCGTTGTAGGTTCATCTAAAATGTAAACAGTCTTACCTGTTGCAGGTCTTGAAAGCTCTGTTGAAAGCTTGACTCTCTGAGCTTCACCACCCGAAAGAGTCGTAGCCGGCTGGCCTATTTTGACATATCCGAGTCCTACATCATACAAGGTTTTCAACTTCTTATATATTTTAGGAATATTCTCAAAGAAAACCATACCCTCTTCTATTGTCATTTCAAGAACATCATGTATGGATTTTCCTTTATACTTAACATTAAGAGTTTCAGAATTGTATCTCTTGCCTTTACAGACCTCACAAGGGACATAAACATCAGCAAGAAAATGCATTTCAATTTTAACAATGCCGTCACCCTCACAGGCCTCACAGCGTCCGCCCTTGGTGTTAAACGAAAATCTGCCCGCTGTATAACCCTTTGCCTTCGCATCTGTTGTTGCAGCAAAAAGCTCACGGATATCAGTAAATACACCAGTATATGTGGCCGGATTTGAACGTGGAGTTCTGCCGATTGGTGACTGATCGATGTTTATAACCTTGTCGAGATTTTCTGTTCCGAGCATCTTTCTGAATTTACCCGGTACAAGCTTTGCACCGTTGAGCTCGTTAGAAAGATGCTTATTAAGAATCTCGTTAACAAGAGAGGACTTGCCCGAGCCAGAAACACCCGTTACACATACAAGCTCACCCAACGGTATTTCAACATCTATATCCTTAAGATTATTTTGGGTCGCACCGATTACCTTAAGTGTTTTTCCGTTTCCTTTTCTTCTTTCCTCAGGAACAGGAATTACTTTTTTTCCGCTTAAATACTGTCCTGTAATTGAATTCTCGCACTTAAGAATATCATCGACCGTTCCGTAAGCTACAATATTTCCACCGTGAATACCTGCACCCGGGCCAACATCAACAATATAATCTGCTTCAAGCATTGTATCTTCATCGTGCTCAACAACAATAAGGGTATTACCTATATCACGAAGGTGCTTAAGCGTTTTTATGAGCTTACTGTTGTCCCTCTGATGAAGACCGATACTCGGTTCATCAAGAATATAAAGAACTCCGACCAAAGAAGAACCGATCTGCGTAGCAAGTCTTATTCTCTGGCTTTCACCGCCGGAAAGAGTGCCCGACTGACGGGCAAGAGTAAGATAGCTTAGTCCGACACTGTTCAGGAAGGAAAGTCTTTCGTCAATCTCCTTGATTATAAGATTAGTAATAGTCTTTTCCCTGTCATTCATTTTATCCGGAAGAGCCTTTATAAAAGATAACGAATCCACAATAGATAAGGAGCAAACCTCATGTATGTTTTTTCCGTCAACAGTAACACTAAGAGCTTCCTTGTTGAGTCTTGCTCCTCCACATTCTTTACATTCGGAAATCGTCATGAGAGATTCAATTTCTTTTTTTGATGCTTCAGAAGATGACTCGTTATATCTGCGCTGAACATTATTAATTATCCCCTCGAACTCGGCAAAATATGTTCCGCTTCCGTAGCTTGTGGTTCTTTCCATTTTAAGCTTTTCACCCTTAGTTCCGTAAAGCAAAGCCTCAAAGGCATCATAGGATAAATCCTCAATCGGTGTATCAAGATCAAAGCCGTACTTTTTGCCCAAAGCATTATAATACATTGCCGAAATGGAATTTTCATCCTTACACTGCCAACCAGCCGCTTTTATAGCCCCCTGACGTATAGAAAGCTTTCTGTCAGGAATAATCATAGACGGAGAAACCTCCATAAAAACACCAAGACCCGAGCATTTTTTGCAAGAGCCGAAGGGATTGTTGAAAGAGAACATTCTTGGAGTTATCTCCCCAAAGCTAACTCCGTGTTCAGGGCAAGCGTAATTAAGAGAATACATTATCTCTTTATCACCGATAATATCAACAACAAGCAAACCTTCTGCAAGCTTTGTTGCGGTTTCTATTGAATCGGCAAGTCTTGATTTGATGCTTTCCTTTACAACAAGACGGTCAACAATTACTTCTATATTATGCTTTTTGTTTTTATCAATTTTAATTTTCTCTGAAAGATCGTAAACTATTGAATCAATTCTTACACGGACAAATCCCGATTTTCGTATACCCTCAAGCTCTTTGACATACTCCCCTTTTCTTCCTCTTACAATCGGAGCCATCAACTGAATTTTTGTACCTTCGGGTAAATCAAGAACTTTTTCAACAATCTGATCAACCGTCTGCTGCTTAATTTCTTTTCCGCAAACAGTACAGTGAGGAACACCTACCCTTGCATACAAAAGACGAAGATAATCATAAATCTCGGTTATTGTACCTACGGTTGAACGAGGATTTTTCGAGGTGGTTTTCTGGTCAATTGAGATAGCCGGTGAAAGACCTTCGATATAGTCAACATCAGGCTTATCCATCTGACCCAAAAATTGTCTTGCGTACGAAGAGAGTGATTCTACATATCTTCTCTGACCTTCTGCATAAACAGTATCAAAAGCAAGAGAGGATTTTCCTGAACCGGAAAGTCCTGTGAAAACAATAAATTTATCTCTCGGCAAGGTCAAATCAACATTTTTCAGATTATGCTCTCTTGCTCCTTTTATTACAATGTTTTTCTGTGACATAAATACCTCTTATTTCATCATACTTTTAAACTTTTCAATTTTATCACGCAAAAAGGCAGCATGTTCGAATTCAAGAATTTTAGCAGCTTCCTTCATTTCATTTGTAAGCTGCTTTATAACCTTCTCTTTTTCAGAGCGAGAAAGCCTCGAGAATGCTTTATCAGTATCAACCTTCTTTTCGGAAATTTCAATAACATCACGAACCTGCTTGACAATTGTTTTCGGTACTATACCATTTTCGACGTTGTACTGATTCTGTATTTCACGGCGTCTTTTTGTTTCATCGATTGCAAAACGCATAGAAGGTGTTATCCTGTCAGCGTACATTATCACTTCACCGCCGGCATTTCGAGCAGCTCTGCCTATAGTCTGTATCAGCGAGGTTTCGGAACGAAGAAAGCCTTCTTTATCAGCATCAAGAATAACAACGAGAGAAACCTCCGGTAAATCAAGACCTTCACGAAGAAGATTAATACCGACAAGAACATCAAATTCACCGAGTCGTAAATCACGGATAATTTCCATTCTTTCCATTGTATCAACATCATAATGCATATATCTGACTTTTATACCGAAGTTATCAAGATAGTCAGTAAGAGATTCTGCCATCTTTTTGGTAAGTGTAGTTATCAGAACTCTTTCTTTTCTTTGTATACGTATATTGATTTCACTGACAATATCGTCTATCTGTCCGTCTGTAGGTCTGACACTTATAAGAGGGTCCAGAAGTCCCGTAGGCCTGATTATCTGCTCGACAATCTGACTGCTCTTTTCTTTTTCAAAACTGCCCGGTGTAGCACTTACAAATATTTTCTGCCCGACCATATCATAAAATTCATCGAATTTCAAAGGTCGGTTATCATATGCCGACGGTAATCTGAAGCCATATTCAATAAGAGACTCTTTTCTTGACCTGTCACCGCCGTACATAGCTCTTACCTGAGGAAGCATAACATGCGACTCATCAACAAAAAGGATAAAATCATCTGGAAAATAGTTAAGTAATGTAAAGGGTGCCGCTCCTGCAGGGCGGTCTGACATTATTCTTGAATAATTTTCTATACCTTTACAAAAGCCGGTTTCTCTGAGCATTTCAAGGTCATAGAGTGTCCTTTGTCTGATTCTTTCCGCTTCAAGAAGCTTGCCTGCTTTTGTAAACTCAACTACTCTGTCTTCCATTTCATTTTTTATATCATCCAGTGCCTTCTCAAGCTTATCTGGTGCAACAACATAATGTGATGCCGGGTAAATCGCAACATGTGACACGTTGTTTTTTACCTCTCCCGTAAGAGGATTGATCTCAGAAATACGGTCAATCTCATCTCCGAAAAATTCGACCCTTATAGCTGTATCTGATGTGTATACAGGATATATTTCAACCACATCTCCACGCACACGGAATTTGTTTCTAACAAAATTAATGTCGTTTCTGTCATACTGAATTTCTACAAGCTTGTCAATAAGTTCTTCCCTGCTCTTCTCCATACCGACACGCAGAGAAATTACCATATTACGGTAATCAATAGGGTTACCAAGGGTATAGATGCAAGATACACTCGCAACAATTATCACATCACGTCTTTCAGAAAGAGCTGATGTAGCGGAATGTCGAAGCTTATCAATTTCATCGTTTATTGCCGAATCTTTTTCAATATAAGTTTCTGTTGTAGGAATATATGCTTCAGGCTGATAATAATCGTAATATGATACAAAATATTCAACAGCATTCTCAGGAAAGAATTCCTTAAATTCACTGCAAAGCTGACCGGCAAGAGTTTTATTATGCGCCAGCACAAGAGCAGGTCTGTTCAGCTTTGCTATAATATTTGCCATTGTAAAGGTTTTGCCTGAACCCGTAACACCCATCAGAGTTTGCTCACTATAGCCTTTTTTTACACCTTCAACGAGCTTATCAATCGCCTGTGGCTGGTCACCCGTAGGTTGATACGGTGCAACTAATTTAAAACAGTCCATTACAAAACCTCCCTCTTTCAGCTTCAGCATTATTTTTAATCAAAACAAGTCTTAACATACAGTCTACTTATCAATCAAATCTCTTAAACGTAATATTTATGTAGCTTGTTATAGCATAAATAAAACTATATCACTCATACAAAAGAGTAATATAATCAACTTAACAGTTCAAAAAATTCCAATAAATTATATCATAATTTCAAGAACAATGTCAACGGTTGAACATTACATATCAGCAATCACAAAGTCTTTAAGCGCAAAAAAAGAGCGTACATAAGTACGCTCACATAAATTATTTTGTACCGAAAATTCTGTCTCCCGCATCACCGAGACCGGGAACTATATAACCCTTTTCATTAAGCTTTTCATCAAGAGCAGCACAATAAATCTTTACATCGGGATGAGCAACTGTAAAAGCTTCAATTCCTTCAGGAGCTGCAATAATACACATAAACTTAATGGAACGTGGATTTCTTAATTTTATCTGTGATACCGCATCAATTCCGGAACCGCCTGTTGCAAGCATAGGATCGACAACTATAACATCTCTTTCGCTTATATCCTTAGGAAGCTTGCAGTAATATTCAACAGGAGTAAGTGTTTCTTCGTCTCTGTAAAGACCGATATGACCGATTCTGGCAGAAGGTACGAGCGAGCTGACACCCTCAACCATTCCGAGTCCTGCGCGGAGAATAGGAACAATTGCAAGCTTTTTGCCGCATATATGCTTGGCTTTCATCTTGCATATAGGAGTTTCAATTTCAATTTCCTCCAACGGCAAATCACGGGTAGCTTCATAAGCCATAAGTGTAGCAATTTCCGAAACAAGAGCTCTGAAATCCTTGGAGCTTGTTTCCTTATTGCGAAGAATTGAAAGCTTGTGCTGAATCAAGGGGTGGTCAAAAATTGTAACGTTACTATTCATTTGAAAATTCCTCTTTCCTTCATATTTTCTTATAAATATTATACTCTTAAATTCAAATAAATCAAGTTCAATAAATTAAATTTTATAAGTTAACAAAAAATTATAGTTATATTCTTTATAATAAGAAAAATCGCAGGACAAAAGTTAATGATTTTCACAATGAAATTCAAATGTTAAGCTATATTTTGCTGTTTTTCTTTCAGCATTTCGTTAAGCTTTTTAGTATTTCGTTTAGTTACGCAATAAATAATTGCCCAAACTGCCAAATAACCCACAACAAAAATACCTGAGAAAACCAAAATCGGTGTTGTGCCCCACTCAATCCAATCATTAAGCAGATAAGCACCTAAATAGCTGAAATATAAGATAATACCGTGAATCAGAATTGCCACCATTAAGGGTAAGCGTTCTATCTGATAAACAGCATTCATACCGCCTGCTATAAAGGCAAGTGCAGATATTGAAAAAATCCCTGTACAGACCTGATTGACAGTTAATGTATCTATCAGACCTTTATAATTTAGAATCAGATATAAAACAGCAAGAACAATCGGACCAAAACCGCAAGCAATCAGACCGCGACGAAAAAACTCCGTAATAAATCTTTTCATATTCCTTCATACCTCCTTCTTATTTGTGAAAAGCAACGCCTTGAAACATACTCACGGTACCCGCATCTGAATACTGCATCCACACCGCCGTTGAACACAGCGACAAAACGCTCAATGCGGTGTTCGTTGGCAATGGTAGATTTGTTGATGCGTATAAAATAAGAAGGCAGAATGCTCTCCAGTTCACGAAGCCTGTCCTGAATACGGTAGTGTTTTCCCTTCGTATCAACAGCTATTACTTTCTTATCAATTACAGTAATACACTCTATTTCAGAGAATAAGAGCTTTCTCATCTCGTCATCATTGTACCCCATAATGCTTTCAGCACCGGAAAAGCTACAGACAAGATTTTCTATCTGCTCAGTAAGAGAAGAAGGAGCGTGAACCTTTGCAATTATCTCTTCGTCTGCATCTTTATCTATAATGAGTTTGTATTTCATCGCATCAAATCCTTATTGTTTTTTCATTTGTCTGAGGAAACAAAGCACAGCAACCGCAGTTATAAATATACTGTAGAGAATAATGGGCATAGCGTGAGTTATGGCAAGCTCAAAGTTACCGTTGAACAATGATTTTTCCATTTCTGCTGCGTGAACAAACGGTAGCACATTCGCAATTTTTTCGAAAAAACCACCCACAAGCTTCAAATCAAACCACACTCCCGAAAGCCACGCAGATAGATTAGTAAGCAACGCACCGCATAAGCCACCGACCTGTTTAACACCGAACAAACTGCCGCACAAAAGCCCTAACGCAATGTTGAAAACAGCCAAAGGTATTATACCTATTATAGCATAAATAATGTTTATGCTCACTGTCAATCCCAAAGGAATCGCAAACAGATAACAAATAACTGTCTGCCCGATAGCAATTGGTAAAAGCGGCAGCATATAACCAAGGATAAAATCAAAGCCGCTGAGCGGTGTAGTGTATAATCTCTGCAAAAATGCACTTTCACGGTCTTTGGCAATCAGCGTTGCAGAGAAAAGTGTCATAAATGACAGACCGAATATGGTGATACCCGGTGTAAGTGTGTCGATTTCAAATAGGTCAGCCGGAATATTTGCCTGCAGACTACTTAGAAGAAGCAATAAAACTAAAGGAAAGCCTAAGCCGAAGGCAAGGTTTATCGGGTCACGTAAAATCTCTTTTGAGCACCTTTTGGCAAAGGTCAACATTCTCATAACGCACCCTCCTTAACGATAGAAACGAAGGCTGATTCAAAATCCTTTGTACCTGTCTTTGCCTTTAATTCTTCTGCAGTTCCTACAGCAAGAATATTGCCGTCCTTCATAACACCTATGCGGTCAGAAAGTGCTTCTGCTTCTTCCATATAATGTGTTGTAAGGATAATGGTTGCTTTTCCCTTCAAAGAGTGAATCATATCCCAAAGCTCATGTCGTGCAATGACATCCAAACCAAGAGTAGGCTCATCCAAAAACAAAATTTTCGGTTCACTAATGAGTGACATCGCAATACTTATACGGCGTTGCCATCCGCCCGACAGCTTGCCTGCTTTTCTCCTTAAAACAGCATCCAAAGTAAATTGCTCAGAAAGCTCCTTGATTCTTATTTTGGTTTTTTCTTTTGAAAATCCGTGGATGCCACATATCAATTCAAGGTTTTCTTTAACTGAAAGATTCGGTGCTACTGCAGTTTCCTGAGGCGATACACCAATCAACTGCTTTACCTGTTCTGACTGCTTAGTTACACTGTAGCCTCCTACGAACGCATCGCCGTCCGTTGGTTTTGTTATGCAGGTTAACATTTTTATTGTTGTGGTTTTCCCTGCACCGTTAACCCCTAACAAAGAAAACAGTTCACCTTGATGTATTTCTAAATTGAGCTTATCCACTGCAGTCAGATTTTTATACTTCTTGACAAGCCCGACTGTTTTTATTTCTTGCATCAGTGTTAGCCTCCTTTTCTTTTGCAGTACCATCATAGCAAATATAAAAGAGGAAATGTTGGTTTTTATTTAATCGGTCATTAATCGCATCTCATCGGTTGCAAAAAGTATATCACATTAACATCTTGTATTTCAAATTACATATCCTTGTACTTTAAGTTTCAGTACGAGGATTTTTAAATGCAAAATTTTTAAGTAATGGAAGCGAAAAAATGCTTTAGCAAATCAACCGAAAAAATACGTGTCATAAGTCTTAGCAAGCATTGAATTTGGCATACAAATCCCACTTGTTAGGGACTGCCCTAAAGCTCGTATGAATATAACCGAAACAAAAAGTCGCACTCCGAGAGGAATGTGACGATACATAAAACTATTAATTTACATACAAAACTCTATTTTAAGCAAAAAAATTGAGTATTCACAGGTCAAATCCCTTATGAATACTCAATATGGTCGGAGTGACGGGACTTGAACCCATGGCCTCTTGGTCCCGAACCAAGCGCGATACCAAACTTCGCCACACCCCGAAGTGCTTTATGTATTATACACGAACGCAATAGAAAAATCAACTGTTTTTAAAATATTTATTACGAAAAAATTATACCACGCAACTTCAAAGATGCGCGGTATAATTCAGATAATAATGTTTCTATCGTTAAAAATCTTTTCCGTCTCTATCCTGATTGATTCTTTTCTTCTGTATCGGAGCCAAAGAAGAATAGCGGCAGGTATAATGCCTATAACAGCACAGAGCATGTCTACATTAGTATCAAAAACAGCCCACTGGTTTTCATTCTGTACACCGTATCCGAATATTTTGAAAAAGAAAGGGTCACGATCGGGACTGATGTTATAAGCTTGATTTGATGAATCAGGAAGATAATAATCAGCAAAAAATTCGAATAATTCCCATAATACGATGGCGATAAAAGAAAATCCGACACTTGCATATGTACGGAAAGCCGGAGAAATTCTGTCTCTTTTATCAAGAAGCATTCCGACAACGCCGTCACCTATAAAAACAATCACCGCACCTGCCATAAGGTGCAGAATCTTATCCCAACTCGTTATTTTATGATTCCATTCAAGACCCTGAGCCAGGAATGAACCGAAAAATATCATCACATTCAGCCATGTCTGACTGTGAAATGTAAGCTTTTTAAAGAGATTTTTCGGAAAAAGAAGAAGTCTTACCAAAGGAACGGTAAAGGTTGCAAGAAGATTAAGAGAAAGAAGCAGAACATTATTATTGGCGGGATCTTTTAAAATAAGCCTTACAAGAACAAATATCTGCATTGCACGAAGCAACCACCACATTATGTATTCCACAGAAGACAGTTCATATCTTAACTCATAATATTCACTTTTTACGAAGCTTTTTATCTTGTTCATTTGTAACCTCCGCTGCTTATTATTACAATTATATTATTCCTTTGCTTTATAAATCATAGAATAATTGAAAATCTTATCCTTGATCAGGGTCTGCTCTGAAATTATCTCAAAGCCGAGCTTCTTGTAGAGATTAACATTATCGGGATTCTGCGTTTCAAGGCCAAGATTGTACCCCAGCGGAACGAGATCAGATATACCTTGCTTTATAAGTGAAGAAGCAATGCCCTTCCCCTGAAAATCCTTGCCGACAAAAACAGGTTCAATAAGAAGTGTATTATCCGGAAAAACACTCAAATCACGCTTCGAATACACGAAAAGGGCACGCAGAGTTGGAACCCAATAAATCAGAAGAAATATCCAATGCGGACATTTGAGAAAGTCAAGAACCGTATAATCATCTTTTGCATCCCTCCATATGCACATGCCTCTCTTTTCTTCATCAAGATAAATAATATCCTTGCCGTTAGATGCAGATAATCTTTCCGTCATAAAATGATAAATAAATCTTTTTCTTATCCCGGGGAAAGCAGAAGCATATTTGTGAACAGGATCAACAGTAAAGACCTCGCCCGCCATAATAGCCATACGTTTTAACGTTTTTTTATCCATTTTAATTCTTTTCATAAGATTCTCCAAATAGCATTTTTTTCATAATACCACATTTAGTTATCTTTGGCAACAGAGAAATTAATGCCTACAAAAATTAATGCCGCAGAAAAACTGCGGCAAATAATCATAATTCTTTTAAAGCTTCTTCCATAGCAGCAAGCCCTTTATCTATTTCAGAATAAGAAATTGTAAGCGGAGGCAAGAGCCTTACCTTAGCTTTCGCCGTAAGAAGAAGGGCGCCTTTTTCAATTGCTTTTTTTACTATATCTGTACTCTTAACACTATTATCAAGACGTACACCATGCATAAGTCCTAATCCGTCAATACCCTCGACATGTGGCATAGATAGAATTTTAGTACGTATATACTCCCCTTTTTCCTTGACTTCTGATAAAAATTCGGCATCAATTCGGCTTAGTATATATGCTGCTCCGGCTGTGGCAACCGGGTTTCCTCCAAAAGTTGTAGCATGGTCTCCGGCTGAGAAAACAGATTCAGTTTTTTCGCCAAATAGAATACAACCCAAAGGCAGTCCTCCTCCAATTCCCTTTGCAGTTGTAACAATATCAGGATTCACGCCATAGTGCTGAAAAGCAAAAAGCTCACCTGTTCTTCCGACGCCGGTTTGCACCTCATCAACGATAAAGATAAGGTCATAATCAGCGCAGATTTGTTCTACCTCTTTTACATATTCCTTGCAAAGAGGCATAACACCACCTTCACCCTGAATAAGCTCCACCATTACGGCACAAACAGTACCGTCAAGAGCTTGTCTGAGCTCTTGTGCATCATTCGCTCCAACAAATTCAAAACCCTCTGTAAACGGAAAGAAATATTTATGAAACACATCTTGTCCCGTAGCAGAAAGAGTCGTTACAGTTCTTCCATGAAAAGAATTGACAAGAGTTATCACTTTGTTTCTGTTAGGTCCGTATTTATCGAAGCTGTATTTTCTCGCGCATTTTATTGCCCCTTCATTACTTTCTGCACCACTGTTGGAAAAGAAAACCTTTTTCATGCCTGTTCTTTGACAAAGCAGCTTTGCAGCATCAATACAAGGCTTTGTATAATAGAGATTTGAAATATGCTGCAAGGTGTTAAGCTGACTTGTAACAGTATTAATCCACCCTTCATCACAAAATCCGAGCGAATTTACACCTATTCCGCTTGAAAAATCAACATATTCCTTGCCGTCAAAATCAACACAAGTGGCATTTTTCCCCGATTCAATCGCAACGGGAAATCTTCCGTATGTTCCGGCAACATAGCTTTGATCGGATTCTTTTATTATATCAAAATTACTCATCTGTTTCACATCCTTGCATAAGAGTTCCAATACCCTCTTTAGAAAACATTTCAATAATAATAGAATGAGGGATTCTTCCGTCGATCATGACTGCCTTTTTTACACCGGAACGAATTGCCTTTTCACAGCTTTTGATTTTCGGTATCATACCTCCCGAAATTATTCCCGACTCAATAAGGTTGTCTATTTCATCAATGTGAATTTCAGGTATAAGTGAATTTTTATCATTAACATCGCGAAGCAGACCAGGGATATCAGAAAGAGTGATAATATTCTCCGCTCCGAGCGCTGCAGCAATTTCGGCTGCCGCTGTATCAGCATTGATATTGTATACCTGTCCATCACTGTCGATTCCTACCGTAGCGATAACAGGAATATAATCCTCTTGCATAACCTTGATGATAGGCTTCGGATCCACGGAAACAATCTTACCGACATAACCGTAATCAAAATTGTCATCTGTAAGTTTTTCTGCTTTAATCATTCCGCCGTCAATACCACAAAGACCTATAGCTTTACCTCCGCATACGCCAATCAGAGAAACAAGGTCTTTATTTGTTTTACCCGCAAGCACCATTTGCACAACCTCAGCAGTATCTGCATCCGTGTAACGAAGTCCGCCGACGAATTTTGATTCTATTCCGAGTTTAGTAAGCATTCCGCTTATTTCAGGACCACCACCGTGAACAAGAACAATCTTGACTCCAACGAGAGAAAGAAGAATAATATCACTCATCACGGCCTTTTTAAGCTCGGGATTAATCATAGCGTTACCGCCATATTTTATTACAACGGTTTTGCCGTAATATTTCTGAATATAAGGAAGGGCATCCGTCAGAATTTTTGCCCTTGTTGCGTCATTGAATTCCATTTTCTCACCTCAGGTACGGTAGTCACCATTAATTTTCACATAATCATAAGTAAGATCACAGCCCCATGCAGTTGCCGAATAATCTCCCTGATTCATTTCAATATCAAGAATAATCTCATCCTCGAGAAGAATTTCTTTGGCCTTTTCCTCGGAAAACTCTATGCCGAAGCCATTTTCACAAACCTTTACCTTACCCTTGCAAGACGAGAGATAAACATCAATCTTATCGACGGAAAAATCGCCTTCAGTATATCCAATGGCACATAAAATTCTGCCCCAGTTTGCATCGGCACCGAACATAGCTGTTTTTACAAGAGATGAACAGATGATACTCTTAGCAATTTTCTTTGCAGTAGCTTCATCACAGCAGGAAGTAACATTACATTCAAGCAGTCTCTGTGCACCCTCACCGTCTCCCGCAATAAGACGTGACAATTTGACGGAAACAGTCTTTAATGCCTCTTTAAAGGAGAGATACGCTTCGTTTTCACAGTCAATGATTTTATTTTCGGCAAATCCGTTTGCCATAATACAAACCATATCATTTGTAGATGTATCACCGTCAACCGAAATCATATTGAATGTATCCTTAACCGTTTCAGAAAGTGCCTTCTGTAACATTTCAGACGTAATTAAACAGTCAGTAGTCATAAAACAAAGCATTGTCGCCATATTCGGATGAATCATACCTGAGCCCTTACAACATGCACCGAGAGTAACCTCTTTTCCGTCAAGTTTGAAAGTAACCGCACACTCTTTAGGAACAGTATCAGTAGTCATGATAGCCTCAGCCGCATCGTGACCTCCTTGTGCTGTCATCTGTGAAGCAAGATTATCAGCTGACGCAGCGATAGGTGTAACATCAAGACTCATACCTATAACGCCGGTAGAAGCAACAATAATATCACTTTTATCGACTATAAGACTATCGGAAGCTATTTTACACATAAGCTCCGCTTTCTCAACACCGTCGTGATTACAGGTATTGGCGTTTCCGCTGTTAACAATAACAGCCTGTGCCATACCATCCTTGATATTTTCTCTGGTCACGGTAATAGGTGCTCCGTAAACCTTGTTCTGAGTGTATACCGCTGCTGCGGGACATCTGATCTCGCTTTTAATCATAGCAAGATCCTTCTTAGTCTGATTTTTTCTTATACCGCAGTGAATACCTGAAGCTGTAAAGCCTTTTGCTGCCGTAACGCCGCCATTTATAAATTCCACAATAATACCTCCGTTAAATAAGCGCTGCTTCTATCGGAAAGCCGAGAGCTATGTTCATATTCTCAATCGCCGCCGAAGATGCGCCCTTTCCTAAATTATCGAAAACCGATGTGACAGTTATTCGTTCATCATTTCCGCAAAGATAGATTTTCATTTTATTTGTTCCCTCAAGGCCTACCGGAGAAAGCATAGCTGTTTCCGCTTTATGAACCGAAATAAAGGTACTGTTTTTATAAAATTCACTGTAAAAATCGTAAAGAGTGCTAACTGTCATTTCATTATTGAACAACTTGGTAAACAAAGGAACAGTCACAGCCATACCGCAGTAATAATCACTGACTATCGGTGCGAAAACAGGATAATCAGAAAGGCCCGTCACAGTCTTCATTTCAGGAAGATGCTTATGTGCCTGTGTAAGAGCGTACTGACGCGGTGTTCCTAATTCCTCTTTCCTCTCGGGATTTTCATAGTCAGCAATCATTTTATTTCCGCCACCACTGTAGCCTGTTATACTGTGACAGGTTATAGGATAATCAGCTGAGATTATACCTTCACATACCAACGGATAAACAATAGAAATAAAACCTGTAGCATGACATCCCGGATTAGCTATCCTTTTCGAATTTTTAATATTTTCATAATGCTTATCGGAAAGTTCAGGAAATCCGTAGGTCCAGCCATCAGCAGTTCTGTGAGCTGTGCTCGCGTCAATTACAACGGTTTCAGGATTAGTAACGAGTTTAACCGCTTCTTTTGCCGCTTCATCAGGAAGACACAGAAAGACAACATCACTTTCGTTCATCAGCTTCTGTCTTTCTACAGAATCCTTTCTTTTACTTTCTTCTATTTCAAGCAAATCAACATAAGGATGCTTCAGTAGTTTTTCTTTAAGCTGAAGACCTGTTGTTCCTGCCTGTCCATCAATAAATGCCTTTGCCATAAATTACCTCTTTTACAATTTTATACATATTAAATGTATATTTTCTAATTATTATACATTGTTTGTTAGATTTGTCAATATATTTTTGCATATTTATTTAACAACGACAAAAAAAAGAAACGAAGAAAGTTCATTAGAACCCTCTCCGTTTCTGACGTTTAAAAAATATTTTCGACTACTGTTTTTACCGCTCTTACAAAAGCTGAAATGCGTGCGAGGAAAAGATTTTCACTGTGCCAACTGAACAAATTATCTGCCTGACCGATACAAATGCGATCTATCGGAAATGATGTAGATTTTACTTCAAGGAAGGATTCAACCTGACTATAACAGGTCGCAGCTGATTCATAGATATGGTAAACTCTGTCACCGTAAAATGCAAAATTCTGAACCGTAGGAGGAAGTGTATATACATCCTTCTTTTTCAAAGACATGTTTTCATCACCGTATGAATCTGCGGTATAAAGATAAGCCTTTGAAAGATTCTTTCTACCGTATGATGAGCCTACAACAAGACAGGTTTCATCTTCATAATCGTAAAATGCTGCACCGTTAGCCTTGGGAGGAATTTTAACTGACGAAACCTTTTCAAGATCGATTTTGCTATTTATTCTGAATCCGTTAAGCTCACCGTCATTCTTTTCATCAAATACACCAACCCATAAAATGTCATTATGATATGTTACAAAAGAAGCTGTACATCCACAGTCAGCAGTGTAATTATAACGAGCCTTTACAGTATATGATTTTGTCTGCATAGCAAGGGCTATCTGAGCTTTTGTAATGATGCTAACCTGTTTATCGCTGCTTTTTGCGATAAAGAGATTATTTCCGTCAGTAGCGAGACCGCCAACATGGTTATTATCAGGAAGAACAAGAGTTTTAAGATATGCTCCCGTTTCACGGTCAAGAATGTAAATCACCGAATTATGAACCTTATGTTCAGATTCGTCGGCAAGCTTATACTCATTTTTGCCGTAGCTTTTGTTTTCCTCAAGGTCAGCCTTATATCTTTTAATTCCGCAATAAGCAGAAATAAAAATATAATCATCATTTACACAAAGACCCTGAGGTGTCATTGCATTGCAAAATTCATCACCGTTCAAAACAGTACATTCAAGTCCGGGAATTGCATAATGCTTCTCGGCTATAAGCGAAAGGTCATTAAACCCGAGAAGAGCCGCGTTAAAACGGTTACTGTATCGGTACTCTTTAGAAGTTTCCGCCCCTGAAGCAGTCAAAAGAACACACGAAAGCATAAGCATTAATACTAAAATTAATGATACAAATTTTTTCATTATATTCACTCCTTTTTACTGAAATAATATACCATTATTTAATTATATTGTCAATTAAATCATATACAGCAAATGAAAAAAGGCTGAAACCTTTCAGTTCCAGCCTTTTTTTGGTGCGGGTAACAGGGGTCGAACCTGCATGCCTGTTGGCACAAGAACCTAAATCTTGCGTGTCTGCCAATTCCACCATACCCGCAAATATAAAAATTTAATGTAATTTGAATTGGCATCCACGCGCTACTCTTGCGGTTCCCAAAATCACTTATTGCTACCGCTTGTGATTTTGACCGCTGC